>NZ_CP010802.1:2221875-2962500 GCF_001278055.1 Desulfuromonas soudanensis | reverse complement strand
CTGGACATGAATCGAGCGGGCGACCAACTCCTTGCCGGTGCCGTTTTCTCCGGTAATCAGGACCCATCCGGAGGTCGGAGCGGCCATGGCGATCTGCTCCTTGAGTTGCAGGATCGGCCCGCTGGTGCCGATCATCTCATATTCCTTGGCCAGCTTGGCCTTGAGGGAGCGATTTTCTTCCACCAGCTGCCCGACCTTCATGGCATTCTGAATGGCAAGGAGGACCTTCTCCAGGGACAGGGGCTTTTCGATGAAATCGAAGGCTCCGAGCTTGGTGGCCTTGACCGCCGTTTCAATGGTGCCGTGGCCGCTCATCATCACGACCAGCTGGTCGGGAGACGTACTGCGGATGCGGCGAAGCGCTTCAATGCCGTCGATCCCCGGCATCCAGATGTCGAGGAGCACAAGGTCCGGGTTCTCTTCGCGGACGAGAGCGACTCCTTCTTCCCCGTTCTCGGCAAAGAGAGTCCTGAACCCTTCGTCCTGCAGAATCCCCTTGAGGCTCTCACGGATACTTTTTTCGTCGTCAATAATCAGTATATTTTTCATTTCTTCCCTTGCCGGATCGTCAGGCCTGCAAATTGTCGCCGTTCACCGGAAGTTCGACTATGAACCTGGTCCCCTTCGGGTGGTTGTCCTTGACACGAATGTAGCCATTGTGGTCGGAAATTATCGTTGAGACAATGGCAAGGCCGAGACCGGTTCCAGCTTTCTTGGTGGAAAAATACGGCTCGAACAGGCGTGGTTTGTCTTCTGGCGGGATGCCGCAGCCGTTATCGGCCACGGAAAATGTGACCATCTGCATGTCGGGGTTGTAATTCGATTCGACCTCGATGGTCCCCTCTTCGTCGATGGCAGCGACGGCATTTTCGATCAGATTGATAAAAACCCGTTTGACCTGGTCACGATCGAGGCTGAAAACCGGGATGGCAGGATCGGGACTGAAGGAAAAATTGATCTCCTTGTGCCCTTCCTGATACAGGATCAAGGCCTCGCCGATGATTTCATTGAGGTTGTTGGGGGTCGGGTTGCTTGCCGGAAGGCGGGCGAAATTGGAGAATTCGTTGACGAGGTTCTTCAGTTCGTCCACCTGCTTGATAATCATCATGGTGCATTCGTCAAAGACCAGGTCGTCTTCGCCGAAGCGGTCCAGATAACGCCGACGCAACCGTTGGGCAGACAACTGGATCGGCGTCAGGGGGTTTTTGATTTCATGGGCAATACGCCGGGCAACTTCGCGCCAGGCCGCCATGCGCTGGGCTTTCAGCAGCTGAGTCAGATCGTCGAATACCACGACGGTTCCCATGAACTCTCCCGTTTCGTCCCTCAATGTGGTGACGTTGACCAGGAGAGTCACCTTGCTGTCCTGGACCGGAATGGTGACCTGCTTGCGAATGGAATCCTTGCCTGAGTCGAGCAGGTCCTTGAGGAAATCCTTGATCAGCGGCAAGTGCTCGTTACTGACCACCGTACGGAAATTCTTACCGATGACCTTTCCGGGTTTGATGCGCAAGAGCTTTTCCGCCGATTTGTTGATGGTGGTGATGTTCCCCTGCTTGTCCACCGAGATGACTCCGGCCGTGACATTTTTGAGGACGATCTCCATGTACCGCCGCCGCTGGTCGAGTTCGAAGTTGGAACTTTGCAGTTCACGGTTGGCTTCCCTGATCGTCTGCTGTCCGTTGCGCAGGTCGGCGGTCATCTGGTTGAAGGCATCGACAAGGGTACCGATTTCGTCGTCGCTGCGTACGTCGATGCGCACGTCGAGGTCTCCGGCCGCTATGCGGTTGGTCGCCATCGCCAGTTCCTGAATCGGGACCGTAATCCCCCGGGCGAGGTGGAACCCGAACCATGTGGCGAGAAAGATAATCACCAGGGCAATCAGGAGCAGGACAATGACGTAACCTTTTTTGATCTTTTTCTTGAGTAGTTTGGTCTCTTTGTATTGTTCGAAGGAGGTGGAAATCTCCTTCATCTTGTTGACCAGAGAGTAGGGGACGTAGTAGTTGACCACCATGACCCCCACCACATCATTGGGGTTCCAATTGGAATAGATCGGAACGATGCCTCTGATCAGGTCGGCACGCCCGATCGGGGTGATGCGTGTAAAGCGGTTACCCTGGAGGGCCTCGCGAATATTGTCCGATCCGGGGTCAGTAAATTCTGCAATCGGGACCTGCGGGTTGGCGGCACGGACCAGCTCTTCGAGTGTCGAGGAGAAGACCTCCACTATTCCGAGATTGTATTCCTGCTGTTTCAGCTTGATGAGTTCTCGGAGGGCCGGTAGATTTTCCTGGTTGAGAAGCTTATTCTCCTTGGCAATTCGCGCCAACTGTTCTGCATAATAGAGGGCGTTGGCGGCGGAGTTTTTGTAGTACGTCTGGGCAACTTCAAGGGATTCCTGCAGGGAGGATTCGATCTGGGAGTTGAACCAGTTTTCAATGGAGTTGGTGATGAATCCCGCCGAGACGAAGAAGAGAAGCATGGTCGGAACCAGGGAGAGGGCGATGAAGGCAATAACCAGCTTGCTGCGCAGGCGCGCCCCCGGAGTCCCCCGGCGTCGTTCGAGAATCAGTTTGAAAAGATTGCGGAAAATAAGAAACAGAAAGAGGATGATAAGAAGGATGTTGACGTTGATCAACGCCATCACCAGAATGCTGTTCGACTGGGGGAACTTGGAGGTCAGTTCGAAAAGCTGTGTTTCAAAGCGGGAAAAGATGACGACCAGAACAACGATGAAAAAGATCAGGATCCATTCCCGTTTGCGTTTCCGGCTTTCCGTTTTTTCCGTTTGGATGGGTGGAGTATCTGAAGTCATGCATTGTCTCGTGAGTCAAAGGCTAAATACCCAATAATAGGCTGATAACGATGGTTATTGCAAGGCGCAAGGATCGTTTTTGCATAAAAAAAGGCAGCCTCAGGCTGCCTTTTTTTCTTGATGATCAGGGGACTCAGGCCTTGGAGAAGGCCAGTTCCGAGGCGTAGGCCGGCGATTCATTCTGCAGGGACAGGCACAGATCGTCTTCGGTGAATTCCACCAGCTTCCAGCTGTCGGGTGTGGAGAGAATTTTTTCCACCATCTTGTGATTGATGTCATGCCCGGCCTTGAAGGCCTTGATGTGGCCGAGGATTGGGAAGCCCAGGAGACTGAAATCACCGACGGCATCGAGGATCTTGTGGCGGACAAACTCATCAGGGAAGCGAAGCCCCTCGGGGTTGAGAATGGCGTTTTCGTCGATGACAATGGCGTTTTCCATGGACCCCCCGCGGGCGAGACCGTTGGCTTTGAGGAACTCAACTTCCTTGAGAAAGCCGAAGGTGCGTGCGGCACTGATCTCTTTGCGAAAGGTCTCAGGTGTGACCTTGACTGTACGATTTTGCAGAGAAATACAGGGGTGATCAAAGGCGATATCGTAGGTAATGCGGAAGAAGCGCGAGGGGATGATGGTGAGCCGTTTTTCCCCCTCGATCAGGGTAATCGGCTTGCGAATAGAGAGATACTTCCGGCACCGGGGGAGGCTGCGGATGCCGGCCTTCTGGATGAGTTCCACGAAGGGGGCGGCGCTGCCGTCCATGATGGGGATTTCCGGTCCGTCAATGTCGATGTTCAGGTTGTCGATACCGCAGGCGGTCAGGGCGGCCAAAATGTGCTCTACGGTGGAAACGCTCAGGCCGCCCTTGCCGATAACGGTGGCCAGACGGGTGTCGACCACATTGGCGGAGATGGCCTCGATGGAAACGGTCCTGTCGCCTTCGGAGCGGTGAAAAACAATCCCCGTCTTTGCTTCGGCGGGTCGCAGGGTCATATTGATTCGTTGGCCCGAATGGAGGCCGATGCCGGAGATGAAAACAGAGTGAGCGATGGTGCATTGATAAATCATGGCGGAAACATCCTCCCGGGAAACGGCATTTAATATTTAGATATTTACAAAGAATGCAAATAATGTGCCCGCTATTTGTGTATTTTTAAGTACTTGAAAATGCGTTGGAAAGTCGGCTGCGGCATGATGCTTCGAGGGGATGTGTTGAAAATGTGCAAGGCAGGTTGTGGTGTGCGGACCACAGGAGGGGAGGGGGATGCGGCTACAGCCGTCCCGAGCGAAGGATGGCGATTGCCAGCCAGAGGCCGAGAAAAGCGGCAATGGAGTAGCCGAGAAAACCGAGAACGGGAAAGCCAAAAATGAGGGGACCCTTTTCCGTCTGCATGATCAGCGAGGAGCCGACGATCAGTGCCGCGATCAACAGGCTGAAAGAGAGACGGTTGCTCGATTTGTCGAGGTCGGTGATCAGCCTGTCGAGGCCGCGGTGTTCGAGATCAATCTTGAATTTGTTGCGGTTGACGCGGTTGATGAATTCCTTGAGGTCCCGGGGGAGATTTTTTGCCAGGGCGCCATAGGCCTGAACGGTGCGAACCATCTCCCGGGATATGCTGGCCGGAGTCACCCGGTCGGAAAGGAGGGTTTCCATGAAGGGCTTGAGGTGGGAAATCATGTTGAACTCGGGGTCGAGCTGCCGTCCGATCCCTTCTATCGTGACCAACGCCTTGGCGAGCAGCATCAGGTCGGAGGGGAATTTGATCCGGTAACAGCTGAGTATTTCTATGAATTCGGTGAGCATTCGCCCGGCATTGATCTCCTGGAGGGGAATCTCGTAATAGTCGTCGATAAATTCAGAAAGATCGCGTCTCAGGTTCCTTGTGTCGATTTCGTCGGTCAGGTCGCCGGAGTAGAGGAGCAAGGTGATGACCTTTTCGACGTCCCGCTGCAGGATCGCCATCAGCAGGTCGACCAGCTGGAACTTGAGATTCTCGTCGATCCGTCCGACCATGCCGAAGTCGAGGAAACAGACCCTGTTCCCTTCGAGGATGAAGATGTTGCCTGGATGGGGGTCGCCGTGGAAAAACCCGTGGATCAGGACCTGCTTGAGGATGGCATTGGCGCCGTTGCGGGCGATGGTCTGCGGATCGAGCCCCGCCTCGAGGAGACGCGGCAAGTCAGTGATTTTGATCCCTTCCACCAGTTCCATGGCCAGAACCGTCTCGCCCGTGTAGTCCCAATAGACCCGGGGTATGTGGACGGTCGGGTCATCGGCAAAATTGGCGGAAAAGCGATCGATGGTGTGTCCTTCCCGGATGAAGTCCATCTCCCGGTGCAGGGTGCGGCGAAACTCCTTGACGATGCCGATGGGGTCGTAGATTTCCTCGGTGGCGATGTGCTTTTCGATGAGGTAGGCCAGACCCATCAGGATGTCGAGGTCGGTTTCGACGACTTTCTCGATTCCGGGGCGGCGAATCTTGATGACGACTTCCTCGCCGCTGTGCAGACGGCCGCGGTGAACCTGGGCAATGGAGGCAGCGGCGATGGGGAGGGGGGAGAATTCGGCGAAAAGTTCGTGCGCCGGATAGCCGAGTTCGCGTTCCAGTTGCGCCAGAATTTCCGGGAGGGGCCCGGACGGAACGGTGTCCTGGAGTTTGCCGAATTCGTCGGCATACTCCCGGGGGATGACGTCGGGGCGGGTCGAAAGGATCTGCCCGAACTTGATGAACGTCGGTCCCAGCTCTTCCAGCGCCAGGCGCAGGCGCACCGGCTGGGTGAGGCGCTCGATCTCCTTGGGAGCACTGCCGAGGGTGACAATGCGGCGTCCGAGCTCAAGGTAGTAGTTGATATTGAGCTGCTCGATAACGTGGCCGAAGCCGTATTTGATCAGGATTCCGAGGATGTCACGGTAACGCCGGATAGAGCGGATATTGCGGTTGATCCGCGAAAAGGTCAGCATGAAATGAGGCCAGTGGTCGGGGGATTACTTCCCCGCCTCCTTGAGCTGCTTTTCCAAATGTTGAACCTTCTTTCGCACCTTGTCGAATTCATCCCGGGTCACGAGGCCGAGGCGCTCGCAAGCGGCCACGACCTCGTTCTGGGCAACCTCCTGGAGTTTTTTCTGGTTGTCCCGGGCCGTCTGTTGCAGCTTGTCGAAAAGTTCTCTCCCTTTTTCCTCGCTGAGGTTGAACTGGCTGCGCAGGTCGCTTATGAGGTCTTCGGCCTTTTTCTGGGTGAGGGAGATGGCACCGATGCCGGCCAGCATGGTTTTTTCGATGAGCTCAATCATCTTTACCTCCTGGTAAGTGTTTGTCATTTTAAGTAGTTAAAGAGTACCACACCCCTTCGGTCTTTCAATCCACCTCGACAAGGCGACGGATCTTCTCTATCTGGCGGTGGGTCGCCTCTTCGCCGGCGCGAATCGCCTCCTCGGCGCGGTTGAATTCGAGGAGTGTCAGTGCGCCGAGTTCCGGGCGGATAAGGACATCGATATCGTTGGACTCCAGGCGCAGGTCGTTGATCTGGTTTTCCATGATGGCAACGCTCTGGGCACAGACCTTGAAAATCCCCGGCGGCTTGCGCTCTCCCCGGTCTTCCGGGGTATTGTTGAACGGCCAAAGGTCCCTCAGTAGTCTCTCCACCCCCTTGGGAGTGAAGCGCCCCCGTAGCGGTTGCGCTGTCGGAATTTCTTCTGAGGGTAGGGGGATGTAGGTTTCTCTCCGTGATCGGTTCATGGCCGGGATGGCACAAACGCCGATCACGACGTCTGCACCCAGCGCGCGAACGACATCGGCGGGGATGGGGTTGCAGAGTCCGCCGTCGACCAGGAAGCGGTTGCCGAAGCGGACCGGTGTGAAGATTCCGGGGAAGGCCACCGCCGCCCGCAGGGCTTCGAGAAGGTTCCCCTGTCTGATCGTGAGCGCCTCGCCGGTCTCCACGTCGGTGGCGACCAGTGCCATGGGAATCGTCAACTCCTCGAAGGTCCGCACCGGCAGGAGTTCGGAAATGAATCGGGCGACTTTTTTGCCGTCGATGAGTCCGGACGTCGGGAAAATCGGGTCGACAAGGCGAACCAACTGCCGCCAGTCGACGCCGCAGGCGACCCGTTCGATTTCGGCGGCGGTGATCCCCGCCGCGTACAGGGCGCCGATCAGGGCGCCGATGGAGGTCCCGGCGATGAAATCGATGCGCACCCCTTCGGCATCGAGGGCCTTGAGGACCCCGATGTGGGCCAGGCCGCGGGCGGCACCGCTCCCCAGGGCCAATCCGAGGCTGTAACGGTCTCTTTTCAAATGATCTCCAGGAAAACGCCGTGCTGATCCCCCCGGTGTTCAATCGGGACCCCGTCAGCCTGGCCATTATAGAGGGCGGGTCGGCCCTTGGCAAGAGCCGACCGGGCGAAGTGGGGGGGCGGCAAATCCAGAGGAAGATGGAAAGGGGCTGGCCGGGAGGTGAGGGGCGATGTCCCCCGGAAAAGGGTCTTTCCGGGAAAACCTGCAGAGAATGGACGGGCAGCCCCCTTGAAGGAACCCTCCTGCCTCCGATGGCAGGTCGGCAGAGACGAGAAATTTTTTCCGATACTTCGGTCAGTTTCTATGGCTCGGGGAGTAACGATCCCTCTCCGAATAGATGCAGCCGCAGTACTGCTGGCGGTAGAGGCCCATGGCCTTGGATGTGTCGATCCCCTCGCGCCAACCGGAGCGAAAGTCCTGGTAGGCGAAGCTGATGCCGTGCTCACAGGCCAGGGCTTCGCCGATCTCCCGAATCCGCTCGTGCTGCTGATACCGGGAGTAGAGGAGGCTGGTGGTGAAACCGTCGAACCCTTCTGCGGCGGCGGTGCGGGCCGTCTCCTCCAGTCGCGAGCGGTAGCAGTAGTCGCAACGCCAGTCGGGCTTGTCGGCGACATTGCGCAGGAATTCATCGAGGAAATACTCCTGGCGGTAGTCCATTGGGAGTTCGACCTTCCCGGCATATTCCCGGACCGTATCGAGGCGGCGTCGAAATTCCTGGTAGGGGTGGATGTTCGGGTTGAAGAAGAGACCGCTGACGATGTGATTCTGCTGGCGCAGGACCTTGACCGGAATGATGGCGCAGTTGGCGCAGCAAACATGAATGAGGAGTTTCATTGAGCCCGTCCTTTGTCGTCCCATCGGACGTCCTGAAAGAGTCGATGCCGGCATTTTAGCAGCTCACGGAGGAAAAACAAAGGGTCTAAGGGGCCACCAGATCCCAGGCCGGGATGGGGAGCGAGGCCCAGACGCGTTCCGCCATGGCGTTTGCTGCCCGGGGTTCGGCTATCCTGCGGTGCGCCTGCTGGACCAGGGCGCGGTGCAGATTCCGCAGGTCCGTCAGGTAGCGTTCGAGAATCTCCTCTGTCAGTTGCCGGTCGCAGGGGAGGGCGATGTGGGTGCGGCCGTCGCAGGAGGCCAGGACAAGGGCCCGCGCGGTTTCCCTCCCCTCGACTTCGACGGCCGTCCCCTGGGGGTCGTAGAGAGTCAATCGTTCGAAGAACTCGTCGCCGATGACCAGGGGACCGGCGATGGCAAATTCCTGAAGCTTGGGCCGGTAATGATCATAGAGATACTGTTCGGGGAAACGCGGCAGGCCGTCGACGAAGATGTCCCGGATGAGCTCCTCGGCCAGATCAGGCGAATTTGCCGACCCCGCGGCAGGTGGCGGGAGGGGAACTGATTTGCCGGCCTGGGGGAGCGGGGGCCTCAGGAGCGGATCCGTTCCGAGCCACAGGGCCAATTCGGCATCGAGAACGGCGGTGCTCGGGAGCGGGTCGCCGTCCGACCAGGGAAGGAGGCGCAGATTTTTCAGGGTTTCGGTGGCAGGGAGGGGGAGCCCCTGCTGCAGGGCGTTTTCCCTGAGAAGCGCCCGGCGCGGCAGGGGCTGTCCTCCGCTTACGATCTGCCAGAGGAGGCGGCCGAGGGAGGACCGGGAGAAGAGAAAGACCTCTCTCTCCCAGGGCGTCGGCCAAGTCGCCGCCGAGGGGATGGCGAGGTCTCCCTCGTTGATCAGGGAAAGGATTTCCGTCGGCAGGTCGAGGGTCAAAGGATAGATGGCAGGATGGCTTCCCTGGAGGGCATGGCTGGGGATGGTCCGGGTTTCCGTAGGGCCTGTCAGGATCGTCAGGGCCTCACCCGGGGGCGTTTTGCTCAGCCGGATGCGCAGCCCCCCCTCGGGACGGCGGGCCAGGATGGCGAGGGTGAATTGTGCGCCCAATACGTCGAGGAGGGGGGTGCGGAAGTCGGCGCACAGCCAGTCGGGAGTATGGAGGTCGATCCGGCCACCCTCGGCGGCAAGGCCGAGGAGGTAGAGGAACTCATACCCCCAAAGGGGGGTGCCGGGTGGAAGGAGAAAACGTCGGCTCGGCCAGGAGCGGCGGAGATGGGCCGTCAGGATCCTGCGCTCACCGGAGCTTGGGATGCGGCTGGTGCCCAGGGTTCCGTAAATCCTGGCAGGATGGTCTACTGCGCCGAGGGAAAAGATGTCGCCGGCGAGGGCCAGGGCCGGGGGAAGGTCGGCCAGAAACCGGAGGAGGGCAGTGTAGGCGAGAATGGCCGCCGGCGCCACCTCGATCAGCGATTCCCTTCGGCGGAAAGGAAGGGTCGAATTGATGGTTAAAACAGGCGCCGCCACCGAATCGTCGGTCTCCGGTGGCCTTGCCCCCCCAAGGAGGCTCCCCTGGTGGGCCAGGAGGAGCTGCAGGGCCTCGGCTCCCCGCTCGGGGATTGCGTCGAGTCGGAGTTGGCTGAGTCGGCGGAAGAGGTGGTGAAAGCGGACGGCACTCTCGGCCGGCAGGGCGATCTCGTCCTCTGCCGCCCCCAGGGCGGCCCGCAGGTCCTCCGGGAGGGTGTCAAGGGCGAAGTGCATGGCTCTCTCCAGTCCCTCCGGTTGAACGGTGGCGGGGAGCCGGTCGAGAAGAACGAGGGCGATGAGCCGACACAGGGTCAGGGTCCCCTTGCTGTCGGCCAGAGCCCCGGCCGAAAGGGGTGGGGTCCGGTGCTGTTCACTCCGGCGAATCTGGCAGGCCTCGGCCAGAAAGGGGGCGGAAGCCTGCAGGGTGGCCAGGGAGAGGTTGGCCAGATAATGGGACGAAAGCTGATCGGGAGGGACGGCGCCGACGACCGACAGGATTTTCAGCTCCTCCAGAACGCCGTGCAGCGTTTCCTGAAATCCTTCGGCGCTTTCGGTGCCGGAGGCGGACAGAGGGATGGTTTTGAAACGGACAACGGCCTGTTGGCGAATTTCCCAGATGACCAGTTCCCGCGGCGCCCAGGCGACAAAGTGCCGCAGGCCCAGGGCATGGGCGCAGTGGATTCCGGCGTCGAGTCCCTGATCCGCCTCTTTCGGAGGGAAGAGGATGAACCCCCCGGCCATGAAGCTGTCGCGATTGATCCAGAAGACCAGGGGGGGGGAAAGGGGCCCGCCCGGGGTAAGGATCTCCGGAAGGACCTCGACCTTGCGGAAGGGCAACCGTCCCTGATGGATAGCTGCTTCGGCCCAATGAGCGAATTGACGGCAGAGGAGGAGAAGGGTTTCCTGGTTCATGAAGTATGGCTGTCTGGAGGAATTGGTGAAAAAAGCTTCGCCACCGGAGGGTGGTGCAGGCGGAGCAAGTTAAAAGAGGCCGTCACATCGACGGCCCCAGGGGGGGAATCAGCAGGGCTAGAGCTCAATTGCCCCCATTGGCAGAACCCTAACACAGCTCTTTTCCTGTGCCAAAGCAATTTTCCTCGAACGGGGTCATTTGGTGCGCTTCTCGATTTCGATCATCAGGTTTTTGAGCTTCTCCTGGTCGGCCTGGAGCTGGTTGTTTTTCTGCATGAGCTGGTCGTAGTCGCGACGGCAACGGGTCTTGTCCTGCTGCAGCTTGGCAAGGCGCTGGCTCTGCTCCTTCATCATGTCGAGGAGGGCTCGTGCCTCTGCGTTCCACGGGCTATCGGGGTAATCCTTGCGCAACGTTTCGAATGCCGGTGATTTGCCGCCCTCGGCGACTTCATGTACCCCCTGAATAAAAAGGGTCGTTGCCGTGTCGGCGGTTCGAGTATCAAGTCTGTTCACCGCAGCGCAGCCGCCGGTGAGCAACAGGGTCAGGATGAGGATCAGGATGGGCATCGTTGCAACTTTTTCCGGCGGTTGACAAGGTAATTGCTTCCGGGAAGTCCTTTGAGATGTTCTTTCATCTTAGCACATTCCTGGCTGATGGAAAACGGCGAGGGTTCCTCCAGGTTGTCCGAGGGGATAATGGCAATCGATATGGTCAGCAGGGGGAATTTGCGCTCCACATCGAAGCGATCCTTCCCCATGAAATAGCCGGTGAGGCGGTCTTCCTCCGAATAGAGACCCGGAGCCATGGAATCGAAACGTCCGATGAGCTCTTTGGCGATCGGTTCGGCGTGTTCGGGGGTGGTCAGAACGACGTAGTCGTCGCCACCGATATGGCCGACCATATCTTCGGAGGTCCCTGCCGTGGCGACGGCGGCAAGGATCAGATCGCCGACCAGAGCCAGGGCTTCGCTCCCCGCCTTGTAGCCGTAGCGGTCCCCGAAGGCCTTGAAATTGTCCAGATCGATGTACATGTGGGCAAAGGGCTGTCCGAGGCTGATGCGGGCCTGGAGCTCCCGGTCGATGGCCAGATTGCCCGGGAGGTGGGTCAGGGGGTTGGCATCGAGGCGCAGCTGCTCCAGTTCGCGGAGCTTTCGCCCCATAAGGGCGAATTCCCGGGCCAGGTTACCGAACTCATCCTCTCCGGAGACGTCGAGGTGGTGCTCGAACTCGCCGGCAGCGATCTCCTTTGTCGCCCGGACCAGGGAGGCCACCGACTTGTGAATGCTGAAAATGACGGCCAATGCCGAGGGTGCCGAAAGGGCGATCCCGAAAAAAGCGAGGAGCAGGGTGACTCGGTAGGCGTCGGCGCTCTCGGCGCTGAAATCGGAGAGGGAGGCGTCGATGGTCTCCTGCTGGGTTGCGGTCAGCTGGTCGAGAGTGGCCAGGAGCGAACTGCGCAGCGGCGCCAGAATTTCAGTGGAGAAGGATTCGGCCTTGCGCCAGGATCGCGCCCCCAGAAGCTCCCGAAGGTGGGCGCCCTCGTCATGGCAGCGGTCCATTTGCGGGGAAAGGCGGGCGGCAATGATCGGCAGCTCCAGCCCTGAGAGGGCTCCCCAGAGGTCTTTTCTCTCGTTTTGCCGCCGGTCCGCCAGTTCGAGGAGACCCGGATCCTGAAGAATCAGGTACTGCTTCTCCAGGCTTTCCTGGGCAAGGATGTTCTGGCGCAGGGCGCGGAGCAGGTTGAGGGCCTTGAAATCGACGGCCACCAGGTGCTGGGAACGGGCGGTCTGCGTATGGAGGCTCCCCAGGGCATAGATGATCGCCACCAGGCTGAAGATGGTCACCAGGAGGTAGACGGCGATGATTTTCCGGGTCACGGTATATCGGGGCATTGCCATGGATTTCCTTTGGTCGTGCTGCGCCGCGCCGGCAGGGTCTTCCATCGGCCCCTGCTCCGAGTCAGGGAAAGAGAAGGGGTTCTGCTCCCGGCAAGGGGGACCGGTCAAAATGACGATAGGCCAGTGGGGTGGCCACCCGCCCCCTTGGCGTCCGGTTCAGATACCCCTGCTGGAGGAGAAAAGGCTCAATGACATCCTCGATGGTCTCCTTTTCTTCGCCGATGGAAGCCGCCAGGGTTTCGAGGCCGACAGGCCCGCCGGCAAACTTGTCGATGAGGGTGAGCAGAAGCCGCCGATCCATGTGGTCGAACCCGCAGTGGTCGACCTCGAGACGGGTGAGTGCCAGATCGGCCAGGAGCGGATCGATGGTTCCGTTCCCCTTGATCTGGGCGAAATCCCGCACCCGGCGCAGCAGGCGGTTGGCGATGCGGGGCGTCCCGCGACTGCGACGGGCGATCTCGGCCCCCCCCTCATCTTCCACGGGGATCCCGAGAATGCCGGCACTCCGCCTGACAATGGTTGCCAGTTCCTCCTCGGTGTAAAATTCCAGGCGGCAGATCACCCCGAAGCGGTCCCGCAGGGGGGAGGAGAGGAGTCCGGCGCGGGTGGTGGCGCCGATGAGAGTGAATCGGGGGATATCGAGTTTGATAATGCGCGCCGAAGGCCCCTGGCCGATCATGATGTCGAGTTGGTAGTCCTCCATGGCGGGATAGAGGATTTCTTCGACGACGGGGGAGAGGCGGTGGATTTCGTCGATAAAAAGGACATCCCCCTCCTCGAGATTGGTGAGGATGGCCGCCAGGTCTCCGGGTTTTTCGATCACCGGACCCGAGGTGCTCTTGATGCTGACGCCCATTTCGCTGGCGATGATGTTGGCCAGGGTCGTCTTGCCGAGACCCGGAGGGCCGTAAAAGAGGAGATGGTCGAGAGCCTCGCCCCGCTTTCGCGCCGCGTCGATGAAAACCTGGAGATTTTCCTTGGCCCGGACCTGTCCGACATAGTCGTTGAGAAATCGCGGACGCAGCGAGGGGTCGAAGCGGTCATCGTCGCCGTTGCCGGCTGCCGTGATCAGTCGTTCGGTCATCGATGCGGCTCCGGATGAGGGGAAAAAGAGTCGGGGGCCCGGGATTGCGGCGTCACTTGGCCAGCACTTTCAAGGCACCCTTGAGAATCTCTTCCAGTCCGGCGCCGGGGGAGATCTCCAGGGTCTCGAGGACCTTCCTCGCCAGCCCCTCCTTGTAGCCGAGATTGGTCAGGGCCGAAAGGATGTCCTCCATCGGGGCGTTCTCGCCCTTGCCGTCTCCGGCCCGGGCCGCTCCGGGGGGAGCCCCGGCGGTGCGTACGACCTTTTCCCGCAACTCCAGGATCAGCCGCTCGGCGGTCTTCTTGCCGATCCCCGGCAGGGTCGCCAGGCGTTTGGCGTCCCCTTCGGCCAATGCCGTTCTCAGGGCTGCGGTGGGTATGTGGGAGAGGATATTGAGAGCCAGTTTGGGTCCGACTCCCGAGATGGTGATCAGGAGAAGGAACATCGCCTTCTCGTCGTCGGTGAAAAAACCGAAGAGATGGATGGCGTCTTCCCTCACGTGGGTATGCACATGCAGGCGGACTGTCCCGTCATCGGGGAGGGCATAGTAGGTCGAAAGGGGGATGTGCAGCCGATATCCGACTCCGCCGACATCGACGATGATGTGGTCAATGGACTTGTAGGCGACTTCTCCGGTGAGCAGGGAGATCATGGCAGGGACTCGCGCACTGGTCTAGGGGTGAGGACGGGGACGAACCGCCGATTGCAAACGCTGGGAGAGCCCGTGGCTGTGGGCGTGGCAGATGGCCACGGCCAGGGCGTCGGAGGCGTCCTCCTGGGCGATCTCCGGGAGTTTCATGAGCGTTCGCACCATCTGCTGGACCTGATCCTTGCTGGCCCGGCCGTAGCCGACCACCGCGCCTTTGACCTGCAGGGCCGTGTATTCGGCGATCGGCAGTCCGGCGTTGACTCCGGCCAGGAGGGCGACGCCACGGGCATGGCCGAGTTTGAGGGCCGAGAGGGCATTTTTGGCGACGAAGATCTGCTCGACGGCCAGGGCCACGGGGGCGTAGCGCTCGATGACCCGGCAGAGTTCATCGTGAATGGTTTTGAGCCGGAGCGCCAGGTCGTCGCCGCGGCGGGTGGTAATCGCTCCGTTGTCGATATGCAGGAGGCGGTTTCCCCGTTGTTCCACGAGGCCATATCCGGTGATCCTGCTGCCGGGGTCGATGCCGAGAATTATCATGCTTCGCCTTCCGGGAAACGGCGTCGAATAGTGCGAAGAGGCGTCCCGGGGGGTCACCCCATGTGCTGGTCCATGTCGGCGTCGGAGATGTCGAAGTTGGCATAGACGTTCTGTACGTCATCGTTGTCTTCGAGCTTGTCCATCATCTTGATCATCTGCTCCGCCTGCTTCCCCTCCAGGGGGACCATGATCTGGGGGATCATGGTGACTTCGGCGTTTTCCCATTTGAGATCCCGGGCCGACAGAGCGTCCCGGACGTCGATGAAACTGGCGGGGTCGGTGATGACCTCGTAGGCATCACCTTCATCCTTGACGTCCTCGGCTCCGGCTTCCAGCGCCGCTTCGAAAATGGCGTCGAAATCCTGGTCATTGGCAAAAGAGATCAGTCCTTTGCGGTCGAAAAGAAAGGAGACCGAACCGGTGACGCCGAGGCTGCCGTTGTGTTTGGTGAAGATATGCCGTACATCGGCGACGGTGCGGGTGCGGTTGTCCGTCATGAATTCGACGATCACCGCGACTCCGCCGGGGCCATAGCCTTCGAAAGATCCTTCTTCGTAGCTGACCCCGTCGAGCCCTCCACTCCCCTTCTTTATGGCCCGATCGATGGTGTCCTTGGGCATGTTCTCACCCTTGGCCTTGTCGACGGCGGTGCGCAGCCGGGCGTTGGACTCGAGTTCGGCGCCGCCAATTTTGGCGGCAACGGTGATTTCCTTGATGAGTTTCGTAAATATTTTTCCGCGCTTGGCGTCCTGGGCCCCTTTGCGGTGTTTGATATTCGCCCATTTGCTGTGACCTGACATGCTCAGCCTTCTCCTTTTCCGATCTTTGGTGCCCTGATAGGTCTCTGGAAACGGTGCAATGCTATCATGGAAATCCGCCTGCGGACAAGAGTTTTCCCGGATTCCACCCGTGGCCAACAAAGAAAGCCGACCCGGGGGTCGGCTTTCTTTGTTGGCCTCTTAAGTCCTTCTATCGGTCCGTCTCAGAGCTCTCGGGGGTTGGAGCGGTAGGGGCGTATATCCAGTTCGTTGATGATGCCGCTGACCCCCTCCACCTGGCGGGTGGTCTTGAGAACCTCCAGCCGCTGCGCCTCGCTGTGGACGTGCCCTTCGAGAGTCACCTTGCCGTCGGTGACGGAGATATGAAAATGGTACTGGTGCAGTCCCTCAATTATCCTGTTGGACAAAAGGCGGGTTTCAACCTTCTTGCGGATGATCAGGTCCTGGAGAAACTTCTTCGAAGCGTCTTTCTGCTCGGTCAGGTTCTTGTCTTTGACGGCCTCGGAGATCAGCTTGAGAGCCGTTTCCTCGCTGAGCCGGGAGGTGTTGATGACCACGTCGTACTGGAGGGGGTCCTGCCAGTCCCGGTCGAAATAGTATTTGATGAATCCCGCCCGCTGCTGGTCGCTTTTGCGCACCAGGACTCTTGCCAGGTCGGGATCGAGCCACTCCCTCTCGGCCCACCGCTCGACCCGCTCTTCGAAGGGGGCGGTAATCCTGACCCGCAGCACGCTGCTGACCCCCTTGAGGAGATCCTGCCCTCCGCGGCCGTAGATGATGACGTTCCCCTTGAGGGCGTATTCCAGGATGATCAGTTCGATCTGGTGGTAGTCGGCCTCGGTCTGGGCATCGACCGTATCGACGAAGGCCGGCGGCTTTTCATCCACCTTCTCCACCGCTTCGGGGGTCAGACCGTAATCGGGGGCCACCTTCTTGATGGCTTCGCCGTCGACGAGGGTGTAGCCGAGTTTTTCCGCTGCCTTGTGGACGATCGGAATTCCAGCACTCCCCATTTCCCGCGAGATGGTTATGATTGCCATGTCTCTCCTCTTTGCGTGGTCAATGTCGCCAAGGTCTGCGGAAATTCTAGCAATCCGGCTTGACCTTGACAAGAATTTAAATGGAGCCGGCAGTCCGGTCCGGGGCAGGAAGAGAAAACCCCGGGCCGGAGGGGCTCAGTAGACCGGCTTGTAGTCGAAAAAATGTTTGGATTCCACGAATCGAACGGTGCGGCTCTTGGAGCGCATGACGATGGAATGGGTTTCGGCACCGCCGGCGGTGTAACGGACCCCCCGCAGCAATTCGCCGTTGGTGACGCCGGTGGCGGCGAAAAAGACGTCCCCCCGGGCCATGTCCTCGGCGGAATAGATGCGGTCGAAGTCGTCGATCCCCATGGTCTTTGCCCGGTCACGCTCTTCTTTGGTCATGAAGACCAGGCGCCCCTGCATGTCGCCGCCCATGCATTTAAGGGCGGCTGCGGCCAGTACCCCCTCGGGAGCCCCGCCGATCCCCATCAGCAGGTCGACACCGCTGCCGTCGACGGCGGCGGCAATGGCCGGAGCCACGTCGCCGTCGGGGATGAGGTGGATGCGGGCGCCTGCCTTGCGCACTTCCTGGATCATCTTCTCGTGGCGGGGACGGTCGAGAATGACCACCGTAAGGTCTTCGACGTAGCACCCTTTGGCCTCGGCGACACGTTTGAGATTTTCCGTCGGGGAGACGTTGATGTCGATGACTCCCTTGGCCGAAGGGCCGACGACGATCTTGTCCATGTACATGTCGGGGGCGTGGAGGAACCCCCCCCGGGGCGCCATGGCGATGGTGGTGATCGAGCCGTTGGTCCCCTTGGCGCAGATATTGGTCCCTTCCAGGGGGTCGACGGCGATGTCGACTTCCGGAGCGCTGCCGTTCCCGACTTTCTCGCCGATATAGAGCATGGGCGCCTCGTCCATCTCCCCCTCGCCGATGACCACCGTGCCGTCGATGCCGATGGAGTCGAGGGTGCGTCGCATGGCCGTGGTGGCTGCCTCGTCGGCTGCCATTTTTTCGCCCTTGCCGACCCAGCGGCCGCAGGCCAGAGCCGCCGCCTCGGTGACCCTTACCAGTTCTAAAGCCAGATTGCGATCCATGTACTATCTCCTTGTGGCGCATGCCGAACGATTAATGATCGGGCATGATGGCATGATTTAGTGGCAAAAACAAGTTTTTGGGCTGGTCGAGATATGCGGAAATGGATATAGTGGCTCTACTCACAGGATGAATGTCGACGAAGGGAGAAGGGGGAAGCAAATGGGGTCTGGACGATGGATGCTGGCGGTTTTGTTGTTGTGCGTATTTTCGCTCCCTGCCCAGGCAGGCGAGGTGCGCAATATCTCTCCGGTGCAGGCCCGGGATCTGGTGACCGGGGATGCGCGGGTGTTTCTCCTCGATGTCCGGACGCCCGAGGAATATCGCCAGGTGCGCATCGCCGGTGCGCACCTGATCCCCATCGATGCCCTGGTGCGCCGCATCGGCGAGATCCCCGCCGACCGGCCTCTTCTGGTTTACTGCGCCGTCGGCTCGCGCAGCGATCAGGTGGCCGGTTACCTCGCCAGACGGGGGTACGGCGAGGTCTACAATATGGTCGGAGGGGTGATGGGGTGGCAATTGCGCGGTCTGCCGGTGATTCAGGGCGGGCCCTAGCCATGGGAGGGTGAGAATGAGAGATTTTTTCCTCTGGGGGCACCGCGGCGCCGCCGGGGTGGCGCCGGAAAACACCCTGACGTCCTTTCGCGCCGCGGAAGAGGCCGGAGCCGACGGCATCGAGCTCGACGTTCACCTGAGCCGGGACGGGGTCCCGGTGGTGATTCACGATGACACCCTCGAGCGCACCACCGACGGCCGCGGCGCGGTGAACCGGCAGACGCTCGCCGAACTGCGCCGTCTCGATGCCGGCCGCTGGTTCGCCCCGTCCTTCGCCGGCGAACGGCTCCCCACCCTCGAAGAGGTTTTGGCCTGGTCGGCAGAGCGCCTGCGGGTCAATATCGAAATCAAGAGTGCCGTCGCCGGGGCGGCCGTCCTTGCGCTTCTGGCCGCCTATCCCCGGGCCCGGGTCCTCGTCTCTTCCTTCGACCACAGCCTCCTGGAGAGGCTGCGGCCAGAGGCGGCAGATCTCCCGCTCGGCTTTCTGGCCGAATCCCGGTTCTGGCGCCGGGGACTGCAAAGGGCGGCCGCCTGCGGGGCCGAGAGTTTTCATCCCCGGGTCGATCTCGTTTCCCCCTCCATGGTGGATGCCTGCCGCAAACAGGGCCTGGTCCTCTATCCCTGGACCGTCGACGATCCGGTCGTTGCCGGGCGGCTGCGGCGCCTCGGGGCGGCCGGGGTCTTCACCAACGACCCCCTGAGGATTCGCCGTGCCCTCTCCTGATTTTCCCACCCGCGGATAAAAAAACCCGCGCACGGCAGGGGGCGTGCGCGGGGTTTTTTTAGTTTTCCTTGCCGGTCAAAACGCCCCTGGCACTCTCCTCCTCAGGCCGGGCCATCCAAACCGGAATCTCTCAAGGATTGAAACCCAGCAAGCCGGGAGCCCCTCGGGGAAGGGGGGCGTTTGTCCCCTTTTTTCAGTAGTGGTCGTTGGCGGCAACTGATCGTTTTTCTTCCGGTGGCGCGGCGCTGTTGTCGTAGTGGTAGAGGTCGCCGCGGTAATTTTTCAGGACGACGTCGCTGCCGAGGTTCTGCAGATACTCGGGGAGCAAGGGGATCTTGCCGCCGCCGCCGGGAGCGTCGATGACGTAGGCCGGAACCGCCATCCCCGAAGTGTGGCCGCGCAGCGACTGGATCACCGCCAGCCCCTCCTCGACGCTGGTGCGGAAGTGGTTTGTTCCCTGGACCATGTCGGCCTGATATATGTAATAAGGCTTGACCCGGATCGTCAGCAGCTTCTGCATCAGAGCCTTCATCACCTCCGGGTCGTCGTTGACTCCCCGCAGCAGAACGCTCTGGTTCCCCAGGGGGATGCCGACGTCGGCCAGACGGGCGCAGGCTTTGGCGGCGGTTTCCGTCACTTCGTCCGGGTGGTTGAAGTGGGTGTTGAGATAGAGCGGATGATAGCGGCGCAGCATCCGGACGAGCGCCGGGGTGATCCGCTGCGGAAGGACCACCGGAACGCGGCTGCCGATGCGGATGATTTCCACCGTCGGTATGGCGCGCAGCCCCTTGAGGATCGCATCGAGGCGATCGTCGCTCAGGAGGAGGGGGTCTCCCCCGGAGAGGATCACGTCGCGGATTTCCGGGTGAGAGCGGATGTAGTCGAGCCCGCCGTCGATGCTCTTCTGGTCGATCACCATGTTCTCGCCGCCGACCTTGCGCTTGCGGGTGCAGAAGCGACAGTACATGGCGCACTCGGAGCAGACCAGAAAGAGCGCCCGGTCCGGATAACGGTGCACGAGGTTGGGGACCGGGCTCTGGTTCTCCTCGTTGAGCGGATCGACGGGGCAGACCGCGTCGTGCAGCTCCTCCTCGGAGGGGATCGCCTGGCGCCAGATGGGGTCGCCGACGCTGCGGATCAGGCCGAGGTAGTAGGGGTTGATCCGCATCGGATAGCGCTCGGCCACCGCCTCGAGGGGGCGGGGGTCGATGCCGAAGCGGCGGGTGACTTCAGAGGGGCGGGTGATGCTTGCCTGCAGGAGCTTTTGCCAGATCTCCATCCTCTTTTACTCCTCCTTCCCATGGGAAAAGCGTTTGACATAGGTGATGCGGTCATCACCGGGTTTGTAAAAATCGCGGATCCGCGATTCCTCCAGGTAGCCTCCCTTATCGTAGAAGCGCCGGGTCCTCTCGTACCCCCCCTGGGAGGAGGTCTCCAGGCAGACGATCCGGGCGCCCCGGGATCGGGCGTCTTCCTCGGCGTGGGCCATCAATTGCCTGCCGATGCCGCTCCCCTGTACGGCGGGATCGGTGGCGATCCAGTAGATATCAAAGTTCCCCTCGGTCAGGGGGACGGGACCGTAGAGGATGTAGCCAATGGGCGCTCCCTCCTCCCCGGCGACGGCGACGATATAGTCCTTCTGTTCCGGATCGTCGAGAACGATCTGCAGGAGTTCGACGGCGCAGTCGATTTCGGCATCGGTAAAGGCGCCGGTGGCGCGGAGCACGCCCGTGAGTCCGGGAAGGTCTCCCCGGTTAAGGTTTCGCATGAGCGGTCTCCTTGCGCTTGAGGGCCATCTGCAGGATGCGGTCGATCAGCTGTTTGTAGCTAATCCCGGCCTGATCGGCCGCCCGGGCCAGGCCGGCATCGGGGGAGATGTCGGGGTTGGCGTTGATCTCGAGGATGTAGGGGACGCCGTCCCGAAGGCGGATGTCCACCCGGGCGTAATCCCGGCACTCGAGGATCTTGTAGGCGCGCAGCGCCACGTCCTTGACCAGGATTTCCTCTTTGCCCTTCAGCGGCGCCGGGCAGACCGGGACCGTCGCCGCGAATTCGGCGGATTCTTCCCGCCATTTGCCGTCGTAGCTGACGATGGAGTGGCGCAGGCCGGGAGCGAAACGGATTTCCGAGAGGGGGAGGGCCTCAAAGGGTGCGTTGCCGAGGACGGCGGCATTGATTTCGCGGCCGACGATGAATTCCTCGACCAGCGCCCCCTGGCGGTAGGTGCGGTGGACATAGTCGATGCGCCGTTTCAGGTCCCGTTCGTTGTCGACGATGCTGTCGGCGCCGATGCCGAGGGAGGCGTCCTCGAAGCGCGGCTTGACGATCAGGGGGTAGGCCAGATCCCGGATCCGCAGGAACTGCTCGCCGAGCTTGACCAGGGTGTATTTGGGGGTCGGCAGGCCGTGGCGCAGGAGGAGGTCCTTGGTCCGGGCCTTGTCCTGGGTCAATCCCAGGCAGAGGGGAGAGGCCCCGGTGCAGGGATAGTCGAGGAGGTCGAAGAGGGCAGCGACGTGCATCTCCTTGCGGCTGTTCCCCCAGAACCCTTCGCAGAGATTGAAGACGGCGTCGGGGCGCAGGGCGCGCAACTCCTCGATGGTGACGGAGATATCGGACCCCAGGGGGACGAGTTGAGCACTGTGGCCGAGTTCGCGTAACGCCTTCTGGACGGAACGGGCCTCGATTTCGGCGCCCTCCTCGGAGATGCGGTCTCCCGCTTCTCCCTTGAGGAGCTGGGGCGGAACCAGGTTAAAGCAGACTGCGACGTTCATTTATTCCCCCTTGACCAAGATTCAACCGATCACAGGCTGCGTCGGCGACGCTGAGAATCATCTCCCGGTAGGAGAGTCCGGCGGCCCGGGCCGCCTTGGGGAAACAGCTGTTCTGTTCCGGGCGGGGGAGGATGCCGGGGAGGGGGTTGAGTTCGATGATGTTCGGTCGCCCCTCGGCGTCGAGGCGCACATCGATCCGGCACCAGTCCTGGCAGCCGAGGGCGTTGAAGGTGCGGCGGCAGAGTTCTTCGATCTGTTTTTGCAGCAGGGGCTCAAGGGGTGCAGGACAGGAGAAGATTTCCAGAGGGGCCTCTTCCTGGTCCCAGATCCACTTGGCTTCGTAGGAGTAGATGGGGTTGACCCCCGGAGGGAGGGTGCCGAGATTGAGTTCAACGATGGGGAGGACGCGGAGTGCTGCGCCGTTGCCGATGAGGGCGACGGTAAATTCCCGGCCGGGAAGGAATTCTTCCACCAGGGCCGGCTGGCGGTAGGTGTCGAGGACCCATTCGGTCTGGCGGACCAGCTCGCGGCGGTTATGCACCAGGGCCTTGTCCGTGACCCCTTTGCTCGACCCTTCGAGGGTCGGCTTGACCATCAGGGGGTAGCGCAGGCGGCCGGGGAGCTGTGCCGGCGACGCGACGACGCAAAAGCGTGCGGTGGGAATGCGGTGATAGGAGAGGATTTCCTTGGTGCGCCGCTTGTCAAGGCAGATTCCCAGGGTGACCGGGTCGCTCCCCGTGTAGGGGACCCCCAGCATGTCGAGCATGGCGGGGATCTGCGCCTCGCGGCTGGAGCCGTAGAGACCTTCGGCGATGTTGAAGACCAGTTCGGGACGGAGCTGCCGCAGGGTGGCGAAGGCCTCGAGATCGGCTTCGACGAGGGTGACCTCGTGGCAACTGGCCAACGCGTCTTCCACGGCCCGGATGGTATGGATATCATCCCATTCGGCGTAGAGGTCTTCGGCGGGGGAAGAGGGAGGTTCGGACGGATCGGCGGAAACAGGCTGTTCCTGTTCGCCGGCGGATTCCGCCCGCAAATTGAAGGTGAGAGCGATGCGCATGATTAACCCCTTTTTAAAAGCCTGACGTTGCACGGGTTCCCCGCAGGGAATGGGGACTTCGTTCTGTCGGTCCGGGTAGCCTGGCGGCTGGCGGCTATAAAAAGGGGTCGCTTTTTACGCTTGGTCGTCTTGCGCGTTCCCGGACCGGAACGCTGCCCTTGATTGCAGCGTATACTCCCGTTGCCTGGGGCTGTCAATGAGAAAAAAATACGGTAAAATTGCCCTTAAATATTGGGTAATTGTAGCGGCGACAAAAGACGTGGCAAGGCGATGGGAAAAGAAAAATAAATTTTCTTCACGGGGGACTTTGCCTTTGGGTGACGAGGGGGGGATGAGGGCGGCGGGGAGGGGGTAAAAATGGGGGGAGCCGGACAGGCCGGCTCCCCCCAGGATCAAGCTCTTTTGGTTGTCCGATTACTTCTTGTGGCAGTCCTTGCAACCGGTGGGGCCGCTTTTTTTGTCGGCGTGGCACCCTTTGCACAGCTTGTGAAAGGCGTCCTTGGCTTTGGGAGCGGCGGCATCAACGCCGTGGCATTTGGTGCAGGTGCCGGCTTCGACACCCTTGTGGTGGCAGGTGGTGCAGTCGGCGACCAGGGCCTGGTGAGCCTGGTGGGGGAAGGTCACGGTGCCCATGCTGGCTTCGAGTTTGACTTCGGCGGGGCCGTTGTCGGCGAAGGCGATCAGGGCGCCGCCGGCGAGAAAGGTGACGGCGAGCAGGATGGTGATGAAACGTTTCATGATGGTACCTCCTAGGAATTTGCTGGGGCGGACCAGCCCGCCCTCGATTTGATACAGGTATAACGGATAAAAGGGGCCGGCGCATCAGACATCTGGCGTCACGGGACCCGATGTCGGGCAGTCGTTCAATAATTCAGGGTAGTTGGCTGGTTCGGTGCCGAGGTTTTTTTCGTCGCATGTCGGGTCGACTTTGCTGTTTACTCGAGGAGGAAGGGTCTGGTAAGGTAGTGCGCGTTTTGCTTTCCGAGGTCAGCCATGAGTCAGTCCCTCCCCCCGACAGTTTGCCTCGACGGTTTTGCCGTCCGTCTGGTCCGCGAGGACAAGAAGCTGACCCAGCTTTACGTGGCCAAAGTCGTCGGGGTGACGACCGACACCATCTCCCGCTGGGAGAATAACCGTTATCCCAGCATCAAGCGGGAGAACGCCCTGCGTCTGGCCGAGGCTCTGGAAGTGCCGGTGGAGGAGATCCTCCAGGGACGCAGCGGCGAGTGCACTCTGTCCGAACCGGAGGTGCCTCGGCGCCGTTTTTTCCTGGTGGCGATTCCCCTGGTCCTGGGGCTGGCGTTGCTGGCCGCCAGTTATTTCTTCTACCACCGTCAGGAACTCCCCGAGACGAAGATCAGCGGGGAGCGGATCCTCCCCCCCTTCGCCGCTCCGGGGATGGTCATCCCGGTGCGGGTGTGGCTGCTGGCCGACGCCGAGATGACGGGCTTTATCCTCCGAGAGCACTTTCCCCGGGGGTGGAATCTCATCGAATCCAGCCCCCCCCCCTCCAGCCTCGACAACGAAAAAGGGACGGCGCGCTGGATCGTCAAGCCCGGGGAACCCCGGCGGGTGATCTCCTACCTGGTGAAGGTGGACCCCGACGCCGTCCTCGGCAGCAGGGAGACCTTCAGCGGCGAAATCGTCGCCAATCCCAATGGCCGCAGTGTTCCGATGCCCGTCGGCGGCCGGGAGCCGATCGAGGTGGCCCCGTATCAATGGGCCGATCTCAATGGCGACAACATCATTGACGACGGCGAAATGCTCCAGGCCTCCGATACGGTCGATGAAATGAAGGGGGTCCACCTCGACTGGAAGCTCCTGGAAAACATCTGGGACACCGGCGGCTATCGCTGGGATCTCGAGAAGCAGCTTTTTCTCCCATCCTCCCCGCTCCCGGAACCGCCCACCCCCTGACTTCCCCCTCCCCGACAGCCTAGAGGGGTTCTGCCGTCACCTCCATCCCGCTGCCGCCGCGGGTCCGGTAGGTGAAGAGGATAAGGGTACGCCCTTCCTCCCGGGGGAGGTGCCGGAAGACCGCCACGAAATGCTGCAGCCGTCCCCCCTCCCTTCGGTTTTCTTCCATCGCACCCCGTACCCGATCGCGCGCCCGTTCCCGTTCTGCGGCCGTCAGATCGGTGTCGAGAAACTCCGGAATTTTCTCCGGAGCCACCCGCTCGCAGCGGGCGAAGTCGTAACCGAGTCCATCGGCCAATCGCTGGCGGGCTTCCCCGGAAAAGGCCGTGCTGACAAAGGACCAGGCGCCGTCGAAGAGGGCGCGCTGGGAGAGGGGGTGGCGGAAGAGTTCCGCGCGCCGCCAGTATCCCTCCATCGCCTGGAGGCCGGTTGCCATCGAGCCGCAGGTTTCGGCGAGGGCCAACAAAAAAGTCGGGAAGCGGCCGCTGTTGAAGGTCAGATCCATGAGGCGGCCGATCCCCCGCAGGCGCTCGAGCTCGCTGAAAGCGAGCTCGGCCGTTCCCATTACCGTATAGGGCGGGTTGGGATCGTAGCGGATCTTGAAGCGGTCGGCCTGGCTGCGGAGAGGGGCGCCGGGGAGGAGCTTGACCGGCTCGATCTGCAGGTGGTGGGGTTGCAGGGCGAGGACCCGGTCGATGGAGGCGAGAAAATCCCCGTACCCTTCCCCGGGAAGTCCGGCGATGAGGTCGAGATGGAGGTGGATGTTCCCCTCCTTCTGCAGGGAACGGATATTTTTTTCGAGGCGCTCAAGATCGGAGGAGCGGCCGATGGCCTGCAGGGTGCGCGGCAGGGTCGACTGAACGCCGATTTCGAACTGAAACGTTCCCGCCGGGACGCTGCGCAGCAACTCCAGGGTCGCTTCGTCGAGGAGGTGGGCGCCGATTTCGAAATGAAAATGGCTGCTGCGGTTGTGCAGCAGAATGTGGCGGAAAATCTCCCGGGCGCGGCGGGCATCGTAGTTGAAGGTGCGGTCGACCAGCTTGATCCGCGGCACTTCGGCGGCCATGAGGAGATCGAGATCGTCCTTGATTCGCGCCATGGAAAAGGAGCGCACCGAGGTGTCGAGGGCGCTCATGCAAAAGGCGCAGTCGTAGGGGCAGCCGCGGGCGGTCTCGAGATAGACGAAGCCGCGGGAGGTGTCGACAAGCCCGAGGGCGAAGGGGGAGGGGATGCGATCCAGTTCGGTCAGGAGCGGGCCCTCTGGTCCTTCGCTTATCCCCGCCGCTGTCCGCCAGGCCAGGCGCGGCACCGCCGCCGGTTCCTCCCCCCGGAGCCAGGCGCCGAGGAGGGCGTGCAGGGGGAGCTCCCCTTCGCCGCGGACCAGGGCGCTGAGTGCGGGATGGCGGGCGAAAAGCTCTTTGCCTTCGAAGGAGACCTCCGGACCGCCGAGAACGATGCGCACCCCGGGAGCCGCCGCCCCCAGGGCATCGACGAGCTCGAGAGTCTCCCGCCGGTTCCACAGATAGACGGAAAAAGCGACCGCGTCCGGCTCCAGGGCCAGCAGGACCCCCAGGACCGACTCCTTCGGTTCGTGGACGGTGAACTCGCGGATCAGCAGTTCCCCGCAGCCTTCCCTGCAGTAGGCAGCAAGGGAGGGGAGAGCCAGGCTCGGGTGAATGTACTTGCTGTGCAACGTAGTCAGGATCGTTTTCATAACGGACAGGATAGCCAGATCCGCCGGCGGATGGAAAGGGAAAATTGCCCGGCATCCGCCTTCTGTGCTATCCTTTTGCGTTCCAAGGTAACGAAGAAATTCCCCCTTCCCCCTTTCCCGACTGGATTTCGTTTCTATGGCCCGAAAAAAAACCATTCTCGCCGTGGTCGCCGATGCCGGCGGCGAAGTCTTTGAGCATCCCGAACTTCTCATGGCCGGGATGAACGGCATGACCTCCCGGGCGCCGCGGGAGGAGGAACTCATTCCCCTGCCGGAGGGAGGGAGGCTCTTCACGATCCCCGGGACGCCCCCTATCGGGATCAACCGGCGGACCGGAGCCCTCGAAACCGCCGCGCATCTCCCCCGCAGCTGGGGGGGGGGGAAGATTCAGGCCGTGTCGGTTTTCATGCCGCCGGCCTACACCCGCACCCTCCTGCCGGCCGCCGACTATCCGTCCAAGGGGGTGCAGCTCCCCCTCTGGGCCTACACCGCTGTCGGCTGGTGCGTCGAGGAAGAACGTTTTTACGTGGCCGCGGCGCGGGTCGACCGCAACAACCAGTGGGACCCGGATCATTTCGATGACCGTCTCCTCGATCCCCTGGTGCGCAAGGCCCTCATCAAATACCCCGACAACCGCCTCTACGAGCAACTTTCCCGCTGCGCCGTCGACTATCACTGCTTTGCCGCCAAGAACCTCTTCTTCGGGCGCTGGGAAGCGCCGCTGCCGACCTCGCCCGTCTGCAATTCCCGCTGCCTGGGGTGCATCTCTCTCCAGGAGGCCCCCGAGTGCTGTCCCTCCAGCCAGGAAAGGCTGACCTTCGTTCCGAGCGTTGCGGAACTCTGCGAGGTCGCCATCCCCCACCTGCAAGGGGCCGAAAATGCCATCGTCTCCTTCGGGCAGGGGTGCGAGGGGGACCCGATCCTTCAGGCCGACACCATCTGTGCCGCCGTCAGGGAGATGCGCCGCGCCACCCCCCGCGGGACGATCAACTTCAATTCCAATGCCTCGATTCCCGATGCCGTCGACCGCCTCGCCGAGGCCGGAATCGACTCGATCCGCATCTCCCTCAACTCGGCGCAGGAGTCTTTTTACAACGCCTACTACCGTCCCCGGGGCTACCGATTTGCCGATGTGATGGAGTCGGTGCGGAGAGCCAAGAAGGCCGGGCTCTTCACCATGCTCAACTACCTGGTCTTTCCCGGCATCACCGACCGGGAGGAAGAGGTGGCAAGTCTCCTTGCCCTGGTTCGGGAGGCGGAGGTCGATCTGGTGCAGTTGCGTAACCTCAGCATCGACCCGGTGATGTACTGGCAGGCCATGGGGGTCAGCGGCGAGGGGATCGGCATGCGGACGATGATGGACCGGGTGAAAAACGAAGTGCCCCGCCTGCAGTACGGCTACTTCAACCGCACCCGCGAGAATTTTTATCCGGAGGGGTTTGCCACCGACTGGCCCCTGCCGCCGGCATAGCGACCCTCTTCCCGTCCGGTCATTTCGCCGGGGCAATCAGCCTATTTTGTTGTCTTTTCTCCGGGTTTTCCCTCCGCAGGCGCGGAATCCGGTTTCGGATGGAGCTGGTATGGAGTTTGCTGAAGGCCATAGAACCCCCTTCGGCGGGGGAGCAGGGGGTGATCCGGAAAACTCACGGATTGCATTTTTTTTTTAATAATGATAAGGACATGCAGATGAAAGAGAGTCTGGTGCGTACACTCGTCGTCATGGCCTGCGGGGTCGTCATGGCCCTGGCCGCCTATGCCGGGCAAGCCGGTTCGGCAAACGATCTGCGTCCGCTGGCCGCTTCGGCCGCCACGACGGTGCCGTCGGGTTACTGAAAAATCCCGGCGCCGGACCTGGCGGAGAGTCAGTGACCGCGCGTTTCATTTAAAGGGGGGTTATGAAAGTTCTTTTTAGTGCGGCCGGTTTTTTGCTGATCCTGCTGCTGGCCGCCCTGGCCGGTGCGGAGACCCGTTACGTGAGCGATCGTCTGATCGTCACCCTCCGTCAGGGACCGGTGTCCGGATCTCCGGTCCTCAAGACCTTGAAAACCGGGGAAGCGATGGAGGTTCTCGAGGAAGGACCCGAGTATCTGCGTGTCCGGGATAGCGAAGGGGTCGAGGGGTACGTTCAAAAACAGTACATCACCAAGGACCTGCCGAAGGAACTCGTCGTCAAGGGACTGGAGAAGGAGCTGGGACGGCTCAAGGCAAAGATTGCCGATCTGGAAAAGAGCAAGGCGGCTTTAAGTGTCGAACTCGAGGAGGCGCGCAAGGGGAAGCAATCGGTCGCCCAGGAGCTTCAGGGGACGAGCAGCGCCCTGCAGGAGGCCTTGACACGGACGGAAGAGGAACTGAAGAGGGTGACCGAAGAGTATGCCGAATTGCGCCGGCAGTCCGAAAACGTCGTGGCCCTGGCCGAAGAGCGTGACCGGCTGAGGACCGAGAACGAGGCGCTGGGCACCGAAGCCGCTACCCTGCGCCAGGAAAATGAGACGATGCTGCGCACCGGGATGATTCGGTGGTTTCTGGCCGGCGCCGGAGTCTTCTTCGTCGGCTGGCTCGCCGGGAAGCTCTCCCGGAAAAAAAATCGCGTTTTCTGAGTCTGCGGACAGGAAAAACGGCCTCCTGGGGCCGTTTTTTTTTGTTGCGACGGTGATGCGCCAAAGCAGAGACCAGGGGTGCGGGTATCCCCTGTCGCGAGCGGGTTTTTTCAGGGAGGAGAAGAGGGATGGGCATGCGCGACTATTTCCGGCCGGTGGAGAGCTGGTCGGCGGAAAAGGTCCGGGAATTTCTCGCCAGCCATGGCGGCGAGGATTACAATCTCCTCGATGTGCGCCTCGAAGAGGAGTATGCGGAGGGGCACCTGCCGGGGGCCAGATTAATCCCTCTGGCGGAACTCGCCCTGCACTGCCGGGAGGTTGCCGCCGGGTTGCCGACCATCGTCTATTGCGCCAGCGGCGTGCGCAGTAAGGCGGCCGCCACGATTCTGGCCCATGCCGGGTTTTCGGCCGTCTATAACCTCGAGGGGGGGATCCAGGCCTGGAAGGGGCTGGTCGCCGCAGGAACGCCGGAGATGGCCATGACCTTCTTTGCCGCGGCGGAAACCCCGGAAGAACACGTGGCCCTGGCCTGGGTTCTCGAGGAGGGAACCAGGCGGTTCTATGCCGAGGTGGCCGGCAGGGTGCAGGATGTCGAGGCGGCCAACCTCTTCCGTGAACTGGCCCGGGCCGAAGAGAAGCACAAGGCCTCGCTGGTTGCCGTTTATGAAGGGCTCGCCGGTCGCCCCGCCGCCGCCGATTTCCCCCGGGGGATTCTCGCCGGGGAGGCCGGAGCGGGGTGTATGGAAGGGGGGTTCCGGATCGAGGAGGTCCTCTCCTGGACCCGGGGGAAGCAGGTCTGCGACCTTCTCGAGCTCGCCGTCGCCATCGAGGCCGTTGCCTACGACCATTATCTCATCCTGCGCCGGGAGCTCGCCGATGAGAACGCCCGGCGGGTCTTCGAGCTCCTCTCCGACGAAGAACGGCGGCACCTTGTCAAGCTCACGGCCCTGATGGCTCATTTCGTCTGAAGGGACTCGGCCATAAAGCCTTGGGCCTCCTCGAGAAACCGGCGACAGTCCGTTTCGAGGGGCGCATAATGCTCCCTGAGCTCGCTCCCTCCGGCGGCGAGGGGATTGGGATGCTTGAGCCGGCCGGAGATCTGCCGCAGGACCCGGTCGATCGTTCCGACCTGCCCATAGGAAACGAGCCAGTTGCGGGCAATCATCTGCGGGACGATCCGCTGAAGTCCCTCGGGGAGGAGAGCGAAATGGTCTTCCAGCAGCCGGTAGCTTTCCCGGGCGAAGTCCTCGAGGGGGAGGGGATGGTGCTGCGTCCAGTTTTTGGCGAGAAAATGATCGTAGAAAATGTCCACCAGGATCCCCCGATAATGGCCAAAGGAGGGGTCGATTCGGTTTCTGCTGCGGCGGAAATGGACGTTGGTCTGAGCAAAGGCGTCGATCCGGCGGTGCTGTTCCAGTCCTCGACGGATCGCCGAGGGGAAGCGGTCGTCGAGACGCCCCTTGACGAAATCCCCCATCAGGTTGCCGAGGAGGGAGCCGGGAGAGGGGTCGGAGAGGAAAAGGTGGACGAGGTAGTTCAAACCGTTCCCTGCGACCTGTGGGTCAGGTCCCTTCGCTGAAATAGGCCAGTTGCTCGCGGAGGATGCGCATCACCTCCGGGGGGAGCCGATCACTCTGATCCAGGGCCAGCTGATAGAAGAGAATGGCCTGGGTGGTGTGTCCGGAAAAGGCCAGGGTCTTGCCGAATTCGGCTAGGACGCCGCGGTCTTCCCCTTCGTGCTGTAGAAAGGTCAGGTAGAGCTGCCAGGCCTCCTGGAGGGCCCCCTGGAGGAGCCGGATTTTGGCCAGCCCCACCGTTCCGTATTTATCGTACCCATTGGCCAGAACCTTGTGGAAGAGGGGCTCGGCGGCATCGAGATTGCCGATGTTGCGATAGGCGTCCCCCAGACGCGACAGGATGCTCGACGTCCCCGGATTGGTCGCCAGGCATTTCTCCCACAGTTCGATGGCCCGGCGATAGTCCCGCTTCCACCGATAGTAGTTCCCCAGCCCGTAGAGGGCATAGGGGTTGAACGCCTCCAGGGCCAGAGCCCTTTCGTAGTATCCCTTCGATTTCTCAATCTCCCCTCCGGAAAAACAGAGATTGCCGACCATGGTCAGAATGTTGATCAATTCGCCGCCGCTTTCGAGAACCTTCTCGTAGTAGGCGATGGCCTGGTCCACCTGATGGTCTTTGTGGTACAGGTCGGCCAGTCCGAGGAGGATGTAGCGGTCGGAGCCGTCGATGGCCATCCCCTCATGGTAATAGGCGATGGCCTCGTCGAGTCGCCCCAGCACTTTGCAGCAGTCGGCGAGGCGGGTGAGGACGAAAATGTCCCTGGGGCGCAGGGCGAGGTATCTCTGCCAGGATTCGATGGCCTCGGCGTAGAGGTGCTGTTCGCGGCAGGTGTCTCCGAGCCCCCGCAGGGCGAAGAGGTTGTCGGGGGTCCGCTTCAGGACCTCGTGATAGCACCCCCTGGCCGCCGGAAAATCTTTCTGGGCCCTGAAAACATCGCCGAGGCCGGTGAGGATGTAGGGGTTGGACGGTTCGAGTTCCAGGGCCTCCTGGAAAGCCTGTCCGGCCTCGGGAAGGCGGTGCTGCTTGAATAGCCTGTGTCCCAGTTTGGAGAGTTCGATGACGGTTGCATGGCGACCGCCCGTGGGGCTCTTCTCGGAGGGGGAATGTGAGTCTGACAACGATGCACCCTTGCCTTTGATGGGTTTCCCCGAAAGTGACAACCTCTCAGCGTTTTTCAATGGAGATGATTTCGATCCGGGTCCCCCACATGTGAAACCCGACGGTCGCAGGGAGGGTCCGTCCCCGGATATGGACCGGGAGCCCGGCGACGGCAAATTCCGGCGGGAGGTTGGTCGGGTCGTACCGGCGCCCCTCCTTATCGACGATGCCGAAAAAGCCGCCTTCGAGGTCGATGAAGGCCACCTCTCCCCGGATACTGACCATCGTCGCCCCTTCCTTTTCCCCGGCAACAGGTCCGTTGCCGACGGCCGGAGCGGCATGGCAGGCCGAAAGGAGCCAGAGAAGCAGGAGCAGGGACCAGGGTTTCATCGGCACCTCCATCGCGGGGAATCGCTGTGGTTCCCCCGGGTTACAGGGTGAGGATCTTTTTTTTGAGAATCAGGATTTCGAAGGCCATGATCGCCTTGGCGACGAGACGCTGCAGGTCGCCGATCCGGGCCCGGATCCCGCTGCTGTCGCCATCGATATAAAGAATCCCCACCACCCTGCCCATCATGAAGAGGGGGAGAAGGAGGGCCGTTTCCGGCATCCGTCCGCCGAATTCCTGCAGCATCATGGAGTTGAAGGGGGTGCGGGGGATGGGGCCGAGAAAGTTGCTGCCGGTCTCCGCCACCGTCTTCAGGACCGAGGGTTCGTCCAGGGGGATCTGGAATTCATCGAAGCGGGCGATCTCCTCACCGTCCATCATCGCCTTCCAGCCGAAGGCGTTGCCGCCGCGAATCATGAACAGCGCCCCGCGGGGGAACTCCTGGCCGATATATTCGGCGATGCCGTCGGCGATATCCTCGCGGTCGCTGCTTTCGCTCAAGCGGCTGGAGATCGAATCGAGGGTGCAGGGTTCGTCCTCCGGAAGGGGGAGGACCTCGTCGAGGATGTCGACTTCTTCAAGACCGTCGACGACGTCGGCGTCTGGCCATATCTGGGGTGGGGGTGTCGTCTGAGGAGCCGCAGGCGTTGGCAGCGGCCGCCGAGGTGTCGGGGCCTTTGCCACCGGCCTTGCCTGGGGGACGGGGCGGGACGGCGCCGATGGGGGGGAAGGGATCCGGTCTCGGATGATCTGGATATAGCGGGCGGTCCTCTGGACCTGGTAATATTTTTCCAGGGCGCCGAGGAGCCGGACCTCCGGGGTCACCATGGGGCGGATAATGAAGCCGGTCCGGAAGGAGAGTTCATCGATGGCTTTGAGGTCCGAAGGGTCGAGCATCGCCAGGCTCAATTTCCGGTTTTCCAGTTTGACGGGAACAACCTGGTGTTTCACCGCCAGTTCCCGGGGGATCAGGGCGATCACCTCTTCGGGGATGCTGGCAAAGTGGGCCGCAGATTCCATGAAGGGGACGCCGAGTTTCTTGCTTAAAATCCGGGCGATGTCCTCCTCTTCGAGAAAACCCATCTCAAGGAGGTTGGTGCCCAGCTTGCCTCCGAAGATGACCTGATATTTAAGGGCTTCTTCGAGTTGGCCGGCGGTAATCTTTCCCTGCGAAATGAGGAGTTCCCCGAGTTTTACGGCCATCTGAGCGCTCCTGGTCTTGGTGATGAAGGTATTTTTCTGCCCGACCGGGCAGGTTAGCGCCCAGTTTAGGGTCTGGCGCCGGCAATTGCAAGAGGCGTCATGGGGAAGGGCTCACTGTTTTTGCGGCGGCGGGGGCGATTCGGCGAGGTCGGTGCGGGCCATAAGTTCCGTTCTGCCGGCAAGCTTTTCGATGAGGGGGGCGATGGCGGCGCTGAAGGCGGCGAGTTGTTCCTTGGAGACGGGCGCCGCCGAGGCCGTCTTGACACGGTTGGGGTTGACCGGTGCGCCGTTTTTGTACATGCGGAAGCACAGGTGGGGGCCGGTGGCCAGGCCGGTGCTGCCGACGTAGCCGATGACCTGCCCCTGCAGGACCCTTTTCCCCTGGGCGATCCCCCTGGCGAATTTGCTCATGTGCAGATAGAGGGTCTCGTAGGTGGCATTATGGCGGATTTTGATGAAATTGCCGTTGTTCTTTGTGTACCCCTTCTTGACAATGGTGCCGTCGCCGACGGCCTTGATGGGCGTTCCGGTCGGGGCCGCATAGTCGATGGCCGGATGGGCTCTCCACGTTTTGCTGATGGGGTGAAAACGGCGCATGGTGAATCCGGAGGAGATGCGGCTGAAGGGGAGGGGGGCGCGGAGAAAGGCTTTGCGCAGACTCTTCCCCTCGGCATCGTAGTAGGAGGGGGGGTGGTCGCCATCCTGGAAGAGAAAGGCCTGGTAGCTTGTCCCCTGATTGATGAACTCCGCCGCCAGAACCTTGCCGTATCCTGCGGGAATGCCGTCGCGATAGCGCTTTTCGACCAGGGACTGGAAGGCGTCTCCCTGGCGGATGTCGCGGATGAAGTCGATGTCCCAGGCGAAGATGTCGGCCAGGGCCAGGGCCAGTTCGGCATTTTCGCCGACTTCGGCCACGGCCTCGAAAAGGCTGGAGCTAATGGTCCCGCGGATGATGGCGGTCTCCACCGTATAGACGATGGGGACGCGGGCAATGTCGATCTCCTCGCCGTCCCTGCGGATCACCAGCTGGTCGTCGCGGTTGATGTCGTATTCGAAGCGTTCAAAGGTACCGTCGGTCAGGCACAGCTTGAAGGGCTGGCCGACGCAGATCTTGGAGAGGGGGAAGATGTCGCCGCTCTTCCCGGCCAGGGTGTGGATCTCCTGGGGAGAGAGGTGGTCGCCGAGAAGGGTGGTGATGGAGTCTCCCGGGCGGATCTCCCCGTCGACGACTTCCCTCTGAATTTCCGGCTGGATTTCCGGCGGCGGAGCCTTGATTTCAGCGGGGGCGCTTCGGGCCTCACTTTCGGGAAGGGTGGTGCGGGAATCGAGAAAGAAAAAGGCGGCCACGAGGGCGACTGCCAGCACCAGCAGGGGGAGCCGCCAGCGGGGGACGCGAGGCGGGAGGTTGGCGTTGCGGGGAGGGTTGAAATCCATAGTCACGAAAGAGGCCTGTCGTTGGGAATCGCTCCGGACGGGACGCGGTTCTTGTTGCCGATTTTTGATTCGCCGCATGCTAACAGCTTTGCCCTTTCCCTGTCCAGTCCTCAGGGGCCTCCCTTTTCATTCCTCGCATCAATTCGGTTGAATTTTGGGCGGCAAATGGGCTAGGTTCTGGACTGGGCCCCCCTTTTCGGGGCGTCACCGTCGAACCTTTTTTTTGCGCGAGGTGCCCCATGATCAACACGCAGCGCCTGTCGGACGAATTCGCCCGGTTGGCTGCCATTGCCAGTCCTTCCCGCCGGGAAGGGGCGATCTCCGCCTATCTCCAGGAACGGTTCCGCCGCCTCGGGGGGGAAGTGGAGATGGACGACGCCGGTTCCCGGGCCGGAAGCCAGAGCGGCAATCTGGTGGTCCGCTTCCCGGCCTGCGGCAAAGCGGCCGAACCCCTCATGCTTTCGGTGCACATGGACACCGTGGAACCGGCCGACGGCGTGGCGCCGGTTCTTAAGGACGGAGTCTTCACCAGCGCCGGGGAGACCGTCCTCGGCGCCGATGACAAGGCGGGGATTGCCGAAATCATCGAGGCCCTCGAGGTCGTGGCCGAGCAGAAGATCCCCCGCGGGCCGATCGAGGTGGTGCTCACCATCTGCGAGGAAGTCGGGCTGCTGGGCGCCAAACTCCTCGACCCCTCTCTTCTTCGCTCCCGCCGGGGTCTGGCCCTCGACACCTCGGGGGTCGATCTGGCGATTTGCCGCGCCCCCAGCGCCAACAAACTCCGTTTTGAAATCAGCGGCCGCGAATCCCACGCCGGGATCGCCCCGGAGAAGGGGATTTCGGCCATCGTCGTGGCCGCCCGGGCGATGGCGGCCATGCGCCTCGGCCGCATCGATGAGCAGACGACGGCCAATATCGGCACCATCCACGGCGGACAGGCCACCAACATTGTGCCGAAGAAAGTTGTCGTCGAGGGGGAGGCCCGCAGCCATGACCCCGAGCGCCTGGTCCGGCAGACCGCCCACATGATTGCCTGCTTCGAGGAGGCGGCCGAAGCCCTGGCCCTGGTCGTCGACGGCGAATTGGTTCGACCCGAGGTCCTCTGCGAAGTCGTCTCCGAATACCCGGTGATGAACGTTCCCGAGTCGGCCTCCATCCTGGTGCTGCTGCGCGAAGCTTCGGAGGGGCTCGGTCGCACCCTCGAGGTCAAGGGCGCCGGCGGCGGCAGCGATGCCAACATCTTCAACGGCCACGGCATCGAAACGGTCATCCTCGGCACCGGGATGAGCCATGTTCATTCGGTGCAGGAATCGGTCCGGGTGGACGACATGGTGCGGGTCGCCGAACTCCTGGTCGAGGTCATCCGACGGGCATGAAACGTCTTTTTGCCGGGTCCGGAGTCCGCCGATGAAGTTTCCCGTCTCCCCCCTTGTCGCCGCCGTCCCTTTTCCGCCGATCTCCCGGGTCAAGGGGTGGGTCGCCGGGCGCCTTTTCCCGCCGGAGCGCCCCCTGATCGACCTCTGTCAGGCGGTCCCCGACTACTCTCCTCCTTCGGAGCTCACCGGATATCTCGCCTCCTTGCTCGACGATCCCCGGACCTCCAGATACACCCCCGACGAGGGGCTGCCGGAAGTCCGGGAGGCGATTTGCGGCCGCTACCTGAGGCTTTACGGCGGCCTCCTGCGCCCGGAACAGATCTGTCTCACCATCGGCGCCAGCCAGGCCTTCTGGCTGGCCATGGTCACCCTCTGCCGGGCCGGCGATGAGGTCATCGTCCCGCTCCCCTATTATTTCGATCACGCCATGGGGCTGGAGGCCCTGGGGGTCCGCATGGTCCACCCCCCCTTCGACCCGTGCTCCGGAGGCCTTCCCGACCCGGAGGCGATCGCAGCGCTGATGACGGAAAGGACCCGGGCCATCCTGCTGGTCACCCCGAGCAATCCGACCGGCGCGATCACTCCTCCGGCGACCCTGGCGCGCCTCCTGGCCCTGGCCCGGGACCGGGGGGTGGCCCTGGTTCTCGATGAGACCTATCATGCCTTCCTCCCCGGCGGCGTCCGGCCGCACCGACTCTTCTGCGACCCCGGCTGGGAGGATCATCTGGTCCATATCGCCTCCTTCGGCAAGACCTACGCCCTGACCGGATACCGGGCCGGGATGCTCGCTGCGTCCGAGGCCTTCATTCACCAGGCCCTCAAGGTCCAGGACAGCATGGCCGTCTGTCAGCCGCGGATCACCCAGGAGGCGGTGCGCTATGGGGTCACCCATCTCGACGACTGGGTTGCCGGCAATGGCGAGCGGATGCAGCGCCGGCACGATCTCTTCTGTGCCGAGTTCGTCCGCGAGAAGAACCCCTTCTCCCTGGTGGCCAGCGGCGCCTTTTTCGCCTGGGTGCGCCACCCAGGCCCGGGAGGAGGATGGGAGATGGCGCGGCGTCTCGCCGAGGAGGCCCATCTTCTCGTCCTTCCCGGCGAAGCTTTTGGCCCGGGGCTGTCGCCCTATCTGCGACTGGCCTTCGGCAATATCGACGAGAAGGCGATTCCCGAGGGGGTGGGAAGGTTCCGGGACTTTTCCCCCTGAGCCGGTCCCTGACGGATTGCTTTCGCCCTTTTTCTTCCTTCACCCTGGCCGCCGAGGGCGGTTTTTCCTCTCTAGATGAGTGCTGGCGATGAACAAAACCTTTCTGGCTCCTGCCAAGATTAATCTCTGTCTCCATGTGGTGGGGAAACGCCCCGACGGCTATCACGAGCTGGCCATGCTGATGCAGCGGGTTTCCCTCTACGACACCGTCAGGATCGCCCTGGTCGCCGAAGGGGGGGTCCGGGTTGTCTGCAAGGGGGTGGACCTCCCCCCGGGGGGGGAGAATATCGCGGCCCGGGCCGCCCGGCGGATGCTCGAGCTCTCCGGGGCCGACTGCGGCGTGGAGATCGTCATCGACAAGGCGATCCCGGTGGCCGCCGGGCTGGGAGGGGGGTCCTCCGATGCCGCGGCGGTCCTGATGGGGCTCGACGAGATGCTCTCCACCGCCCTCGGGAAAGAGCGGCTCATGGCCGAGGGGGGGAAGCTCGGTGCCGACGTTCCGTTCTTCATCTTCAAGGAGCCGGCCTGGGCCACGGGGATCGGCGATTGCCTCGAGACGGTCCCATCCCTGGCACCCTTCTGGTACGTCCTGGTGAACCCCGGAGTCGCCGTTTCCACGGCCTGGGTTTATCAAAATTTAGGGTTGACTTCCCCGGGGACAGTGGCTAGAATGCCGGGGTTTCTCGAAACAACGGCGGGAGTTGTACGCCTGTTGCATAACGACCTCGAAGGGGTGACCATTCCCCGATATCCGGTGATCGCCTCTCTCAAGGAGCGACTCCTCGGGCTCGGAGCCGCAGGAGCCCTGATGTCCGGGAGCGGGCCGACCGTTTTCGGCGTCTTCGAAGGGGTCGAGGCAGCCCGGGCGGCCTGCGAGGAACTCGCGACGGTCCCCGGGTGGCGCTCTTTTCTGGTGCGGGCTCTCTAGTCCTGTTCTTGCTGCACTTCTTTAATATTGTGTTTTGATGGGGCGTCGCCAAGCGGTAAGGCACCGGATTTTGATTCCGGCATTCCCAGGTTCGAATCCTGGCGCCCCAGCCACAGACTGCGAGAACCCGTTTGCGGGCGGCGGCGGGCCGACGGCAGCGGGGCTTCTGAGAGCTTTTCATTCTTCAGGCTAGGTCATGGTTTCCATGACCTACAGTTTTTCCAAGCAGTCAGTGAGGGTTTAGTGGTGGACAAGCTTAAGATATTCTCCGGAAACTCCAATGTCGCCCTGGCCCGGGAGATCTGCGGCCATCTTGCCGTTCCCCTGGGAAACGCCAAGGTCAAGGCCTTTTCCGACGGCGAGATCATGGTGGAGATCGGGGAGAACGTCCGCGGGCGGGACGTCTATATCATTCAGTCCACCTGCTCTCCGGCGAACCAGAACCTCATGGAGCTTCTGGTGATGGTCGACGCCCTCAAACGGGCCTCCGCCGCGCGCATCACCGCGGTGATCCCCTACTTCGGCTATGCCCGTCAGGACCGCAAGGTCGCGCCGCGGACGCCGATCACCAGCAAGCTCGTCGCCGACCTCATCGCCACGGCCGGAGTCGACCGGGTCCTGACCATGGACCTGCATGCCGGGCAGATCCAGGGATTTTTCAACATTCCCGTCGACCACCTCTATGCCGCCCCGGTCATCCTCGACAATATCAAGTCCCGCTTCGGCGGCAAGGCGGTGGTGGTTTCTCCCGATGCCGGCGGAACCGAACGCGCCCGCGCCTTTGCCAAGCGCCTCGACGCCGGCCTGGCGATCATCGACAAACGGCGCAGCGGTCCCAACGTTTCCGAGGTGATGCACATCATCGGCGACGTCGAGGGACAGGTCTGTCTCATCGTCGATGATATGATCGATACCGCCGGTACCCTCTGCCAGGCGGCGCGGGCTCTCAAGGAGGCCGGAGCGACGGAGGTTTATGCCTGCGCCACCCATGCGGTCCTTTCCGGACCGGCCCTGGAGCGTATCAACGAGAGTTGCCTGAAGGAGGTGTTGGTGACCAACTCCATCCCCGTGGCGGAAAAACTCAAGGACTGCCCCAAACTGCGCCCCCTCTCCGTCGCCGAGCTTCTGGCCGAGGCGATCCGCCGCATCCACGGAGACGAGTCGGTCAGTTCGTTGTTCGTCTAGACAAGCACTATTTCCTGCGCAACAGTGACTCAATAAACCAGTCAGAATCTTGGAGGATTCAATAAATGGCACAGTCGGAACTCAACGTTACCAATCGTGATCGCACCGGAAAAGGGGTTGCTCGCACCCTGCGCCGCGAAGGGCTGATCCCCGCCACCGTCTACGGGCGCGGCCTGGAGCCCTGCTCCATCATTGTCGAGCCCAAGGCTCTGAAAACGGCGATCGCCACCGAGGCGGGGTGGAACACCCTGATCACCCTGAAGGGGGAAGGATCCTTCTCCGGCAAGGTCGTGATCCTCAAAGATATGCAAGTCGACGCTATTCGCCGCAACATGAAGCACGCCGATTTTCAGGTCGTCGACATGAAAAAGAAGATTCATGTCATGGTTCCCGTCCATACCCTCGGAAAACCGGAAGGGGAAAAAGTGGGCGGCATCATGCAGGTCATCCGACATGAACTCGAGGTCGTCTGCCTTCCGACAGCCATCCCGAGCGCCATTGAGGTCGACGTGACCGCAATGAAGATCGGCGATGTGTTGCATATCGAGGATATTGCCCTGCCGGCCGGCATCGAAGTACCGCATGAGGTCAACTTCACCGTCATTATCCTTTCCAGTCCTACGGTCGAAGAAGAAGAGACCGAAGAGGCCGAAGGGGCTGAAGAGGCCTGATCTTGAAGTTGGTGGCTGGCCTGGGCAACCCCGGCGCAAAGTACGAGGGGACCCGGCACAACATCGGTTTCATGGTCGTCCGGTGCCTGGCGGAGCGCTGCGGCGTTTCCCTGAAGAAGAACGGATATCAGGGGGTCTACGGCGTCGGTCGCTGCGCCGGCCAGGAAGTTTCCCTCCTTTTGCCCCAGACCTACATGAATCTCAGCGGCGCCAGTGTCGGCTCCGCCTGCAAATCCCTCGGTGTCGCACCGGGGGATTTGATTGTGGTTCATGATGACATCGACCTCCCCTTCGGCGCCCTGAAGATCCGCTGCGGGGGCGGTCACGGCGGACACAACGGCATCCGCAGCATCCGTGAGGTTCTCGGGACCGGTGACTTTGTGAGGATCAAGGTGGGTGTCGGACGTCCGGGGGGCGGCGACATCGCCGACTATGTATTGAGCGCATTTTCCGGGGCGGAACGCAAGGTTCTGGACAATGTTTTGGTGAACGCGGCCATGGCCGTCGAGGCGGTCCTCGAAAAGGGGGTGACCTGGGCCATGAACGAATTTAACAATCGCGACGCTACTATCTGAAACTGTGGGAAAGGGAGGGTAAGGAAACAATGGAACTGCAAATGTATGCACCGATTCTCGGCGCCGTGGGTTTTGTCATCGCCATCGTGATGTATGGCGTAGTCAAGGCTCAGCCTGTGGGCAACGACCGCATGAAGGAGATCTCCGAAGACATCCACGCCGGTGCCATGACCTTTCTGGGTCGTGAATACCGCGTTCTGGCCATCTTCATCCTTCTGGTCTTCGGGCTGATCGCCATGGGGATGAACTTCCAGACGGCCTTCGCCTTTGTCGGCGGCGCCGCCTGCTCCATGATTTGCGGTTTCATCGGCATGAAGGCCGCGACCCGCGCCAACGTCCGGACCGCCGAGGCTGCCCGGCAGTCCGGTCAGGCCAAGGCCCTGGAGATCGCCTTCAACGGCGGAGCCGTCATGGGTCTGGCCGTCGCGTCCCTCGGCCTCGTCGGCGTCGGTATCGCCTATATCTATTTCGGCGGCAACCCCGAAACGGCGACCTACATCAACGGCTTTGCCATGGGCGCCTCTTCCATCGCCCTCTTTGCCCGCGTCGGCGGCGGCATTTACACCAAGGCAGCCGATGTCGGTTCCGACCTGGTCGGCAAGCTCGAAGCCGGCATCCCCGAAGACGATCCCCGCAATCCCGGTGTCATCGCCGACAACGTCGGTGACTGCGTCGGCGACACGGCCGGCATGGGCGCCGACATCTTTGAATCCTACGTCGGTTCGATCATCGCCACCATCGCCATCGCCGCCGCAGCCGGTCCCGCTCTTCTCGAGCAGCTCGGCGGTGCCGACGTGCGGGCCAACGCCATGCTCCTCCCCCTGGTTCTGGCCATGGTCGGTCTGATCTTCTCCATCATCGGCATCGTCTCGATGAAGGTCCTCAAGGGACTCGATCCGGCCAAGGCCCTGCACTACACGACCTTTGTCGCCGCCGGCGGCTTTCTCGTCGCCGCCTACTTCGTCATCGCCAGCATGCACATTGACAACGGTGTCTTCTGGGCGATCGTCGCCGGAACCCTGGCCGGGATCATCATCGGCCAGATCACCGAGTACTATACCGCCAAGAGCCCCGTGGCCCGTATCGCCGAGGCGAGCAAGACCGGCGCCGCGACCAATATCATCCACGGCCTTGCCGTCGGTCTCGAATCGACCGTACTGCCGGTTCTGATCATCTGCATCGGCATCTATGTCGCCAATTACTATGCCGGCCTCTACGGGATCGGCATTGCCGCCGTCGGCATGCTCGCCACCGTCGGCGTGACCATGACCGTCGACGCCTACGGTCCGATCGCCGACAACGCCGGCGGCATCTCGGAGATGGCCGGCCTCGGTCCCGAAGTGCGCAAGATCACAGACGATCTCGATGCCATCGGCAATACCACCGCCGCCATCGGCAAGGGTTTTGCCATCGGCTCCGCGGCCCTGACCGCCCTGGCGCTCTTCTCCGCCTACGCCACCACCGTCAAGCTCGAAACCATCAACCTGATCGACCCCATGGTTGTCATCGGCCTGCTCATCGGCGGCGCCCTGCCGTTCTTCATCGGCGCCCTGACCATGACCAGCGTCGGCCGGGCCGCCGGCAAGATGGTCGATGAGATCCGCCGTCAATTCCGGGAGATCCCCGGCCTTCTCGAAGGGAAGCCCGGCGTCCGCCCCGAGTCGGAGAAGTGCGTGGACATCTCGGCACGGGCCGCCCTGCGGGAGATGATTTTGCCGGGCATGGTCGCCGTGACCGCCCCCGTCCTCGTCGGTTTCGTTCTCGGCAAGGAAGCCCTCGGTGGAATGCTCGCCGGGGCCACCCTGGCCGGCGTTCTGCTGGCGCTGATGATGTCCAACGGCGGCGGCGCCTGGGACAACGCCAAGAAGTACATCGAAAGAGGTGAACTCGACGGCGAGAAGAAGGGGGGCAGCGCTCACGCCGCTGCGGTCATCGGCGACACCGTCGGCGACCCCTTCAAGGACACCTCCGGTCCGGCGATGAACATCCTCATCAAGCTGATGAGCGTGGTGTCGCTGGTGATCGCTCCGCTCCTCGTCGGCAGATAATCGTCGGGGAAAACCTGGATGAACTCGATAGCCGGGGCCTCTGGTCCCCGGCTATCGTACTTTTACCGAAGAAGAGACCTATGGGATTCAAATGCGGCATTGTCGGCCTCCCCAACGTCGGCAAATCGACCATCTTTAACGCTATCACCTCCGCCGGAGCCGAAGCGGCCAACTATCCGTTCTGTACCATCGAGCCGAATGTCGGCGTCGTCTCCGTCTCCGACCGGCGCCTCGATGCCCTGGCGGAAATCGTCCATCCGGAACGGATTCTGCCGACGAACATGGAATTCGTCGACATCGCCGGGCTGGTCAAGGGAGCCAGCCGCGGGGAAGGGCTGGGGAACCAGTTTCTCGGCCATATTCGTCAGGTCGATGCCATCGCCCACATTGTCCGCTGTTTCGACGACGAGAACGTCGTTCATGTCGACGGCAGTGTCGATCCCCTGCGGGATGTGGAGGTGATCCAGACCGAACTCAACCTTTCCGATCTGGAAACCGTCGAAAAGCGCCTCGTCCGCACCGAAAAGCAGGCCAAAAGCGGCGACAAAAAGCTCAAGGCCGAACTCGACGTCCTTGTCAAGCTCCGCGCCGTCCTCAATGTCGGGCGTCCTGCCAGCGCCGTGGAGCTGGCCGAGGACGAACTGCAGATCCTGCGCGAACTGCACCTGATTACCGCCAAGCCGGTTCTCTATGTGGCCAACGTCTCCGAGGACGACCTGGACGGCAAGCACCCCTTCGTCGGTGAACTCCGGGATTTCGCCGCCAGGGAAGGGGCGGAGATGGTCGTCATCTGCGGCAAGATCGAAGCGGAAATCGCCGAACTCCCCCCCGAGGAAAAGGGGGAGTTTCTTCAGGAACTGGGGCTCGCCGAGTCCGGCCTCGACCGGATGATTCTTGCCGGCTACCATCTCCTCGGGTTGATCACCTATTTTACCGCCGGGGTCAAGGAGGTGCGTGCCTGGACCATCCCCCGGGGGACCAAGGCGCCGGGAGCGGCGGGGGTCATTCACACCGATTTCGAAAAAGGCTTCATTCGCGCCGAGGTCATCGCCTACCAGGATTTCATCGATGCCCGGGGTGAATCCGGCGCCAAGGAAAAGGGGCTGATGCGGCTGGAGGGGAAGGAATACGTGGTTGCCGACGGCGACGTGATGCACTTCCGCTTCAACGTCTAACTTAAATAAGGTTGAAATGCCACGGGAGCTGTGGTATTAGAGATAGTTCTTTTCCAGGCTTGGGCGCAAGGATTGCGCCCGCTCCTTGCTCCGGGATGACCCGGGGCTACAAACCCATGAGGAGGTCAGATTTAATGCGTACGTACGAAACGATTATCATCGTTCATCCCGAGATGGTCGGCGACGAGTATGCCGCCATCGTTGAGAAGTTCAAGAAGGTCCTCATCGACCAGGGCTCGGAGATTCTCAAGTTCGACGAGTGGGGGACCCGCAAGCTTGCCTATATGGTGAAGAAGCAGGGTCGCGGAACCTACCTCTATGTCGCCTATAAGGCACCTGCCCCGGCGATCAAGGAGTTCGAGCGCCGGATGCGGATCGATGAATCGATCATCAAGTTCCAGACCGTGCACCTCGAAAAAGGTCTCACCATCGCTCCCGTGGCTGCTGTCGCCGAAGGGACTCCGTCCGAGGACGAAGGCGAAGAAACCGAAGCCGAGGCCTGAGCCGGGCGCCCACTCATAATTACGGAGGATTCCAGATATGGCATACGAAAAGAAACCTGCTAGACCCGCCGGCGGCCCCCGTCGCCGCTTCACCCGCCGCAAAGGTTGCCGCTTCTGCGGCGACAAGGATCTGACCATCGACTACAAGGAAATCCGCGGCCTCCGCTATTTCGTCTCCGAGCGCGGCAAGATCGTTCCCCGGCGCATTTCCGGGAACTGCGCCGAGCATCAGCGCAAGATCAATGAAGCGATCAAGCGGGCCCGCAACATCGCCCTGCTCCCCTTCACCAGCGCCCATTCCTTTGATTAATCGCTCGTTGCGCGCGCACTCGGGGAATTGATGCCGTGAATCGGCAGTTGCTTTACTTTATGGCCGGCGTCGCCGGCACCCTCTTGCTGCAGGTTGGCGTCGGCGCCCTCGGCCCGGCGGGGATTGTTCTGGCTTTGGCAATCCCGCTCCCTGCCGCCTTCATCGTGATGCGCTGGGGAGGGAAGCTCGGTGGGGTCGTCGTTCTCGGGACCGCCGCCATCATCGCCGCCGGTGGAGAGTTTGTCGCCTGCGGCGGGTACCTTTTGCAATACGCACCCCCCTCCCTTCTCCTGCCGCTTCTTTTGCGGCGAGGGATAGGCTGGGATCGGGCGGTCCTTGCGACCCTGGTCGTGCTGCTAACGACAGGGGGATTGGCCCTCGCCGGCCTCTCCGCCTATCAGGGTCGCAGCGTGGATGCCATGGTCGGTGAGTACGTTGGCAGTGAGGTCGATCGCGCCCTTGCTGCCTACGGAGAGGCCGACATCCCCCAGGACCGGTTGCAGGACGTGCAGCTTTTCCTGAAAAAGTCCGGTGAACTCATGGTTCGGGCCTATCCCGGACTGGCGACAGTCGCCGCCGGCACCCTGCTGTTGTTGACCACCCTGGCCCTCGCCTTGCTGGCGCCTGGCCGCTACCTGTTTCCCGGGGTCCCCTTTCACCTTTGGAGGGTCCCCGAACTGTTGATCTGGCCGCTGATCGTTGCGGGGTTTGCCACGTTCCTTTTTCGCGGTGCGCCCCAGACGGTCGGTATCAATCTGTTGACCATGGTTCTGCCGGTCTATTTTCTGCAGGGCCTGGCCATCGTTACCTACTTTTTCCGCAAACGGGGCTTTTCGCCGTTGTTTCGGGCTGTGGGTTACCTGTTAATCGCGGTCCTCAACCCGCTGCCGCTGATCGTCGCCGGCCTCGGTATTTTCGACCTTTGGGCTGATTTCAGGAAACCCCGAATCAAAAAAACGTAGATCTTTCTTGGGAGGAGATCGATGAACATCATTCTTGTTGAAAATGTGGACGGGCTTGGCACCATCGGCGATATGGTCAAGGTCAAACCCGGCTACGGCCGTAATTTCCTGGTTCCCCAGGGCCTGGCCGTCGAGGCCAATCCCCGCAACGTCAAGGAACTCGACCACCAGAAGCGCCAACTTGAGCGCAAGATGCTCAAGGTGCTGCAGGCCACCGAATTCCTCAAAGGGGAAATCGAAAAGGTCACCTGCGAATTCACTCTGCGCGCCAGCGAGGAAGGGCGCCTCTTCGGCAGCGTGACCTCCATGGAGATCGCCGAGCGTCTTGCTGCGGCCGGCGTCGAAGTCGATCGCAAGAAGATCCAGCTCGACGAGCCGATCAAGGCTCTCGGTGAATTTTCCGTTCCCGTGAAGCTCCAGGCGGGCGTGACCGCCAGCATCAAGGTGAAGGTCGCCGCCGCGGAATAGACCGCACGGCTTTCTCCTTGCTGGGCTGATTTACAGAGGCCGCCCTTGCCGGCGACCTCCGATACTGAACGACTGGCAATTCCAGACCGGCGGGAGGGGTTTATTCTCCCGCCGGTTTTAACCATTTGCCGGAGCAGTTTTTTGCCATGGTCGAAGCACCCTCCCATCGCCTCCCCCCCCAGACCCTGGAAGGGGAGATGTCCGTTCTCGGCGGTGTCCTGCTGGAAAACGAGGCCCTCAACAAGGCCCTTGAAATCCTGCGCCCCGACGATTTTTACCGCGAAGCCCATCGCAAGATCTTCAATGTCCTCATTTACCTCTCCGACAAGGGGGAGCCTGCCGACCTCGTGACCCTGACGGCCGCCCTTGAAGGGAAGGGGGAGCTGGAGGCCATCGGCGGGACCGCCTATCTGTCGACCCTCGTCGATTACGTCCCCACTGCCGCCAACATCGCCTACTATTGCCGCATCGTCAAAGAGAAGTCGATTGCCAGGCATCTGATCAACGTCTCCACGGAAATCGCCACCCGCGGTTACCAGGGGGGGGAGATCGAGGCGACTCTCGACTGGGCGGAAAAGTCGATCTTTGAAATTACCGGGATGAAGAGCAGCCAGTCCTATTTCTCCACCCGGGAGATCATGAAGGACACCTTCAAGGCGATCGAGAGGCTCTACGACCGCAAGGAACTGGTCACCGGCGTCCCCACGGGATTCACCGATCTCGATCTGATGACCGCCGGCCTGCAGGGGGGGGACCTCCTCATCATCGCCGGACGCCCTTCCATGGGGAAGACCGCCTTTGCCATGAACGTCGTCGAGCACGCCGCGGTTTATGCCGAGAAGAAGGTGCCGACGATCATCTTCTCCCTCGAAATGGGGAAGGAGCAGCTGGTGCAGCGTCTGCTCTGCTCCGTCTCCCGCGTCGATGCCAGTCGGCTGCGCACCGGCCATCTCGGCGATTCTGACTGGCCCAAGCTGACCAACGGCGCCGGACTCCTCTCCGAGGCGCCGATCTATATCGACGACACCCCCGCCATATCGGTTCTCGAACTTCGGGCCAAGGCGCGCCGCCTCAAGTCCGAGCGCGACCTCGGCCTGATCGTCGTCGACTACCTGCAGTTGATGAGCGGGCACAATTCCGAGAACCGCCAGCAGGAAATTTCCGAGATATCCCGTTCTCTCAAGGCTCTGGCCAAGGAACTCAAGGTCCCGGTCATCGCCCTCTCCCAGCTCAACCGTTCGCTGGAAAACCGCACGGACAAGCGCCCGATCATGGCCGACCTTCGGGAATCGGGAGCCATCGAGCAGGACGCCGACGTCATCGCCTTCGTTTACCGCGAGGCGGTTTACTGCGAGGCCTGCAGAAAACGGGACGGTTCCTGCGACAAGGGGCACGACAAGGATGCGGAAATTGTCATCGGCAAACAGCGAAACGGTCCGATCGGCACCGTGCATCTGACCTTCCGCGGGGAATACACCCGCTTCGAGAATCAGAGTCGCCGCGACGGCGGCTGATTTTGACCTGTCCCAAGTCTCGAAAGAATAGCCCCGGATCGGGATCCGGGGCTATTCTTTCGTTCGCTGCCTGGGTATTTTGCGCCATGGTACGTATTTTGCTATAAATAGGTCGCCGGGCGCATGGGCTGTCACCGCCGAAGGTGGCGGCGCCCGGGAATGCCGACTCTTTTGGAGGAAGACAGATGAAGAACACCGCCGGTCAATCCCCCTGCCGCCCTGCCGCACTCCTGGGGCGCCGCGGACTCCCGCTCCTTTTGGCCTCCCTCCTCTTTTTCTGGGGGTGCGCCAGCAAGACGATCGTCGTCACCATCCCGCCCAAGGTCGATCTGCAGGCCTACAAGGTGATCGGCGTCATCGAATTCGGCGCCGAAGGGGAGGACGCCCTGAGGCTGGACGCCACCCAGAAATTTCTCCAGAGCCTGCAGGCCGCCCAGCAGGGGGTCCTTCTCCTTGAGCTCGGCAGCGAGAAGGATGTTCTCCGTTCGGTGGGCGCCGAGACCCTCGACGCGCCGGCGATCCGGGCCATTGCCGCCAAAAATGGCGTCGATGCGGTCCTGACCGGCCTGGTGAAGGTCTCCGAAGCGAAACCGGAGCTGCAGCTGGGGAGAGACTTCAAGTCCCTGAGCGCCAAGGCCTCGGTGGATGGCGGCCTCAGTGCCAAAATTCGCGAGAGCCGAAGCGGTGCGACCCTGTGGACCAATTCGGCCAGCGGCAAATGGTCCATCGCCAGCCTGAACATCACCGACCGGGGGTCCTCATCCTTCGGCCTCAGCGATCCCCAGGCCAAATACGACAAGATGGTGACGGCCCTGGTCAACTCTGTGACCGAGGATTTCTGGCCGACCTATCAGCGGCGCCGGGTCGATGAGTAGGTCTCTGGGGCGAGCTGCCGGACTCAAACTCCCCGGTTGCGGGAATTGAAATAATTGCGGATGGCAAAAAAAAATGACGGTCTGCGGACCGTCATTTTTTTTTGGGGGGCATTAGGCCCCCTTCTTGACGAAACGGTAGCCGCGGCCGCGGACGGTAAGGAAATGGACGGGGGCGGCGGGGTCGGTTTCAAAGTACTTGCGCATCCGGACAATGAAGTTGTCGAGGGTGCGGGTTTCGGTGTCGGGAGAAACCCCCCAGACCGCCGAGAGCAGTTCGGCCCGGGAGAGGACCTCTCCTTCGTGGTGGAAGAAGGTGCGCAGCATCCGCACCTCGAGGTCGGTCAGGGCGATCTCTCCCTGGGGGGTGCGGGCGATCTGCTCCTGAAGGTCGATGCTGTTGGCGCCGAAGGTGATCCTCTCTTCCCGCCCCTGCTCGGGACGGTACCATTCGGAGCGCCGCAGGATTCCCTTCACCCGGAGCAGGAACTCCTCGAGGCTGAAGGGCTTGGTCAGGTAATCGTCGGCCCCGGCAAGGAGCCCTTCGACCCGCTCCGCCTCTTCCCCCCGGGCGGTGAGAAAGAGGATCGGCAGACGCCTGTCGGTCCGGCGCAGTCTCCGGCAGACCTCGAGGCCGTCGATCCCCGGGAGCATGCGGTCGAGGACCACCAGGGCGAAGGGGTGGGTCCCGATGGCCTCCAGAGCCTCTTCGCCGCTCTCGACATGGCTCACCCGAAACCCTTCCTCCTCGAGATTGAAGACCAGGCCGCGGGCGATGTTCGGTTCGTCCTCGACGAGGAGGATATGCACCGGGTTCATTGGCGGCTCCCCGGGGGATCCTTGACGAGGGGGAGGAGAAGGTGAACCGTGGTCCCCTTGCCGATCCCCTCGCTCTCCAGCCAGACCTTCCCCCGGTGCAGGCGCACCACGGTGTGAATGATGAACAGCCCCAGACCGGAGCCGCGGATCGTCTCCCCGGGAGGTCGCACGCGATAGAACATGCTGAAGACCTTTTTCTGCTCGTGTTTTTCGATCCCCTTCCCCCGGTCGGCAAAGCTCAGATGGGCATAGGCCCCTTCCCGGTAGAGGTGGACCCGGATGCGCGGCGGGCCGCTGGCGTAGAGGAGGGCATTTTCCAGAAGGTTGCGGAAAACCGTCTCGAGAGAATCGGGTTCGGCGAGGGCACAGAGGCCCGGCTCGATGTCGAGTTCCATGCGCCCGGCCTTGGGAAGGGAATACTGACGGGGGCGGAAGTAGCCGGAGACGAGCTCTGAGATGTTGCAGGGCTTGAGGTTCGGTTTGAGCCCCTTCTGTTCGAGCCGCTGGGTGGTGAGCATGTTGTTGATCAGGGTCCCGAGGCGGTCCGTATCGGCGAGCATGGTGTCGAGGAAGGTTTCCATCTTCTCCGCCGACAGTTTGCGCCGGCGGATCGTCTCGAGGTGCAGCTGCAACGAGGCGAGGGGGGATTTGAGCTCGTGGGTCACCTGGGCGATGAAGTCCCGCTGCGCCCGATAGAGAGCGACCTGGCGCCGCCAGTAGAGAAAGATCACGTAGACCCCGGCGAGGATCGCCGCCAGCAGCACCAGCCCCTCGACGAGAATGAACCAGTCCACCCCCCCCTGAATGAGGTCGGGGCTGTACTTCTCGGCGATCATCCGCAGCCGGCGGTGGCTCCCCATGAACCAGGAGATCCAGAAGACCACCAGGAGGATCCACAGCAGCTGGATGCCGATGATGGCCATCAGGGGGTTGAAAAGGCGTCCGAATCGTTTCATGTCCTCTCTTTACCATCTCCGCCGGCGGCCCGACAAGGGGAATCTCGGCGTGGTTTTACAGAACTATTACAATTCCAAAGGATGGCTTCTGCTAACATGGCCGAAATATTGGGTCGGATTTCCCGGTCCCCAAGGCAAGACAGGATCTTCTCTTATGATCAAGCCTCTGAAAATCGGCCGTTATACCCCGCGCTTCCCTCTGATCCAGGGGGGGATGGGGGTGCGTATCTCCGCCTCCGGCCTCGCCGGTCACGTCGCTCTCTGCGGCGGCATCGGTCTGGTGGCCAGCGCCGGAATCGGCCTCAATACCCCCTTTTACGACGGCAAGAACTTTTTCACCGCCGAGCCGGAAGGCCTCAAGGCCGAACTGCGCAAGGCCTATCAGATCGCCCCGGACGGCATCATAGGCACCAACTGCATGGTGGCGGTGACCAACTATGACGAGATGGTGCGCGCCTCCTGCGAAGGGGGCGCCAAGATCATCGTCAGCGGCGCCGGACTCCCTCTCAACCTTCCGGAGCTGACCGCCGAATGGCCCGAAGTGGCCATCGTCCCCATCGTCTCTTCGGTCAGGGCCGCCACACTCATCGCCCGCAAGTGGCACAAGGGGTGGGACCGTCTCCCCGACGCGGTGGTGGTGGAGGATCCCGACACCGCCGGCGGCCATCTCGGCGAGAAGCTCGAAAATATCGGTTCCGGAGAGTACGACCAGTACGCCACGGTGCGCGAAGTCAAAGCGTACTTCCGCGAAGAGTGGCAGGTGGAGATGCCGGTGATTGCCGCCGGCGGCATCTGGGACCGCGCCGACGTGCTGCACGCCCTTTCCGAGGGCGCCGACGGGGTGCAGATGGCCAGCCGCTTCGTCTGCACCGTCGAGTGCGACGCCTCCGACGCCTTCAAGAAGGCCTATCTCGACTGCAAGCCCGAGGACATCGGCCTGATCATGAGCCCTGCCGGGCTCCCCGGCCGCGCCCTGAAGGGGAACGTCGAGCGGATCCGCCAGCGCGACCTCGCACTCGGTCTCCGCTGTCCCTCCGGGTGCCTCAAGAAGTGCTCCTACAAGACGGGACAGGAACGCTTCTGCGTCGTCCACGCCCTCGACCGCGCCCAGCGGGGGGACGTCGAGACCGGCCTTGTCTTCTGCGGCACCAACGCCTGGAAGGCGAACAAGATCACCACCGTGCAGGCGATCTTCGACGAGCTCTTCGACCTGGTCGACGGCGTTCCGCGGCAGGAAACGGCCGGCGCCTGACCCTGGCCGCAAATGTTCCAGAGAAAAGGCGGACCCCGGAGGTTCGCCTTTTCTTTTTGCTCCGTCAACCTCGCCGCCGCCAAACAGCCGGGGGCGCCGACCGCCGGGCGCGGGAATTCTTGTCTTTTGGGGGCGTTTGATTTAAAGTGCGTCGGTAAGTTTTTTGCAACAAGGGGAGACCGTCCCCCAAGGAGTCGAAATGACAGCAAACAACGAAGATTTCATCCCCAAGTGGATCGCCTGGGAGAGCACCCAGCGCTGCAACCTCAACTGCGTTCACTGCCGCTGCTCATCGGACATGGACGCGGCGGCGGGCGATTTCAATACCGCCGAAGCCAAAAAGCTCATCGACGACATCTGCGAGGTCTCCAAGCCGGTGATGGTCCTCTCCGGCGGCGAACCGCTGCTGCGCGAGGACATCTTCGAGATCGCCCGCTACGGCACCGCCAAGGGGCTGCGCATGTGCATGGCGACCAACGGCACGCTGGTGACCGACCAAGTCTGCGCGCAGATGAAAGAGGCCGACATCAAGATGGTCTCCCTGTCGCTGGACGGCTCGACGGCGGCGATTCACGACGATTTCCGCTCCTGCGAGGGCGCCTTCGCCGGGGTGGTCCGCGCCGCCGAGACCCTCAAGCGCAACGGAATCAAATTCCTCATCAACTCCTCCTTCACCAAGCGCAACCAGCACGACATCGGCGCCACCTTCAAGGTCGCCAAGGAGCTCGGGGCCACCGCCTGGTACATGTTCATGATCGTTCCCACCGGCCGCGGCGAAGAGATCATGAACGAGCTGATCAGCGCCGAAGATTACGAGGAAATCCTCTCCTGGCACTACGAGCAGGAGAAGAACGAGAGCGACATCCTCATGCGCCCCACCTGCGCTCCCCACTACTACCGCATCGTCCCGCAGATGGCCAAGGCCGAAGGGGTCGATTTCCAGCGCCGCTCCCTGACCTTCTCCACCGGCGGCGGCAAGGGGTGCATCGCCGCGCAGACGATCTGCCTCATCGACTGCTTCGGCAATCTCAAGCCCTGCTCCTACTTCCACTCTTCGGTCGGCAACGTCAAGCAGATCCCCTTCAAGGAGCTGTGGTACAACTCCAAGGTCTTCAACGACCTGCGGGATTTCAAGAAGTACACCGGCAAGTGCGGCGAGTGCGAGTTCATCAACGTCTGCGGCGGCTGCCGCGCCCGCGCCGACGCCGTCTACGGCGATTACCTGGCCGAGGAGCCTTTCTGCAACTACATCCCCAACCGCACCCGCAAGCGGATGGAGAAGGAAGCGGCGGAGAACGCACCGAAAGCGTAAGTTCAATTCTGAATTCTGAATTCTGGATTTTGAATGGAGAATGAAATTCAAAATTCAAAATTCACCATTCAAAATTGTCAGTCTGAATTCTGGATTTTGAATGGAGAATGAAATTCAAAATTCAAAATTCGCAATTCAAAATTTGTCATACAGGAGGTTCCATCCCCATGTCCAAAGAATACCCCTTCATCAAGGCCTGTTGGGGCCAGCCGACCGATTACGTCCCCGTCTGGCTGATGCGTCAGGCCGGCCGTTACCTGCAGCAGTACAAGGATGTTCGCGCCCAGGGGGGCGGCACCTTTCTCGACCTGTGCAAGGATCCGGCCCGGGCCGCTGAGGTGACCATCCAGCCGATCGACCTCCTCAATGTCGACGCGGCAATCCTCTTCTCCGACATCCTCACACCCATCGAGCCGATGGGGATGGCTCTCGACTTCGTCCCCGGTCCGGTCTTCGAAAAACCGATCCGCACCGCCGCCGATGTCGATGCCCTCATCGTCCCCGACGATATGGCCCAGGCGGTTCCCTACGTTCCGGAAATCCTCAAACGACTGCGCGTCGCCTTCGAGGGACGCGTCCCCCTCATCGGCTTCGGCGGAGCACCCTTCACCCTCGCCTGCTACATGGTCGAAGGGCACGGCAGCAAGGACTTTGCCGCCCTCAAGCAGATGATGTACGCCGACTTCCCCCTCTACGACGCGCTGATGAAGAAGATCACCGAGATGGACCGGCGTTACCTGAACATGCAGATCGAGGCCGGCGCCCAGGCGATCCAGATCTTCGACACCTGGGGCGGGCTCCTGGCCCCCCACGACTTCGAGCGCTATATCCTCCCCTACGTCAAGGAGCTGATCAACGGCCTCAACCGCGACGGCATCCCGGTGATCTATTTCGTCAAGAACGGCGGCACCATGCTCGAGCTGGTCAAGGAAGCGGGCGCCGACGTCGTCGGGCTCGACTGGCATGTCAATCTCGGCAAGGCCCGGGACATCCTCGGCCCGGAGGTGGCGGTGCAGGGGAACCTCGACCCGACCGTTCTCTATGCGCCGAAGCCCTACATCGAAAAAGAGGTCCAGCGCATTCTCGACGAAAACGCCGGGCGTCCCGGTTTCATCTTCAACCTCGGCCACGGCATCCTGCCGACGGTGCCGCCGGAAAACGCCATTCATATGGTCGAGTGCGTGCACCGACTCAGCCGGAAATAGTCCCTGTAAACTCATTCAATGAACCACCGAGGCACCGAGAACACAGAGAGACAAATAAGAAGACCTGCCCAAAGGGTTTTTAACCCGGTAACAGGTTGTGAAATTCAAGTTTTTCTCTGTGCCTCAGTGTCTCTGTGGTGGACTATCCCTCATGCCTGAACCGATACCGATAGGCCTAGTCCTCCTCAATATGGGGGGCCCCGATTCCCTCGAGGCCGTCGAGCCCTTTCTCTACAACCTCTTCTCCGACCGTCAACTGATCCAGCTCCCCCTGGGGAGCGTTCTCCAGCGCCCCTTCGCCAGGATTCTCAGCCATTTCCGGGCCCGGAAAGTGAGGGAGAACTACCGCGCCATCGGCGGCAAATCGCCGCAGCTGCGCTGGACGACCCTCCAGGCCGAGGGGATTGCCGCCGCTCTCGGTTCGCCCTTCAGGCCCTATGTCGCCATGCGCTACTGGGCGCCGCGGGCCGAAGAAACCCTGGAGCGGATGCGGGCCGACGGCGTGTCGCGGGCGGTCGTCCTCTCCATGTACCCGCACTACACGGGCGCGACCACCGGCAGCAGCATCGACGACTTTCGCCGCACCGCCGCCCGGGTCCACCCCGAGCTGCAGTTTTCCGTCATCGAGCAGTGGTTCGACTGGCCGGGCTATCTCGATGCCCTGGCCGGCCGCATCCGCGCCGCCCTCGAAGAGTACCACGAGCTGATGCGCGACGAGGTGCAGATCCTCTTTTCCGCCCACGCCCTGCCGCAGCGCTTCATCGACCGCGGCGATCCCTACCTCGAACAGGTCCTGGCGACGGTCAAGGGGACGATGCAGCGCCTCGGCGAGCGCCCCTGGCGCCTCGGTTTTCAAAGCCGCAGCGGTCCGGTTGCCTGGATGGAGCCGGACACCCTGACCGTCCTCGACGGGCTGGCCGACGAAGGGTACCAGGCGGTGCTCATGGTGCCGATCTCCTTCGTCTCCGACCATATCGAGACCCTCCACGAGATCGATATCGAGTACAGCGAGCACGCCCGAAAGCAAGGGATCCGCCGCTTTAGCCGAACCCCGTCCCTCAACGACCACCCCGATTTCATTGCCGCCATGGCGGATCTGGTTAAATTCCACCTGGAGGGGACAGATGCGCCCCTGTAGGCTCTGCGGCAGGACCTTCGACCCGGCAGCGCCACCGTCCACCCCCGCCGAGGAGGCCGGCTCGATCCTCGCCCGGGAACTCTACGACGACGCCGGAGAACTCTGCCCCCTCTGCCTGGACAACCGCGGCCGCCTAGCCATGATGTACGGCACGGAATTTCACGGCTGACGCCGTCCCGTGAATTTTTCTCAACGCCCAGAAAAAAAGAGGTCCCCCGTCGAGGGGACCTCTTTTTTTATAGGAGAACAAAACTCAAAAGTAAGGTCGTTGCCACCAAGGCACGGAGACACCAAGGAAATCCAGGGTGCAGGATATGCAATTCTTGGTGCCTTGGTGCTTTGGTGGCAAATATTCAAAGATTGGGATATTCCCGTTCCTCCTCCTGGTAGAAGGCAAAGCCATTGCGCCCCTGTTTTTTGGCCCGGTACATGGCGATATCGGCTTTTTTCATCAGCTCGGAGGTGTCCCCCCCGTCGTCGGGAGAGAGGGCGATGCCGATGCTGGCCGAGATCCTCCCTTGACCGGCGGGGAGGTCGAAGGGTTGCTCCAGTTTCTGCAGGATCTGCTGCGCCACGCCCTCGAGGTCTTCCCGCGAGTGGAAATCCCCCAGGATCACGGTGAACTCGTCTCCTCCCATCCGGGCGACGGTGTCGCTTTTGCGCAGTGTTCCGGCAAGGCGATGGGCGACCTGCTGCAGGAGGACGTCGCCGGCTCCGTGGCCCAGGGAGTCGTTGATCTCCTTGAAACGGTCGAGGTCGATGAACATCAGCGCCAGCGGCTTCCCATCCCGTTTCGAGCGGTTGATCGCCTGCTGCAGGCGATCCTGAAAGAGGGAGCGGTTGGGGAGACCGGTCAGGGGGTCGAAGTTCGCCTGGTGCCAGATCCGCTCCTGGAGCTGCTTGCGTTCGGTAATGTCCCGCAGCACCGTCTGCACGGCCCATTGGCTGCCGTAAAAGACCGGGGAGGAACCGGCCTCGACATCGACCGCCGTCCCGTCGAGGCGCAGGATCTTTTCTTCGATGTAGGATGCTTCGCTGTGGTCAATTTCGGTGGCGGTGATGCGTTTTTGCACGGCCTCACGGTTGTCCGGGTGGACGAGGTCGACGATCTTTTGGCCGCGGAGCTGTTCGGCCTTTTCGGCACCGAAGAGACGGGTCGCCACCGGATTGCCGAAGATGACTTCCCCCTTGCGGTGCACGAGGATGGCATCGGGAGAGCGTTCGATGAGTGAGCGGTTGCTCGCCTCGCTCTCCGTCAGGGCAATCTCGGCGTGCTTGCTGGCGGTGAGATCATGCAGGGTTTCGATGGCGGCGACGAGTCGCCCTTTCCGGTCGCGAATCGGCGCCGCCTCGAAGAAGAGGTAGCGGGACCGGCCGCAGATATCCGGAAACCAGTCCTCGGCCTGCAGTCCTTCGGGGATCAGCAGCGAATTGGCGAAACGGCTATAGAGATCGAGGGTCCCTTCGAGATTTCCGTCGATGATCAGATCGGCCAGACAGGGGCGGCGGTGGTCGTAAAAGGCCTGCCAGTGGCGGTCGGTGCCGACCACATCCTCGGCCCGGATTCCCGTCAGCTCTTCGCAGGCGCGGGTCCAGAGGATCACCCGGTGGTCGGTGTCGAGGACGAAGCAGGGGACAGCCGAGTTCTCCAGGAGATTTTCGGAAAAGTCCTTGGCGTCGGCGAGGGCGGTTTCCGCCGCCTTGCGCGGCGTGATATCGATCATCGACCCCACGAGGCCGGCGGGAGCGCCGTTTTCATCGTGGAAAACGGCCTTGTAGAAGAGGACCTCGTGCCGGCGGCCGTCGGCGAAGGTCATCGGCTGTTCGTAAATCTGGAACTCCCCGACCTCCTGGGCGTAGAGCTGCCGGTCGGCAGCGGCGATGAGTTCGGCCGCCTCGGGAGGGGCGATCTCCTCGACCGTCTTTCCGAAGAGCTCCCGGCGGGAGCGGCCGTAGACTTCCTCGAAGGCGAGGTTGCAGCCGAGGTAGCGCCCTTGCAGATCCTTATAATAGACGGGGTTGGGAATGGTGTCGATCACGGTCTGCAAGAATTGCAGGCGTTGGCGGCTCTGCTTCTTTTCTTTTTCGATCTCTTCCATCAGCCGGTTGTAGAGGACGGTGAGTTGGCCGACCTCGTCGTTGTTGCGCACCGGCAGCGGATCTCGCTTTCCGCTCTCTTCAATGTTGTGCTTGAGGTCGGCGCAGAGATGCTGCAGCGGTCCGGTCAGGTAGCGCATGAAGAGCCAGACGCACAGAGTGCAGGCCGCCAGCACCAGAATCAGCCCGATGATCATGAACTTTTTTATGCGCAGGATCGGCGCCATCGCCTCGGCTGCCGGGTAATTGGCCGCCAGGATCCAGTCGGTCTCGCGCAGGTGTTTGAAGGTTGCGATGACCTTCAATCCCCGGGAATTGACCGTATCCCCAGTCCCTTCGAAGCCGTCAATGGCCCGGTCGAAGAGGAGATTGGCCCCCACCGGGACGTCGTGCTGCATGATCCGGGTTGGATCGGGGTGCAGGATCATCAGCCGCCCGGGATTGTAGAGGAAAAAATAGCCTTTCTCGCCGATGCGGGTTCGTGTCAGGCGCCCGAGAAAGTTGTCGCCCAGCAGGTCGATGCTACCGCTGAGGACGGCGACGATCTCTCCGGACCGATTTTTGACCGGTGCCGTAAAGTTGACCGCCGGATGGCCGTGCTTCTTGCTGGAAATATAGGGATCGGAAATCGTCGGCGCCTTTGCGGCGAGGGTTTTTCGGAAATAGTCCCGCCAGGAATAGTCCTTGCCGCGGCGTCCCTCGATGTAGGGGGACTCGGCGAGCAGAATCCCCTCTGCGGAAAAGACAAAGACGCCGTTGTCGAAGATATGGCGGGTGCCGAGCCCGAGGCGGGTGTCGAGAAAGCGTTGCAGGGCCTCCGTGTCCCCGAGTATTTCAAGGGGGACGGTGGCGGCGGTCTGAACCATGATTTCCCGGGCCCGGGTCAGGTCGCCGTCGACTTTTTCGCTGATCTCCCTGATCAGGGTCATCTGCTGCCGGGCGATCCCCTCCCTGTGCCCCTTCTCCAGGTGATGCAGCGCCAGGAGCCCGAAGACCGACAGGGTGCCGAGGATCAGCACGAAGACCGTCAGGGCCATTTTGATTTTCAGGCTGATATAGCGTTTCAAGGAGGTTCTCCGGAAATGGGTCAGAAAATCGTCGCGAAGGCCGACCCTCCGGATTAATGCAAGAATCCAGCCTGCCTTGAGGGAGGCTGGATTTGTAGGAATTCATCTGGATAGAAGGAGGGGGGGGGCTCCTAGAGGCCGGAGTCGCGAAGTTTTTCGAGGAGTTTGCGCTGTTCGTCGCTGAGTTGCTGGGGAACGGTCACTTCGATGACGGCGTAGAGATCGCCGTGGGATTTGCCGCCGCGAACCGGGGCGCCGAACCCCTTGAGACGGATGCGTCCGCCGCTGCTCATGCCGGCGGGAACCTTGACCCGCTTGCCTTCTCCGAGGGTCGGAACGTCGACGGTTGTGCCGAGGCAGGCGCCGGAAAAGGGGATCTGCACCTTGACGAAGAGGTCCTCTCCTTCGCGGGTGAAGAGGGGGTCGGGTTCGATGCGGATCTCGAGAAAGAGGTCGCCGGGAGGACCCCCCATGGGACTGGGACCCCCCTTGCCGGCGACCCGCAGCTTCTGCCCCGACTCGATCCCCGGGGGGATCCGCACCTGGAGGTGCTCCGCCTGTCCCTGGGCCCGGAAATCGACGCGCCGCTCGCCGCCGAGGAGCGCCTGGCGCAGGGGGATGGCGATCTGCATCGAGTAGTCCTGTCCCTTGATCACCTGGCGACTGCCGCCACCCTGGGGGCGCCCCCGGCCGCCGCCGAAGAGGTGGCCGAAGATATCGTCGGTGCCGAAGCCGAACTCGCGGAAGATGTCGCCGACGTCGAAGTTGCGGTAGATGTCTTCCTGTGAATAGCGCTGGTGAAAGCCGCTCTCGCCGAACTGATCGTACTGGCGACGTTTTTCGGCGTCGGAGAGGACCGCGTAGGCCTCGGTGATCTCCTTGAATTTTTCCTCGGCCTTTTTGTCGCCGGGGTTCTTGTCGGGATGGAATTTGAGAGCCAGCTTGCGATAGGCTTTTTTGATCTCGTCGGCGGGGGCGGTCTTCTGAACGCCGAGAACGGCGTAATAGTCTTTTGCCATGGGAACTCCTGGAGGGCGGGGTGCCCTGACAATATAATGAGGCGGCGCCCTATCGTCAAGGGAAGATGGGAAAACCGCTCCGTCTCTTTCCCCCTTGACCTCGATTGTTTTGTCGTCTAATATTTAGCTATCCGAAATGTTAGGAAGGCAACGAATGGAACGGATCGAAAGAATGGCCCGGATCTACCCCCAGCTCATGGGACGGATGGGGCGGATGCGCACCCTGGTTCATGACGGGATGGACCTGACCTACAACCAGTACAAGACGCTGCTGACCATTGCCGACCGGGAGGACTGTTCCCTCGGGGATCTGGCCCGGGAACTGGGTGTGGCGATGAGCAGCGCCAGCCAGATGGTCGAGCGCCTGGTGGGGCAGGGGGTGGTGCACCGCGAACAGGACGCCGGCAACCGTCGTCAGCTGGTCATTCGTCTCACCCCGGCCGGGGAGGCGCTGGTGGCGGAGCTGCAGCGCGGAATTCTTGCCGGCTATGCGCGCATCCTCGAGCGCCTCGGTGACGAAGAGCAGGAACTGCTGGTGCAGTCCTTCGAGAACATCGCCCGGATTCTCGGCAAACTGACCTGAAAAACGATCCCGGGTGGGTTTTTCGCACCCGGCCAACTCACAGCAGCGGAGAGCTATCCATGATCAGAATTGCAGTCATTGGCGCCGGGATTTCCGGCCTGTCCACCGCCCATGCCGTACAGCGCCTGGCCGCAGAGGCCGGACTGGAGGTGGAAACGACGGTCCTGGAAAAAAAGGAGCGGCTGGGGGGGAAGATCCTCAGCGTCAAGGAGGAGGGGTATCTCTGCGAATGGGGACCCAACGGCTTTCTCGACAACAAGCCGATGACCCTTGAGCTCTGCGACCGCCTCGGCATCAGGGAGCGTCTGCTGCGCTCCAACGACAACGCCCGCAAGCGCTTCATCTACTCGGAAAAGAAGCTGCACCGTCTGCCGGAGAACGGCCCCTCCTTTCTCAAGTCGGACCTGATCTCCTGGCCCGGCAAGCTGCGCCTCGCCTGTGAGATGCTGGTGCCCCCCTACCGCGGCAGCGCCGACGAAACCCTGGCCGACTTCGGAAGGCGCCGTCTCGGGGCCGAGGCCCTCGACAAGCTGATTGCGCCGATGGTCGCCGGGATCTTCGCCGGCGATCCGGAAACGATGAGTCTCAAGAGCTGCTTTCCCCGCATCTACCAGCTGGAGCGGGAGTACGGCGGGCTGATCAAGGCGATGGCGCGCCTGGCGAAAAAGAAGCGCTCCGAGGTCAAGGCCGGCAAGGTGGTGGCCAGCGCCGCCGGTCCCGGTGGGACCCTCACCTCCTTTTCCGCCGGGATCCAGGAGCTCTCCGACGCCACCGCCGCGGCGATATCGGGGACCCTCCGCACCGGATGCGCCGTGGTGGCGATCCTCCCCAGGAAGGAGGGGTTCGAACTGCACCTGGAAAACGGCGGGGTTCTCGATGCCGAACTGGTGATCAGCGCCGCCCCGGCCCACGCCCTGGCGGGGATGCTCGAGGAAACCAGCGCCGCCATGGCCGACATCCTTAAAGAGATCCCCTACGCGCCGATGAACGTCGTCTGCTTCGGCTACCAGCGGCAGAAGATCGCCCGCGACCTGGACGGTTTCGGCTACCTGATTCCGAAAAAAGAAGGGAAGAACATCCTCGGCACCCTCTGGGACTCGAGCATCTTCCCTCACCGCGCCCCCGAGGGGCACGTCCTGCTGCGCTCGATGATGGGGGGAGCGACCAACCCCGGAGCGATTGCTCTCGGCGAGGAGGAGGTCAGGTCCCGGGTCAAGGCCGATCTCAAGGAAATCATGGGGATCGACGCCGAGCCCGATTTCGTCCGCGTCTTCCGCCATGACAAGGCGATCCCCCAGTATGTCTCCGGCCACGGCAAAAAGCTGCTGGCTCTCGACGAGCAGCTGGAAAAGACCCCCGGACTCTTCCTCACCGGAAACGCCTTTTTCGGCGTCGGTCTCAACGACTGCGTCAACGCCTCGAACCAGATCGCCGAGCGTGTCGTCGCCTTTCTCCGCCAGCGGCAATAGCCGCCGCGGTGCGCTGAAAAATCCGCTCAAAAAAAGGCCGGGCAGACTGCCCGGCCTTTTGCCGTCTGTGACGGTGCCGATGGAGGTCGAGGTTACTTGCGCCGGAAGACGTCGGTCTTGAGGCTCGAAACCCGGTCGAGAAAGAGGATGCCGTCGAGGTGGTCGATCTCGTGCTGGATCGCCACCGCCTCGAAGCCGGAGGCCTTGATGACCCGCTCGGTCCCGGCGCGGTCGAGAAACTGGAGGACGATCTCCGTGGCCCGGATGACGTTGCCGGTGTAGTCCGGCACGCTCATGCACCCCTCGCGCATCGTTTCGCTCCCCTGCCGCTCGAGGATTTCGGGATTGATGAGCACCAGCTGGCCATGGTTGTTGTTGCGGCCGAGTTTGCTGCCGGAGACGTCGACCACCACCACCCGGGAGGAGACGCCGATCTGCGGCGCCGCCACCCCCACCGAATGGCCGGAGTCGATCATGGTGTCGAGGAGGTCCTGCACCAGGGCGTCGGAGGCGGCGTCGATGTGCGGGACCGCGGCGCAGACCGTCTTGAGGATCGGGTCGGGATAGAGAATGATATCGCGGACGGCCATGGGGCTAGAGCTCCACCGGCGTGATGGAGCGCACGGAGATGTCGACCTGCAGCTCCTCCCTGAGAGCGCCGATCATCCCGTCGATCTCCTCCACCGTGGTTCCCTCGGGGAGGACCGCCTCGATCATCATCACGTAGACCGGCCGCGCCGCGCTCCCCACCAGCTTGGTGTTGAGGTCGGTGATGTTCACCCGGCGGTCGCCGAGTTCTTTGGCGACGCGGTAGACGATCCCCGGCTTGTCGGCGCCGTAGACGGAGATCATGCAGATTTCCCCCCGATCGATGCAGTGGATCTCCCCGCCGGGCTTGAGGGTGCGGAGAAAGACCGAAAGACCCGTCTCCTCGAGGGGGGCAAACGCCTCGCCGAAACCCTCCCGGTCGTGGTACTCGGGGTGGGAGAGGATGAGGATCATGGCGAACTGGCCGCCGAGGATGGTGCAGGTCGAGTCGGCGATGTTGCAGCCGATGCGGTAGAGGATTTCGGTCACCTGGGAAACGATGCCGGGGCGGTCCCGGCCGATGATGGTCAGGGCAAAATGGGTCATGGCGGCGGCACTCCGTGGGAAAGAATTGAAGGGTTGGGGGATCGGGGACCTTGCCCCGACGCCCTTTTCCTTCTAACATGGATGAAGAGAAAATTCCAGCAGTTAGCCGGCAGAGAGAGGAAAGACCTTGGAGATCAGCGACAAAGACCTGGTGGTGACCTTTTACCGGGCCTCCGGGCCGGGGGGGCAGAAAAAGAACAAGACCGAGTCGGCGGTGCGCATCAAGCACCTGCCGACGGGGATTCTCGTCACCGCCACCGAATCCCGTTCCCAGCATGAAAACCGCGAACGGGCACTGGAGCGGCTGCGCGAGCGCCTCGCCGCCCTGAACCGCCGGCAGAAAAAGCGGGTCCCCACCAAGCCGGGACGGGGTGCAAGGGAGCGGCGCCTCGGCGAGAAGAAGCAGCGTTCCGAGGTGAAGCGGGGACGGGGGAAGGTGGAGGACTAGGCTCCCAGAGGTTCGTTGACACCCTCGTCCCCTCTGCTAATGTTGAAGGGAATGGCCGGAGGAGGGAGGGTTTCATGAAGCTCGACCCGCGACACAAGACCGAACGGCTCGGCGAACATATCCCCGGCTTCCAGGGATATCGGTCGGTTCGCCGCGGCCAAACCGATCTCCTGCTGCGCCGGTACCTGGCGGCCGAACTCGAGAAGGTGCGGGATCGTCTGGCCGACTTCATCTTCGGCCGTGAAACCGGCGGGGAACTGCACGGCAAGCTGGCGGCCACCCTGAAGACCCTCGCTTTTCTCAAGGCGGAGATATCCACCGGCGACGACGATACGGGGAGCAGTGCCGAACTCTCGCCCGAAGGAGAAGAGCGCATTCTGGATTTCGATCTGGTCCTTCTGGAAAAGATCGCCGGCCTTCATACCCCCCTCGAGGAGATGGAATGGGCCAGGGCCCCTGCGGCGATCGAGCGGAACCTCGATCTCCTCGATGAAGGGGTGGCGGAGATCGATGAACTCTATCGCCAGCGGCGCTCCCTTCTCAGGGGGTAGGGGCCGGCGGGACAGGGGCGACTTTTGCGGCTGCTGGCCTGGCGCGAAAAAAAGCGGCTTCCGGAGGGATCTCCGGAAGCCGCTTCTGCTCATTTGTCTCTCTCCGGGCGCCGGGGGGCTAACCGAAGGTGACGCGGTTGCGTCCCCCCTCCTTGCTCAGGTACATGAGGCGGTCGACGCGTTGCAGGCCCGAGGAGGGGGTGTCCTCGTCGGTGAGGAGGGTGGCGCCGAAGGAGGCGGTGACCGACAGCGCCTCCCCCTGCCAGGGGACGCTCGAGGTGGCGATCAGGGTACGGAACTTCTCGGCCGCATGCCGCAGGGCGTCGCCGTCGATATTGCGCAGCACGCCGATGAATTCCTCCCCCCCCCAGCGGCCGAAGACGTCGAAGGCACGACCGTTGCCGCTCAGGGTGCGGGCCACGGTTTTCAGGACCAGGTCGCCGCAGTCGTGTCCGTAGCGGTCGTTGAACTGCTTGAAGTGGTCGATGTCGAGAAAGACCAGGCCGATCGAGAGTTTGTACCGGTCGATTTCCTTGATCTGCTGTTCCAGGTGATCTTCAAGAAAACGGCGATTGGCGAGGCGGGTGAGGGGGTCGAGAAGGGCCAGGTCTTCGAGCTCGCGGATCCGTTCGTTGTACGAATGCCGGAAGGAGTTGTCGTTAAAAAGTTCCACCGCCCCGGTGATCACCCCGGCGGCGTTGCGCACCGGCGTCACGCGCACATGAACGGGGACCCGGTGACCATCCTTGTGATGGAGAAAGACCTCAGCCTCCCGGGACTGGCCGTCCTCGATGGTTTTCTGCAGGGGGCACCCGTCCTGGCAAAGAAAAGTGCCGTTGCCGTCCACGTGCCTGAGGAGGTTGTCATGGCAGAAGTGATTCATCACTTCGTTTCGCCCGAACCCGGTGAGCCGCTCCACGCCGCGGTTCCAGAAGAGGATGCGCCGTTCGGTGTCGACGAAGTAGACCCCGTCGTGAATCTGTTCGAGAAGCTCCCTGTAGAGGTCGTGGGAATTTATCACCGGCCGGGTCCCCTTTCCTGTGCAATGTTCACTATGTCAAAGTATATTAAAACACAGAATGCGCAGGATTGCACCTCTCCCGCAGGGGAGGGGGAGGGGGGGAACGCAACAGGGGTTCATGTCCTGCGACATGAACCCCTGCGGTTGTCTGGAGCCGCTAATCCGATTTGAACGGACGACCTGCTCATTACGAGTGAGCTGCTCTACCAGCTGAGCTATAGCGGCATTTTTGCTTTGAGGCCCATGTATTTAACTGAATTGGCTGGGGTTGTCAATCCCTTTTCCCGGTCGGCACCCCCTGCCGTTCCTCCGTAAAGGTTTCGGGTGCAGGGTGTAAGTGCTTGTGGCGGCGGGAACCCAATGATCCCGGAAGGGTAGGAGGGTGTGCATAAACCCTTTGCCATTGCCGGTGCAAAATGAAATAATACACGATTTGTAGCCGAGGAGTTGGTGGCTGCCGTCGCTTCGCAGGCTTCGGGGTCCCTCGGGGAGGAACCGTCCTTCCTGCCGCCTGTCGGGCCCCAGCTCTTCTTTGGCCGACCCGCCTCTTGCCGGGTCAAAAGAGTGACACCTGCCCAAGGAGTTTTGTTCTTGGATCGTCAACCGTTGAACCATCGCCAACCCCTGGGGCTCTTTTACCCTCTGCTGTCATCCGGGTCCGCCGTCGGCGCCGCCTTGCTGGAGGCCCTGCGCCGTCTGGATTCTCCGCTCTTTCTCACCGCGGCCGCCTCGGGAGTCGAGCTCCGCTCCGGGTTCGTATCCCCCCAGGCCACCGCGGGAGACGCCGAACTCCTCCCCTTTGTGGGGATGATCCCGGCCTGTCCCCTCGAGAGCCTCGGCGATCCCGGTTTCTGCCGGGACCACGGCCTGCGCTACCCCTACATCGGCGGTTCCATGGCCAAGGGGATCAGCTCCGTCGCCATGGTCCGCGCCCTTGGGGATGCGGGGATGCTCGGCTTTTTCGGCGCCGCCGGCCTCCCCCTCGAGGAAGTCGAGGACGCCCTTGCCGAGCTGCAGTCGGGTCCGGAGGCGATCCCCTTCGGGGTCAACCTGATTCACAGCCCCAACGAGCCGCAGCTCGAGGAGGCCCTGGTCGATCTCTACCTGCGCCGCGGCATTGCTCTCATCGAGGCCTCCGCCTTTCTCGACCTCACCCTGCCGGTGGTGCGTTTTCGCACCCACGGCATCTACCGCGATCCGTCGGGGGAGATCGTCACCCCCAACCGGGTCATCGCCAAGATCTCCCGGGAAGAGGTCGCCGCCAAGTTCTTCGCTCCGCCGCCGGAGCGCTTTTTGCAGGCACTCGTTGCTGCGGGGGATTTGTCGAAAGAGCAGGCCGAGCTGGCCGCCTCCATCCCCATGGCCCAGGACGTGACGGTGGAAGCGGATTCCGGCGGTCACACCGACAACCGCCCGGCCATCTCCCTCTTTCCGTCGATTCGCGCTCTCCGGCAGGAGTTCCAGGACCGCCACGGCTATCGGCAGCGGCTGCGAATCGGCCTCGGCGGCGGGATTTCCACCCCGGCCTCGGCGGCCGCCGCCTTCGTCATGGGGGCCGCCTACCTGGTCACCGGTTCGGTCAACCAGGCCTGTGTCGAGTCGGGAACCTGTGACGAAGTGCGGCAGCTTCTGGCAGAAACCCGTCAGGCCGACATCACCATGGCGCCCTCGGGAGACATGTTCGAGATGGGGGTCAACGTTCAGGTGCTCAAGCGCGGCACCATGTTCTCCATGCGCGCCGCCCGGCTCTACGAACTCTACCGGCTCCATGGCAGCATCGACGAGCTCCCGGCCCTCGAGCGGCAGAAGCTGGAGAAGACCGTCTTTCGCCTGCCGCTGGAGACCGTCTGGGACCAGACGCGCACTTTTTTTTCCCGGCGCGACCCGCGCCAGCTGGAGAAGGCCGAGCGCGACCCCAAATACCGCATGGCCCTGGTCTTTCGCTGGTATCTCGGCCAGTCGCCGGTCTGGGCCAACCGCGGCGAGTCGTCGCGGCGCATCGACTATCAGATCTGGTGCGGTCCGGCCATGGGTGCCTTTAACGAATGGGCCCGGGGCTCCTTTCTTGAGGAACCGTCCCGGCGCCAGGTCGTCACCGTGGCCCTGAATCTTCTCTTCGGCGCCGCGGTGATTTTTCGCGCCAATCAGCTTTCCCTTCAGGGGATGGAACTCCCCTCCGATTCCGAATTGCTTGCCCCCCTGGAAACGGCAAGGATCAAGGAGTATCTGAGTTGAAAAAAAACCACGAAAAATACAGCGGCGACAGCGCCGGATCCATCCCCCTGGCGATCGTCGGTCTCGGCTGCCTCTTTCCGAAAGCCAACGACCCCCAGGCCTACTGGGCCAACATCAAAAACGGCGTCGACGCCATCACCGAGGTGCCGCCGAGCCACTGGAAGACCGAGGACTATTTCAATCCCGACCCCAAGTCCCCCGACCGGGTCTACGCCAGGCACGGCGGCTTCCTCTCCCCCGTCGATTTCAATCCGATGGAGTACGGAGTCCTCCCCAACGCCCTGGAGGCGATCGACACCTCCCAGCTCCTCGGCCTGCTCATCGTCGATCAGGCCTTAAAGGACGCCGGATACGGTGCCGAGCGGGACTTTGACCGCGAAAAGGTCAGCGTCATTCTCGGGGTCACCGGCACCCTGGAACTCGTCATCCCCCTGGCCTCCCGCCTCGGCCATCCCCAGTGGCGCCAGGCCCTCAAGGACGCCGGGGTCGAGGAGGGTGTCGCCGCCGACGTCATGGCGCGCATCTCCGACGCCTACGTCCCCTGGCAGGAAAACTCCTTTCCCGGACTCCTCGGCAACGTGGTCGCCGGACGGATCAGCAAGCACTTCAATTTCGGCGGCACCAACTGCGTCTGCGACGCCGCCTGCGGCAGCTCCCTCTCCGCCCTCAACCTCGCCGCCCTCGAGCTGGCCACCGGCAAGGCCGACATGGTGGTCACCGGCGGGATCGACACCTTCAACGACATCTTCATGTACACCTGCTTCAGCAAGACCCCGGCCCTCTCCCCCTCGGGACACGCCCGTCCCTTCGATGCCGACGGCGACGGCACCACCCTCGGCGAAGGGCTGGGGATCCTGGTCCTCAAGCGCCTCGCCGACGCCGAGCGCGACGGCGACCGGATCTATGCCGTCCTCAAGGGGCTCGGTTCCTCCAGCGACGGCCGGGGCTCGGCCATTTACGAGCCGAGCGCCGCCGGGCAGACCAAGGCCCTCAAGCGCGCCTATGCGCAGGGGGACGTCGATCCTGCGACCATCGAGCTGATCGAAGCCCACGGCACCGGCACCCGGGTCGGCGACGCCGTGGAAGTCAACGCCCTGCGGGAGGTCTTCGGCGAGGGGGATTCCCCCTGGTGCGCCCTCGGGTCCGTCAAGAGCCAGATCGGCCATACCAAGGCCGCCTCCGGTGCGGCGGGGCTCATCAAGGCCGCCCTCTCCCTTTATCACAAAACCCTCCCCCCCACCATCAAGGTCAAAACGCCCCAGGAGGCGGTGACCAGGGGGAGGACCCCCTTCTACGTCAATGCCGAGGCGCGCCCCTGGATCCCCCGGGGCAACCATCCGCGCCGGGCCGGAGTCAGCGCCCTCGGTTTCGGCGGCGCCAACTTCCACTGCCTCCTCGAGGAATACAGCCCCGTCAAAGCCGGCTCGGACTGGAAGGGGGATGTGCAGCTCGTCCCCTTTTCCGCCGCCGACCGCACCGCTCTGAAGGCGGCCCTGCTGGCCTTTCCCGCCGCGGGGACGTGGCATGAGGTGCGCCTGGCCGCCGCCCGTTGCCGCAGCGCCTTCGATCCGGCCCTGTCCTGCCGCCTCTCTTTGGTTCTCGAAGAAGGACTGAGCGATCCGGCGCTCCAGATCGCCAGCGCCCTGACCCTGCTGGAGAAGAATGCCGGAAACGAAGGGTGGAGCGCTCCCGACGGCACCGTCTTTTTTGCCGGAGACGCCGCCGGTCCGCTGGGGATCCTCTTCCCCGGCCAGGGAGCCCAGTACCCGGGGATGCTCAAGGATCTGGCAATCCAGTTCCCCCCCTTTCTCGAAACCCTCCGCGAGGCCGACGAAGCCTTTGCCGTTTCCGGCGGCGCTGCGTCCCTCTCCGGGAGGATCTATCCCCACCCGGCCTTCGATGCGGCGACCCGCACCGCCGACGAGGTCGCCCTGCGCGCCACCGAGATCGCCCAGCCGGCTCTCGGCGCCGTCAGCCTCGGTGCCCTGCGCGTCCTCGGTTCCTTCGGCGTCGCCGCCGAGGCTTTTGCCGGCCACAGCTACGGCGAACTCACCGCTCTGGCCGCCGCCGGCTCTTTCGACAGCGCCTCTCTGCACGCCCTCTCCCGCCTCCGCGGCGAGCTGATGGCGGCCGGGGAGGGGGACCGCGGCTCGATGCTGGCGGTCTCCGCCCCCCTCGGGGAGATCGAGGCGTTCCTCGGCGAGACCGCCCTCAATCTGGTCCTCGCCAACCGCAACACCCCCGACCAGGGGGTCCTCTCCGGGGCCAGCAGCGAAATCGCCCGGGCGGCCGCTCTCCTGTCCGAGCGGGGTCTGCGCTGCACGCCGCTCTCCGTCGCCGCAGCCTTTCACAGCGCCCTGGTCGCCGAGGCCTCCGGCCCCTTCGCCGCACGCCTGCAGGAGATCCCCTTCCAGAAATCCGCTGCCGCCGTCTATTCCAACACCAGCGGCCACCCCTATCCCGCCTCGGCGAAAAAGGCCCGGGACCTTCTGGCGTCCCAGCTTGCCAGCCCCGTCGATTTCGTCGCCGAGATCGAAAACATGTATCAATCCGGCATCCGCACCTTCCTCGAAGTCGGTCCCGGCGCCCGTCTCACCGGCATGGTCAAGGCGATCCTCGGCAAGCGTCCCCATCGGGCGATCGCCATCGACGCCTCCGGCGGCAAGCGCTCGGGGATCAACGACCTGGCCCGCGTTCTCGGGGAGCTCTCCGTCCTCGGCTACCCCCTCGACCTCTCCCTCTGGGATGAAGGGTATGCCGCGGCCTGCGATTCGGCCCCGGCGAAAAAGAAGGGGATGACCGTCCCCCTCTGCGGCGCCAACTATTTCAAGGCGCCCCCCCGCCGTCCGGCGGTGGCCCCCAGGGTCCTGAGGGCCGACTCGCCGGCGCCGGCAGCGCCGCCTTCACCCGCCGTACCCGCTGCGCCCGCGGCTCCGGTCCGCTCCGCCGCCGCAGCGCCCCCGGCCGCTCTGCAGGAGGCGCTGAGCCTCACCCGGCAGAGCCTGCAGGCGTTACAGAGCCTGCAGGAACAGACCTCCCGCCTCCACCGGCAGTTCCTCGAAGGGCAGGAGTCGGCCACCCGCACCTTCCAGGCCCTGGTCGAGCAGCAGCGCCAGCTCTTCTCCGGGGCCCCCGTCCCGGCGCCCACCTTCCGCGGGGCGGCCGTGGAACCGGTCCCCGCACCGGTCGCCGCACCGGCTCCCGCCAGGGGGACCGCGCCAGTAGCCGTCGCTCCGCCGGTCGTTTTGGCTCCTGCCGCGCCGGTTGCCGCCGTTCCCCCGGCCCCGGCCGTCGACGGCGGCCGGGTCGCCGCAGTCCTCCTCTCGGTCATCGCCGAGAAGACCGGCTATCCGGCGGAGATGCTCGAGCTGGAGATGAGTCTCGACGCCGATCTCGGCATCGACTCCATCAAGCGGGTGGAGATCCTCTCGGCCCTGCAGGAGCGCCTCCCCGGCGCCCCGGCGGTGCGTCCCGAGGATCTCGGCACCCTGCAGACCCTGGGGCAGATCGTCGCCCACCTCGGCGCCGGGATGGCGCCTGGTGCATCGGCGCCCGTCGCTCCTGCCGTCGATAACGGCCGGGTCGCCGAGGTTCTGCTGGCGGTCATCGCCGAGAAGACCGGGTACCCGGCAGAGATGCTCGAGCTGGAGATGAGTCTCGACGCCGATCTCGGCATCGACTCCATCAAGCGGGTGGAGATCCTCTCGGCCCTGCAGGAGCGCCTCCCCGGCGCTCCCGCGGTGCGTCCCGAGGATCTCGGTACCCTGCAGACCCTGGGGCAGATCGTCGCCCACCTCGGCGCCGGGATGGCGCCTGGTGCATCGGCTCCCGTCGCTCCTGCCGTCGACGGCGGCCGGGTCGCCGCAGTCCTCCTCTCGGTCATCGCCGAGAAGACCGGCTATCCGGCGGAGATGCTCGAGCTGGAGATGAGTCTCGACGCCGATCTCGGCATCGACTCCATCAAGCGGGTGGAGATCCTCTCGGCCCTGCAGGAGCGCCTCCCCGGCGCCCCGGCGGTGCGTCCCGAGGATCTCGGCACCCTGCAGACCCTGGGGCAGATCGTCGCCCACCTCGGCGCCGGGATGGCGCCTGCCGCATCGGCTCCCAGCGCTTCTGCCGCCCCGGCTCCCGTCGCTCCTGCCGTCGATAACGGCCGGGTCGCCGAAGTCCTCCTTGCGGTCATCGCCGAGAAGACCGGCTATCCGGCGGAGATGCTCGAGCTGGAGATGAGTCTCGACGCCGATCTCGGCATCGACTCCATCAAGCGGGTGGAGATCCTCTCGGCCCTGCAGGAGCGCCTCCCCGACGCTCCGGCGGTGCGTCCCGAAGATCTCGGCACCCTTCAGACCCTGGGGCAGATCGTCGATCATCTCAGTGCCGCACCCCGTCCCGCCGCCGCGCCTCCCTCCCCCCGGGAAGAGGGTCTCGACCGGGAGCGGGTCTCGGCGACCCTGTTGGGTGTCATCGCCGAGAAGACCGGCTACCCGGTGGAGATGCTCGAGCTGGAGATGGCTCTCGACAGCGATCTCGGCATTGACTCCATCAAGCGGGTGGAAATCCTCTCGACCCTGCAGGAGCGTCTTCCCGGCGCTCCGGCCATTCGCCCCGAGCATCTCGGGACGCTGCAGACCGTGGGGCAGATCGTCGATTTTCTCGCCAGTGTCTCCGGTGCTCCCAGCGCTCCGGCGACTCCTCCCCCTTCGTCGATCCTCGGCGAAGCCGGTTTCGGGATTGAGCGCAAGGTGCTCAAGGTCGTCCCCCTCAAGCCGAAGGCCGGCCGCGCCGCGGTCCCCCTGGCTCCGGGAGCCCGGATCTGGGTCAGCGACGACGGTTCCCAACTCTGCCGGCGCCTCTGCCAGAATCTCTCCGCGCTGCACTTCCACCCCGAGGCGATCGATCTGAGAGCTCTGGAAACCCTGACGCCTCCGGCCAGACTGGGCGCTTTGATCCTGCTCGCCCCGAGCGGCGGCACCGACGACCGTTTCCTCGCCGATGCCTTCGGCCTGGTGCAACTCTGCGGCCCGGCCCTGTTCGCCGCCGCCGCGGAGGGGGGGGCTCTTCTCTCCACCGTCTCGCGCCTCAACGGCTCCTTCGGCCTTCCTCCCGGCGGCCCGTCGGTCGACCCCCTCTCCGGAGGACTGGCCGGTCTGGCCAAGACCGCCGCTCACGAGTGGCCGCAGGTCGCCTGCAAGGCCATCGATCTTGCCGTCGATCTATCCGATCCCGCGGCGATGCTCGTCGAGGAAATCCTCGCCGTCGGCCCCGAGGAAGTGGGGATTACCGCCAAGGGGCTGCAAACCCTCAAACTCACCGACCTCTCCCTCCCCCCCGTATCCTCCCCTTCGCCCCTCTCCCCGGGGGATGTGGTGGTGATCAGCGGCGGCGCCCGCGGGGTGACCGCCGAGATTGCCGTCGCCCTGGCCGCCTCCTCCCAGGCGACTCTCCTTCTCCTCGGACGCAGCGCCCTCCCGACGTCCGAACCGGCCTGGCTTGCCGGACTCTCGGCGGAAGCTGAGATCAAGAAGGCGCTGATCGGCAACGCCGCCACCCCGCTCAAGCCGAAGGACGTCGAGGCCCAGTACCAGACTGTTCTTTGCAACCGGGAGATCCGGTCCACCCTCAGCCGCATCGCCGGCGCGGGGGGGGTGCCCCTCTACCGGTCCGTCGATCTGCGGGACGCCGCGGCCGTCGGCGCCGCGATCGCCGAGGTCCGCGCCGAATACGGCCCGATCCGCGGCATGATCCACGGCGCCGGGGTCCTGGCCGACCGGCTGATCGCCGACAAGACCGCCGAGCAGTTCGCCTCCGTCTACTCGACCAAGGTCGGCGGCCTGCGCTCCCTACTCGGCGCTCTGGACGACGACGATCTCTCCTTCATGGTGATGTTTTCCTCCTCCACCGGCCGCTTCGGCCGCACCGGGCAGATCGACTACGCCGTCGCCAACGAGGTTCTCAACAAGATCGCCCAGCAGCAGGCCCTCCTCCGCCCCTCCTGCCGGGTCCTCTCCCTCAACTGGGGCCCCTGGGACGGCGGCATGGTCACACCGGCGCTGAAGAAGGTCTTTGCCGAAGAGGGGATTGCCGTCATCGACCTCCGGGCCGGGGCCGAATATCTCCTCGAGGAGATCTCCACCCCCCCCGGCGGCCCGGTGGAACTGGTGATTCTCGGCGGCCGGGGCGAGTCCGCCGGGAGCGCCCCGTCGGCGGTCCATCAGAATATTTACGTCTCCAAGGCCTTCGATCTCGACCTCTCCATCGAGCAATTCCCCTTCCTGCGCTCCCATGTCATGGACCGGAGGGCGGTCCTCCCCATGGCGATGATCATCGAGTGGATGGCCCACGGCGCCATCCACAACAATCCCGGCTTGCGTTTTCACGGCTTCAACGACCTGCGGGTCCTCAAAGGGGTGACCCTGGAACCGGGAACGAGCCATACACTGCAGGTGATGACCGGCAAGGCGATCAAGAGCGGCGGCTTTCACATGGTCCCCGTCGAGCTCTCCGGCACCGATGTCACGGGGCAGCAGTTTGTTCACAGCCGGGCGCGCATGGTTCTGGCCGCCCGCCTGCCGGAAGGGAAGGCGCCGGTCGAGAGGCTCGAGCTCCCCCCCTACGCCCACCCCATGGCGGAGGTCTACCGTCCGGAGCGCCTCTTTCACGGCATCGATTTCCAGGGGATTCGCGAGATGATCGGCTGCTCCGCCGACGGCATCGGCTCCCTGGTACGCCCGGCGCCGCTCCCCTCCAAGTGGATCAACCAGCCGCTGCGCAACGCCTGGCTCGCCGACCCGCTGGCCCTCGACTGCAGCTTCCAGATGATGATCCTCTGGAGCTTCGAGCGCTACCGGGCCGCGTCGCTGCCGGTCTTCGCCGGGCGATACCGCCAGTACTGCGAGACGTTCCCGGAGAGCGGCGCCGAGATCCGCATCCGCATCACCAGCCAGAGCGCCCGCAAGGCGGTGGCGGAGATCGAATTCGTCGACCCGACCAGCGGCATACTCCTCGCCCGGATGGAGGATTACGAGTGCGTCATCGACGCCTCGCTCAACGCCAGCTTTTTGCGCAATAAACTGCAGGGAGCCGCCTGAGGATGAAGCACGGTAAGTCTGTGGCGATCGTCGGCATCGGCGGGGTCTTCCCCTCCTCGCCGACCCTGGAGCGTTTCTGGGAAAATATCAGCTCCGGCGTCGACACCTCCCGGTGCCCCCCCGAGGGGCGCTGGCTTCTCAAACCGCAGGACGTTTATGACCCGGCGGTCGGAGCACCGGACAAGGTCTCTTCAAAAAAAGGGTGCTTCATCGACGAGGAGGGGATGGGGGCGCTCCCTGCGGGAATGGCCATCTCCCCGGCGCTTCTGGCGTCCCTCGATCCGATGGTGCGCCTGCTCCTCGTCGCCGGCGGACGGGCCTGGGACGACGGCGCCACCGCCGCCGTCGACAGGGCCCGGGTCGGCGTCATTCTCGGCAATCTCGCTCTTCCCAGCGAGAAGTCGTCGGATCTGGCCCGGGAGCTTCTCGGTTTCTCCTTCGAAGAGGCCCTCCTCGGCAAGGCTCTGGAGCCGGAACGGCCGGCCACCGATCCCCTCAACCGCTACGTCGCCGGTCTGCCGGCGGGGATTCTCGCCAAGGCCCTCGGTCTCGGCGGCACCTGCTTCACCCTCGACGCCGCCTGCGCCTCCTCCCTCTACGCCATCAAGCTCGCCGTCGACGAACTCGCCGCTGGGCGGGCCGACGCCATGCTCGCCGGCGGCCTCTCCCGCCCCGATCCCCTCTACACCCAGATGGGTTTTTCCCAGCTCCACGCCGTCTCTCCCTCCGGGACCTGTTCCCCCTTCGACGAGAAGGGGGACGGGCTGGTGGTCGGCGAGGGGTGCGGGATGTTCCTCCTCAAGCGCACCGAAGACGCGGTGCGCGACGGCGATTCCATCTACGGCGTCATCCGCGGCATCGGCCTCTCCAACGACCTCGGCGGCTCCCTGCTCGCCCCGGCCTCGGAAGGGCAGCTGCGGGCCATGCGCTCGGCCTACCAGCAGGCCGGATGGTCGCCGACGGATGTCGATCTGATCGAATGCCACGCCACCGGAACCCCGGTGGGGGATGCCGTCGAATTCGCCAGCATGAAGACGCTGTGGGGGGAGACGGGGTGGCGCCGCGGCCAGGCCGTTCTCGGCTCGGTGAAGTCGAACATTGGCCACCTCCTCACCGCCGCCGGCTCGGCGGCCCTGATGAAAACCCTCCTCGCTCTGAGGGAGGAGACGTTGCCGCCGACGGCCAATTTTTCCGTCCCGGCCCGGGGGGTCGCTCTCGAGGGGAGCCCCTTTAAGGTTCTCGGCGCGCCGACCCCCTGGCAACCCCGGAAAAAAGGGGAGCCGCGGCGGGCGGCGGTGAGCGCCTTCGGTTTCGGCGGCATCAACGCCCACCTCCTGGTGGAAGAGTGGATCCCGAAAAAACCGTCCCGCAGCACCGTCGCCTTTCCCCCCTCCTTCCGCCGCAAGAGCCAGGCGGTGGCTATCGTCGGCCTCGGCGCCCACTTCGGCCCCTGGGATTCGCTGCAGGCCTTCGAAGAGCGGGTCCTCGGCGGGTCCCGCGGGGTGGCACCGACCCCGGCCGAGGGGTGGTGGGGCGCCCCGGAGAGCCGCTGGTTTCAGGAGGCGGGGCTTTCGGCGACCCCCTTTGCCGGGCATTTCGTCCCCGAGGTCACCTCCACCCCCGGCGAATTCCGCATCCCGCCGAAGGAGATCGGCGAGATGCTCCCCCGGCAGCTCCTCATGCTCCAGGTCGCCGACCGGGCGCTGCAGGATGCCGGTCTCAAGAACGAGGATCTCCTCTTCACCGGCGTCTATGTCGGCACCGGACTCGATCTCGCCGCCACCGGCTTCAGCTTCCGCTGGTCGATCCAGAAACGGGCCCGCGCCTGGGCGGCCGCCCTCGGTCTCGATCTCACGGAGGAGGCCTATGACGCCTGGGTCGCCTCTCTTCGGGAGGCCGCCGGGCCGCCGCTGACCGCCAACCGGGTGATGGGGGCTCTGGGGAGTATCGTCGCCAGCCGCATCGCCAAGGAATTCCGCATCGGCGGGCCGAGTTTCACCCTCTCCAGCGAGGAGAACTCGGGGCTGCGCGCCCTCGAGGTGGCGGTGCACGCCCTGCAGGAAGGATCGATCAACCGGGCCCTGGTCGGCGCCGCCGACATGAACGGCGACCTGCGCTCGGTCCTCGCCCAGCACGCTCTCCGTCCCTTCTCGGCCTCGGGAGTCGCCCGTCCCTTCGACAGCGCCGCCGACGGCACGGTCATCGGCGAGGGGGCCGCGGCCCTGGTCCTCAAGCGTCTCGAGGATGCCCAGCGCGACGGCGACCGGATCTACGCCGTCATCAAGGGGATCGGCACCGCCGTCGGCGGCGCCGCCGACAACCCCCTGCCGGAGAAGGGCGTCTATTCCCTGGCCCTCGAGCGTCTCTGCCGGGAAGCCAACGTCTCTCCCGAAAGCGTCTCCTATCTCGAAACCCACGGCAGCGGCCTCCCCGCCGAAGACGCCCTCGAGGCCGAGGCCCTCGGCGCCTGTTTCTCGGCGGTCGCGACGGAGAACCCCTGCTACGTGGGAAGCGTCAAGGCCGACATCGGCCATGCCGGCGCCGCCGCGGGGCTGGCGTCCGTCATCAAGGCGACCCTCTGCCTCTATCGCCAGATCATTCCGCCGCTGCGCAATCTGCGCCAGGCGCGCTACGAATGGATTCGCGGCAAGCGCTCCTTCATCCTGCCGACGGCTCCCCAGTACTGGCTCCGCAACCGCGCCGAAGGGAACCGCCGGGCCCTGGTCAGCGCCTTCGGCGTCGACGGCACCTGCTCCCACGCCCTCCTCGAAGGGGTCGAGGAGAAGGTACGCCCCGGGCGCCCCCTCGTCTCCTCCCGCCCCCTGGGTCCCCTTCCCGAGGGGCTCTTCGCTCTTGAGGGGAACACCCCGGCGGAACTCCTGGAGAAGCTCTCCGACCTCGAATCCTTCGTCGGCTCGGCGCCGCAGAGGGAAGCGGACGGGATGGACGAGCTCGCCGCGGCCTGGCTGCAGCGCTCCCCCCTCGAGGCCGCCCGCTCCCGCTGCGTCGCCCTCGTCGCCGCCTGTTCCGGCGATCTTCTCGCCCAGCTTGCGGAAGCCCGCGCCGCCCTGCAGCAGCGCCCCGAGCAGGGGATCGGCGCCGGCTCCGGTTCTTTCTCCGCGTCCCTGCGCGACCGCCTCTTCTACGCCCCGGCCCCCCTGGCACCGAAAGGGAAGGTCGCCTTCATCTTCCCCGGCTCCGGCAACCACTTCGCCGGCATGGGGCGCGAACTCTCCGCCCGCTGGCCCGAGATCTACCGCCACCAGGACGGCGAAAGCCGCTATCTCGCCCGCCAGTACCTCCCCCAGCATTTCTGGCGGGAGACCCTCGCCGAGACGATCCACGACGACCACAACGCCCTGGTGATCGCCCAGGTCGCCCTCGGGACGGCGGTGAGCGATCTGGTGCGCTCCTTCGGCATCGAGCCCCAGGCGGTCTCCGGCTACAGCCTCGGCGAATCGGCCGGGCTCTTCTCCTTCGGCGCCTGGAAGGACCGCGACGGCATGGCGCGGCGCCTCGGCGAATCGACCCTCTTCACCCAGGAACTCGCCGGTCCCTGCACCTCGGCCCGCAAGGTCTGGGGGCTCAAGGGGAACCGCCCCGTCGACTGGGTGCTGGGGATCGTCGCCGCCCCGGCCTCTCAGGTACAGGAGGCGATTGGCGCCTCCTCCCGGGTCTATCTCCTGATCATCAACACCTTTCAGGAGTGCGTCATCGGCGGCGACCGCCGGCAGGTCGAGGAGGTCGTTGCCCGCCTCGGCGCTCACTTCTTCTTGCTGCGGGGAGTCACCACCGTCCACTGCGAAGTCGCCGTACCCTCGCAGGAGGCCTACCGGGAGCTCCACCGCTTCGAGACCACCCCCCCTGCCGATGTCGCCTTCTACAGCTGCGCCCTCGGCCGCACCTATCCCCTCGAGAAGGAGGCGATCGCCGACGTCATCCTCGGGCAGGCCCTGGGGACGATCGATTACACGAAGGTCATCGAGCAGGCCTACGCCGACGGCGTTCGCATCTTTTTTGAAATGGGACCGGGGAACTCCTGCACCCGGATGATCGGGAGGATTCTCGGCGACCGTCCCCATCTCGCCCGCGCCGCCTGTTTCCCCGGGCAGGAGCCGACCTCGCTCATTCTCCGCCTCCTCGCCAACGCCCTCGCCGAGCGGGTTCCCGTCGATCTCGCGGCTCTCTATCCGGCTCCCGCCTTCGGAAACGCCGCTTCCGGAGCCGCCAGGGGAGGGCTCATCCGCCTCCCCATCGGCAGCGGTCCCTTCGCCCCGGGGCGACCCGAACCCGCCCCGGCGTCCCCGGCGACCGTCGCTCCCCTCTCCCCTCCGCGACCCTCACCCCTTCCCGCTCCGCCCCCTGCCGCGCCTTCTTCTGTTCCTACGGCCGCCGGCGAAGACAATCCCCTGGTGCGGCAGATGCAGGAGGCCGCGGCCTGCGCCGCCGAGTCCCACGGCGCTTATTTGCGTTTTTCCGCCACCCTCGGCGAGGCCCTCTCCGGCAATCTCGCCCTGCAGCTGAGCCTCCTCGAGCAGCTGGCGGCGCAGGGGATCTTGCCGGAGGCAGGGGATCGCCCCTCCCCTCCGACCTCGGCAGGGGCGACCCCTTCCGCCGTTCCTCCGGCCTTCGACCGGGGGATGTGCCTGGAGTTCGCCGTCGGCTCCATCGCCGCCATGCTCGGGCCGGAGTTTGCCGAGGTCGATTCCTTCCCGACCCGGGTGCGCCTCCCCGACGAGCCGCTGATGCTCGTCGACCGCATCCTTTCCGTGGAGGGGGAGCCGCGCTCCATGACAAGCGGCCGGGTGATCACCGAGCACGACGTCACTCCTGATCGCTGGTACCTCGACGGCGGACGGATTCCCACCTGCGTCGCCGTCGAGGCCGGGCAGGCCGACCTCTTTCTCTCCGGCTACCTCGGGATCGACTTCATCACCCGCGGCAAGGCGGTCTACCGCCTCCTCGACGCCGTGGTGACCTTCCACCGCGGGCTCCCCGTCGTCGGCGAGACGATCCGCTACGACATCAAAATCGAGCGCTTCTTCCGCCAGGACCAGACCTACCTCTTCCGCTTCAACTTCGAGGGGACGGTGAACGGCGAGCCCCTCCTCTCCATGAAAGACGGCTGCGCCGGCTTCTTCTCCGAGGGCGAGCTCGCCGCCGGCAAGGGGATCGTCCACACCAAACTCGATCTCCTTCCGGTGCCGGGGAAACGTCCGGCCGACTGGCGGGATCTGGCGCCGATGGCGGTGGAATCCTACGACGACGCGCAGATTGCCGCCCTCTATGCCGGCGACCTTGCCGCCTGCTTCGGGCCCCGCTTTGCCCCCCTCGGTTTCAAGCGCCCCTACACCCTCCCCGGCGGCAAGCTCAAGCTCGTCGACCGGGTGGTCGAACTCGATCCTGCCGGGGGGCGCTACGGCCTCGGGATGATCCGCGCCGAGATGGACATCCAGCCCGACGCCTGGTTCCTCACCTGCCACTTCGTCGACGACAGGGTCATGCCGGGGACGCTCATGTACGAGTGCTGCATGCACACCCTGCGCATCTACCTGCTGCGCCTGGGATGGGTCGGCGAAGAGGGGACGACCTGGTGCGAGCCGATCCCCGGCATCGATTCCGGCCTCAAGTGCCGCGGCCAGGTCACCGAGACGACGCGTACCGTCACCTACCGGGTGAGCATCAAGGAGCTCGGCTACGGACCCGAGCCCTTCGCCATCGTCGACGCCCTGATGTACGCCGACGGCAAGGCGATCGTCGAGATCCCCGACATGTCCGTGCGCCTCTGCGGCCTCGACCGCCCCCGGGTCGAGCGGCTCTGGCAGGGACTGTCCCCAGCCCTATCGGGGACTGTCCCCGGTTTTAAGGGTTCTAAGGGACTGTCCCCAGCCCTACCGGGGACTGTCCCCGGTTTTACGGCGATCTCTGACGACCAAGGGGGACAGTCCCCGGTGAAGCTGGGGACAGTCCCTGACGACCAAAGGGGACAGTCCCCGGTGAAGCTGGGGACAGTCCCTGACGACCAAAGGGGACAGTCCCCGGTGAAGCTGGGGACAGTCCCTCTCTACGACTACGAGAAGATCCTTGCTTTTTCCGTCGGCAACCCCTCCGATGCCTTCGGCGAGCCTTACAGGGTTTTCGACAGCGAGCGCAGGATCGCCCGCCTCCCCGGCCCTCCGTTTCAGTTTCTCGACCGCATCGTCGCCATCGACGGCGCTCCGTGGAAACTCGTGGCCGGGGTGACCATCGAGGCCGAGTACGACGTCCCTCCCGACGCCTGGTACTTCGAGGCCGGCGGGCAGAAGGAGATGCCCTTCGCCATTCTGCTGGAAACGGGGCTGCAGCCCTGCGGCTGGCTCGCCGCCTATCTTGGGAGCGCCCTGACCAGTCCCGTCGACCTGCGCTTCCGCAACCTCGACGGCAACGCCGTTCAGCACCGTCCGGTCACTCCCGAATCCGGAACCCTGACGACAAAGGTGAAGATTACCCGCGTCTCGGCAAGCGGCGGCATGATCATCCAGGGGTACGATTTCGAGATCCGCGATTGCGCAGGTCCCGTCTACACGGGCGACACGGTCTTCGGCTTCTTCTCCGCCGAGTCCCTGGCCCAGCAGGTCGGGGTGCGGGGAGCCACCCCCTGGCAGATGAGCGCCGAAGAGGCCGGGCGCGCCCTCTCCTTCCCCTATCCCGAAGGGGCCCCCTATCCGAAGAAAAAGCTGCGCATGGTCGATGCCATCGACGCCTTCGTCAAGGATGGCGGCGCTTTCGGCCTCGGCTTCATCCGCGGCACCAAGGGGGTCGACCCCGACGAGTGGTTCTTCAAGGCCCACTTCTACCAGGACCCGGTGATCCCCGGCTCCCTCGGTCTCGAGTCGCTGCTGCAGCTTCTCAAGGTCCTCGCCGTCGAGCGCTGGGGGGGGGATGCAGACACCGTTCTCGAGGCGATCGCTCACGGCGAGCGCCACAGCTGGAACTATCGCGGTCAGGTCATCCCGGCAAATCGTGAGGTGACCGTCGAGGCCACCGTCACCGCCATTGATGATGAGGGGAAACTTCTCAAGGCCAACGGTTTTCTCTCCGCTGATGGGCGGGTGATCTATCAGATGACCGATTTTACGGTGCGGTTGCGTCAGCTTGGCTGAGAAGAAGCCTAAACAAGTTCAGGAACAGAACCCGGGGGTCTCGGCCCCCGACGCCGACCTACTCTTTTGTAAAGCGACTAAAGAGTAGGCAGAAAAGCGCTTGACCTGCGGTCGGCATGGGTCGTAACGGATCGGGAAGCAATCTCCCTTTGATGCAGAGACGTCCGGCGCGGCGGCTCAACCACCGGGTGGTCCTGCCAAGGGCAGTGCGATCACCTTCGTTGCCGCCAGCATTTTGTTGAGGGGCTGCTGGTTGAAAAGCAGAACCGGGAAAACAAGGGCGAGTCCTCGGTGGCCGTGCCGTAGATTCTGCCTTTGCTCCTGGCTTTTCAAACCAGAAGCCCTTTAACAAAATGTTCGCTGAAACCCCTGCAAACGGAAGACCGGCGACCTGGAATCGAAGCTGAGGTACAAGACAACACCGACCGCCTCTGAGCACCTCAGCAATTAACCGAACCAACCCTCCAAGCCATGCCCACCGCAGGTGACAGGCACTTTTTGCTTACTTTTTTGTTGCCGTCTGGACAAAAAGTAAGGCGCCTGTCGGGGCGCGACCCGACGGTTTTACCCTGGCAACGGACGATCAATGCTGATCTAACATCAATTCGATAACGAGTGACCGCAGCTTTTTCCCCACAATCAAAGGAGACTCCCCGATGGACAGAGACACCGTTTACACCCATAACCCGGCGGTTGTCGCCACAAGCAGCTTCTTCCCCCGGGTCTACGGCTGGATGACCGCCGGCCTTGGCGTGACGGCGTTGGCGGCGATCTTCACCCTCTCGAGCCCGGCGCTGCTGCAGGCCATCTTCGGCAACCGCCTGGTCTTTTACGCCCTGATCATCGCCGAGCTCGGCCTGGTGATCGGCCTCTCGGCGGCCATCAACCGCATCAGCGCCGGCACAGCGAAGATGATGTTCCTCCTCTACTCGGCCCTCTCCGGGGTGACCTTCTCCGCCATCTTCCTCGTCTACACCGAGAGCTCCATCGCCAGCACCTTTTTCGTCGCCGCCGGCACCTTCGGCGCCATGAGCCTCTACGGCATGGTCACCCGGCGCGACCTCACCGGCTGGGGGAGTTTCCTCTTCATGGGGCTCATCGGCATCATCATTGCCTCGGTGGTCAATATCTTCCTGCAGAGTGCCATGATCACCTGGGTGGTGAGCTGCATCGGGGTCCTGGTCTTCGTCGGCCTCACCGCCTACGACACCCAGAAGCTCAAGCGCATGGCCGCGGCGGGCTTTGCCGACGACGAGGCCCGGCAGAAGGCGACCATCCTCGGCGCCCTGACCCTCTATCTCGACTTCATCAACCTCTTTCTCATGATGCTGCGCCTCATGGGAAACCGGCGCTGAGCAGGACACGGAACCGTCACCACCGCCACGGGGGGACGGGGCCTTTTACGGCCTCGCTCCCCCTTTTTACTTTTTTTCCTCCTCCGCCCTGTGTTACAAACCTTCTCCGGCCGACGGCCTCCCCGGAGCTAATCCTTGCCTAAATCGGCCATAAAAGGTAGGATGGAGCGTTTTTTAACCAGGCCATCGACCACGCAAACCCAATGGTGTTTATGAGATATTCCCGAGTTTATATCGAGTCGGTCGGTTACGAACTGGCTCCCATCGTCGTCACCTCGACCGAACTGGAGAACCGGCTCAAGCCGATGTACGATGCCCTGCACATCGCTCCGGGCCAGCTCGAGGCCCTCACCGGCATCCGCGAACGGCGCTGGTGGAAGCCGAACACCCCGGTCTCCCAGGGGGCGATTGCGGCGGCGAAAAAGGCGATCCAGGAAAAGAACATCGCCCCGCAGGACATCGGCGCCCTGGTCTATGCCGGGGTTTGCCGCGAGCACTTCGAGCCGGCCACCGCCTGCCAGGTTGCCGCCGCCCTCGGCATCCAGGGGAACGCCGCCGTCTACGACCTCTCCAACGCCTGCCTCGGCGTTCTCAACGGCGTTCTCGATATCGCCAACCGCATCGAGCTCGGCCAGATCCGCGCCGGCCTGGTGGTGGCCTGCGAGTCGTCCCGGGAAATCAACGAGATCATGATTCAGCGGATGCTCGACAACCCGAGCATGGCCCTCTTCACCACCTCCCTGGCGACGCTCACCGGCGGCTCCGGCGCCGTGGCGGTCCTCCTCACCGACGGCTCCTTTTCCCCCTCCCGGCGCCCCCGGCTCCTCGGCGGCGTCAATGTCGCCGCACCCCAGTTCCACGCCCTCTGCCGCTGGGGGATCCGTTCCGACAACCCGGCGCACCCCGTCCCCTACATGGAGACCGACGCGGTGGCGGTGATGAAGCACGGCGTCGAGCTGGGGAAGAAGACCTGGGAGCTCTTCCTCTCCGAGATGGAGCTGACCACCGAGCGGATCGGCAAGGTCATCTGCCACCAGGTCGGGGAGGCCCATCAGCGCCTGATCCTGCAGACCATCGGCATCGCTCCGGAGAAGGACTTCACCACCTTCGAATTTCTCGGCAACATGGGGACCGTCTCCCTGCCGGTAACCGCCGCCATCGCCAAGGAGCGCGACGCCCTCCTCCCCGGCGATCTCGTCGCCTTTCTGGGGATCGGCAGCGGCCTCAACTGTCTGATGCTCGGGATCCAGTGGTAATGGAGTCTCTCTATCCCTTCTCCAGCCACTATCTCGAACTCGGAGACCTGAACTACCACTACCTCGACGAGGGGACCGGGGATCCGGTGGTGATGGTCCACGGCAACCCCTCCTGGTCCTTCTACTACCGCAACCTGGTGCTCTCGCTTCGCTCCGACTACCGGGTGGTGGTTCCCGACCACATCGGCTGCGGATTTTCGAGCAAGCCGGACGACAGCGCCTACCCCTATACCCTGCAACAGCGGGTGGACGATCTCGACGCGCTCCTCGAGAGCCTGGAAATCCGCGAGCGCATCACCTTGGTCCTGCACGACTGGGGGGGGATGATCGGCATGGCCTACGCCTGCCGCCATCCCGAGCGCATCGCCCGTTTGGTGATTCTCAACACCGCCGCCTTCCACCTCCCCGCCGGCAAGACCTTCCCCCTCGGGCTGAAGATCTGCCGCGACACCTTTCTCGGCACTCTCCTCGTCCGCGGGTTCAACGCCTTCGCCCGCGGCGCGGCCCGGGTCGGCTGCAAGCGCAACCCGATGACCAGGGAGCTGCGCGACGCCTACTGCTCCCCCTACGATTCGTGGAAGAACCGCATCGCCACCCTGCGATTCGTTCAGGACATTCCCCTTGAGCCCGAGGATCCCGGTTATGACCTGATCACCGAGGTCGAGCAGGGGCTGGCGCGCTTTATCAACCGGCCGATGGTCATCTGCTGGGGAGAGATGGATTTCGTCTTCGACAGCCAATTCCTCACCGAGTGGACGCGCCGCTTCCCCGAGGCCGAGGTCCACGCCTTTGCCGACTGCGGCCACTACATCCTCGAAGACGCCAAAGACGAGGTCATCCCCATCATCCGCGACTTCCTCGCCGCCCACCCCCTCGCTCCCAGGCCATGAGCGCCCCCTTCGCCAACATCGCCGCCCACCTCCCGGAGATGGCCCGCCTCCAGCCCCACACCCCGGCGGTCTTTTTCCCCGCCGGGCGCGATGCCAGCGGACGCCCCTGTTACACACACTTCACCTACCAGCAGCTCGAAGCCGAGAGCAACCGCATCGCCTGCGCCCTCGAAGGGTTCGGTATCGGCCGCGGCGTGCGCACGGCCCTCATGGTCTCCCCCGGTCTCGAATTTTTCGCCCTGACCTTTGCCCTCTTCAAGGTCGGCGCCGTCCCGGTCCTCATCGATCCGGGGATGGGGGTGAAAAACCTCAAGGCCTGCATTAAAGAGGCCGCCCCCGAAGCCTTCATCGGCATCCCCAAGGCCCACGTCGCCCGCCTCGTCCTCGGCTGGGGGAAGGGGTCGCTGACAAGGCTCCTGACCGTCGGCAAAAAGTTCGGCTGGGGCGGCAAGACCCTCGCCGGGATCTGCGCCTCCGTCCCTCCGGGGACCCCCTACACTCTGGCCCGGACCGACGGCGAAGAGACGGCGGCGATCCTCTTTACCAGCGGCAGCACCGGCCTCCCCAAGGGGGCGGTCTACTCCCACGGCAACTTCGCAGCCCAAATCGAGGCGCTGCGCAGCCTCTACGACATCCGCCCCGGCGAGATCGACCTCCCGACCTTTCCCCTCTTCGCCCTCTTTGCTCCCGCCCTGGGGATGACCTCGGTCATTCCCGAGATGGATTTCACTCGCCCGGCAAGCGTCGACCCCTTGAAGATCATCGAAGCGATCGAGAACTTCGGCGTCAGCAACATGTTCGGCTCCCCGGCCCTCATCAACCGCGTCGGCCTTTACGGCCAGAAGCACGGCACGAAACTCCCGTCTTTAAAAAGAGTCATCTCCGCCGGCGCCCCGGTCCCGGCGACGGTCCTCGAGCGCTACTGCGCCATGCTTGAGCCGGGGACGCAGATCTTCACCCCCTACGGCGCCACCGAATCGCTCCCCGTCTGCTCCATCGGCAGCACCGAGATTTTGGGCGAGACCCGCACCCTCACCGAACAGGGGAGGGGGGTCTGCATCGGCAGGCCGGTTCCCGGGATCGAACTGGAGATCATCGCCGTCAGCGACGAGGCGATCGGAAGCTGGAACGACACCCTGCGCGTTGCAGAAGGGGCGATCGGCGAGATCGTCGTCAAGGGGCCCCAGGTCACTCGCAGCTATTATAATCGCCCCGAGTCGACGGCCCTGGCCAAGATCGACGGCGGCGAGAAGGGGGGCTTCTATCACCGCATGGGAGACCTCGGCTACCGGGATGCCGTCGGGCGCATCTGGTTCTGCGGCCGCAAGAGCCACCGGGTGAAGACCGCCAAAGGCGATCTCTACACCATCCCCTGCGAGGCGATCTACAACACCCACCCGGCCGTCTTCCGCAGCGCCCTCGTCGGCCTCGGCGCAGCCGGGAGCCAGACGCCGGTCATCTGCATCGAGCTCGAAAGGGGCGTCGATAAGTCCCGGCACGGGGCGATCCGCGAGGAGCTCCTCGCCCTCGGGGCGGGAAACGAGTTGACCGCCGGGATCAAGACCCTCCTCTTCCATCCGGCTTTCCCCGTCGACATCCGCCACAACGCCAAGATCTTCCGCGAGAAGCTCGCCCTCTGGGCGGCAAAGGAGCTGCGATGAAGGCGCTGGTCACCGGCGGCGGGGGCTTCCTCGGCAAGGCGATCGTCAAGATGCTCATCGAGCGCGGCGACACCGTCCGCTCCTTCTCCCGCACCCCCCATCCGGAATTGACTGACCTCGGAGTCGAGCACGCCTGCGGCGCCCTCGAAGACGCAGTAGCGGTTTCCGCAGCCGCCAAAGGGTGCGACATCGTCTTCCACGTCGCCGCCAAGGCCGGGGTCTGGGGCGCTTTCGAGGACTTCTACCGCACCAACGTTACAGGGACCGCCAACGTCATCGCCGCCTGCCGTGAACAGTCCATCGGCCGCCTCGTCTACACCAGCTCGCCGAGCGTCGTCTTCGACGGCTCCGACATGGAAGGGGTCGACGAGTCGGTCCCCTATCCCGAACACTTCGAGGCTTTCTACCCCCGGACCAAGGCCGAGGCGGAAAAACTCGTCCTCGCCGCCAACGATGCATCCCTGGCCACCGTCGCCCTTCGCCCGCACCTGATCTGGGGGCCGGGGGACAACCACCTGGTGCCGCGGATCCTCGAGCGCGGCAAAAAAGGGGCCCTGCGCAAAATCGGCTCGAAAGAGTGCCTGGTCGACACCATCTACGTCGACAACGCCGCCAGGGCCCACCTGCAGGCCGCCGACCACCTCGCCGTCGGCTCCCCTGTCGCCGGCAAGGCCTACTTCCTCTCCCAGGGGGAACCGTTGCCGGTCTGGGAGGTCGTCAACCGCATCCTCGCCGCCGGAGGCCTCCCCCCCGTCAGGCGCACCATCTCGCCGCGGATCGCCTATGCCGCCGGTGCCCTGCTCGAAACGATCTACCGCACCTTCTCCCTGCCGGGGGAGCCGCGCATGACCCGCTTTCTGGCCCGCGAGCTCTCCACCGCCCACTGGTTCGATCTCAGCGCCGCCCGGCGCGATTTCGGCTTCGATCCCCAAGTCTCCTTCGACGAGGGGATGGATCGACTCAAGAGGTCACTCACGAAGGGATAAGCGATGCCGCCGATCATCTCCCCATGGACGGCTCCGCCGGAGACCATCGCCCTTGCGGCGGGGGAGGTTCATCTTTGGCGCGCCTGTCTTGATGTCCCCGATTCCACCTTCGCTTCTCTCCAGACCCTTCTCGACCCCTCTGAGGCGGCTCGCGCCGCCCGCCTGCTTGACCCCGTGAAAGCCCGGCGCTTTACTGTCGGCCGCGCCCTGCTGCGTCAGATCCTCTCCCTTTACCTCGATGCTGATCCTGCCGGCCTGGTCTTTGGGTCTGGTATCAACGGCAAGCCGTTTTTGGCCGGGGAGGGCGGGAGGGCCCTCTCCTTCAATCTTTCCCATTCCGGGCCCTGGGCTTTGTTTGCCGTGACCTGTGGGATGGAGGTTGGCGTCGACATTGAAGAGATCGATCCCGCCCTCGATTTCGAGCGGCTGGCGGCGCAGTTCTTTACTCCGGGGGAGAATGCATTGCTTGGGGAGGTTTCGCCGGCGCGCAGGCGGCGGGCTTTTTATCGGATGTGGACTCGGAAGGAGGCATGGCTTAAGGGGATGGGGTGGGGGTTTTCTGTTCCGTCGAGGGATGTTGGGCTGCTGGAGCGGGCTTCGGGAGAGGATGCGGCTTGGCGGGTACGGAGTTTTCCGGTGGGGCGTGGTTATCTTGGGGCTTTGGCGGTGGGGGGGGAGGTTGGGGTTGTGCGGCGGTGGGAGTGGCCCCTCTAAGACGATTGCCCAAGTCATCTTATTCCCTTCACAATAATAATTAAGAGGCTTGAGGCTGGTAGGCTGATGGCGTAACATAAACCCCCGTTCAGGTTTGCCTGGGGGGATTTGGCAAGGCGAAAGCAATTGTACGGAGGGGCGATGGACGCTGCTGAGAAGAAGGAGTTCGAAGCGATGTTCAGGCATCACATGGGGGAACTGGCCGAGAAGTTCGGGAACAAGGTCGATGCTGCGGCTGAAAACTTCAAAGTCCATCTCGGGATTTTCAGCAAGGGTTTCCAGCAGAAACTGGACATCGTCGTCGAGGGGCATCAGATGCTCGGCGACAAGATTGACCGGATTGATGGCAGGATGGAGGGACTTGAAAACCGAACGGGCGGGATGGAGGTTAAGCTCGATGCCGTCGTTAGCGATATGGCCGCCCACCGCAAGGATGGCGCGGCGCATGGGGTGGTGTGGAGGGTGAAGGAGGACGGGGAGTAGAAGTTTGTCCCGTGTCAAGGGTTGCCCCCTATCAGGTCTCGGAGACAGAAAAAAATTATAACCCTGTTTTTGGGGGCGAAAATCGAGCCATAAGGCCAAAAAACGTACATTTTTGGGATGTTTCCTGTTGAAAAACGGTGACTTGGCTTGGTCCGACCCCGAGACTCCGTCAGGATGGAGGGACTTGAAAACCGAACGGGCGGGATGGAGGTTAAGCTCGATGCCGTCGTTAGCGATATGGCCGCCCACCGCAAGGATGGCGCGGCGCATGGGGTGGTGTGGAGGGTGAAGGAGGACGGGGAGTAGAAGTTTGTCCCGTGTCAAGGGTTGCCCCCTATCAGGTCTCGGAGACAGAAAAAAATTATAACCCTGTTTTTGGGGGCGAAAATCGAGCCATAAGGCCAAAAAACGTACATTTTTGGGATGTTTCCTGTTGAAAAACGGTGACTTGGCTTGGTCCGACCCCGAGACTCCGTATGGCTTTTTTAGTTCACCAGATTCTCCTTTCACATACCTGCTGAAGAAAAACTAAACACGACAGGATTATAACCCAAGGATTATTATGGCTAGACCGATTGAGGTTAATAAAAAAGTTGAGGCAATAGATTTGTTTTGCGGCATAGGCGGGCTCACCTATGGAATGCAAAAAGCGGGAATCGTAATTTTAGCTGGTTTGGACTTCGATAAATCCTGTAAATATGCGTACGAAGAAAATAATGATACAGAGTTTATTGATGCTGATATTTCAACATATCCATCAGAAAAACTTATCATAAAGTATTCAAAAAAAGCTATCAAAGTCTTGGTAGGGTGTGCCCCATGTCAAACGTTTTCAAAGCACACTCAAAAAAACAAAGATAGATCTTTAGATAAAAAATGGAACCTTCTTTATTCATTCTCAGATAAAATTACTGAAATAAAACCTGACATTATTTCAATGGAAAACGTACCAGGTCTAACTAAGTACAGCGTATTTACAGACTTCATTAGCCACCTTGTTGGCCTTGGTTACCATGTTAGTCACAAAATTGTTAAGTGTGAAGAATATGGTGTACCACAATTCAGAAGGCGACTTGTCTTGCTGGCCTCTAGGCTTGGCGAAATAAACCTAATACCTGAAACACATAAAGCAAAAATCAAACAAAAAACGGTAAGAGATGTAATTGGACAACTACCACCACTAGATGCGGGGACAACAGACCCAAAGGACAGGATTCATAGATCGGCTTTTCTTTCAAATCTGAACCTAAAACGCATTAAACAATCTATGCCTGACGGAACATGGCGAGACTGGGACACTTCCTTGTTGCCGGATTGCTACACCAAAGCATCGGGTCAATCATATTCCAGTGTTTATGGTCGACTAAATTGGAATAGGCCTTCGGTAACAATGACTACCCAATTTTTTTCATATGGAACCGGTCGTTTTGGACATCCGTCGCAAAACCGTGCTTTATCTTTACGCGAGGGCGCAATACTGCAAACCTTCCCTAGAAACTATAAATTCGTAAATCCAAAAGAAGAATTTAGTTTTAAAATTATTGGTAGGCATATCGGAAATGCCGTACCTGTTCGACTTGGGGAGATAATCGGGAGGTCAATCTTGAAGCATATTAAGGATGTGTCATGACACTACCAGAACAACGTACCTATAAAATCAACATTGACCCAAGAATTCTTGAATTACTTGGACCTAGCCTTTATACGAACATCTATTACGTATTAGCTGAATTGGTTGCTAATGCCTATGACGCTGATGCTTCAAATGTTTACATAATTGAAGAGGAAGGTTCAATAATCGTTGAAGATGACGGTACAGGAATGTCTTACAGTGAAGGTGACATTGAACGCTATCTTAATGTCGCAGTGGAAACACGCACTGCTACCGATAACATTTACAGTGCAAGTGGGCGCCGAAAGAGGATGGGGCGAAAAGGCGTTGGGAAATTAGCGGCCTTGTCTGTTTCAGAAAATGTCCACGTATTGACATCCAAAAACAACGAAAAATCAGGATTTGTGCTAGCCCGTCATGTTGGAGCTGATCACCAACTTTCATCATTGCCTGATGAGGATATTAAATTTCGCAAAATTGAGGGCGACGGTACCGCGATTGTAATGACAAGCCCTCAGTACGGTCTTCACAAAACTCCGAATGCTATCAAAAAAAATCTTCTCAAAATTTTTCCACTTGTAGATGATAGTTTTAAGATCCATATTTTCAGGCAAGGTAAATCAATTGTTGTTGAAAACTTCGACAAGGAAATGATTAAAGAACTAGGTGGTCTGATTATTTTAGGCGAGAGGTTCTATTACCTGAAGGACTATTTCAATAGTTTACTTCCAGAAAATAACAACAAACGAATGATCTACCTCAAGCCAAAAATCTCTAATAAAATAAATTTGGCAAAAAAAACTGGTGGAAGATCTGATTATGATTTAGAAATTGAAGGCTGGATTGGGGTATATAGAACAACTAGGGGAAGAAAAAACGATCCAGAGGATTTCCCTGACAACTTTATTTCCCTTCTTTCTAATAAAAAACTCGGTGAATTCAACATTCTTCCTAATGTTGGAAGAAATAGATTGAATGAAGTTTATATTGTTGGTCAATTACATGTTGATCTATTTGAAGAACCAGAATTGCCTGACATGGCGTTAAGTAACCGTCAAGGTTATAAAAGTGATGACAAACGTTACACAGAAGTTATCTCTTATGTGCAGGGAAAATTACTCCCCAGTATTGTAGATTTACGTGCCGTTTATGCCACTTTGAAAAAAAGCGAAGCAAATAAACAAAAACAAGAAAAACAAAAACAACAAGAAATTGATTTTGCGAAAAGAATCGACTCTTACAAAGACACTGCGTCAAGCAGTGCTGCTATCGACATAGCTGCAAAAGTGTCTGGCGCAAATATCGATGAAATAAAAAGTATTATTCACAATAAAATAAACGAAATATTACCAATAGTTGGCATAAAAAGAAAATTAGATTCACAAAAAAGAAAACTATTAATTAGCCACGCAAGGGTTGACAAAAGTCTTGCGGATCTATTATATCAAATGCTTATTTTTAATAACATTAATGAGGTTGATATTATATATGCAAGTAGCGACAATGGAGAAAGCAGGATACCTGAAGACACAAGTGTATTTGATTATTTGAGAAATTTTTTCGTTGAAAGTTATTCTGATGAAAAAATATATGTTGTTTATGTTACCAGTAAAGTGATGTCGGAGTCATGGTTCACTGTTTCCGAGGTTGGTGCTGGCTGGATAACTCAAAGCAAACATAAAATATTTAATATTAATGGTCATATTCCTCAAAGACCACTAAACACTGAACAATTATGGCACAATAGTTCAGTTGATAATGACTCAATTCATATGACCTCTGTTGGTTTTGATGATTTCATAGTTAAAATAAGGGATGTTTGTTCTAAAATAAACATTACCCCAAAAAGCAAAGAAGCAAACATTGCCGAGCTATCAAGATATGTTTCTATTAGAGGCTAATCGTCAACCAATCACCAATTTTAACGAAAAACCCAAAGTAAGGGACTACCATCTGAATTAGCAGGTGGCGAACGCCCCATGGCCTGTTTTAAAAGGCTTTCAATCCCGAATGCCGAACGGGGTAAGGCTTCCAAGTTTATAAGATTGCGAGTTGAGTTGACATCTTGGAAGCCTTATCCTAGAACTTTGGTGTTTTCGCCTGAAGGTGAAAAACACATCCGCTTGAAAGAGCTTCAATCCTTTATCGGGTCAAGGATCAAATTAATATTGGGGGACGCTGCTTGCTATTTTTCTATTTATTCATTTTGTCGAACTGTTCCATTCCACCCATGCCACGTTTAGCCAGACAGGACATTCCCGTGTTGAGGGCCGATCCAGCCATGTTAAAGCAGGTAATGGCAAAAATAGAAAAATAGCAAGCAGCGTCCCTCGGCATTTGTAGTATCATGGCAGATTCACATTGCAAGTGCACCACTTTGGGCTTCCGCGAAAACTTCCTGGGGAGTCCGGTAGCCAAGGCACTTTCTTGGCCTGTTGTTGAGCCGATCTACGGCCTTTTGCAAAGCCGTTGCTGATATGCGTTTAAAGTTAGTTCCCTTGGGGAAGTAGAAGCGTAGCAATCCATTGGTATTCTCGTTTGTCCCTCTCTGCCAAGCTGCGTAGGGGTCGGCAAAATAGACCGAGAGCCCTGTCTTGGTCTCCAGATCTTTGAACTGACTGAACTCCTTGCCGTTATCCAGCGTCAGCGTCCGGCATAGGTGCTTCGGCAAATCTTGATAGACTGGAATTGCCGCTGCGTTGAACGTGTCGGCTTTGCGATCCGCCAAGAGAGTGGCTATGAGATACCGACTCTTGCGCTCGACATGGGTGGCGATAGCCCCGATCCCTTTTCGGCCGAGAACCAAATCGCCTTCCCAATCGCCAAACCGACAACGTTGGGCAACCTCCTCGGAACGTTCCTCGATGCCGACTCGGCCAGGGATGAAGCGACGTCCGGCCCCGTAGCGTTTCTGCCGCCGGCGATACTTGCGTCTGCGACGCAGGTGCTGATACAGGCTTCCGCCCTGACCCGCATCTTGAGACACCCAGCGGTAAATTGTTTCGTGGCTCACCCGCATCCTTTCGTCATGCGGATGGTCGGCACGCACCCGGTCTGCGATCACCTCGGGGGGCCAGTCGCTTCGTAGCTTGTCCTCAACATATTTGACGAGGGGCGCATGATTCTGGCGCCGGTAGCTTCTGGCTTTGTGCCGTTTTTTCTCGACCATTGGGTCGATGACGTAATACCAGTAGACCCCACCTGGGTAGGTAGGCCCGTTGCGCTTGATCTCCCTGCTGATGGTCGTGTGGTTTCGGCCCAGCCTGCGGGCGATTTCCCGGAGGCTGTATTTTGCTACCTTCAAATGACTGATGACATACCGTTCCTGAGGAGTAAGATGCGTGTAGGGCATGGTGGGATCCTTTCTGGTGGGATGGTTGCTCGCACTTCCAACACTACCAGAAACCCCATCATGTCCTGCTTTTTAGCCAGCCTCGCGGGTGGTGCACTTACGAGTTGAATCTACCCATTCTCCCAATTTAGCCCATGGGGAGTTTGGTGCAAAATATAAAATTGTTGATTAATCAACGAATTAATAATGTCTGTTCGCAGTTACAGTCTGAGTACACGGGTTAAAATCCCGTCCGGGATATTCTCAAATTCGCCTCCGTAATTCAATGGGGTTGGCTTGTTCCGTCCCCATTATCCTTGTCAAATAGAAAGATTGCCACCATACCGTTCAAAGGGAGAAAAAAGAAAATGAATAACAATTCAATTAGGTTTTTAAGTTTTCTTATCGTTATTACCGTTTTAACTTTTACCGGTTGTGCGAGAAAGACACATCTCCAAAAAGCAAAAGAAAATATTACACCCTATGGACATGATATGTATGCCGTTTCTTATGGAGGTATAAATGTTGGAGAAGTTCGTTCTATTGTCAGATTGGCAGCAAATCAATATTGTCAAGACCAAGGAAAATACATGTTACCTATTGAAGAAAACAGATCTGGTCTTTCAATTGATCTAAAATTTAAATGTGATAACAAATAAAAAAACAGGATGGTCCGAGAGCGGTCTGGTCTCGGGGGCCGCTGCTTCTCGGGGGCCGCTGCTTGTTATTTTTCTATTGATTCTTTTTGTCGATGAAAGGATATGGGGAGGCGCGACTTGAGTTCGGGGGACACCATACTTAATTCTGAGGAAGGTGAGGGAGAAGATAAGTATTCTGCTCCCGAGATCCAGCCAGATTTCAATTTTAAATCCCCTGGCTCAATGCGTCGCCTTATCCCCCCAAATTTCCTTCAACCGTTGATCCCGCCCACAATTCCAGCGATACACCTTGTAGCGAACGGGGCTCTTCTTGTAAAAATCCTGATGGTAGCTTTCGTTACCCTTGATCGGATAGAAGGTTGACGCATCCAGGATGGGGGTGACCACCTTTTTCCCCGGGAACATCGCCTCAACCCTCCTTTTGGACTCCTCGGCAATCTTCCTTTCTGCTTCATTGGCGACAAAAATGGCACTCAGGTAGCTGTGGCCCCTGTCACAGAACTGCCCGCCGGCATCAAAGGGATCGATGTTCACCCAGTAATGGTCGAGCAACTGCTGGTAACTCACCCGCTTCGGGTCGTAGGCGATTTCCACCGCTTCATAGTGCCCCGCATGATTGCCGTTGTAGGTCGGATTTTCCAGCGTGCCGCCGGTAAATCCCGAAACCACGTCGGTGACGCCATCGAGTTTTTCAAAGTCCGACTCCATGCACCAGAAACATCCACCGGCCAATACCGTTTTATCTGCCAAGGCATTCGTGGCAAAAAGGAGCAGGGGGATTGTCAGGGTAAGGATCAGTTTGCTTTTCATAAGACCTCCCGGAATGCTGAGGTTGACAAGCGGCTGGCCACCCGGCCATTGAACCGGGTGGCCGTTATTCGTCCATCACTTGAACAGCTTCAGGCAACCCTTGGGGACGTTGTTTAATTGTTGAAATCATATGGGGACCCTTGTGGAGGGAGGTTTTGCGTTGACACAATTTTTTGCAGAACTCGCGACTTCCCCCACCATTGACCACGACCCGTTCATGGTCTATATTTGGTCCATCCATAAAGGGGGACCGAATGAAACTCTCCAGCCAGATCAAACCGATCAGTTACCTCAAAGCCCATGCCGCAGAAATCGTTCGCAACCTCGGTGAACAGCGGGAGCCGTTGATCATCACCCAGAACGGGGAAGCCAAGGTCGTCATACAGAACATCGAAAGCTACGAGCAGACCCAGGAAACGATGGCACTGCTGAAAATCCTGGCCCTCGGCAACCGGCAGATCGAGGAAGGGAAGGTGGTGTCCGCCGAGGCGGTCTTTAAACGGATGCGGGACCGGAAGGAACCTTGCTGATGGCCTTCGCGGTTTTTTTGACCGATGCCGCGGCGCATGATCTCGAGGATCTTTACCACTATATTGCCCAATACGACCTGCCGGAAAAAGCGGATCACGTTTTGGCGCAGATCGAAAGAGCTCTCACGAGTCTCTCCGAGTACCCCGATCGCGGGACCTATCCCAAAGAATTGCTGACGCTGGGGATTCGCGAATACCGGGAAGTTTTCTTCAAGCCCTATCGGATGATTTACCGTGTGAGCGAGAATCGCGTTTATATCCTTCTGGTCGTCGACGGGCGGCGGGATATGCAGACGCTGCTGCAGAGGCGCTTGCTGGAAAGCTGACGGTAAACCTAGCGGGAGGGGAACTTGGTGGTTTGACTTTCTGACATTCACTTCTCCTCGTGCCTTCTTACCCGTTGACCTCCGGGGCCATCTCGCCTATGCTTCCGGAAGCATTCACCACGGGTACAGAGGAGGGGAACATGGAAAAGGACCACCTGGAGATGCTGCTTGAAGACATCCGCGGAAAGTTCGAACTCGTTCTCGAGGGGCACGACGCTCTGCGGACCGAATTGCAAGAGTTCCGCCGGGAATCGAACGAAAAGCACGACCAAACCACCTTTCTGCTCAAGAAGATAGCCGGCGACCTCGTTGCTCATCGCGCCGACACCGAAGCCCATCCGGCCTATAAGGTGCGCGAATAGCTGGCCATCCCCCTGCACCGCCACTCCTCCCTAACGAAAAGCCCGCCAAGCGGTACAGGTCGTGCCATGAAACAAATGTGTCATCGCCAGACCTGTCCCCAAATCCCTCAAGCATGGTTGTCATGGGGGCGTCATCAGTCCCGAAAAATCGTAGACAAGTCTCTCAGCGATGAATGAACTCCGCAGAAAAGACCGTGCAATGCCGGCCAGCAATGCCGAAGACCTGCTCGTCCGGGGTGAATACGGGGTGCTGTCGACCGTCGGCGCAGACGGGCAGCCGTACGGGGTGCCGTTGAACTATGTCTACCAGAATGGCTGTATCTATTTTCACTCTGCCCTTGAAGGGCACAAGCTCGACAATATGGCGGAAAACCCGAAGGTCTCGTTCTGCGTCGTCGGCAGGACGCGGATTCTGCCCGACCGGTTCGCCACCGACTACGAAAGCGTCGTGGCCTTCGGGGTCGCTTCGGAGGTCTGGGAAGGGGAGCGGCAGAGTGCCCTGCTGGGGCTTCTGGAGAAATATTCCCCGGCTTATATCGAGGAGGGGAAGAGGTATATCGACCAGAAGGAGAAGGTCACCCGAGTCATGAAGATCGAGATCGACCATATCAGCGGCAAGGCTCGAAGTTAGCTGGCCATGCGTCATCGCAAGCCCCAACTCCCTTCCGAAACACAGGAAACAGCGAGAGAGACCATTATGACGAGAAAAATAGTGGCGATTGTCGGCAGTTACCGCAAGGGTGGGATCATCGATTCAGCGATCGACGAAATACTGTCCGGCGCCATGGCTTCTGGAGGGGAGACGGAGAAGATCTACCTGATCGATCAGCAGATTGAATCCTGCAGGAATTGCCGGATCTGTACCCAGGAAGCCGAGGCGAGACGAGGCCTATGCGTTATTCAGGACGACGTTGACATGATTCTGAATAAAATCGAATCCGCCGATGTCATTGTGCTGGGATCCCCGATAAATTTTGGCACCGTCACCGCCGTCATGAAGAAATTCATGGAGCGGTTGATCTGCTATGCCTATTGGCCCTGGGGGACCGGTGCCCCCAAAGTCCGCAGTCAGCTCCGCACCAAGCAGGCCGTGGTGGTTACCTCTTCGGCGGCCCCGGAGATTGTGGCACGGTTCTCCAGCAACATTGTCAAGCTGCTCAAACAGGCGGCTGGTCTGCTCGGGGCGAAAAAGACCGAGGTCCTGTATATCGGTCTGGCAGCGATGGAGCCGAAGCCGGCAATCTCAAATAGGATTCGGAAAAAGGCGACGCGGTTGGGAGGCAAGCTGGCCAGAGAATAGGGGAAGGTCCAGGGGGACGTTGTTTAATTGTTGAAATTATCTGGGGACGGTCCAGGGGGACGTTGTTTAATTGTTGAAATTATGTGAATCCGAGGGGACGTTCTTGTCCGAGGGGACGTTCTTGAAATTTCAACATTCGATGCTCCTGTCATCGGTCATGGAAAAATTCCCCCCTGTGGCCAATGAAATCCCCCCCCTCACAACCGGGTACAACCGGGTCGGACCTGCCCAAGGGATTGAATGCAGGTCGAAAAACATTGAATTGATGCACTGTTTTGGACCTTAAAGGGCCCATTTTGGCTATAAAATGACGTGTTTAAGGGAATGCCGCGCGCATCCGAGGAGACAATCTTGTATCTGCCATCTTGCGATATTTGAATATGGTTATTGGGGGAATGAAGTCGGCAGGTTATGTACCTCTGCTCCTCGGGTGTCAGACTTGCGGCAGCGCAGGGGGAGAAGATTTTGAGGGCTGATTCAGCCAGATTGAGGGAGGTAATGGCAAAATAGAAAAATAGCAAGCAGCGTCCCTCGAGCCCGGAATTACCATCTGGACTTCTCTGCGGCATTAATCTATGCTGATCACAGCATTCTAGTTTTTGAGCAATCTTATAAAAAAGGCCACCCCAGGGACGGTATGTCAGGCTTCTGTTGTCGCCCGCAATTGGCATTGTCCCGGACACGAAAGTGCTGGGTTTGGCTTTTCATCGGAATCTTTTTTTCCCTGGGGGCTGGCTTTTTTCTTAAGCCGGCAGTGGAAGTTCCACTTTCACTCTCGCTGAGTGCTCCTGTCCCTACACTGGAGCAGACGACACTTCCTGCCCAGAAGCTTCAGTGCTGCAACCTACTTTTTGATTTCCTACCCTCCGAACTCCCTGAGCCGCTTTCGGCTGCCATCCCTGATCCGCCGTGCAATTCCCCGTCGTTTAACAATCTTCTGACTTCCCGTATTCTCGAAGGCCAGCCGCAGTTTTTGCCGCGCCCCCCGCCGATCTGCTGATCCACACTCTCCTTTAAAAACATTAGATCCGCATGACGTTCATTCGCACCCTTCCCGGACTGACTTGACGGGTGCGGCGCTTTTGCGTGCGTTCGTCTATGCAAGTGGATATCTGCCCCTTCCTTTCGGAGATTGTATGGAAATAATCAGGCCCCAAACCAATATCGATTTTGTTGGAAAAAACCGCATCGCGGTAATCATCTCACTGGTGGTGATCGCCGCCGGACTTCTGTCGTTGCTGATTCAAGGTGGTCCCAAGTATGGAGTGGATTTCGCCGGGGGCACGCTGATTCAGGTCCGTTTTGTCGCGAAGACCCAGGCCGGAGACATCAAGGATGCGTTGGTCGGGCTTGGGCTGACAAGTTTAACCGTGCAGCAATTCGGGGATAGCGCCGAGGAATTCCTGATCCGCACGCCGGAGGCTGGGGGGAGCACAGCCCAACTCTCCCAGAAGTTCAAACAGGCGCTTGAAGCAAAATATGGCACGAGCAAACTGGAGATTTTGCGCTCTGAAATGGTCGGCCCTCAAGTCGGCAAGGATCTCCGTCAGAAAGGACTCCTTGCGGTGGTCTACGCATTGCTGGGGACCCTGATCTACGTTGCCTGGCGTTTCGAATTCCGTTTCGGCGTCGCCGCGATCGTCGCCCTGGCACACGATGTTCTTGTCACTTTAGGGTTTTTCTCCCTCTTCGGCAAGGAGATCGACCTGCCGATCATTGCAGCGTTCCTGGCGATCATCGGCTACTCCCTAAATGATACGATCATCATCTACGACCGTATCCGCGAGGAGATCGCTAAATCCGACGGGGAGGGGCTTGCCGTTATCGTCAACCGCAGCATCAATCAAACCCTGTCGCGGACCATCCTGACTTCGGGGACCACTTTATTGGTTGTTGTCTCCCTTTTTATCTTCGGCGGTGGGGTGATCCATGACTTTGCCTTCGCCATGCTGGTGGGGATTATCGCGGGCACCTATTCCAGCATCTTCGTGGCAAGCGCGCTGCTCCTGTTTTGGGAAAAACGCCTCCCCAGAAAGGCAGGGGGGAACATTTCCGCTAGCAATAGTCAATAAGGCCTTGCTTGGAGATCGGCTGTGCAGTTTTAACGCCATGGAGAGTTTGAAATTATGCTAGAAGGCCAGAAGCCACTGACAGATCATCTGGAAGATCTGCGCAAAAAGCTGATGATTGCCGGTGGTTGCTGGCTGGTCTGTTTTTTACTTCTGCTCAACATGTCCGCAAGGCTCTTCCATTGGCTTTCAGCGCCGTTACAGGAGGCCTTGCCGCCAGGGAGTTCACTCGTTTTCCTGTCCGCCACCGAACCCGTTTTTACCCACCTCACGGTAGCGGCCACCGCAGCCCTGATTATTTCTCTGCCGGTGATCCTCTGGCAGTTCTGGGCATTTCTCGCCTCGGCTCTACACTGGCAGAAAGGAAGACTCGGGGCGGCGTTCGTCATGACCAGTTACCTTTGTTTCCTTTCCGGTGCCTGGCTGGGCTTCAATTACATCTTCCCAGTCATTTTCAAGGTTCTGATTCGCATGGGGAGTGGCTCCGGTGAACTCGATGCCATGCTCTCCATGGGGTCCTATCTGTCATTGGCATTAAAGATGGTGCTGGCTTTCGGAATGGTATGTGAATTGCCGGTGCTTATGATCCTTCTTGCCCGGCTGGGAACGGTGGATCGCTGCTGGTTCGTTGCCCAACGGAAGTATATGCTGATCGTCGGATTTACTTTTGGGGCACTCATCACGCCCGGTCCAGACGTCCTCTCCCAGTGCTCAATTGCCATTCCTTTCGTCATCCTCTATGAGGTCGGGATTTTGGGTTGCAGGATTTTTGGAAAAGAGTGAAGACAGCCGGAAACAGCGCAACCGCGTCGGACCTGGCCAAGCTTGCAGCAAAGCGGGGGGAAAAGATATTGAGGGCTGATCCAGCCAGATTAAGACACGTAATGGCAAAAATAGAAAAATAGCAAGCAGCGTCCCTCGAGCCTCGAGCTCAGCGTCCCTCGAGCCCTCGAGCCCGGCAAGGCCATTGAAAGTCATTCTCGGCGGCATGTAGCTGATTTCATTATAGGAAATCGCCTCCAGCAGATTGTACGGAAAGCGATTTTTAACACGTCACCCAACTGTGTCGGCCATTTGGCCTAATGCATTGACCCAGGAACGCCTACCCGATGGACCTGGCGTCCTCGCACGTCCCCCCTTCTCCATCCTCCTCCGAAACTTCAAACATCAAGAACGTTATCTGCTACTCAAGGAAATGATGTCCGGCAAATGGCGCTCTTGTGTCTAGGGTAATCGCAACAGGACCGCACGAAAAATGGTTTTTTGTATAATTGATTCGCGTTTTCGTATAGTTGGAAAATACGAATAAATAAAATGGCTTTGAGGCACGACAAATGCACAAATATGTTTATATAGCTTCTCTAATCCTTAACTGTTGAAAGGAGGTTTGTCTGAACCCCGGGTTCCCTTTTGATCGGTTGTGATCATAAGGCGGAATCTCGGGCCGAAGAAGGTAAAAAAACCAACATCAAGGAGGATTTAGAAAATGAAAAAGATTTTGGCTCTTCTGCTCATGGTCGGATTGACCGCCACCCTCGCCACTGCCACGGCTTGGGCGGGAAAACCGCTTCCGGTTGACCTCGACGGGGACGGTTTTACGAAAGACGTTGATTGCAACGACAACAATGCCGGCGTCTACCCCGGTGCCCCGGAACTCTGCGACGGAATCGACAACAACTGTGACGGCGTGGTCGATGAGGGGTGCGGTGGCGGTGGTGGAACACATGGGGGTATTACCGGGATCTTCGAGACTCCTGCACAGGTTACGGCCAAGTGTCTGGAATGTCATTCCCTGGAAGGCTCACATATCGCAAATGCTCTTCACGGTTTGAAGGCTATCGCGACGCCGAATGTTGTCAATAATCTCGATGACAGCAACAAATATGGCGAAATCAATACCTTCTGTTCCTATCCGAATCCCGGCCTAGCCGGCGCCGCCTGCCTGGGTTGCCATCCGACGCTGGGTAAATTCGAAAATCTTGGGGCCGCGGATATCGACTGCCTGCGTTGCCACAACGACCAGTACAAGCGCAAATTCACCGCTGAAACGGACCCCGCCAAATTCATCAATGTTACCGACTGGCAGGGAGCGGATAAAACCTATGTCCCGTCGGCTCAGGATGCCCTGGGCGACTTCATGATCGAATTCGACTGGGCAGCAATGTCCGGCCTGACCGCGGCTGACCTGATTGCCGGCGTTCACGTTCCCACAACCACGACCTGTCTGTCCTGCCATGCTAAAGCTGGCGGCGGTGACTGGACCAAACGTGGTGATATCGGCCTGAATTCTTCAATTGCAACTGCAGCTCAAGACGTTCACCTTGCCTCTGCCGCAAACGGCGGTGCTGGCCTGAGCTGCTCCAGCTGTCATGTTGCCCAGAATCATCAGATCCCCGGCCGGGGTATTGACCTTCGTCCGAGCGAAGGCGGCAGTGTAAAGGCCTGCGTCGCATGTCATGTCGGCATGGATTCGGGGAGTGGCCATGCTGCTGCCGGCGCCTCGAGAAGTGAAGGCGACCGTCATGTCGCCCGCGTCGCCTGTACGTCTTGCCATATCCCTGCTTATGCAAAAGGTGGAGACACCGAGATGCACAGGGACTGGACCGCTCCTACCTGGAATCCGGGCCTCTGCAATGGTCAGGGCGCATGGGCAGGGGAGGAAGTAAAACAGGGCAATGTTCAACCTGATCATGTTTTCTTCAACGGAACCTCCTATGTCTACAGCCTCGGGGAAACTGCAGATGTTGTCGATCCGATCAGCGGCTATGTCACGCTGGCGGATGCCCTGGGCGACATCAATGACGGGAAACTCGTTCCCATCAAGCGTCATCAGTCGAATATGCCTGTCATGGACAATACCGGCGAAATGATTCCGTTTGATGTTGTTAAGCAGTTCATGACCGGTGACTTTAACGGCGCTGCTGAAAGTGGAAAAGCCTATGCCGGCCTTTCCGGGACTCATAGCTGGCAGTGGGTAGAAGCCGAATTGGCTATCAATCATGGCGTAGCGCCCGCCACTGATGTTGCTGCCTGTACTTCTTGCCACGACGGTGCCAATTGGGGCCTCGGGTCCGACAGCAAGCTCGATAAGCTCGGCTACCGGCTCAAGGACACCAAGGCCCTGATCTGCTCCCAGTGCCACGCTGAGAAGAGCCTGCCCCGCGACCACGAGCGTATGCACGGCCACATCAACAAGGGCTCGGGCATCGACTGCTCCTTCTGTCACGACTTCAAGCGCCCCGAGCGCGGTCTGTGCGATCCCTGCGATCCGGGCTGCGTGAGCGAGTTCGTCGACACCAACCCCTATCCTCATACCTGTCCGTAATTCGTTACTGACAATCAACTCCAATGACATGGGGGATGCCTGAAAGGGCATCCCCTTTTTTCTTGGCGCTTTCCTGGTGCCCTGCAGCCCATAATCTTTCGCATAGTGCATGTTCTTTGCCGGGTCAGCTATGTTCCGATTTCAGCTGTTTAGCTACGGCCAGGGAACAGAAATCCCGCCTTGGTACCCCTGGCCTGTTTCCAAAGGCCTTCGATCCCGAATACGAAAGCCGCAATAAATAGCAAAACGCCTCCGGTCCACTTCTGGTCCGGAGGCGTTTTTTATTGGTGCGATGGGGTTGGAACAAGGGGAACGTTTATTTCCTCCGGCCCCTTTTCTGTTGTTCTATTTGTCAAACCCGCGAGCAGCCTCCGCTGCATACCCTGCGGCTCGTGGATTGCCGAGTTTCCGGTAATCGTCGGCGACGATCCGGTAGGCATCCTCTTTCAGTTGGAGGTCTGCGGCCGTGGGGCTCCTCACGCTACCAGCCAGAGCGGGTATCCGCAGTGTGATCCCGGTTTCGAGGAGGTCCGGGTTTTGAAGAGAGAGCTCCGGTCTGTTCTCCGCATAGATAACCGGCCACCAAAAAGGGTCACCCCATGTGGTGGCAGCAAGCGCCCACAGTGTGTCACCGGAGGACAGGGTAACCACTGTCCCGGTCGTCTTCGCCACCGGGGGGGACGGCTCTGCGGGAGCGGCGGCTGCGATATTTATATGTGGGCCTTTTCCTTTATCCAGACCTTAATGGTGGGGATTGTTGAAAAGGTTGAATCACGTTTGGGCCGTGACTCTGGGCCTAGTCAGTTTTGATGGCGTGATTTTGCCGTGATTTTAATGTGAAATGGCCGCAAAAATGGTCGGCATGGTGTCATGAGGCATAGGTAGCTGTTTCTTGGATGTATGTAAGTGGCCATGAAACAATAAGTTAATTAAATAATACTTTTATACCTTAATGATGGTACGAGGTTTGCATTTTAGGTTTGATCTTTTTTAAATAACTTTTACCAATCTTAGGAGGCAGATATTTCCTTCCCTCGGAATTGGGATTTTTCGAGTTTGGATGACTGAGTTTGAAGATGGCCGATGAAGGAGTGGTGTTATGGATACAAATCCATCGGTTACGACAAGGCGAGCAGTTTTTTCATTCCAGCAAGTTTATTGACTATGTGATTTCAGAAGGGTGGACATGGTGTTCGCCTGATTCATTGAAGTAACGGAGGAATAAATGAAAAACAGGTTGAGTTTGTTGTTGGCGCTTTGTTGTGCCCTGACGTTGGCGGCCTCGCCGGCGTTTGCCGTCAAGTCGGATGAAATTTTGTCTCATCATATCATGGAGGCCGATGGGACTACGGGTCAGGACACCAACAGTGGTAGTGGTGTTAAAACCGGGCATATCCAGGATGGTGCGGTCACTGATGCGAAGATTTCGGGGGTTATTTCAGGGACCAAGCTTGGCAGTCATGGTCATACCGGTGCGGAACTTACCGATGGTACCGTTTCAGGCAGTAAGCTTGCTGATGGTGCCGTCACCGATGCGAAGATTGCTGGCCTGATTTCCTCTAGCAAAATCGAACAACTTGGGCTGGACGCGGATACGGTCGACAATTTGCATGCGAATGACCTTGCTCTTGCTCAGCATGTGCATGAGCAGGGGGACGTACAAGGCCTGGATTCGGCACTGGCTGGAAAAGCAGCGGTCGAGCACATTCACGATGGTCTCTACCAAACAAAGATCGACAATGTCATCATCGTAGCCACCAGTGGCGGCGACTTCACATCGCTGCAGGACGCGGTTAATTCGGTGAGCTCCGATGCGGTCATCAAGGTCATGCCCGGTGTTTATGCCGGGGGGGTCTTGGTCTATGGTAAAAACAACATCGCCATCATCGGGGCAGGTGCGGATCAATCGATCCTGCAAGCGGAGGGGGCTGCTCACGTGCTGGAAGTGTCGCAGTCAAACGACATCACCATTACCGGCCTCGGCCTGTATGTCGATCCGGTGCTCGGCAGCTACCGGACCGCTATCCGCTTGCTCAGTAGCACCGGCGTTCTGGTCAAAGGGAACAAAATGGTCGGCGCCGGCACCGCCAATACCAATCTGTTCGGCATGGATATCCGCCCTGGTGCGCTGATCGATCTGCGGCTCGACATTCTCGATAATGCAATACTTGGCTTTGATGGCGGGATGTACCTGGAAAGCTATATCCCGAGTGAGGCATCGAGTACAGCGGCCACCATTGTTCGCGGCAATCGGATCGTCGGTCATGGGGAATTTTGCGCCGGTCAATCAGGCGGAATTCGTTTGTCGGGTCATATTCCGAATCTCCGCATTCTCGAGAATGACATTTCCAATAATTGGCAAGGGGACATTACCCTTGCTGGCGGTCCGAACTATACGAAGCGGGTCATTGTGGACAACAACCGCCTTTTTTCTCGAAATGTCGGTCTGAACATCAGCGGCACGCCGGTCGCCATTACCAACAATGTGATCTACAGCGGCGGCCTTGGGATCATGATTTATGGTTCATACAGCGCTGATCCGGCGGGCAACAGTCTCGGCTCGGTGATTTCCGGCAATCTGGTCATTAACTCTTCGCGGGGGCTCTATGTAAGCGACTACCCGGTGACGGTCGTTCATAACGTTTTTGAGGGGTCTTCGGATATCTACATTGCCAACCCGCAGGCGAAAACATTGCTCAGTCATAATGTCTATCGGGCAATCTTGCTGGCAACTGGAACAACGGTCGTCGGCAAATTCAACTCCGATTTCGAGGGGAATCTAATAGCCCCTCAATAGGTTCTGTCACTTAGTACAGAAGAGCGTCAGAAAAGGCATAGAAAAAGGGCCGGCGGAATTACGCTGGCTCTTTTGTTTTATGGATGTTCGGGGTAGGACCTAGGCAGGGGTCTGAATTGAATGCGAAAAGCTTCATTTTTGACCCCAAAAATAAGCTTATAGAATCATAGGTCGTTATCACTCTGGGGTAGGGGCTTCCGTCCAGGCTCGGGGGACGTTCCTTTCTATTTAAGCTATGACGGACCTTGGGATCTCGGAATGGGGTAAGCCGGGTCCGCCATCGGAATGCGCAGATGGCGAACGCCCCCTGGCCCGTTTCAAAAGGCGTTCGATCCCGAATACGAAAGCCGCAATAAATAGCAAAACGCCTCCGGTCCACTTCTGGTCCGGAGGCGTTTTTTATTGGTGCGATGGGGTTGGAACAAGGGGAACGTTTATTTCCTCCGGTCCCCTATTGGTTGACCTATTTGTCAAACCCGCGAGCAGCCTCCGCTGCATACCCTGCGGCTCGTGGATTGCCGAGTTTCCGGTAATCGTCGGCGACGATTCGGTAGGCATCCTCTTTCAGTCGGAAGTCTGCGTCCGTGGGGCTGTTCACGCTGCCAGCCAGGGCGGGTATCCGCAGTGTGATTCCGGTTTCGAGGAGGTCCGGGTTATGAAGAGAGAGCTCCGGCCTGTTCTCCGCATAGATCACCGGCCACCAAAAAGGGTCGCCCCAGGTGGTGGCAGCAAGCGCCCACAGGGTGTCGCCGGAGGAGAGGGTAACCACTGTCCCGGTCGTCTTTGTCACTGGGGGGGACGGCTCGGCGGGAGCGGCGGCTGCGATCGCGGGCGCAGGGACGGTTTGCTCTTCTGTCGGGGCGGTCTTTACAGGTTCGGGCGCAGGGGCGGCTGCAACGAGAGGTGGTTCGACGTTACTCGAGACCTTCTCCAGTGGCGCCACGGACGCATTTTGAGTGGATATCAGTTTTGTTATGCCGATACCCAGTAGAATCAGCAATACTACAAGTAACGCCAGTAAGATCAGGGCGCCGGGTCTTTTGCGCCATGCGGTTTTGTCCTCATTGAGTTCTTTTATTTGCAACCGACGGAAGGGCGCATTGACAGCGAAACGAAGTGCGCTGTAGGCGCGAAAGTGGACACGCGTGTGCTCGGGGATGGTTAACGGCTCACCCGTGTTGGGATCGCTCCCCATCTGTTCCCCGACATGGGTCGTATGGAAACGGCCGAAGTGATAGAGATGAATGTCACTATTATTCTCCAAACCTTCACCCATGATCTTGGCGAGCTGATGGATATAGGCGTCTGCCTCGACCCTGCTCGTCCCGGCCCGCTTGGCCACCAGTTCTGTAAATGAGTGAAACGTGATCTTATTATCATCGCTCATGTCGGTGTCCCATCCTCGTCCGATTCGGTATTGTATACATCTTCACGGAGCGATGTTCCTGCGCGAAATACGGGGACACGTCGCTTTGGGAAAAGTGCAAAATCTTTGCTGTTCGGACGATAACCGCGGTGTTCCTCGTAAGTCGCCGTATCGAAGGTCCCCAGTTGCGGCAGGGTGACCGCTTGTCCAACTTTGAGCAGGTCCCGAATCTCCCGCAGCGTCGCTTTCAGCAATCGTTGCGATTGAGTGTTTGAGATGTCCAGATCCTTTGCAACCAGTTCAATAAGCTCCGTTTGGTCCATGAGTTCTCCGTAGTAGGTGAGGTGAAAAATTCATAACGATATTGGCAAATGGCGCAGTGTAACATCGCGACAATTCACCTTGAAAAAATGGTTCAATAGGTTAATGCATCAAGGTCATCTTCTCTTGTTGAATAAGTGGAGGTGTATTTTCAGATAGCATCGGGGCACAGGTGCTGATTCTAAATAATTACAAATAGCATGCCGGAGATTCAAACAAGAGACAGAAGCTGTAACCTTTTGATAATAAAGCTTAAAAATTGAAAATGGCCGATGGCTAAAGAATAAACTGCCACCAGAAACCGTCACAAATGACATAAGTGCCATATATGACGGGCCGGGATGGCTCCTTCCTCCGATTGTCCCGAGGTTGAGCCGGTCGGTCGGAAGGCCTGCTTTTGGAATCAAGGAAGACGATTTTTTTTGGCGGGGCACCTTGACTGGACCGGGCTGCCGGATCGGCTAAAATGATATGGATTCCGCAGCCCATGGGCGGGGAAGTGTCGGCCGCGTCGATCCCCTTCGACCGCGGCGCATCAAGAGGGAGAAGTGACATGATGAATTCAGCATTGAACACCATCTGTCTGTGGTACAATGACGGGGCTGAGGACGCCGCGGTTGAAGTTCCAATCTGAAAGGGGATCATTGCGCTCCTTTGCTCCCTGCACTCTTTTTACCTTAGCGCCAAAAGGGCCGCAGAAACCTGACCATCGAAGGAAGATCGGTACAATTTTGTACAAAAAATCAACCCTTAGCCTGTTTTTGGCGAAGGCATCTTCCGAAAAGAAAGGAAAGATCATGAAAGCATTCATTTCTCTGCTCCTCGTTGTCCTTGCTGTCAGTTTCACCCTGACGCTTACCGCCTGCGAGAAAAAAGGGCCCGCCGAAAAGGCCGGAGAAAAGATCGACCATGCCGTGGAGAAAACGACGGATACGGTGAAGGACGCCGCGAAAAAAGCCGAAGAAGGCCTGAAACAATAACCTCAGCAGGAGTCCTTAAATGTATATACAATTGCAACCTGTCCTGTCGATTCTGGCCGGCATCCTGATTCTGGTTATGCCCAAAATGTTGAATTATATCGTCGCCGTCTATCTGATTTTGATCGGCGTCTCCGGCTTGATGCACTAAGATTTCATCTCCTCGCCGGGGAGGCGGCAGCGGCAACCGACCTGCAGTCTACGTGCGAGATGCGATATAAACGACGAAGGGCGACCCCACCGGGTCGCCCTTCGTCGTTCCTGTGCTGCGTTTAAATCTTAAATGGCGATGTCCAAAACCAGGGATCCACCCGAGACGATGGTCACCGGTTCCGTCCGGGTGGCGCCGTTTAGACTCGAGGTGACAACCTGATAGTCTCCTGCCGGCAGATCCACCGAGTAGGCGCCGCCATGGCCGATGTTGAGGGACTTAACGGTGATTGTCGTTGCCTCCATGGCATCGACGCAGGTGATCTGCCGGCGGATATCGATGGTGGCATACGTATCTGCGGCGGCACTGGCCAGGGTCAGGGTGCCGGAGATGTTCCCCGGGGGTGTCGCCGGGGCGGCCAGGGTGAAGTCGACCATGATGGCGCTGCCGGCCGTCAGGGTGACGGCGGTGCAGGCGGGGAGATAACCGGTCTGGAAGACGACCAGATTGTAGTCTCCGGATTCAAGGAAAACGGCATATTCCCCGTTATCGGCGGTCACTGTTCCCGCCGCGATCACAACCCGATCCTTGACATCGGGGGCCGCCGGGGCCGTGACCTGGGCGGTCACCAGAGCACCGGCTTGCAGTGCGGATCCTTCGTCGGTCACCGTTCCGAAGGCGGAGGCGTAGTTGGCCGCATGGAGGACCTTGATCGTCGGTTTGAGCAGGTACTGCCCGCTCGATCCCGCCTTGACCACGGAGCGCATGGCGTCGAAATCGAGGAGCAATTCGGTGGTCCGATTTTCATGGATATCGAAACCGTTGACGATTTTCAGTCCGCTGTTGGTGCCGCTGGGAACTTTCATATCATGAACCAGGCCGGCCTGGTCGATGGCGTAGTTGGCATGTGGGTGCGTCATGCCGAGGATGTTCATGCCGGTTTCCGGAATTTTCCCGATAATCAGGCGCATCTGCGTATAGTGGCCGGTGGCCAGGGAGGAGACGCCGAGGGTCGTGCGAATTCCGTTGACCAGTTCCAGCAAATTATAGGTCTTGTCGGGGGTCGCCACGGTCTCCCAGGTGCCGTCGCCGTCATGGTGGACTTCGACGCGCGTAACGGTGACGTAGACCGCCTGGTACTCATCGGTGGTGCTGTCGGTCAGGGAGGTGGACAGGGTACCATAGGTGGTTCCCGAGCTGCTGTTGCCGCCGCAGGCCGCCAGTAAGAATCCGGCCGAAAGGCAAGCCAGAAGGATGGGGAGTTTCTTTAGAATTTTCAGTATCATGGACTCTCTCCTTTGCAGAGGTAATCTGAATTGCCGAACAGGGAAGAAACCGGCCCTTCCCGCGCCTTCGGCAGCTCCAACCCGGTACCGCCTGTATTCTCTTATACAACAGAACGGAGAGGTTGAAAGCCTGCCCCCCCAAGAATCGTGAAAAGACCGGCCCCTGGGTCCCAAGCTGCTGATTGCAAATGGAAAAAATTGCCATGGGCTTTCGCTGGATGTGTCCTGTGTGACAGGGCAGTCAACGGTGACGGCTCCGGTTGGGCACACCGCCGGCGGAACCCTCGTGAAAAAAGGGGACAGGTCGAATGGACCTGTCCCCCCAATTGCCATGGAAATCGTTCAATCTGAACGGTTATTTAAATTTTGTTGCCGCCCTTGCGGCCGGGATCGCCGGGGGTACCGCCCATCTCATCGTTCGAACCGAAGGGGTTGCCCTGATTGGAGTTACCCGGGTCACAACCCTCGGGGCCGTTGCCGACGCCCTGGTTGCATTTGCTCTTGGCCGGTTTGTTGTTCTGCTGCGCACAGTCGGTCAGGGTAGCGCCGGTCAGGGTGACGGCGGCCTGGGAGAGTGCATCGCCGTTAAAGACTCCGCCGGTGACAGTGATGGCCTCCCCGGCAAGAACGGTCCCCTGAAAGCTCGAGGTGGTCAGCGTTGCGGCTTCGGCGACCCACCAATAAACGTTGCAGGGCGCTCCGCCGTTTTCCATGACCACAGAGAAGTTGGTGGCGGTGAGGGCGCCGGTGCCGAGGGTGCCGATTTTGAAGATCCAGACGGCATTGGGGTCACCCTGGCCGTCGAGGGTCAACACGCCCGTCAAGGTGGCCGCTGCGTCGAAGCAGTAGACGCCGGGGGAGAGGGTCATGCCGTCGAGGGTGCCGGTCAGGGTCGAATCGCACAGCGCGTAGCCTAGATCCGTGTAGGCGGTGACGAAGTCCTGCTGAGCATTGGCGGCGACCGTATCCCCGGCGTGAATCGCCCCGGTAATCGTGCAATCGGTCTGAGTGACCGCGGTGCCGGGGTAGACGCCGACGTCTCCGAGGACGGTGGAATTGGTGCAGGTCACAGCCGTCGCGGCCAGGATATTGAAGTTTTCCGCCGCGCCGAGGTACGGGACGGTTTGGGCGAGGGCGGCCTGGAACGGTGCCGCCACAAAAAGTGCGGCAAGCAGGCCGAGAGCGGCAAGTCTTGCGGTCAGCCGCTTCCGAGTCATCGGATTTTTTACAGAATTTTTCATTTTGTACTCCTTTGGGGTGAGTAGGACCAATGCAGATTTTTTTGACTTACGGATCTTTCTTCAGTCGGGTTTTCTATACTACAAGGGTCGTGCCAGATCAGCCGCCAGGGGGCATTTGAAGCTCAAGTAGCCGATTTCTATCCTTTGAGCGAGGAAGAGAGGGACGGAGGGAGGCTGGGATGGGGTGGGGTCAGCTCGTCATATGTGACGGACCCACCTCCTGTGACGGGCAAGAAGGCGTGGATTTCTGATCGGTCAATCCAATCATCGCCTGGAATGCGGGTTCATCGGCAGGGATCCAGCCTGGTTAAGATTCGGTTTGGTTTGACCATTAAAAAAGGCCGGTTCCCTGACAATCAGGGAGCCGGCCTTTTTCGCGAACCCTAAGGGGAGCGGTGTTTATTTGCGGGAATGGGAAAGGAGACCCCAAACGTTTCAGGCTCGATCTGTATTGTTTTTAGTATGTTAAGCCCCTTGGCCGGATCCAGTTTCGTCAGCTTCCAACCCCGAATAAATATGTAGAGATCTCTTCCCGAATTGGCTCTATAATCAGCGAGGTTGGTTCTCGTCAGTCCCCCGTTTTGCGGGGCTTTACCCAGGTCCGGGATTTCTGCAGCTATGATGAAAAACAAGGTGTCGCGGCTCAATCTGATTATCGTCCTTGGCTTCGCTCTTGCGACCTTTCTCCTCTGGGGCTGGGGGAATCGCCCCTCCACCGAACCCCCCTGGCCCTCGAAGGTGGCCGGGATGTCCTTCTCCCCCCTGCGTCTGCATAACGACCCGGTGGCCGGGGACTATCCGACGGAGTCCGAGATTGCCGCCGATCTGGCCCTGCTGCAGGGGAAGGTGCAGGCGATCCGCACCTACGGCCTCGGCGGAACCCTGAGCAGCATTCCGCAACTGGCCGAAAAGCACGGCATGAAGGTAACGTTGGGGGCCTGGCTCACCGACAACCTCGAAGAGAACGAACGGGAGCTGGAGAGGCTCCTTCTGGTCGCCAAAAAAAACAAAAAGAACATTATCCAGGTGATCGTCGGCAACGAAACGCTTCTGCGCGGAGAACTGAGCGTGGAACAGCTGGCCGCCTACCTCGATCGCACGCGCAAGGCGCTGGACCTCCCCGTGAGTACCGGCGAACCCTGGAACGTCTGGGTGGCCCATCCTGAACTGGCGCCGCACACCGATTTTATTGCCGCCCACTTTCTCCCCTACTGGGAAGGGGTCGCGCTCAAGGCCGCCCTCGATCACGTGGACGCCACCTATGTCATGCTGCAGGAGGCCTTCCCGAAAAAACGGATCCTGATGGCCGAGGTCGGCTGGCCGAGCAATGGCCGCACGCGCGGCGCCTCCGTCGCCACCCATGCCAACGAGGCGATCTTTCTCCGCAACTACCTGCAGCGCGCGGTGAAAAACCATTACGATTACTACCTGATGGAGGCTTTCGACCAGCCCTGGAAATCCGAATCGGAAGGGGCGGTCGGGGCCTATTGGGGGGTTTTTGACGCCCACCGCAACCAGAAATTCCCCTTTACCGAGCCGATCGTCCGGGTCCCGCAATGGCGTTTGCTGGCCGGATTATCCGTCGGTCTGGGGCTGGCCGCCGCGCTGATCCTCTTTACCGACAGCTCCACCCTGCGGCGGCGCGGGCGCAGCTTTTTGGCACTGCTGGCCAACGGGATGGCGGCGACCCTGGTCTGGGTGGTTTATGACTACGTTTACCAGTATCAAAGCCTGCTGACGATTACCGTCGGCATCTGCCTGCTCTTCGGGTTTCTCGGGATCTGCCTGGTTCTGCTCACCGAAGCCCACGAACTCGCCGAGGCAAGCTGGATGAAAAAGCGCCGGCGTTTTTTCGCCGGGACGCCGGAGAGGGAGCTGGAGATCGCGTCGGGGCGGAGTTTCCCCAAGGTCTCCATCCACGTTCCGGCCTACAACGAGCCGCCGGCGATGATGATCGAAACCCTCGATGCCCTGAGTCGCCTCGACTACCCCGATTTCGAGGTTCTGGTCATCGACAACAACACCTCCGATCCGGCGGTCTGGCAGCCGGTGGAGGCCCACTGTGCCGTCCTCGGCGAGCGCTTTCGCTTCTTCCATGTCTCACCCCTGGCGGGATTCAAGGCCGGAGCGCTCAATTTCGCCCTGCAGCAGACGGCAGCCGACGCCGAGGTGATCGCGGTGATCGACAGCGACTACCAGGTTTCCCCCCGCTGGCTGAGCGATCTGACCCCCTATTTTGCCAATCCGGATATCGGTTTCGTCCAGGCACCGCAGGATTACCACGACGGCGACACCTCGCTGTTCAAGAAGATGTGCTACGCCGAATACAAGGGGTTTTTCCATATCGGCATGGTGACCCGCAACGACCGCAACGCCATTATCGAGCACGGGACCATGACCATGGTTCGCGCCCGGGTGCTGCGGGAGGTCGGCGGCTGGGCCGAATGGTGCATCACCGAGGATGCCGAACTTGGTCTGCGGATTTTCGAGGCGGGATACGAGGGGGGGTATATAGAGCAGAGTTACGGCCGCGGGGTGATGCCGGATACCTTCATCGATTACAAGAAGCAGCGATTCCGCTGGGCCTATGGCGCCGTACAGATCCTTCGCCGGCATCTTGGAGCTCTTCTCGGCTGGCGCGACAAGCGCCTGAGCCGCGGCCAGCGCTACCATTTTGTCGCCGGCTGGCTCCCCTGGCTGGCCGATGGACTGAACCTTTTCTACACCTTCGGCGCCCTCTTCTGGTCGGTGGTGATCCTGCTGGACCCGCAGCATACGGACCCCCCGCTGGCGGTCTTTACCATTCCTCCGCTGGCGCTCTTTTTTTTCAAGGTTCTCAAACTGGTCTATCTCTATCGGACCCGGCTGGGTGCCAGTCGCTGGGAGACGCTCGGTGCCGCCCTGGCAGGCCTGGCCCTCTCCCATACCATCGCCAAGGCGATAGTCGCCGGCTTCTGGACCAAAAACATACCGTTTTTCCGCACACCGAAATGCGAGAATCAGCCGCGACTGGTCCAGGCGGTTCTGAGTGCCGCCGAAGAGACCCTGCTGGCCTTCCTGCTGATCGGTGCGGCCCTCGGGGTGCTGTGGTTGCAGGGAGGGGTCATCCCGGGCGCTCGCCTCTGGGCGGGGGCGCTGCTGATCCAGTCCCTCCCCTATCTGGCGGCCCTCGGCATGGGGGTTGTCAGCGCCCTGCCGGGGTCGGCCCAGGGAGAGAAGATCCCGGTCGTCTCCTCTTGACCTTACCGTTTGGCGATGATCCAGACCGCGTGGACGATCCCGGGAATATAGCCGAGGAGGGTCAGCAGGATGTTCAGCCAGAAGGCCCCGGCAAAACCCACCTGCAGGAAGACCCCGAGGGGCGGGATGAGAATTGCGATCAGTATCCGGAAAAAATCCATAGGTTCTCTCCTTGTCAGTTAATCAAAGACCCCCGGCCGCGTTCCACAGGGCGCGGAGGAGCAAGAAACTCAGCAGGCCGATGCACAGCACCAACCCGACCAGCAGCAGGACGAGTCCCCAGACGAAGAGGCGGCTGACGACCACCGTTTTGCGCGGCTGGTCGTAGTAGGCGCGGAGAAGATCGACATTTCGCTGGTTGGCCTTCCAGGCAAAATCGAAGAGATCCCCCAGGACCGGAACGGCGCCGATGAGGGCGTCGACGGCGATATTGAAGGCCATCTTCAGCAGCACCGCTCTGGGAGCGCCGAGGCGGGCGGCTTCGGCGAGGATATAGCTCGACATCAGGGCGCCGACACTGTCCCCGAAACCAGGGAGGAGGCCGATCAGGGCATCGAAGCCGACCCGGATGTCGAGCCCGGGAATCGGGATGGAATTGTCAAGAAACCAGGCGAGGCGCTCCAGTCTTTTTCGGTCGGCTGCGGTTGCTGAAAGGTTCATGTCCGGGCTCCCGAAAGGAGGTTGTAACGACACACGCTGCTTATTATAGCAATGCGCTGTCCGGTTTTGCCACGACCGTCTCCTGATATGATAAAATCAAATCGTAGCCTGTATGGATTTGACCGGAGATCTGAGGTACGCCGGATCTGGAGCGTTCCGGCGTACCGGCAACATTAGGGAAAGGAGAACGGTAATGACGGATCGATTCAGCAAGGCGGTTGAAGAACTGGACAAGAAATCTGCGTTTGTCTGCGAAAGTTGCGGCCATCCCCACGACATCGCCAGTGTGCGGCGGAAGGCTGCGGAGGAGTCCGGAACGGAACTCAAGGACCGTTTTTCGAAACCGGTCGAAGAGTCCGCCGAAAAATCGGCGTTTGTCTGCGTGAGCTGCGGGCACAGTCAAGCTATCCCCAGGTCCCGCAAGTAATCAGGGGTCTTCGCTCCCGGTTCAATCAGTCCCGCCCCGTCGTCGGCAATAGCCGGATTTTGCCAAGGTTGGATTGTGCTTTGTTTTGCCCGAGGGACGGGGCAAGACCCCTTCCCTCGGGCAAAAAAAAACCCCGCTTATGGCGGGGTTTAATTTTTAAATGGGGTGGCTAGTGGGGATCGAACCCACGCATGAACGAGTCACAGTCGTTTGTGTTAACCGCTTCACCATAGCCACCATAGGCTTGTCGCTCGTCGATAGCTCCACGATGCCGACGCCAGTTTGTAGCATAAATTGCCGGCGAGTGCAAAGATTTAGTTTCGGCAACCGGGCAAAAAATACCCTCAGGGACGCTCCGTTCGGGTTCCCGGGAGGGATGAACGGGCCTGGGCCGGGTTTCTGCTGATTTTTTCAATTATGGCGCTATGTTGCGTTGACAATCTTTGCCGGAATGGGTTACAAGATGGGTAGTTTTTCCTGCGCGCGGTTGGCGAATATCCCCGATTGCCGCCATTGAAAAAATTTACATCAGCCTCCTCTGCCGGTGTAAGGTGACGCCCATGATCGATTACGCCGTCAGCTCCGACAAAGTCTCCACTCTCCTTTTGGGCGGAGCGGTTCTGATCGGCCTCTGCCTGGCCAGTTTTTACAACTATCTCCTGTTCCATACCCTCGTTGAATTCTTCTCCGTGGTCGTGGCCTGCGGTATTTTCATGATCGCCTGGAACACCCGGCGCATCATAAAAAACAACTACTTTCTCTTTGTCGGTATCGCCTCCCTCTTTGTCGCCCTCGTCGAAATCTCCCATGTCCTGACCTACAAGGGGCTGGGGATCTTCCCCGGCATCTCTCCCGATATCGCAACCCAGCTCTGGATCGCCTCCCGGTACCTGCAAAGCCTTTCCCTCCTCGTCGCTCCCTGGTTCATCGGCCGCAGGCTCAGGGCCGGATGGACGATCGCCTTTTTCCTGACCCTCACCTCTCTCCTCCTGACGGCCGTTTTCAGCGGAAATTTCCCTGCCTGCTTCGTGGAGGGGAGCGGGCTGACTCCCTTCAAGAAGGGGAGCGAATATCTGGTCTGCCTCCTGTTCCTTGGCGCAATCTACTTCATGGTCAGGAAGAAGGAAGCCTTCAATAGGGGGGTGGTCCGGCTCCTCTCCGGTGCCCTCCTTTGCTTCATCGCCGCCGAACTCGCCTTCACCCTTTATTCCGATGTCTACGGGCTGAGCAACGCGATCGGCCATATCCTCAAGTTCGCCGGTTTTTACCTTGTTTACAAGGCCCTGATCGAAACCGTCCTGGCCCGACCCTACGATCTTCTCTTCCGGGAACTTAAGCAGAGCGAGGAGCGCTACCGCCGCCTCTACAAGGATACTCCGGTCATGCTCCACTCCATCGATCGGGACGGGCGGCTGGTCAGTGTCAGCAACTATTGGCTCGCCTACCTCGGGTACGGGAAGGACGAAGCGATCAACGTCAAACTAACTTCTTTTTTTACCGAAGAATCGCGTCGTTACGCCGAAGAGGTCGTGTTTCCGGAATATTTTCAGACCGGATATTGCAAGGATGTCCCCTACCGGATAAGGAAGAAGAACGGCGAGATCCTCGACGTTCTCCTCAGCGCCACGGCCGATCGGGACGATCAGGGGGAAATCATCCGCTCCCTGGCGGTCATGATCGACATCACCGAACGGAAGCGGGCATCGGAAAAAATTGCCAGCCTGAATGCCAGCCTGGCGGCAAAGGCCGAGGAGCTGGAAAAAGCCAATCTGGAGCTGGAGTCCTTCAGCCACACGGTCGCCCACGACCTGCGGGCGCCCCTGACGAACATCAGCGGCGCCTGTCAGGGGCTGAACGAACTGTGTGCCGATACCCTCGATGGGAAAAGCAAGAAATTCATCGACTACATTCATGACGAAACCCTGCGCATGGACCTCTTTATCAGCGCCCTCCTCGATTTCTCCCACCTGAATCGTCAGGAACTGCACCGGGAGGAGCTCGACCTCAGTGAGATGGCCGCAGCTATCGTCCTCGGTCTGCGGATGCGGGAACCGGAGCGTCAGGTCACCTTCACCCTCGCCGAAGGAGTAAAATGTCTCGGAGACCCGGTCCTCATCTATTCGGTCCTGGAAAATCTCCTCGGCAACGCCTGGAAATATACCGGCGCCAGAGACGAAGCCCGCATCGAATTCGGCGTGATTGCCGAGGAAGAGAAGCCGGTTTTTTTCGTCCGCGACAACGGCGCAGGCTTCGATATGAATCAGGCCCACAGGCTCTTCGGCGCTTTCCAACGCCTGCATAACAGGGACGAATTTGCCGGGACCGGTCTCGGCCTGACCACGGTGCAGCGCATCCTTTTTCGCCACGGCGGACGGATCTGGGCGGAAGGAGAGAAGGACAAGGGGGCGACGTTTTTCTTTACCCTGTAACTCTTGCCCGCAATCTCTTCATCGCCGGCGTGTTGGCGGCGATCATTCCTGTCGATTGAACCCGGGGATTTTGACAGAGGAGGGATCTCATCTACAGTTGTGGAAAGGAAGGGAAAATCGTCCAAATAACGGAGGGCGGGAAAGGGGGAGATGGTGACTAAGAGACGAAATTTCCTGTGTGCGCTGGCTCTCGGAGCCCTCATGACGGTTCTGTCCGGCTGCGGGGGCGGGGACGATCCTGTCATTATTACCGGGCCGGGGCTGGTGGGAATCGACGACCGCCCCACCGTCGAGCTCACCGCGCCGGAACTGACCGTTCAGTACACCCTCCCAGGGCTACCGGGGACGTTTACAGACTTCATCCTCAGCGATCAGCCGACGGACGGCGACATCGCCTTCGACCCGGTCCTCGACTCCTTCACCATCACCCAGGGCTCGTTCACCCTCCTCTTCGGCATCGACAGCGCCAGTCGCAACCGCCCCGAGTACCGGGCCTTCCTCGATTTTCCCCTCGACGGCTCGACGGGCGGGCCGGACATCCCGCTGAATGCCGACATCTTTTCTGCGACCCTGACCGTCTTCGTCAATTTCGTCGATTTTGCCGGCACCGTCCCTGTACTCCTCGATCTGGTCGAATATTCGGTGGCGCCCGGGGGACTCAACTCCGGCGACTATTCTTCCGCCCCCCTGGCGGTTCAAACCTTCGACATCTTCGATTCCGACGCCGGCTTCGACGTGGAGATCGACGTCACCGCGCTGATGCGCGAAGCGCAGTTTTTAGGTGTGAATGATTTTCAGGTCCGTTTTGTTCTCGGCCCGTAACAGGGGAGGCCGGGCCAGGAAGAGCAGGCCGGACAATCCCACCGCCATCCCTACGTTTGCCGGGAGTCAGCCATGACGATTCATCACAGGCCGATCGGGGAACGGATCGACTGGCTGCAGGATCTGGCGCGTCGCCACACCGCCGAGTTCCGCAGTCCCGAGGCGTACCTGGCACGGGAGCGCTATCAGGCCAAGCATCCCACGGCCATCGTCGTCCTCAAGTGCATGGACGGGCGGATCAACATCCCGGTCGCCACCGGTACGCCCCCCGGCATCATCCAGCCTTTCCGCAATCTCGGCGGCATGTTCGACCTCGGCTGGCCGCATCTGGGAGAAGTTCTGGCCAGCCACGTGCACCGCATGGTGGCCGGCGGCCGCCGGGTGCTGATTTTCATCACCTATCACTTTTCGCGGGGCGATGTCGCGCGGGGGTGCGCCGGGTTCCATTACGACACCGAGGCGGCCCTGGCCCATACCCGCACCATCAAACGGCAGGCCGAACACATCTTCGGCACCGGCCACGCAACCGTCTATCCGATCATCTGCGGCTTCGAGACCGACGAGGACGCCCTCCTCATTCACGGAAAAAACGGCGAGGTCATCGATCTGGCGGCCATCTCCAAAGCGCAGGCCGGCTCCCTCGGTCCCCGCCTCACAGCCCTGTGCCCCGATCTCCCCGAACAGATGAGGGAGGACCTGCTGCGCCTGATGTACGGGAACCTGGAGTGGATCGCCCAGGTTCGTACGACCTCGCGCCTGCTGGATATCGAGCACCGGGAATGGATGATCTGTCTGGGCCAGGGGTTCGACTTTCTCCATACCCCCAACCTCGCTCTCATCGTCGGCCCCTACAGCCCCGACCTCGCCGATCCCATCGGCCAGGCCGCCGGCATCATCGAGGCCAACATGCAGGCGGGGCGAATCCCCGACGACGGCTTCCTGCTCCTTGCCTCGGTCCCCTATGAGGACATCGGCGTGGACCGGGCCCGGGCCGAGCTCAAGTCGAGGTTTCTCGCCGGTTTCGCCGGCGAGGTGATCCGCACCCGCTTCCCTTCCCTTGCCGACCGCATGTTCACCCAGACCGCCGTCCTCTCCTGGCGATCCCGGGCCCTGGAAATTCTGCCGACGCACTGAAAATATGATCCTGCCGGTCCGGTGATCTGCCGGCGTTGACCCTGTCCAGTGCCGAGCCGCCGGTGGTGGACATTGACTGATGGATTTCCGAGTTCGGGGAGCAACCGTGAATGAACTGAACACCCTCTTCCAGCCGGTGGGGGAGTACTGCCGCCGCGAGGTGATTACCTGTTCGGCCGACGATCCGTTGGTCGAGGCGGCGGCCATCATGCGGACGCACGGCATCTCCGGGCTGGTGGTCTGCCGCGCCGGCGTGCCGGCGGGGATGCTCACCGACCGCGATCTGCGCAACAAGGCGGTGGCCGAAGGTCGAAATCCCCGGACCCTGACCGTCGGCGACATCATGAGCTCGCCGCTGATCACCGTCGGCGAGGACACCTTTCTCTTTGAGGCCTTGCACCGCCTCTCCCGGTCCGGGATTCACCGGCTGGTCGTCGTCGATGCCGCCGGGCGCCTGGCCGGAATCATCACCGACTCGGATATTCTGCGCCTTCAGAACAGCACCCCCCAGCACCTGATCCTGGACATCGAGGAGGCGGACGATGTTGAAACGCTCAAAACCCTCTTTGAACAGGTTCAGAAACTGGTCGTCCAACTCCTCGGCGCCGGTGTGGCGGTTCAGGACCTGGTGCGGAATATCGCCCATCTCAACGACCGGATTCTGGTCCGGCTGGTCGATCTTCTGCTGGTTGAAGAATTCTCCGACCTCTCCGGGCGTTTCGCCTTCCTGGTCCTGGGGAGCGAGGGGCGGGGGGAGCAGACCCTCTCCACGGATCAGGACAACGCCCTCGTTTACGCCGATGACCTGACCCTCCAGGAACGACAGCGGATGGTAGAATTTTCCCAGGCGTTGATATCCGGAATCCTGGCCGTCGGCATCCCCTCCTGCCCGGGAGGGATCATGGCCAACAACCCCCTGTGGCGTCACAGCCTCTCCGAATGGCGCGTCGTCCTCGATGAGTGGTTCGGGACCCCGGTCGCCGACAATCTCCTGCGGATCGGAATGGTGGCCGATATGCGGGCCCTGCAGGGGGATCTGCAGCTGGAAAAGGCCTTGAAGGAGCATATCCTCGGCCGCCTTGCCGGAGATGAGATTTTCCTCGGGCATATGACCGCCAAAATGCTGCGTTTCCGGGTGCCGCTCGGGTGGTTCGGCCGGATCAAGACGGAAAAGGGGGAACACAGGGGAAAGCTCGATCTGAAAAAGGCCGGCATCTTTACCATCACCGAAGGGGTCAAGATTCTCGCCCTCTCCGAGGGGGTATCGGAAACGGGGACGGCCGAGCGGATCGAACGACTGGTTCGGCACAAGGTCCTGAGTCGCCGGGAAGCCGACGATCTGGAGGCGACCTTTCACGCCCTGGTCTACTTCCGCCTGCGCACCCAGGTGGAGGCGATCCGGGAAAAACGCCTCCCGGACAACCGGATTGCCCTCGACCTGCTCAACCGCATGGAAAAGGGGCGACTGCAGGTGGCCCTCGAGGGGGTGCGCTCCTTTCAGGGGGTGATGGAGCGCCGCTATCCGCTGGGTCAGATGGTTTGAAGGAAGCCTTCGAAAGAGAGTGACGACGATAAAAAAACCGCCCGACCGGAGGAATCCGGGGGCGGTTTTTTTTAACTATTCAGCACCTAAGCGAGCGCATGTGGTCTGCAGCCATTGCCCGCGTCCAACGTTGTCACTTGACTTCCCGCAAGCAACAGCCGCAGACCACAGGGTGTGTCGTTGAGTAAGGGAATAGAATGGTTGCGTTTTTTCATCCAATGTCCGCAGAAATATTCAGTCGGCCTCAAACTTGTAGCCGACGCTGTAGACCGAACGGATCAGCTCTTCGTCGGGGGCGACGGCGGCGATCTTCTTGCGCAACTTTTTGATATGGCTGTCGATGGTGCGGTCGCTGACGATGCGGTCGTCGGGGTAGATGTGATCCATCAGCTGGCTGCGGGAGAAAATCCGTCCGGGGTGGGCGGCGAGATAGGCGAGGAGCTGAAACTCGACGGCGGTGAGATCGAGGAGTCGGCCGTGGAGGACGGCGCGGTAGCGGGACGGATCGAGGTCGAGGCCGCCCATGGCGCCATTCCCCGGGGCCGCCCGGCGCAGGACGGCCCGGACCCGGGCCACCACCTCCCGGGGGCTGAAGGGCTTGCAGATGTAGTCGTCGGCGCCGATTTCCAGGCCGAGAAGGCGGTCGATCTCCTCGATGCGGGCGGTGATCATGATGATCGGAACGGCCGAAAAGGCGCGCACCTCCCGGCAGATCTCCATGCCGTCCTTGGCCGGCAGCATCAGGTCGAGCAGGACGAGGTCGGGGCGCTCGCTGCGGATCAGCTCGACGGCGGCGGCGCCGTCCCCCAGGGTCTGCGGCTCGAATCCCCCCTGGCGCAGATAGTCGGAAAGGAGGGCGGCGAGCTTCTCTTCGTCTTCGACAATAAGGATGCGTCCGCTCATGGCATTTTCTCCAGCGGGAAGGTGATGGTGATCCGAACCCCGCCCAGGGGGGAGGGACCCGCCGTGATCGAACCGTCGTGGGCCTGGACGATGTTGCGGCAGATGGCCAGGCCGAGTCCGGCTCCCCCCGTCGTCCGGCTCCGCGAACCCTCCACCCGGTAGAGACTCTCGAAGAGGCGTGTCCACGCCTCCTCGGGAACCCCGGGGGGACTGTCGTCGATCCGGAGAACGGCCGTCGCCTTTTCAGCCTGCAGGCTCACCCGGGCCTCTCCCGGCGCATCGGTATATTTGAGGGTGTTCTCCAGCAGGTTGGCCAACAGCTGATGCAGGCGCTGCGGATCGGCAAAAAGCCTCAGGTCGGCGGCGGGGAGCTCCTCCTTCAGGGTCAGCCCCTTGTCGGCAAAGCGCGGGCGCACGGAGGCGAGGGCCTCGCGCAACAGGGCCGTGAAATCCGTCTTCTCCTTGCGATAACTCAAGGCGCCGAGATCGGAGACGGCCAGCTGGTAGAGGTCGTCGACCAGGCGCCCCAGGCGCATCGCCTCGGTGTGCAGGGAGGCGATGGCCTCGGCGGTCGGCTGGCGGATGCCGTCCTGCAAGGCTTCGATCTCCCCGCGCAGCACGGAAAGAGGGGTGCGCAGCTCATGGGAGATGTCGGCCACCCACTGACGCCGCGCCGTCTCGTTTTTCTCCAGGGTCAGGGCCAGGGCGTTGAAGTCCCGGGCGAGCTGTCCGAGTTCGTCGCCGGAGACGGTCGGAACCCGGGTGGCGTAGGCTCCGCCCGCGAGCTGTCGGGTCGCCGTGGCCAGAAGCTGGATCGGGCGCACCAGGCGCCGGGCCAGGAGCAGGGAGAGAAGGGTGGAAATCAGGAGGACGACGAGGCCGACCAGGGCCAGGGCCAGCTTCTGCTGCTGGACGAAGCGCAACTGGTGAACGTCGGAGAGCTCTTTTTGCGGCAGCAGGATCAGGGAGCCGACGACGGTGCCGTCGTGGCGCAGGGGGGTGCGGGGCAGATCGGCGCCGGCGCCCCCCGGGCCGAGGATTCGACTCCCGTCGGCGTCGAGAAGGAGGACGCGGCTCTCGAAACGATGGGCCGGCCCGGGAAGGCGCCCCTCGGGACGAGGGAGACGCCCCTGCTCGGCGCGGCGCTCCAGTCGTTTCTCCAGCCGCTCCCTCTGCTCGGGGGTAAGACTCCCCTCGGGGAGGGTGCGCAGCATCAGGCGCAGCCACTCGGCGGGGTCGTCGCGGAGAAAGGCCCAGCTCCCCCTGGCGGCATAGGCCTCTTCAAGCCCTGCCGCCAGGCGTTCGAGGCGGCTCTGTTCGAGGGTGTTGACGTACTGGAGAAAGCCGCGGTCGATGCTCCACTGCATGATGAAAAACATGCCGAAGACCGCCAGCCCCGAGGCGGCCAGCAAGGCGAGAAAGAGCCGGTATTGTATCCTGATTCTCATAGACGTCCCCTGGGTGTCGACACCCGTAGTCCTCTTTGTCTCCTTCTCCTATCATATCCATGGCGATGACCGCCACGAATACTTGAATCGGCGCCCACTTTTCCTCAATCCCTGCACAATTGACCTGTCGCGGGGCCGTATTTGCCGTTGATGACGCACAACGGTCGGGCCTTGACGCGTTTTTTCATGACCCGGACAGGGGATATGGCCTATGATTGCCAGGGGAAAGATCCATGCCCCGAACCCAATTCTCCCCTTGGAGCCCTCCCGTGAATTCACTGGTGTCCCGTCTGGATCGCCTGCTGCCGCGCAGTTTGCAGGTCAAGCTCATTTTGCTGGTCACCGGACTTCTCCTCCTGCTGGTGGGGCTCATCGGCGCCCTCTTCTCCGACTCGGTGGAAAATCTACTGCGCGTGCAGATCGGGCGCAAGGCGGTGGAGGTCGCCCGCTCCGTCGCCCTGAATCCGGCGATCAGGGAAGGTCTGCGGACCGGAAACAGCAGGGACGTTCAGGCTGCGGCCGAGGCGATCCGCAAGGCGACCGACGCCGAATTTGTCGTCATCGGCGATACCCGGGGGATTCGCCTTTCGCACCCCGACCCGAAAAAAATCGGCGAGCACTTCGTCGGCGGCGATATCGACCTGGCCCTCAAGGAAGGGAAGTCCTACGCGTCCGAGTCTGTGGGGACCCTCGGACCCTCCCTGCGCGGCATCGTTCCCGTGCGCGACGATCGGGAGGAGATCATCGGTTTTGCCGCCGTCGGATATCTAGTGCAGGACATCGAGGCGGTGGTGCGGGAGCAGCAATGGGAGATTCTGCGGTACGCCGCCGTCGTGGTGCTCTTCGGGATCTTTGGCGCCACCCTCATCGCCCGGGGGCTCAAATCGGTGATATTCGGCCTTGAGCCGCAGGAAATCGCCGCCCTCTTTCGGGAGCGCAATGCGGTCATCGGCGCCATTCGCGAGGGGATCATTTCCGTCGACGGAGAGGGGCGCCTGACCCTGGTCAACCCGGCGGCGCGGCGCTATCTCGGCGAGAGCCCTTCCGCCGACCTGCGCGGAAGGCGACTGACCGAGGTCTGCCCCTGTGCCGATCTCGAGCGATCCCTCGGGGAAGGCGAGCCGCTCTTCGATCGGGAAATGACCCTGGCAGGGAGAACGATGGTCGTCAATATCCTCCCCTTCGGCGCCGCCGGAGCCGGTGCCGTGGCCAGTTTCCGCCCCAAGGATGAACTCGACCGCCTGACCCGTCAGCTCTCCCAGATGCAGGAATACTCCGAGCTGCTGCGGGCCCAGACCCATGAATACACCAACAAGCTGCACACCATCGCCGGGCTGATCCAGATCGGCGCCCACCAGGAGGCCCTCGACCTGATCATGACCGAGTCGAGCGGCTATCAGGACCTGATCCGCACCCTGGCCGAGGCGGTTCCCGATCCGGTGGTCGCCGGGGTGATTCTCGGCAAGTTCAACCGCGCCCGGGAGCTCAAGATCGATTTCATCTTCGACCGGCAGAGTTTCCTGACCGACCTGCCGGAGCACCTCGACCGCAACCATCTGCTCACCATACTCGGCAACCTCCTCGACAACGCCTTCGACGCCGTGCGGGATGCGCCCCGCCGCGAGGTGCGCCTGTTTCTCACCGATCTCGGGCCGGACCTCCTTTTCGAGGTCGAGGATTCGGGGGAGGGGATCTCCCCGAACATTGCCGCCACCCTCTTCGAAAAGGGGGTGACCACCAAGGGGGGAACCGGCCGGGGGATCGGCCTGTTCCTGGTGCGCCGGGCCCTCGATGCCCTCCGGGGAGAGATCACCGTCGGCCGCGGCGAAATCGGCGGCGCCCTCTTTACCGCCATCATTCCTAAGGGTGTTGGGAGAGAACTCAAGTAAAAATCGGCCTCCTTGACGCAATGTCGTTGCGAAGAGGAAATGACAAGATGATCAAGAGGGTTTTCTCTCCGCGAGCTCTGCGTCTCTAGTGAGCATAGCGAACGGGCGTGCGATGATCCTTTTTTGAAATACTCCAAGCATCCCACGCAAAGACGCAAAGACGCAGGGCAGGCAAGACCTGATCAGGTCAGGGCAATGAGCAACAACCAAAAGGGGAGACTTCGCCATGAATCCAGGATTGATCCGGGTGCTGATCGTTGAAGACGATGAGCGGATCTCCGAACTGCACCGGCGCTTCACGGAAAAGCTCGACGGTTTCGAAGTGGTCGGCCTGGCCAATTCCCTTGCCGGGGCCGCCGAAATGCTCGAGGTCCTCGAGCCGGACCTGGTCCTCCTCGACCTCTTCTTTCCCGAGGGGAACGGCATGGAACTGCTGCGGGAGATGCGGATCGGGGCGGCGCCGAGCGATTTCATCCTGATCACCGCCGCCCGGGAGATGGCCTCCCTGCAGGAAGCGCTGCGCGGAGGAGCCTTCGATTACATCATCAAGCCGGTCTCTTTTCCCCGGTTTCAGGAGGCGCTGCAGAAGTACCGGGATTTCTTCCACCTCGTGCGAAGCGGCGGGCCCCTCGAGCAGAAGGATGTGGACCATCTCCTCTACCCCCATCCCGTGGCCGACGGGGGGAGCGCGACTCTCCCCAAGGGGGTCGATCCCCTGACGCTGAAGAAAATACGCCTGGTTTTCGAGAATCCGGGCGTCAAGGATCTCGGTGCCGAGGAGGTGGGTGCCCAGGTCGGCGTCAGCCGTTCGACCGCAAGGCGCTATCTCGAATTCATGGTTTCGGAAGGTTTTCTCGTCGCCGATCTCCTCTACGGCGCCGTCGGGCGCCCCGAGCGCCGCTATCTGCGCAAGTCCTGATTTTCCGCCGTGAACAGAATGGGCAAAAAGGTCGTTAAAGACACAATTCTTTTTAAAATCCCAATATTTACATCTCGATAGTCAAGCCTCTAGAGTGGGGACAACAACCGGTTGCCCAGCCTGCCGACCGCAGCGGAGAGCAGCCGATCCCCTCACCCCCTCAAGGAGGCCTCCATGCTCTACATCCAGTTTCTTTTCCTGCTCCTGATGCTCTATCTCGGCAGCCGCTACGGCGGCATCGGCCTCGGCGTGATCTCCGGCATCGGCCTGGCCGCCGAAGTCTTCATCTTCAAGATGCCTCCGACCTCCCCGCCGATCACCGTCATGCTGATCATCATGGCCGTCGTCACCTGTGCGTCGATTCTCGAGGCGGCCGGCGGCCTCAAGTACATGCTGCAGGTGGCCGAGCGCATCCTGCGCTCCAATCCCAAGCGGGTCACCCTCCTCGGACCGCTGGTGACCTACACCATGACCTTCATGCTCGGCACCGGCCATGCGGTCTACACCATCATGCCGATCATCGGCGACGTGGCCCTGAAAAACGGCATCCGCCCCGAGCGCCCCATGGCGGCGGCCTCCGTCGCCTCCCAGCTCGGCATCACCGCCAGCCCCATCTCCGCCGCCGTCGTCTACTACCTGTCGCAGATGACCAACGTCGCTCCCGGCCTCACCCTGATGTCAATTCTGGCCGTCACGATCCCCGCCACCCTCCTCGGCAACCTGGCCATGTCCCTCTACAGTATGCGCCGCGGCGTCGAACTCGAGGATGACCCCGAGTATCAGCGGCGCCTGGCCGACCCGGTGTGGAGTCAGCGCATAAAGGACACCACCGCCACGACCCTCGATGAAAAGCTCCCCGTGGCCGCCCGCAACTCGGTGCTCGTCTTTCTGCTGGCCCTGGCGGTGATCGTCGTCATCGCCATGTTCCCGGAAATCCGCACCCAGTCCGCCGGGGCCAAGCCGATTTCCATGGCGGTCATCATCCAGATGATGATGCTGGCCTTCGGCGGGATCATCCTCCTGGTCACCAAAACCAAATCGTCAAAGGTCCCCGAGGGGGTCGTCTTCAAGTCGGGAATGGTGGCGGCCATCGCCATCTTCGGCATCGCCTGGATGAGCGACACCTACTTCCAGTACGCCATGCCGAGCTTCAAAACCGGGATCACCGCCATGGTCACCTCCTACCCCTGGACCTTTGCCCTGGCCATGTTCGTGGTCTCGGTGGTGGTCAACAGCCAGGCGGCGACCTGCCGGATGATGCTCCCCGTCGGCCTGGCCATGGGCTTGCCGCCGGCGCTGCTCATCGGCATCATGCCCTCGAGCTACGGCTATTTCTTCATCCCCAACTACCCCTCCGACATCGCCACCGTCAACTTCGACATTTCCGGGACGACCAAGATCGGCAAGTATTACTTCAACCACAGCTTCATGGCTCCCGGCCTGATCGCCGTGGTCGTCGCCTGTCTGATCGGCTATCCGCTGGCGATGGTCCTCATTTAGAATTTCATCAGGAGTCGTGAAAAAAAAGGGGAGGCCGCTTCGAGGGATGAAGCGGCCTCCCTTTTTTTTTGGAAAAGATCCTTTCCTCAATTGTTCCACATTTCCTCCTTAATCGGCTGTTAGCCTTGCTTCCAGATCGGAAGGAAAACGGTTGTAGCACAAAGACATTCTCTTTCATCTTTATGCAGGGAAAGGAGCACAACCATGAAAACGCAGGCAGGAAAATACAGCACTTTTCGGGCCCTGGTCGCTGCCTTGAGTCTCGGACTCCTCCTGGGCGGGGCCGCTCTGGCCCAGGCCGAAAGTCACGATCGCCGGGGGGATCAGGACAGGGATTTCTCACGACAGACGGACCACGCTCGGGACAATGGTCGGGACTCTTCTGCCCACCGTGGTCAATTCAGAGGCAAGGATTCAAACAGGGGTCGCCATCAGGCTCCGGCCGTCGGCACCGTCGTCGCCCGCATTCCGAACGGGCACATCCGGATCAGCATCGGCGGGATCCCCTGTTTTCTGGTCGGGGAGACCTACTACCGTCCGGTGCGCCGCGGATACCAGGTGGTGGAAGCGCCGCGGCACCGGTCGAATCGTGACTGGGTGGCCGTGGAGATCAAGCGGCTCAATATCCGCTCCGGTCCCGGACGTAACTTCCCGGTGATCGCCGTCGCCCACCGCGGGGAAACCCTGCATGTCGCCGGCAGTACCCCGGGCTGGCAATATGTGCAGCTCGCCCAGGGGCGCTACGGCTGGGTGATGAGTCGCTTTACCCAGGCCCCGGCCCGCGGCTAGCAGGTCAATGGTCATTACCTTTCTAAATCCGGGGCCTCGCCCCGCAACCAAGGAGAAGAAGATTATGAAAAAGCATCTCATGATGATCGCCGTTCTCGCCCTAACCCTCAGCGGCGGCCTCGCCCTGCAGCCGGCCTTCGCCCAGCGCTGCGACACCCCCGGCAACTGCGAACCGGGGGATTGCGGCAAGAGAGGGGAGAGAATGGAGCGGATGGCTGAGGTCCTCGGCCTGAGCGCCGAACAGCAGCAGCAGATCGAGTCCATCCGCGAGGAGGAGCGGGCCCTGGTGGCGCCGCTGAAAAAGGAGATGTCCGCCAGCCGGGAAGCGATGGCGGAGGCCGCCAAGGCCCAGCCCTTTGACGAGGGGGCAGTGCGCTCCCTGGCCGCGGCTCAGGCGGGAATCCGTACCGAGCTGACCGTGGCCCGGGCCCGGATGCAGAACCGGATTCACGCCGTGCTCACCCCCGAGCAGCGCCTTCTCGCCGAGAAGCTGCGGCCGATGTTGCACGACGGGAAGGGCCCCCGCGGCCGCCGCGGCGCTCCGCAGGGGGGGCAACTGTAGACAGAAGGGGGTTGCAGAAGCGGACATTCGGGCTTATCCTGAGCCTCTCCGCCTCCGCCCGTTCTTGCCTGATTCGATATTTTTCGCGGCGCCGCAGGAAAACCCTGCGGCGCCGCCTCCGCGAGACCGTACCGATGAAACCGATGTCACGACTCCTGACCCTCGCCGTCTTGCTCCTCGGCGGCGCCCTGACTTCAGGCCCCGCCTCGGCAGAGGCGCCGCCGGTGCTTCAACTGACTCTCCCCGGCGCCGTCGAGATGGCGCTAACCGGACACCCCGCCATGACCCTGGCCCGCAACCGCCGGGAATCGGCGGCCGTCTCTGTCACGGCAGCCCGCGGCGCATTTCTCCCCGATCTGCAGGGGAGCGCCGGAGCCGTCGAACGCTACGCCCAGCAGCCGCCGCCGGGGGACGGCGGGGACTCCCGCACCCTGAACCTCGATCTCTCCTCCAGTCTCAATCTCTTCAACGGCTTTGCCGACGTCGCCGATCTCGGCGCCGCCCGGCGCCGGCTCGACGCCGCCGGGGGGGAACTGCTGCGCCAGCAGCAGACGACGGCCATGAATGCGGCCAACGCCTTCATCGCCGTCCTCACCTCACGGGAGCTGGTGACCGTCGCCGAGGAGAGTCTGGCCCGGGAGAAGGCGCTCCTCGAACAGGTCGATGCCTTTTATCGCGCCGGCAGCCGCTCGGTGACCGATTTCTACCGCCAGCAGGCGGCCACGGCCCAGGCGGAACTCGATCTCCTCGACGCCCGGCGCAACCTCGAGGTCGCCGGACTGCAATTGCTCCAGAGTCTGGGGATGGAGCCGCCCCTTGTCGTCGAACCCCTTTCCCCCGACCCCTTCGCCCTGGTCGCCGTCCTGCAGGGGATCGATGCGGGGCAAACCCTGGCGCTGGCCTGGGAACTTCGTCCCGACCTGCTGGCCGGAATCCGGCGGATCGAAGGGGCCGAAGAAGAGGTGCGCCGGGCTCGGGGCGGCTATCTGCCGCGGCTCGATCTGACGGCCTCGGCCGGCACCGGTTACAGTTCCTTGAGCAGCGGCCGCAACCTCAACGATCAGCTGACCCGGGACAACGGCGACGCCTCCGTCGGCCTCTTTTTGAATGTACCGATCTTCGACCGCTTTCTCACCCGCACCGGCGTCGCCCAGGCCCGCATCGGCCAGAGCGACGCCGTCGCCGAGGTGGCGCGACTGCGCCAGCAGATCGGCGTCGAAATCGGTCAGGCACTGGCCGACTACCGCCGGGCCGAGCTGCAGCTCACCGTCTCCAGGGCCCAGCTCGACTACGCCCGGCAGGCCCTCGACGCCGCCGAGGCCCGCTACCGGGTCGGGGCGACAAACTGGATCGATCTCGCCGATGCCCGCGCCACCTTTGTTCGCGCCCGGGGGGACGAGGTCCGTGCCCGGCAGGGACTGCTGCAGCAGTCCCTGGCCGTCGGGTATGCCCGCGGCGACCTCGAGACGCTCCTTCCCCTGTTGACGCCCCGTAAGGAAAAATCATGAAACGATCCCGCCGCCTCTTCTGGCTCCTCGCCGTCGTCCTGCTCCTTCTTCTCGGAGGGGGGACCGCTCTCTTCTTCAGGGGCGCAGGGGGCTCCGGCGAACCGGCCCCCGGATACAAAACGGCCGAAGTGAGCCGCGGCACCCTCGAGCGCACCGTCTCCAGTTCCGGAACCCTGGCGGCCGTGGAGACGGTGACCGTCGGCACCGAAGTCTCGGGGACGATCGACAAGGTGCTGGTCGATTTCAACAGCCGGGTGGAAAAAGGAGAGGTGCTGGCCACTCTCAAGCCCGCCCTCTTTGCCGCAGCCGTTGCCGAAGGAGAAGCCGCCGTCGCCCGCGCCGAGGCCGATCTGGCCCTGGCCCAAAGGGAGCTGGAGCGCAGCCGTCCCCTCTACGACAAGGGGTATCTCTCGGAGCAGGAATTTCTCCCCCTCCGCTTCAACGTCGACCGCTATCGGGCCGCCCTCGATCAGGCGCGGGCGACTCTGGCCCGGGCCCGCACCAATGAGCGCAACGCGACGATCCGCTCCCCCATCGACGGCACCGTGATCCAGCGCAGCATCGACGCCGGCCAGACCGTGGCGGCCAGTCTCAATACCCCGACCCTCTTCGTCATCGCCCGCGACCTGGCTCGGATGCAGATCGAGGCCGACGTCGACGAGACCGATATCGGTCAGATCCGCCCGGAGCAGGCGGTGCGTTTCACCGTGCAGAGCTACCCCGACCGCACCTTCGCCGGCACCGTACGCCAGGTGCGGCTGCAGCCGGAGACGGTGCAGAGCGTGGTCACCTACACGGTGATCGTCGAGGCGGCCAACCCGGAAGGGGTGCTGCTGCCGGGGATGACCGCCACCGTCGACTTCGTCGTCGAACATCTCGAAGACGTGCTCCTGATCCCCAACGCCGCCCTGCGCTTCACGCCGGAGGAGAAGGAATCTGCTCCTGCCAGCGGCCAATCCCACCATTCCGCCGCAAAAACGGGAGGGCGGGTCTTTCGTCTCGGTGCGACCGGGGAGCTGCAGAAGGTAGCGGTTTCAACTCTTGCCAGCGACGGCCAGGTGACGGCGATTTCCGACGACGGACTGCAGGCCGGGGATGCGGTGGTCACCGGCCCGGCCAGGGAAGACACCAAGGTCAAAAAGAGCTTTTCCCTCTTCGGAGCGATGCGGGGGAGGCCGCGAAAATGACCGAGGAAACCCTGGTCATCGCCGGCGTCACCAAGGTCTTCGATCTCGGCGCCGTGAAGGTTCACGCTCTGCGCGGGATCTCCCTGACCATCCGGCGCGGGGAATTCGTCGCGGTGATGGGTACCTCGGGGAGCGGCAAGTCGACGCTGATGAATATCCTCGGCTGCCTCGACCGGCCGAGTGCCGGCGACTATCTCCTCGAGGGGGTGTCCGTCGGCACCCTGGGGCGCAACGCCCTGGCCGACATCCGCAACGAAAAGATCGGTTTCGTTTTTCAGGGGTTCAACCTTCTGGCGCGAACCACGGCGCTGGAGAACGTCGAACTCCCCCTTCTCTACGACCGCCGTCACCGCATCGCCGATCCCAGGGCCAGCGCCACGGCGGCCCTGGTCCGGGTCGGCCTCGGCGACCGTCTCGACCACGTCCCCAATCAGCTCTCCGGCGGCCAGCAGCAGCGGGTCGCCATCGCCCGCGCCCTGGTGACGGAGCCGGCGATCATCCTTGCCGACGAGCCGACGGGGAACCTCGACAGCCGCACCACCCTCGAGGTCCTCGCCGTCTTCCAGCAGCTCAACGCCGAGGGGATGACCATCGTTCTCGTCACCCACGAGCCGGAGGTCGCCCGCTACTGCAGCCGCATCGTCGAACTGCGCGACGGCCTGGTGCAGCGCGACGAGGCGGTGGCGGCGACGCGGCAGGCCGCCGAAGACCTGGCCGCGGCCCGACAGGAGGTGCCGGCATGAAGTGGCGCAAGCTGATCAAGGTCGCCCTGCAGAGCATCGCCCGCAACAAGATGCGCTCCCTCCTCACCATGCTCGGCATCATTATCGGCGTCGGCTCGGTGATCTGCCTCGTCGCCCTCGGCCAGGGGTCGCAGCGCGATATCGAGGGGCAGGTCGCTTCCCTCGGCACCAATCTCCTCATGCTGCGCTCGGGGAGCAGCCAGGTCGGCGGCGCCCGGGGGGGCGCCGGGACCCTCGAGACCCTCTCCATGGAGGACGTGGCCCGGCTGCGCCAGGAGACCACCCTCCTGCAGGGGGTTTCTCCGGAAATCCGCGTCACCAGCCAGATCATCGCCGGCGGCCGCAACTGGAACACGGCGGTGACCGGCGTCTCTCCCGAATACCTGGAGATCCGCAATTACCAGGTCGCCAGCGGCGCTCCCTTTGCCGAGCGCGACGTCCGCACCCGGGCCAAGGTGGCCCTCCTCGGCGAGACGGTGGCCCGCGAACTCTTTTCCGGAGCAGACCCCATCGGCGCCGCCATCCGCATCCGCAATGTCCCCTTCCGGGTGATCGGGGTCCTCGCCGCCAAGGGGCAGTCGGCCTTCGGCACCGATCAGGACGACATCGTCCTCGCCCCCTCGACGACCGTCCTCTACCGCCTCGGAGACGGCAAAACAGTGCGTTCCATCGTCGCCAGCGCCGCCAGTCCCGAGGAGATGGAGGGGGCAAAGGACGAGATCATCGCCATCATGCGCGAGGCCCACAGAATTCCCGCCGGGGGACTCGACGATTTCAATATCCGCGACCAGACCGAAATCAACCAGATGGCGACCCGGGTCACCGGCACCCTGACCCTCCTCCTCTCCGCCATCGCCGCCGTCTCCCTTCTCGTCGGCGGCATCGGCATCATGAACATCATGCTCGTCTCGGTCACCGAACGGACCCGGGAGATCGGCATCCGCCTCGCCATCGGCGCCCGCTCCGTCGATATTCTCTCCCAGTTCCTCATCGAGGCGGCGATCCTCAGTCTGCTCGGCGGCCTGATCGGCATCGCCTGCGGCCTCGGCGCCGCCTGGGGATTCGGCAGCCTCCTCGGCATCAGCGTCGTCATCAACCCGGCGGTGATCGCCGTGGCCGTCCTCTTCACCGGTGCCGTCGGCATCTTTTTCGGTTTCTACCCGGCGCGCAAGGCCGCCAACCTCAACCCCATCGACGCCCTGCGCTACGAATAGGGGCCGGTTCGATTCCGGCTCTTCAGGGATCTCGATTCAGGATCCAATCAAGGGACTCAACGGCGAGACGCTGAGTTGGAGAGACGCGGGAAACAGCGTGAGAGGCAGGGCCAGTGTCCCGGTTTTCCTCTCCGCCTCTTCGCCCGTAGCGCCTCTGCGTTGATACCCCTTCTCATCCTCAGCAAGGATCCCCATGCCCGCCGCCACTTCACGCTCCGCCACCCTCTTCGTCGTCTGCGTCGCCCACTTCATCATGCCGTTCATGATGTCCGCCGTCGGTATTGCCCTCCCGTCCATCGGCCGCGAGTTCGGCGCCAGCGCCATGCAGCTCGGCCTGGTCGAAACCACCTACGTCCTCTCCTCCTCTATTTTTCTCCTGGCCATGGGGCGCCTCGGCGACATCCACGGCCGACGGCGGATTTTTCTCTACGGCATGGGGGTCTTCACGGTCGTCGGCGGACTCCTCTCCCAGGCCTGGTCCATCGAGGTCCTCATCGCCCTGCGTTTTCTCCAGGGACTCGGCGGCTCGATGGTCATGGCGACCACCATGGCCATCGTCGTCGCCGTCTTTCCCCCTGCAGAGCGGGGCAAAGCCCTCGGCGTGGCGGTGGCCAGCGTCTACGCCGGGATCTCCTGCGGCCCCTTCCTCGGCGGGATGCTGGTCGAGGCCTTCGGCTGGCGCTCCATTTTCTATCTCGTCGTCCCCTTGGGTTCCCTGACTTTCTGGATGATCCGCAGCAAGCTGGACGGCGAATGGGCGGAGTCGAAAGGGGAGCCCTTCGACTGGCAGGGGGGGATCCTCTACGCCTGCGCCATCCTGCTGCTTATCGTCGGCGCCTCCAACCTCGATCACGGAATCTGGGCCGCCGCCCTCCTCGCCCTCGGCCTCTGCGGGGTGGTCCTTTTTCTCCTCTTCGAGCTCCGCACCCCCTATCCCCTCCTCAACATCGCTCTCCTGCGGGAAAACCGCATCTTCGCCTACAGCAACCTTGCCGCCCTCTTCAACTACGCCGCCACCTTCGGCGTCACCTTCTTTTTCAGTCTTTACCTGCAGTACGTGCAGTCGATGAGCCCGCGTCAGGCCGGGACGATCCTGATCATCCAGCCGTTGGCCCAGGCTCTCCTCTCCCCCCTCTGCGGACGCCTCTCCGACCGCTACCCGGCGGCCTGGGTCGCCACCGCTGGCATGACCCTCTGCGCCCTCGGTCTCGGCCTCGCCGCCACCGTCGACCGGGGGACTCCCCTGGCCGTGATCATGGCCATGCTCGTTCTCCTCGGCGTCGGTTTTGCCCTCTTCTCCTCCCCTAATACCAGCGTCATCATGGGGAGCGTTGAGCCCCGCCACCTCGGCGTCGCTTCCGGCTTAGCGGCGAGCATGCGCACCCTGGGGATGATGACCAGCATGACCATCATTACCGTGATCTTCTCCATCTTCATGGGGGGACAGGCGGTGACCGCCGCCACAGAGCCGGCCTTTCTGCGCAGCATGCATCTGGCGCTGCTGATTTTCAGCGGACTCTGCGTCCTGGGGATCGGCTGTTCCTTCGGCCGCCTGCAGCGGCGGGTCGGTTGAGAGGGGAGGAGGGGGATGGGACCCCGGGGCCTATTCTGCTAATTTCATGCTTCCGGGTTGACAGGGGGGCGTTCGGTGGTTTCATTTATAGGCAAGTCACACTCAAACAGAAGAGGGGGAACAGGAATGAAAATTTTGAGAGGGTTGGCATGTACGGGGATTTTGTTGTTTTTTCTCGCCGGGTGTACCACTCAGCTGACTCCGGCGGACCGGGATCTCATGAACCAGGCGATCGACTCGGCTGCCGGCGCCGCCGTTTCAGCCGAAAAGGCCCAGAATTCGGCCCTTGCCGCGGACAGCTCCGCCAATCGCGCCGAGGCGGCGGCGGCTAAGGCGGAGAATGCGGCAGCCCGCGCCGAGGCAGCGGCCAGCCGCGCGGCCCAGGAGGCGGCCGCGGCCGAAGAGAGCGCCCTGAAGGCGCAAAAAGCCTTCGAGATGGGCCTGAGAAAATAAACCGCCTCCGGTGGCGGAGGCACAAGGGGCTCCACCTTCCGGCGGAGCCCCTTCTTTTCGGTGAAAAGAGGGGACCTGTTCAGTCGTAGCGGCGCGCCGTCCATTTGGGATCCTCCCTCCGGGGAGGCGTCGACGGAAAGGGGGAGAGGATGACCGGGATGCCGCGGGGGTCATCGCAAAGGGCCTGGGCCCGGTCCATATCGAGGCGTCCCTGCCAGTTCAATAGCCGCTGCTGAAGGAGGAATTCGGTGAGGGAGCCGCCGAGCCGGCCGAGGAAATCGTCATGGACCTCCGCCAGCAGCTGTCCCTGCTGCAGACCGAGCTTGATGGGCTGGTAGAGGATGCGCACCGGGGTCCCCCTTTTCACCAGGGGGAAAAGATCGCGGATGTCTTCGGGGTAGAGACGGATGCAGCCGTGGGTTGTGCGGCGACCGACGCCGTACGGTTCGTTGGTGCCGTGTATGCCGTAGCCGTCCCGCGACAGGCCGATCCAGAAGTCCCCCAGGGGGTTGTCGGGACCGGTCGGCACCACGCGGGGTAGCCCCGGCCGGTCGCGGCGGATGTCGGCGGGGACGGTCCAGTTCGGGGCGACAATCTTGTTCACGACCGAGAAGTTCCCCTCCGGCGTTTGATGCTCCTCGGAGCCGATGGCGACGGGGTAAATCCGCACCCGGATCCGCTCCTGGTCCAGGGAAACGAAATAGAGGCGGAACTCGGCGAGATTGATGGTGATCCCCGGCAGGAGAGGGTAGGGGAGAATCGTTGCCCCAGGGAGAACGATTTTTCGGCCGGAACCGGGTCTCCAGGGGTCAACGCCGGGGTTGGCCCGGGTGACGGCCAGGTAACCGAGTCCCGACCGGCGTGCCACCTCCGTGAGGGTTTCGTCCCCTTCGACCCTGGTGGCAATCGTTTTTCCAACCAGCGGAGCCCGCTGGGCCGATGTCACCTCCGCCGTCAGCGGCGCCGCCCGGGCGGCGGCGGAGTGGCCGAGAAGGGCGACGAGAAGGGCGAGAGTCGTCCAGATTGTCGGGGCTCGCATCACCATCGATCGCTCCTGAAGCCCTGGGGAAAAATTTGCGGAAAGGAAGAGCCCATGACCCTGATACTTCGCTCTGAGGCCTTTGAGTCCGGCGCCGACATTCCGGCGCGCTACACCTGCCAGGGGGAGGATCTCTCCCCGCCCCTCGAATGGTCGGGCGTACCGCCGGAAACCCGGAGCCTGGTCCTGATCGTCGATGACCCCGATGCCCCCGATCCGCGGGCGCCGACGCGGACCTGGGTGCACTGGGTTCTCTATAATCTCCCCGCCGGCGTCTGCAGCCTCTCCGAGGGAGTGAAGGTGCTCCCCCCCGGGACCGGCGAGGGGCTAAACGACTGGCAGAAAACGGGTTACGGCGGCCCCTGCCCTCCGATCGGCCGTCATCGCTACATTCACCGTCTCTACGCCCTGGACAGGGTGCTCGACGATCTTCATCATCCGACCCGCCCCCGCCTGGAGGCGGCGATGGTTGGACACATCCTGGAACAGGCGGAACTGGTGGGCAACTACCGGAAGCATTGATTTCCCTGCCGCCAGGCAAGAAACCGGCTTTCCCTGACTCCGCCCCCAGCTGGCTGCCTGTCGCACGCTCGGCAACACTCCTCCTCTCTTCCCTGGCGCGCTGGAATCGAGAATCCCTTTACAGGTAACTTTACCATAGAAAAATCGGTGCGGCAGGAGGGATGAGGCCGCCGGCCGTCCGGACTTTTTCTTGTAGGGCAAAAGGGTCGATTCCGCCGGTGTCGCCCTGTCTTTTTTTTAAAGGGCTATGAATCCTGATACTTATGTGCACCAAAAACGCCGTGGCTGTGGTATTCTTTATTCGCTAAGGTTGTCGCACCGATGGGTAAATGGTCAGGCCGGGAATGTCCGCCGACCATCGTCGCTGGAAAATTGCCGGGAGAAAGAGGGAGTGAATTTATGACCGAGCAGGAAGGTAATAACAAGGAGCAGCAGGAGGTTGGCCTCTACGAGAAGCTGGCCACGCGCACGGCGGAACTTCTCGATGAGGGGAAAAAGACCCTGGACGAGGCCCTGAAAAAAGCCGGGGAGGAGATCTCTTCCATGGGAGATTTTTCCCGGGAACAGGCAGAGAAAATCTCCGTCTTCGTTCGCAGGGACATTGCCTCCATGGGCGTGCAGGCCGGAAAAACCAGGGAGGCACTCAAAAAGGCCGTCGATCCCCAGCGGGTGGCCGTCGGAATCCAGAGTGCTTTTTCGCGGATACTTAACAGCGCCGCCGGGACCCTCGGCGAGTGGGCGGAAAAATCGGAGAAACATCTCGAATACAAAACCGGCGATGTGACCAGCCCCGGGACCCTCTCCTGCAAGGACTGCGGGGCCGAGATGCACCCCAAGACCACGGTGCGCATCCCCCCCTGCCCCAAATGCCACAAGACCCTTTTCCGCAAGTCCTATTGAGGGGGAGCAGTCTTCCCGGGACGCACGCGACACAGGAGGGCGGCAGAGTCATTGGGCTCCGTCGCCCTCTTTCTAGTACCCTGTAACCCATAATCTTTCGCACCTTGCTTGTTCTTTGCCGCGTCAGCTACGTTCCGATTTCAGCTGTTTAGCGACGGCTAGGCAACAGAAATCGCGCCTTGCTGACACGTCAAAGCCCTACGCAATCCCTCGAAATCCTATGGGTTACAGGGTACTAGTAGGGTAAAGATCGGCAAGGGATGGAACCCATTTAAACCCGGGGCCGGAAACAGGGTCCTCTCCTGATCACTTACGACGATGAATGCTCCGATGAAAAACACATTATTGTTCACCCTTCTGGTCCTGGCCCTGTTCTTTGGCGCACTCCTCGGGGGGGCGACGGCCTCGGAAGGGACGGTCTCGGAAGGGACGGTCTCGGAAGGGACGGCCTCGGTCGCCGCGGACCCCCTTCCCCCGGAGGAAGAGGAAGAACCGAACCTTCCCGCCAGTCAGGCCATTTCCGAATTTCACGAATACTTTTCCGGGGGGGTGGAAGCCCTCTCCCGCAGGATTGACGCCTTTTTCGGCAGCACCCGCATCTACGAGGAGGCGAGCGGCACCTACCTGCAGATGCGCGGCAACGTGATTTACGGACGGTCGGGGGAGATCGGTTTTGACGGCAAGGTGCGAGCCCGGCTTGACCTGCCGAATCTTGAGGAGAGGGTCCACCTGGTCATCGAGAGCGAGGAGGAGGAGACCGTCAGCGAGACACGCGTCGCCGCCGGTTCAACCCCGGCGCAGGCCGTGGACGAGAAGAAATTGACCACTTCACTGCAGTATGTGGTCAAGTCGACCAGACGCTGGGACGTGCGCCTGCAGCCGGGGATCCGGGTCAATATGGACCCGCGCCCCTTTCTCCGCCTGCGTTTCCGGCTGATGCAGCCGCTCAGTGAAACCTGGCTCAGTCGCACCACCCTGACCCCGGGGTGGTTTGAAGACCGCGGCTGGGAAGGGCGAGCTTTTTTCGACTTCGAGCGCGCCACCGGGGGGGGGAGCCTCTTTCGCTCCAGCACCCAGGGGGTCTGGCTTTTCGACGAGCCGAAGGACGTGCAGCTCACCCAATCCTTGCTCTATGCCCACCCCATCGGGAGCCGGGTGCAGATGGCCTACCAGTTCGGGGTGACGGCGGAAGTCGATCCGAAGTTTCAGGACACCTTTTACTTCCTCAACGTACGCTACCGGAAAAACATCCACCAGGGGTGGATGTTTCTTGAGCTTCAGCCGCAGGTCCTCTTCGACCGGGAAGATGACTTCAAACCCGACGCCTCCTTCAGCCTGACCCTGGAAATTCTCATTGGCGGCCGTTACTTGTAGACCCAGTCATTTCCTCGCCATCCCTCCTTGACATCCCTTTTGCAAATGTTTAACTGTGCTATTCTTCATGGCAGAGCACCATTGGTGTCCTCCTCACTCTTCAGCCAGGCAGGCCAATGACCAGAAAAATCATTCTGACCCTTGTCGGCGTCCTTCTCCTTGCCGCGCTCATCGGCGGCATCAAAGCCTTGCAGATCAGGAAGATGATCGATGCCGGAGCGAATTTCGCCCCGCCGCCGGTGACGGTGACCAGCGCCGTCGTCGCCGCGGATAGCTGGGAGGCGCTCCTTTTTGCTGTCGGCTCCCTCGAGGCGGTGCAGGGGGTGATGGTGGCGGCGGAGAGTCCGGGGAAAGTTGTGGAGATTCCCTTCGTCTCCGGAAAGAGGGTCGGCAAAGGGGATCTGCTGTTGCAGCAGGACGTCTCCACCGAGACTGCCCAGCTCCCCGGTGCCGAAGCCGCGGTGTCCCTGGCCAGGAGCAATCTCAAACGCTCCGGAAATCTTCTCGCCGAAAAATTCATTTCGCAGGCCGAATATGACGCGGCCTTCGCCAACTTTCGCGAGGCGGCCGCCGCCGCCGACAACCTGCGGGCGGTCATCGCCAAAAAATCGATTCGCGCCCCATTTTCCGGGCGACTCGGCATCCGCCAGGTCGATGTCGGCCAGGTCCTCAAGGAAGGGGACCCGATCGTTTCCTTGCAGGACGTCGATCCCATCTTCGTCAACTTCTACCTGCCGCAGCAGAATCTCGCCGAGATCCGCATCGGCCAGACGATCAGGGTGACCTCTTCGACGCTGCCGCAGGGGTTTGCCGAAGGGGAGATCACCGCCACCAACCCGCAGCTCGATGCCGCCACACGCAACCTGCGCATTCAGGGGACTCTGGAGAATCCGGACGAGGTCCTTCGTCCGGGAATGTATGTCGATGTGGCCGTTCTCCTCCCGGACCGTCTCCCCCTGCTCACCATCCCGGCGACGGCGGTCCTCTATGCGCCCTACAGCGATTCGGTCTTCGTGATCGAGGAGAAGACCGATGAAAAAAGCGGAGAGAGCGTCAAGGTGCTGCGCCAGCAGTTCGTCACCCTCGGCGAGAAGCGCGGCGATTTCGTCGCCGTCAAAGAAGGCCTTAAGGAGGGAGAGACCGTAGTCAGCACCGGGGTCTTCAAACTGCGCAACGGCCAGGCGGTAACGATCGACAACACACTGAATCCCGATTTCAAACTGGCCCCCCGACCGGAAAACAAGTGATCCGCGCCGCGCGCCTCTCCATGGCCGGACCAGATACAAACTCGACCAGGGTTTTTGGCTCGATATGAAATTCACCGACCTCTTCATCCGTCGTCCCGTCCTCTCGCTGGTGATCAGCTTGGTCATCATCATTGCCGGACTGCAGGCGATCCGTACCGTCAACGTCCGTCAGTACCCCCGCAGCGAGAATGCTTCGGTGACCGTGACCACGGTTTACGTCGGCGCCAGCGCCGAGCTGGTGCGCGGCTTCATTACCACTCCTCTCGAGAGGGCGATCGCCGCCGCCGACGGCATCGACTACATCGAGTCCCAAAGCACCCTGGGACTCTCGACCATTACCGCCCGTCTCAAGCTCAATTACGACGCCACCAAGGCGTTGGCGGAGATCAGCTCCAAGGTCGATCAGGTCCGCCGCGACCTCCCTCCGGAGGCCGAGGTTCCGGTCATCAACATCGAAACGGCGGACAGCCGCTTCGCTTCGGCCTATCTCAGTTTCACCTCCGACATTCTCAAACAGAACCAGATCACCGATTATCTGGTGCGGGTCGTGCAGCCCCACCTTTCGGCTCTCGAGGGGGTGCAGCGCGCCGACATACTCGGCGCCCGCACCTTTGCCATGCGCATCTGGCTCGATCCGCAGAAGATGGCCGCCTACAACATCAGCCCGGTGCAGGTCCGTCAGGCGCTGGCCGCCAACAACGTTCTGGCTGCCGTCGGACGCAGCAAGGGGTCGATGATCCAGGTCAACCTCACGGCGAACACCAACCTCAATTCGGTGCCGGAGTTCAAGCGCCTCGTGGTTCGCGAGGGAAACGGCGCCCTGGTGCGCATCGAGGATATCGGCGAGGTGGTGCTGGGGGCCGAGGATTACGACGCCGAGGTGCGCTTTTCCGGGAAGACGGCGGTTTTCATGGGGATCTGGCCCCTCCCCAACGCCAACTCCATCGACGTCATCAAGCGGGTCAGCGCCGAGATGGAACTGATCCAGCGGGATCTTCCCAGCGGCATGGAGGCCCGGGTCGCCTACGACGCAACCGACTACATCAATAACGCCATTCACGAGGTTCTCACCACCCTCCTCGACACCCTGCTCATCGTGGTGGTGATCATCTTTCTCTTTCTCGGCTCCTTCCGCTCGGTCCTTATCCCCGTGGTCGCCATCCCCCTGTCGCTGATCGGCGCCGTCTTTTTGATGCAGGTCTTCGGTTTTACCGTCAATCTCCTGACGCTTTTGGCCATCGTCCTCTCCGTCGGTCTGGTGGTCGACGATGCCATTGTCGTGGTGGAAAACGTCGAACGCCACATCAGCGAAGGGCTCTCTTCCCTGAATGCCGCCCTTCTCGGCGCCCGGGAGCTGGTCGGGCCGATCATCGCCATGACCATTACCCTTGCCGCCGTGTACACCCCCATCGGTCTGCAGGGGGGGCTGACCGGGTCCCTCTTTCGCGAGTTCGCCTTTACCCTGGCCGGCGCGGTGACCATTTCGGGGGTCGTCGCCCTGACTCTGTCGCCGATGATGTCCTCCAGGCTCCTCAAGCCGGGCGCGGCGGAGCACGGTTTTTCCGGCAAGATCGCCAGGGATTTCAAGAAGCTGCGGGGGGCCTACGGGCGCCTTCTCGATGCCACCCTCGACGCCCGGCCGGCGGTCTACCTGGTCTGGATCATCATCAGTCTTCTGACCATCCCCATGTTCATCATGTCCCCCAAGGAACTGGCCCCCACCGAGGATCAGGGGGTTATTTTCGGCATTCTCGACGCCTCGGCCAACTCGACCCTCGACCAGACGAGCCGCTACGCCGCAGCGGCCAACGAGGCCTTCCTCAGTACGCCGGAGGCCAAATTCGTTTTCCAGATCACCTTCCCTTCCTCCGGTTTCGGCGGACTGGTCGTCCGCCCCTGGGACGACCGGGAGCGGACGATCTTCCAGATCCTTCCGGAAGTTCAGCAGAAGCTCGGCGCCATCCCCGGGATCCAGATGTTTCCCGTCCTTCCTCCGGCGCTGCCGGGAGGGGGACAGTTCCCCGTCGAGTTCATTCTCGCGTCGACGGCCAGCGAAGACCAGATTCTGCAATTTGCCCAGCAGATCCAGCTTAAGGCCATGCAGAGCGGCCTCTTCGCCTTTCCTCCCCTGATCGACGTCAAGATCGATCAGCCCCAGAGCGAATTCGTCATCGACCGCAACAAGGTGGCCGATCTCGGCCTCAGCCTCGAGGACGTCAACGCCGACATCTCCACCCTGGTCGGCGGCAATTTCGTCAACCGCTTTGACATCTCCGGGCGCAGCTACAAGGTGATCCCGCAGATCAGGCGGGTCGATCGCCTCAACCCCGAGCAGCTCCTTGATATCCATGTCACCGGCCCCGGAGGGGGGCTGATTCCTCTCTCCACCGTCGCCACCTTGCGCGACGGTGTCGTCCCCCGCTCCCTCAACCGCTTTCAGCAGCTCAACGCCGTCAAGATCAGCGGGGTGGCGGTGCGCCCCCTCGATGAGGCGCTGAGTTTTCTCGAAGATCAGGCCGCCGAAATCCTCCCCCAGGGATACGTCCTCGACTACACCGGCGAATCCCGGCAGCTGCGCACCGAGGGGAACCAGTTCCTCCCCACATTCGCCCTGGCGATCATCATGATCTTCCTGGTGCTGGCGGCCCAGTTCAACAGCTTCCGCGATCCCTTCGTCATTCTCGCCGGATCGGTCCCCCTGGCGATGTTCGGCGCCCTTCTCTTCACCTTTCTCAAGATTCCCGATCCCAACGTCCCCTTCTGGACGGGAGGGTGGACGACGACCCTCAACATCTACTCCCAGGTCGGGCTGGTGACCCTGGTCGGGCTGGTCGCCAAGAACGGCATCCTGGTGGTCGAGTTCGCCAACAAGCTGCAGGAGGGGGGGCACGGCAAACGGGAGGCCGTCCACGAAGCGGCCTTGACGCGGTTGCGGCCGATCCTCATGACCAGCGCCGCAACCATCGCCGGCCACTTTCCCCTGACCCTGGTCACCGGCGCCGGCGCCGAGGCCCGGAACTCCATCGGCCTGGTGCTGGTCGGCGGCATGGCGGTCGGCACCCTCTTCACCCTCTTCGTCATCCCTTCCATTTACATGCTGGTGGCCCGCGACCATGGCCGGGAGCAGGGGGTCATCGATCCCCCTGAACCGGAGGGTTCAGGCATCTAGATTCTGTTCGGTGAAGGAAAAAAAGGCGGCCTCAAGGCCGCCTTTTTCGTATCCGATTCCTGTTCTTCCCGGATCAGTCAAGGGTGCGGCGGAAGCGCTTTATTCCGATGACGAGGGCCAGGGCAAGAAACAGGGCCATCGGCCAGAGGTTGGGGAGGATCTCGTCGATCCCGTTCCCCTTGAGGAGGATGCCGCGGACGATGCGCAGGTAGTGGGTGAGGGGGAGGGCCTCGCCGAGGCGCTGGGCCCAGAGGGGCATGCCGCGGAAGGGGAACATGAAGCCGGAGAGGAGGATCGAAGGGAGAAAAAAGAAGAAGGCCATCTGCACCGCCTGCAGCTGGTTGCGGGCCAGGGTGGAGAAGGTGAGGCCGACGCCGAGATTGGCGGCGATGAAGAGGAAGGAGACGGCAAAGAGGAGAGTGAGGCTGCCCAGGAGCGGTACGCGGAAGAGAAAGCCTGCGGCCAGGAGGATGAAGGTCATCTGCAGATAGCCGACGATGATGTAGGGGACGATTTTGCCGAGCATCACCTCCAGGGGGCGCACCGGGGTGGAGAGGAGGTTCTCCATGGTGCCGCGCTCCCGCTCCCGGGTCATGGCCAGGGCGGTGATGATCACCAGGGTCATGGTCAGAACCACCCCCATGAGTCCGGGGACGATGTTGTAACGGGTGATCCCTTCGGGGTTGTAGCGCGGGTGGACGATGACCTCCAGGGGAGGGGCGCCGCGGCGCAGGTGCTGCAGGGAGCCGCCGAGGTCCCGGTCCAGGGCTCCTTCGGCGAGGAGGCGGAAGGCCGCCAGGGCGCCGCTGGTGGCGGCGGGGTCGGTGGCGTCGGCGCTCAGCAGGAGCGCCGGGCGCTCGCCGCGCAAAAGCCTTCGGGAGAACTGTTCGGGGATGCTGAGGACGAACTGCACCTCTCCCCGTTCGATGAGGCGCTGCGCCTCGGCCTCGCTGCCGGTGTCGCGGACGATGCGGAAATAGTCGCTGTTCTGCAGGGCGGCGACGAGGGTCCGGGAGAAGATCCCCTGGTCGGCACAGCGCAACGCGGTGGGGAGGTGTCGCGGGTCCGAGTTGATGGCGTAACCGAAGAGGATCATCTGCAGGATCGGGATTCCCAGCATCATGGCGAAAGTCACCCTGTCGCGCCGCATCTGCACGAACTCCTTGCCGACCATCGCCGCAAAACGGCGCAGGGAAAAGCCCCGCCGCAAGGCCATCTCAGTCTCCTTCCCGGTGCTGCATCAGGCTGATGAAGACCTCCTCGAGCCCCGTCTCCGTCTCTGTCCAGGAATAGTTTTCGTCGTCCCTGGCAGAGCGCAGACTCGCCTCGAGGGCCCGGCGGTTGCGGCCGCTGACGTGGAGGGTGTTGCCGAAGGGGACCACCTGGTCGACCCCGGGGAGGAGCCTGAGTCTCTGGCCGAGGGGGTGCAGGTCTTTGCCGGCGACCTCCCAGGTGGTCAGTCCCGCTGCGGCTACGAGCTCAACGGCGCTCCCCGAGGCGAGGAGGTCGCCGTAGGCGAGGTAGGCGAGGCGATGACAGCGTTCGGCCTCGTCCATATAGTGGGTACTGATCAACGTGGTGATTCCTTCGGCGGAGAGGGCGTAGATGTCGTCCCAGAAGTCGCGGCGCGCCTTGGGGTCGACCCCGGCGGTCGGTTCGTCGAGGAGGAGGAGCCGGGGCTTGTGCAGCAGGCAGCAGGCGAGGGCCAGGCGCTGCTGCCAGCCGCCGGAGAGGGTTCCGGCAAGCTGGCCGGCAAAGGGGCCGAGCTTCATGCGCTCGACGATTTCGGCGATGGCCCGGCGCCGGTCCTCCACGCCGTAGATCCGCGCCATGAAGTCGAGGTTCTCGCCGACGCTCAGGTCCTCGTAGAGGCTGAAGTGCTGCGCCATGTAGCCGATCTGCGGCCTGATCGCCTCCGCATCCTTCAGGAGATCGTGACCGAGGCAGACGCCGCGTCCGCCGTCGGGGCGCAGCAGGCCGCAGAGCATGCGGATGAAAGTCGTCTTGCCGCTGCCGTTGGGGCCGAGAAACCCGAAGATCTCGCCGCCTTCGACCCGCAGGGAGAGACGGTTGACCACCACCTTGCCGGAGAAGGATTTGCTCAGGTCGTAAACGTCGATGACCGGGGGCGACTCGCTCATGGAGCGGCCTCCAGGCGGACATCGAGGGGTTGTCCGGGGTGAAAGTCTGCGGCGTCTTCGGGGTCGGGACGGGCCTCGATCAGATAGACGAGCTTGGCGCGGGATTGCCGGCTGTAGATCACCGGGGGGGTGTATTCGGCCTGGGGGGAGATGTAGTTGATGCGGGCGGGATAACTTCCTTCGGCGCCGTCGAAGGAGACTGACAGGCTCTGGCCGAGACTGAGGGTGCCGACGACGTTTTCGGGGACGAAGAAGCGCAGCAGGATGTTTTGCGGCGGCAGAAGACTGACCACCGGATACCCCGCCGGGACGAACTCACCGGCGACGTAGAGGGTATCGAAGACGGCTCCCCCCTGGGGAGCGTCCTGGCGTTTCTGCTCGAAGCGCCAGCGGGCCTGGGCCAGGCGCTGCCGCGCCGCGCCGACCTCCGCCCGGGCGGCATCAAGGACGTCGCTGCGGCCGCCGAGACGGGCTGTTGTCAGCTCGGCCCTCAGTTCGTCCACCGCCGCGGCGCTCTGCTCCCTGGCCGCTACGGCCTGATCGAGGTCCTCGGCGGAGATCGTCTTTTCGGCGAAGAGGCGTCGCCTCCTTTCCCATTCCTTGCGGGCCAGCTGGGAAGCGGTGCGGGCCCTGTCGAGGCGGGCCTCGAGGGCGGCCAGCTCGCTGGGGCGGTCGCCCTTGGCGAGATCGGCCAGGCGATTTTCCGCCTGACGCAGGTTCAGGGCCGCCTCCTCCATCGCCGCCGATTCCTGCCCCCTCTCCAGGGTGAAGAGGGGGGCCCCGGGAACCACCGTTTCGCCGCGGGAAACGCCAAGGGTCTCGAGCTCCCCGCCGAGGGGGGAGGAGACGTAGAGGTATTCCCCTTCGGCATACCCCTGGTAGGTGATCGGCTCTGGCTCGCCGCAGGCGCAGAGGAGGAGGGCTGCCAGGGCGACCGGAGCCGGGAAGAGAATGAGGGAACGAGGGGACATGGCGGAATCCGTTCGCTTTGCGGGCTGCCGGCAGTGAGTTCTTTCAAGCTCTTATACAGTCTCGCACTTTTCCCGGGAGTTGCAATCCCCGCAAGGGCGCCGGAATCCAGGAGATCGGTTGGCCTGCCGATCTCCCCTTCCGTCCCCTGTTGGCCGGGAACCTGAACGGACCATGCTTTAAGGAGAGGGGTTTTGCAGGGAAGGGATCAGCGGCAGGGAGAAGGAGAGACGGGTTCCCTGGTTGAGGGTGCTTTCGGCGACGATCGTGCCGCCGTGGGCTTCGATGATGGCGCGGCAGAGGTAGAGTCCGAGTCCTGTCCCCGATGGCGCCGCGTCATGATTTGTCACGCGATAGAATTTTTCAAAAATGCGTTCCAGATGTTCCGGGGCCAGTCCGGGCCCTTCATCGGCGATGCAGACCTCCAGGGCCTGTGCTGTGAAGGCGGCGGCGACGCGGATCGTCCCCCCCTTCGGTGTATATTTGACGGCGTTGCCCAACAGGTTGTCGAGGACCTGGGTGATGCGATCCCTGTCGCCTGTCACCGGGGGGCAGGGGGAGGGGAGGGACCATTCGAAACGATGAGTCCGTACCGTTTGCTGATGGCTGCGCAGGGATTGAAGAATGAGCTGATCCATGGGGCAGGGCCCGAGGGTCAGGGGGAGGGTCCCGCCGTTTTCCAGCCGGCTGACATTGAGGAGCTTGTCCACCTGTCGCGAGAGGAATTCGGCCCTTTCCTGAACAATGGCGAGGTATTCGCAACGGAGTTCTTCCGTCAGGTTTGCCGAGTCGCTCAGGAGTTCGCTGAAGCCGAGGATGGCGGCCAGGGGCGTTTGAAACTCATGGGCGGCGGTGGAGACGAATTCCCGGCGCAGGGCGGCAATTTCCCGCTCGGCGGTTATGTCGACGAGGATCCCCACCAGTCCGGCCAGCTCTCCCCGTTCGTCGTTGAAGGTCGCTTTGTGGAACAAGACCTTGCGCACGGCGCCGTCTGTGCTGGTGAACTGCTCCTCGTAGCTGCACCCCTTCTGCGAGGCGAAGACTCCGCTGTCCTGCTTTGCATGTATCCGGGCTTCCTCCTCCGGTACCAGGTCGAAGGTCGTTCTCCCGATGATCTCATCCCTGCTGCGGCCGAGAAAGTCTTCAAAGGCGCGGTTGCAGCCGAGAAATCGTCCGGCGGTGTCCTTGAAAAAGACCGGGCTGGGGAGTTCGTCCATCAGGGTGCTGAGAAAATTCAGCTGGGTCGCCAGTTGATTTTCGGCCAGCTGGCGCCTCTGCACCTCCGCCGCCAGGTCCCGGTAGCCGGCCAGGAGGTTTTCCCGGCTCTTGCGCAACTCCTGAAGCATGTGGCTGAAGGACCGGCTCAGCTGCCCGATTTCGTCCCGTCCGCCGGGGGGAATCTGCTGATCGAGATCGCCCTCGGCCACCGCTTCGGCGATATCGGTCAGGCGCCGGATGGGGCCGGCGATGGCGGCCGAAAGGGGTATGGCCAGGAGTATGCCGGCTCCGGTGACCAGCAGGGTGATCACCAGGATCTCCCTGGCAATCTCGCTGGCGCTGTTTTCGACGGAGGAGGCCGAGAGGCCGAGGTGAACTTCACCGAGCCCGCCATGGGCGATGGGGGCGGCTATGTCGTAGACCGTACCGAATTCGGTGAGGATTCGGCGGATGCCATGGGTTTGTCCCGGGGGGAGACGGCGGGTTTCCATGAGAGCGGAAGGGAAGGTGTCGCCAAAGGAATGACCGAGAATCTCCCCGGGGCTGATCCCTTCGAAATAGATGTAGACGATATCCTCTTCAATCTTCTTCTGGTTGGCCGCCGCAATCCGCAGCGCCAGCCGGTCGCGGGCGAGAACGCTGTTGATGCTCTGCTGGGCGAGATGTTTTGCGATGGATATGCCGCGTTTTTCCAGCTCCCGGCGGAGACTAAAGGCGACGGAGAGCTGAATGGAGATCGCCACGGTGGCCCCGAAGATCACCATGAGGGTGACCAGAACCAGAAGGATTTTGCGGCGGAGAGTGGATCGCATCACGGCCGGTTCTCCCTGAGAGAGGGCGCCTTGCGGTGGAAGCGTTGGTGCAGCTCGCGGATGGAATCGTAGCGGAAGTCCTCGATGGCCACGAACCGCTCGATGTGCATCCCCTGGAGAATTGCCTTCCCCTGCCGATGGAGGTGGGTATTGAGCAGAACCTCCTGGAGGCGGGCCTTGGTGGCCGGATCGAGATCGGGGCGGGTGACGACCGGAGGCGTTCCATAGGGGCCGAAGCGGACGATCACCCGGACTTTTTTGGCTAATTCGGGGTGGCTGGCGAGGAGAAAATCCCAGATCAGACTGTCCACAGCCGCGCCGTCGACCATCTGATCGGCAACGGCCTGGATGGAGCGGTCGTGGGCATAGGTATAGAGAAAGGAGGAAAAAAATGTTTCGGGGGACTCGCCGAGCTTGTCCAACTCCGAAGCCGGCACCAGCATGCCGCTGTTGGACAGGGGGTCGGTGAAGGCGAAGGTCTTGCCGCGCAGGTCTTCGAGGGTGCGGGCCGGACTGTCCGCCGGCACGATCAGGTTGGAATAATAGCTTGCCTCGCCGTTGATGAGCGGCGCCGCAATCAGTTCGAGGCCGAAGCTCTTGTGTCCCTCCACATAGGGCCCGCCGCAGACGAAGGCGGCATCGACCTCCCCCTCCGCCAGCATCCGGTTGACTTCCGTGTAGCTCCCCGGGTCGATGGCCCGGACCCGGACCCCCATCCGGTCGGCGATATGGTCAAGAAGTTGACGGTAGTAGTGGTACCCCTCCTGGGGGGTGATCATCGAACCGACGCAGATGTTGAGAACCGGATCGTCCGGCAGAACGGCCTGTTCCGGCAAGGGGTGCTGCTCCTTGAGGCTGACGAAGGCCGGCTTTTCCTCGCAACCGGCGAGCACCGTCAAAAAGAGAACCAAAACCGCCAGACGGCTGGTTATCAATCCGAGTCCGGTGGATTTCATCGGAACACCTCGTCCTGTAGGGGTTGGACTTAATTAATGCAACAACCATTCCCACGACTTTGGAAATGGCTGTGGCCGTGGAGTAAAAAGGGGCTCCGGAGAGATTTTGGATTTGACAGGGGAGGGAGACTGACGTATACAGGGTGGCCGTTTTAACGGTTGTTTTACGGGCTTTTAGCTCATGTTCATCCTTTTTGGCCATCGGTGGAATCCCCTGGAAGATGAAGACTCCACCTCATCTGCGGACGCGGGGGAGTGCCCCTATCATTCCAGCAGAGAGGAAAACCCATGCTCAATCTTAAACCCGAAGTCGTCGCCCAACTCGAACGTGTCCTCGGCTCCGTCGAAATGCTCCTCCCCAAGGCGGCCAAGCCCGTCGACTGGAGCTCCTGTCCGGCGGCCAACTGGCGTCGCCATTCCTTTTCCGGGTATCTGGAACCGGTCAAGGTCACCGACACCACCACCCTCGACGAACTCCTCGGGGTCGAACAGCAAAAAGAGGTGATGATCAGCAACACCCGCCAGTTTCTCGCCGGTCTCCCCGCCAACAACGCCCTTCTCTGGGGTTCCCGCGGTACCGGCAAGTCGTCCCTGGTCAAGGCCCTCCTCAACCGCTTCGCCCCCGAGGGGCTGCGGGTGATCCAGGTGGAGAAGGAAGACCTGATCTACCTCTCTGAGATTTTCACCGCGGTGGAAAACCAGCCCTACCGCTTCATCCTCCTCTGCGACGACCTGACCTTCGAGGTCGGCGAGCTCAGTTACAAGATGCTCAAGAGCGCTCTGGACGGTTCGGTCTACTCGGCCCCGGAAAACGTCCTCATCTACGTCACCTCCAACCGTCGCCACCTCCTCCCCGAATACGAGACGGACAACCTCGGCGGCAAGTACGTCAAGGGGGAGCTGCAGCAGAGCGAGGCGATGGAGGAGAAGGTCTCCCTCTCCGACCGCTTCGGGCTCTGGATCGCCTTCCACGTCTTCAGCCAGGAACGCTACATCGACGCCGTCCGCCTCTGCGTCGAGCGCGAGGCCCGCGCCCGGGGGGTCGAGCTCCCCTGGAGCCGCGCCCTCGAGGAGGAGGCCATCCGGTGGTCCCACGACAAGAGCAAGCGCTGCGGCCGCACCGCCTTCCAGTTCACCAAGAACTGGGTCGGGCGCACCCTTCTCCAGCGCGCCGGCGCCTGAGTCGGGATCCGGCACGAACTACGGCATTGACGGGGGCGGTCCAGCGGGCCGCCCCTCCCTTTTTGACGGGGGAGGAGAGGACTTTTCCGGTAAATTGGTATACTGAAAGTGCAAACCGTTTGCGCCGACGGGGAGGTGTCCATGGCTGCCAACGAGGAAATCCTCCGCAGGCTGGGGGAACTGGACGGTCTCTATGCAAAGGATCCCGAACGCTTTGAGGTCCTGGCCCGGGAGCTCATCGAAAGCGTCATCGCCGATTTCCCCCCCGAGGACCAGCCACGGGCCAGGGGGCTGCAGTTCGTCGTCGATTCGCGGCTGGCACTGCATTCAAATCCCCTGGGGCGGATGGTTGAGATGATGGACATGCTCTGGGAGTCCGTGGACCGCCTCGTCGCGGCGCTCAACGACCCCTGGTCCGTTTGCGAGGAGCGCCAGCAATGCCGCTCCCAATCGCGGATTATCCCTTTTCCGGTTTCACGGCAGAAACATTGAAGGGTTTCCTTCCGGTTCGGGTACAAAAAAGCCCCGCGCAAATGCGCGGGGCTTTTTTTGTTTCACTATGGGGCGATCGTCTTACTTAGATCTTCCGCACATTGGAGGACTGGGGGCCTTTCTGGCCCTGAGTCACTTCAAAGGAAACGCGATCGCCTTCAGCGAGGGATTTGAATCCTTCGCCCTGGATTTCGGAAAAGTGAACGAAAACGTCAGGACCGTTGTCCTGCTCGATGAAACCAAACCCTTTTGCGTCGTTGAACCACTTGATAGTGCCTTCAGCCATTTTCTTTGCTCCATGTTCCCCGAGGGAACCTTTTAGTACTGCAAGTCCGAATCGCTGCTGATAGCACAAACATGAGCCGAGACGGGCTCTCATGCTTTCCTTCTGATCGACACTCTGTCGATCTGTTGGGCGAAAAATATGCAGACCTGCACAATGTCGAGCACCCTATCACAGCCGGGATGGACGGCGCAAGGCTTATTATTCTTTTCTTGATTTTCAGTCGCAAACCTGGTTGCGCCCCGCTTTTTTCGCCCGGTAGAGAGCCTGGTCGGCCGCCTTGAGCACCTGGCTGCTGGCCCCCCGCTGACCGGTCTTCTCGGCGGCGCCGATGCTGATGGTCACGCTCAGGGTCTTTTCCCTGGGGGGGGAAGGGCGGGGACGGGCCGGCTTTTTCTTCGGACGGTCCTTGCCGCGGTGGTGAAAGCGGGCGCCGGCAACGGCCTCGCGCAGCGCTTCGAGGTGGGGGAGGGCTTCCTCCACGGCCTTGCGGGGAAAGATCACGGAAAACTCCTCGCCGCCGTAGCGAAAGGCCTTTCCTCCGCCGGTGACGGCGGCCAGGCGTCCGGCCACCATGCGCAACACCTGGTCGCCGACGTCGTGCCCGTGCTTGTCGTTGAACTTCTTGAAATGATCGATGTCGACCATGGCCAGAGTATAGCGGCTGCCGAGCCGGGCGAGGGCCTCGTTGAGCGCGCGGCGCCCCGGAAGGCCGGTGAGGTCGTCACGATAGGCCATGGCGTGGGAGTTCTCGATGACCCCGACGACCAGAATGAAACCGGCTGCCGCCAGATGCAGGGTCGGGGAGGGCACGCTGGTAAGAGCGATGGGCATCGCCAGCAACGCCCAGAGAAAGCCCCCCTCGAGGGGGGCGGGGTTGCGATAGAAGCGGAAGGCCAAAACGAGCAGGGCGAGGGCAAAGGCGGCCAGGGCCGGCTGGGCCAGAGGGAGGCGGTCGAGAAAGGGGAGGTGGACGAAGTCGCTTTCCAGCCAGGCGGTGGCACGTATCATAGGACGGGCGGCGAGCCAGGCCCCGGCGGCAAGTTGCGTCAACAACACCCCCAAAACCAGGGCGCCGCGCCGGTTCACCAACCCGCGCTCGGCCAGCAGGGCGACCCCGAGGAGATTGAGGGGGAGGGCGCAGGCCAGGGCGTTGTGGACGAAGGGGGCGGCGGCGCCGCGGAGGCCGAGAAGGGCGTCGGCCATCGCCAGTAGCAGCAGGGCGAAGATCAGTCGGGTGGAATTGAAGCGCCAGCCGAGAATGAGTCCGACGCCGAGAACGGCGGCGGGGAAGACGCTCAAGTAAGGGGCAAGGGGAGGGAATTGGGGGGCGACAGAGAGGCCGAGGACGGCGGCGGCAAAGAGGAGGCCGTTGGGGAGGAGAAAAGGATAGATCAGCCGGGAAAGGAAAAAGCGCAAGGACTCTAGACTCCCAAGAAAGCCGACGGGCGATCAGTGCCGGCCATGATACCCCTGTGTATTTATTTCCGGTGCGTGCGACCGCGGCAGACGCAACAGGCCGGCCCGTTGCCGGCCGGCCTGTTGCCGCGAAGGGAAAAGGGCCGGGGGATCAGTCGAGGAGGTCGACGATCTCGGCGGCCATTCCGGTGTAGCTGGCCGGGGTCATCTCCAGGAGCCGTTCCTTGTCGGCGCGATCCAGGTCCAGACCCTGAATGAAGGCGCGGATGGTGTTTTTGTCCATGACGTTGCCCCGGGTCAGTTCCTTGAGTTTTTCGTAGGGCTTCTCGATGCCGGCCTTGCGCATCACCGTCTGGATCGGCTCGGCGAGGACCTCCCAGGCCTGATCAAGATCGGCGGCGAGCTTCGCCTCGTTGAGCTTGAGTTTGCCAATCCCCTTGAGGGCCGAGCTGTAGGCGATCATGCTGTAGCCGAAGCCGACCCCCATGTTGCGCAGCACCGTCGAGTCGGTGAGGTCACGCTGCAGCCGGGAGACGGGGAGCTTGGCGGAGAGGTGGCCGAAGATGGCGTTGGCCAGGCCGCAGTTCCCCTCGGAGTTTTCGAAGTCGATGGGATTGACCTTGTGGGGCATGGTCGAGGAGCCGATCTCCCCCTTGACGGTCTTCTGGCCGAAATAGGCCATGGAGATGTAGGTCCAGACGTCGCGGTTGAAGTCGGTGAGGATGGTGTTCCAGCGGGAGAGGGCGTCGAACATCTCAGCCATGTAGTCGTGGGGCTCGATCTGGGTGGTGAAGAGGTTCTGCTTCAGCCCCAGGTCGGTTTCGATCACCCCGCGGGTCAGGGCGACCCAGTCGACCTGCGGGTAGGCGCTGAGATGGGCGTTGAAGTTGCCGACGGCGCCGTTGAGCTTGCCGAGGATATCCACGGCGGCGAGGCTGTTGCTTTGCCTCTGCAGGCGCGCGGCGAAGACCGCCAGTTCCTTGCCGAGGGTGGTCGGCGAGGCGGTCTGTCCGTGGGTGCGGGCGAGCATCGGCACGTCGCGAAACTGGCGGGCCAGGGCCGAGATCCCGGCGATGATCTGCCTCTGCTGGGTCGCCAGGGCGGCGAGGCCGTCCTTGAGCATCAGGGCGTGGGAGAGGTTGTTGATGTCCTCGGAGGTGCAGGCGAAGTGGATAAACTCGGAGAGATCCTCCAGGGACGTCCCGTCGAGCTCTTCCTTGAGATAGTATTCCACCGCCTTGACGTCGTGGTTGGTGACGGCCTCGATCGCCTTGATCTTCTCCCCTTCGGCCGGGGTGAAGCGCGCGACGATGGCGCGCAGCGCCTCCTCTTCGGCCTCGCTCACCGGGCGGCATTCGGGGATTCCGGGCTCGGCGCACAGGGCCAGGAGCCAGGCGATTTCCACCCGGACCCGGTTGCGCAAAAGGGCATATTCGGAAAAACATTCGGTCAGTGCGGTGACCTTCGATGCGTATCGCCCGTCAATGGGGCTGATGGCCGTGATCATGGCGATCTCTCCTTGGCTTGTGATTGGCCGGCAATATAGCCCAAGCGGCGGCGGTTCTGCAAATCTAAATGCGTAGCGCCGGATCGGTTCTTTTCTCCCCCTTCTCTCCCCGGCCCGGCCGGGACGCCCCCTGGACCGAACCTGTGGCTGAAAACCGCCATACCTGGTTTATTTTGGCCGAATCGGGCCGGGGGATTTCATCCCCATGTCTCCCTCTATTCAAAAAATAAGAACGATTTTTGTTTGTCAGTAATTTTTAACATGTCCGGACGGATATTTTTGCCGGGCGGTACGGGAGGGAGCAGGATATATAAAACGGCGGATTTTTTGCCGGTCGAAGGAGTCGCGAAGGTGACTGCACAGGCCAGGTTCCCCGACTCCCGTTCTGCGGCGGATTCCGAGGGGTCCGGAACCGCTTTCCCATGCGGGGGGCATTCGTCCTTCTCCGGAACTTGCCGGACGTCGCAAGTCGGGTGCCAAAATCAAAACTTTGTTTTGTAATTACCGTCGGTGGCATTCTTGTTGCTATGCCCTCCCTGCGACCGGCGTTCTGTCATGATCCTTTTCCCCGCAGCGTTTTTTTGCTCCTGACCCCTGACCCGGGCCGTGCCGCCGCCGAATACCCCCTCCCAAGGAAGGAGACTTTACAGCCGATGTTCGAAAAACTGGACCGATATCTTGAGTACTTCAGCACCACCGTGATGGTGGTCACCATGTCCGTGGCGACGCTGGTGGCCTTCTTCAACGTGGTGCTGCGCTATGTCTTCAACATGTCGCTGACCTGGGCCGGGGAATTGACCTCCTACCTCTTCATCTGGAGCGCCCTCTTCGGGGCCGCCTACGGCTTCAAGATCGGCATGCATCTGGGCGTGACGGTGCTCATCCAGAAATTGCGGCCGAAAGTCGCCAAATGGGTCCTCTCCCTCTCCCTGCTGATCATCCTCGGCTACCTCCTCTGTCTGATGGTCTGGGGGTACGACTTCGTCATGTTCAATCACATGATGGAGATGGTCTCCGTCGATCTCGAACTCTCCTACTGGATCATCTATCTCTGCGTGCCGATCTCCATGGCCATTGCGTCCTACCAGGTCCTGCTCAAGCTGATCAAGACGCTGCGGGTCCCCGGTGATCAGTTCAGTTACGACATGGTCATGAAGGAGCACTAGACAATGGCGACTCTTCTCCTCTTCATTCTTCTCTTCGGCCTCCTCTTCATGGGGGTGCCGATCGCCGTGGCCCTGGGCCTTTCCACGACGCTGATCCTCCTCTTCTTCACCGATCAGCCGACCCTGGTCATCGCTTCCCAGATGTTCACCTCCCTCGACAAGTTCGCCCTGATGGCGATCCCCCTCTTCGTCCTGGCCGGGAACTTCCTCTCCCAGGGGGGAGCGGCAAAACGGATCATCCGCTTCGCCCGCTCGGTGGTCGGCCATCTCCCCGGCGGCCTGCCGATGTCGGCGATTTTCGCCTGCATCATCTTCGCCGCGGTGAGCGGCTCCTCGCCGGCGACGGTGGCCGCCATCGGCTCGATCATGATCGGCGCCATCAAGGAGGACGGCTACAGCAACTCCTTCTCCATCGGCTCCATCGTCTGCGCCGGCTCGTTGGGGATTCTCATCCCCCCCTCCATCGTCCTCATCGTCTACGGGGTCACCGTCGATCAGTCCATCGGCCGGCTCTTCATGGCCGGCGTGGTTCCCGGGATCCTCCTCGGCGGCGCGCTCATGGTCTTCACCTACATCGCGGCGGTTCGCGGCGGCTTCAAGAAGACGCAGCGCGCTCCCTTCTCCGAGGTCTGGGCCAGCTTCAAGGACGCCTCCTGGGGGCTTTTCGTCGTCGTCATCATCATCGGCGGAATCTACGGCGGTCTCTTCACCCCCACGGAAGCCGCCGCCGTTTCCGCCGTTTACGGCTTTCTGGTCGTCAAGTTCATCTACGGCGATCTCTCCTGGAAGCAGATTCCCGAGGTCATCAAGGGGTCGGCCTCCACGGCGGCGATGATCATGTTCATCATCGCCAACGCCATGGTGTTTGCCTACCTGCTGACCATCGAGCAGATCCCCCAGCAGCTGGCGGCCTGGATCATCGACATGAACCTCAACAAGGTCATGTTCCTTGTCGTCGTCAACGTCCTCCTCCTGGCGGCCGGCAACTTCATGGAACCTTCGAGCCTGATCATGATCATCGCCCCCCTCATCTTCCCGGTGGCGATGCAGCTCGGCATCGACCCGATCCACCTCGGAATCATCGTCACCGTCAACATGGAAGTCGGCATGCTGACCCCGCCGGTGGGACTCAACCTCTTCGTGGCCAGCGGCATTTCCGGGGAGAGTCTCGGCGAGGTGGTCAAGGCCGCCATCCCCTGGTTTTTCGTTCTGCTGGTCGGGCTGCTAGTCATCACCTACGTCCCGGCGATCTCCCTTTGGCTGCCGAATCTCATGTACGGCAGCTAGGTTCGCCCCCTAGGAAAATACGCGTCCAATCAGGATTCATCACCCAACAGAGGAGGAAAGCATGCGTCATCTCAAACTGCTCATGATCAGCCTGGTCGTTCTGCTCCTGGCGGTCGCCCCGGCCTTCGCCAAGAAGCCGGTCGTCATCAAGTTCAGCCATGTCGTCGCCGTCGACACCCCCAAGGGGCAGGCGGCCGAGTTTTTCAAGAAACTCGTCGAAGAGCGCTCCAAGGGCGACATCATCGTCGAGGTCTATCCCAACTCGTCGCTGTTCAACGACAACGACGTCATGACTCCGCTGATGACCAACGCCGTGCAGATGGCGGCGCCGAGCTTTTCCAAGTTCACCAAGTTCGCCCCCCAGTTGCAGCTCGTCGATCTCCCCTTCCTCTTTGACGACGCCGATCACCTGCACCGCGTTCTCGAGGGGAATGTCGGTCAGCAACTCAAGGATGCAGTCGGCAAAAAGGCTCTGGTCGGTCTCTCCTTCTGGGACAGCGGGTTCAAGCAGTTCTCCGCCAACAAGCCGATCCTCGTTCCCGAGGATGCCGCCGGACTGAAGTTCCGCATCATGTCCTCCAAGGTGCTCGAGGAGCAATTCAAGGTGGTCGGTGCCAATCCCCAGGTTCTCCCCTTTTCCGAAGTCTACAGCGCCCTGCAGCAGGGTGTGGTCGACGCCGCCGAGAACCCCCTTTCCAACTTCTACACCAAGAAGTTCCACGAAGTGCAGACCGACCTGACCCTGTCCAATCACGGCTACCTCGGCTACCTGGTGGTCACCAACAAGATGTTCTGGAAATCCCTCGACGACCAGCAGCGGGAACTCATCACCCAGGCCATGAAGGAAGCGACCGTCTACGGCAACAAGCTGGCCCTCGACATGGACATTACCTACCTGGAAAAGGTCAAGGAGTCGGGGAAAACCGCGGTTCATGAACTGACCCCCGCCCAGCGCAAGCTCTGGAAGGCGAAGATGGTCGCCATCTATCCCGAGTTCTATGACACGATCGGCAAGGATCTGATCGACGGCGCCATCGCCGAAGGAAAGTAACGATCGTTTGGGTCACGGAGAAAAGGGAGGCCTGGCCTCCCTTTTCTTTGGCCGGGCCCTGCTCCCGGCGAGGGATGGTAGACTGGAAGGGGAACGATTCGTCTCAAGGAGAGCGCCATGCTGCCCAATTACCGTAATATCCTCATTGCCACCGATCTCACCTCGAATGCGGTGCATGCCTTCAAGCATGCCGTGATGATGGCCCGGCGCAACAATGCCCGACTGCACCTCCTCCACGTCGTCCCCGAGGTCGACGCGGCGGTGCGCACGTACGTTTCGACCGTCATGGGAGCGGGGAGCCTTGCCCATTTCGAAAAACAGCATGAGGACGAGGCCCGGGACGAAATGAAGAAAAGGCTGGAAACCTTTGCCCGGGAAGAACTCGCCGATCATCCCGAGGATCTCGACCGGATTGCCGGCATCGAAGTTCTCCATGGTCATCCCGTCGCCCAGATCCTCCTCGAGGCCGATCGGATCGAGGCTGACGTCATCATCCTCGGCACCCATGGCAAGGGGGCGGTGGAATACACCTTTCTCGGCAGTGTCGCAGAAAAGGTGCTGCGCAAGTCGACGCGCCCGGTTTTCGTGGTGCCGCTGACGCCCTGAACAGGGCAGCCTATAAGCGGCGATGAGGATTTTTCGTAACTAGTCAGCACCTAAGCGAACGCATTTTGTCTGCAGCCATTGCCTGCGTCCAACGTTGTCACTTAACTTCCCGCAAGCAACAGCTGCAGCCCACATGCTGTGCTATTGAGTAAGGGAAACGAATAGTTACGATTTTTCTTGAAAAAGGCTCAGGGGAAAAAGGGAGAGGCCCTTTTCCCCTGGGCCTTTTTTTATGACATCGATTCAGCAGGAAGCCGGAATGGCCTGAATGCAGGGCAGGGGATGCAGCCCGCCCCTTTTCTGCGGTTTGCAGCGCCCTTCCCCTGTGGTAATCTGGCCGCCTGTCTTCATCCGCTGCAGCACCTGGAGGAGGGTCTTTTGGAAGAAGTCGTCAGGATCATTCTGGTTTCGGGGAAGTCGGCGGTGGAACTGGGGCTCTACGTCCTCCTGCCGGTGATGGTGGTGATGATGGCGCTGATGAAGGTGGTGGAGGCCAAGGGGGGGCTCGCCCTGGTCGCCCGCCTCCTCACCCCGATCCTCAGGGTTTTCGGCATCCCCGGCGCCGGGGCCTTCGCCATTCTCCAGCTCTTGCTTGTCAGTTTCGCCGCTCCGCTGGCCACCCTGTCGATCATGGAGAGGGACGGCACGGCCCGGCGCTCCATCGCCGCCACCCTGGCGATGATCTTTACCATGAGCCAGGCCAACGTCGTCTTCCCCATGGTGGCGGTGGGGCTCGACCTGAGCATCATCGTCCTCACGTCCCTGGCCGGAGGGCTCTGCGCCGCGGCCCTCACCTATTATCTCTTCGCCCGCTCGGCCCGCGACCACGATCCTTCGGTGGTCGGGATTCTCCCTCCCGAGAAACCGAAGTGGGCCTCGTCGCCACTGACGCTGATGATTCAGGGGGGGCAGGAGGGGGTGCAGATCGTTCTCGGCGCCATTCCGATCCTGGTCCTGGCCATCTGCCTGGTCAACGGCCTCAAGGGGATCGGCGCCCTCGCCCTCCTCGAAGAATTCCTCTCGCCGGCCCTGGGAGCCATCGGCCTCCCGGCGGTGGCGGTGCTGCCGATCGCCACCAAATTTCTCGCCGGGGGGACGGCGATGATGGGCGTCACCCTCGATCTCCTAAAGGAGGGGGCGATGACCGTGACCGAATTCAACCGCCTCGCCGGTTTCATCATCAATCCCTTCGATATCGTCGGAGTGGCGGTGCTGATCTCGGCCGGCAGCCGCTGCGCCTCGGTGGTCCGCCCGGCGGTCGCCGGCGCGACGGTCGGGGTGCTGATCCGCGGCATTCTTCACCTGCTTATTTTTTGATCGGACAACAGAAAGGGCAAAGCGAGACCGCCGCAATCTGCAGGAAGAGGAGGGAAATAAGAGGGAAAAAGGAGATGAATTGCGGGGTTGAAAAGGGTGCGGCATGGTGTATTCTGAAAACATCCTCATGGAGGTTCGTCTAAAAAGACGGACCCTCCGGGGGAGGCATCGATGCGGAAATGAAATCGAAAAATTCAGGATAGGATTCAACGGCCCTGGAGGCCCAGTAAAATATTGCTGGACGCTTTGCAGGGTTTGACGCCTGGCCGGCAGGAAGATGGGCCGCCGGAAATATTCCTGAAAGGAGGGCTGAAAAATGAGGGAAATAAAGGTTCTCTTCCTGGATTTCGACGCCGTTCTCAACACTGCCGCGACACTGGAGAGGGGGGAACTCTTTGAACGCACCAACGTCGAGGCCCTCAACGCCATCCTCGACAGCACCGATGTCAGTATCGTCGTCACGTCCATGTGGCGGATCGCGGCGACGTGCCAGGAGTTGGAAACCCTGCTCGTCGAAGCGGGAGTCCACGCCACCAACCGGGTCGTCGGCGCGACGCCCTGTCTGGAGAATTGCCAGCGGGGGGCGGAAATCAGGGAGTGGCTGAAGCAGACCTCCGAGCCGGTGATGGGTTTTGTGATCCTCGACGATCGAAACGACATGGAAACCTGCTACCGGCATCTGGTGAGAACCGATCCGCGCTACGGCCTGGTCCCCTCCCAGTTCAATGAGGTCGTCGACCGGCTGGCGATGGATATCGGCGACACGCAAATCTGAAGGGCGCCCGCCGCCCGTCCTCGTCCGGTCCAATTTGCGGATCTGTCGCACCCAATTTTTCCCTTCCCTCCCCCCGGCAAAATCCTCCCCCATCCGTTTTGTCCCTCCACTTTTTTATGCGCCCGAATAAGTCGGCACCCTATATGCAATTTCATCGAACAACTTCAATGGAGGTGCACCTGTGAAAAAAATTGCTCTGGTTGTGGATGACGAACCGTTGATTCGGCGGCAGGTTGCCGAGATCCTAGTAGATTACGGCTTCGACGAGATCGTCGAGGGGGGAAACGGCGCCGAGGCCATTGCCCTGGCCGAGGCAAAAAAGCCGTTGTTGATCATCATGGATGTGTCGATGCCCGGTCTCGACGGCATCACCGCTGCCGATAAAATAGGCAAAACCCTCTCCTCTCCCATTGTCATGCTCACCGGGACGGGGGATGCGGCGACCATCGAGCGGGCGCGGCTGGCGGGAGTGATGAACTACGTGATGAAACCGTTCCGGGCCGAGCAGGTCTACGCCGCCGTCGACCTGGCGATTCACCAGTACGTCGAGGTCTCGAGTCTCCGCGACGAGGTCGCCAAACTCAAGGAGGCCCAGGAGACCCGCAAGCTCGTCGACAAGGCCAAGCTCCTCCTGATCAAACAGGGTCTCAGCGAGCCGGAGGCCTACCGGCGCATGCAGAAGATCGCCATGGACAAGCGCAAGAGCCTCAAGGAAGTGGCCGAGGCCATTCTCCTCATGGAGGGATAACGGCGATGGAAGCGACCCCGATGAACCTCTGCAACCTCCCCCCCTGGGCCATCGCTTCCCGGCACTTTAACGGCAATCCCCAGACCCTCGAGATCCAGGGGGTGCGCCGCGCCAACCGCCTCCTCTTCGAGCGCCTGGCTTCCCTCGATGCCCCGGAGGAGCGGGGCGCCCTCTTTCACGATTACATGGATGTCACCTTCCAGCTCCACCAGTGGGAGAGGGAGGCTTCGGTCATGGGGCGCAAGAGCCTCAAAAACAGCTATCTGCGTTTTTTGCGGGGGTGGATGTTCGACTCCAACTCCCTCGAAGGCGCCGTCCTCAAGGGGTGGGTCGAAAGCCGCCTCGGCCTCCCCCCCACCTTTCACGGCGAGGCGATCGACACGGTCCACTCGGAGGCTTATTACCGCTACACCGTCGGCCGGATGAAGGGATCGGCGCGCACCAGCGCCATCCTCGCCCAGTTCGACGTCCTCTACGAATACGTCCAGGAGGAGCTGCGCCGGCTCCTGCCGCAGGAGACTCACCTGCGGCTCTACCGGGGGATCAACGACTTCTCCGAGCACCGCATCATCGAGGAACTGGGGAAAAACCGCTGTCTGGTGCGCCTCAACAACCTCAACTCCTTCACCACCGATTTCGAGCGGGCCTGGGAGTTCGGCACCCGGGTTCTCGCGGCCGAGGTGCCGCTGGTGAAGATCTTCTTTCGCGGCGATCTTCTGCCCCGCTCTCTCCTCAAGGGGGAAGGGGAGGTGCTGGTCATCGGCGGGGAGTACGAGGTGAAGGTGCTCACGGGGGGATGAGGATGCATGCTTCAACCACAGAGGCACGGAGACACAGAGCAATGAAAAACCGAGTCTTCGAGGTAAATGTGCCAATCTGGAAAATATCCTGAAAAGGGAGGATCGAATAAGGTCCAGAGGGCCGTTGCTTCATCTGACCCGTTTTTTTGGCGTTCCTCTGTGTCTCTGTGGCTCTGTGGTAATGGGATACTATGACCAGTACTGATGAAATCTACTCTCGTGCCCGCGCCGCTTTTCTCGGACTGGCCGTCGGCGACGCCCTCGGGGCGACCACCGAGTTCATGACGCCTTCGGAGATCCGCGCCGTCTTTACGGTCCATAAAAAGATCGTCGGCGGCGGCTGGCTCTATCTCAAGGCGGGGCAGGTGACCGACGACACCGAGATGTCCCTGGCCCTCGGCCGGGCCCTGATTGCGGCGCAGGGGTGGGATCTGACGGGGATTGCCGACAACTTCGTCGCCTGGATGCGTAACAAGCCGGTGGACATCGGTTCGACCTGCCGCCGCGGCATTCGCGACTACATGACCCGGGGGCAGCTGCAGACCCCGCCCAACGAATGGGACGCCGGCAACGGCGCAGCGATGCGGATGGCGCCGGTCGCCCTCTTCACCCTCGGCGACGAGGCCCTGCTGCAGCGCTGCGCCCTGGAGCAGGCCCGTCTGACCCACAACCACCCCCTCTCCGACGCCGCCTGCATCGCCATCGGCACCCTGGTGCACCGGGCGCTGCTCGGCTGCGACCGCTTCGAGCTTCATGCCGTCACCCGCGACCTGGTGGCGCGTTTTTCCACTTTTCGCTTCAATAATTACAAGGGGCTCTCCGGCTCCTACGTGGTCGATACCTTGCAGACCGTCTTTCACCATCTCTTCACCACCGCCGATTTCGAGGAATGCCTGGTCGGCGTGGTGAATCAGGGGGGGGACGCCGACACCACCGGAGCCATCGCCGGGATGATCGCCGGCGCCTTCTACGGCCTTGACGCGATTCCGCCGCGTTGGCTCAAAAAGCTCGATGGCGCGGTGCGCGACGAGGCGACGGCCCAGGCCGAGGAGCTGCTGCGCCTTTCCCCCTGGGGCCTATGCCGCCCCTGAGTCCTACTCCAGGCAATATTTGAAAAACCGGACACAAGGAGGTGTCCGGCAAGGCAGGCAACGAAGCCCGCAGGGAGATCCCCTGCGGGCTTTTTCAACCCAAATCACCCCCAAAGGAGGGACGAACGATGTCCGGACAAAAAAAGGATGGGCTCCTGATCCCCATCAATGAGGTCGCCGAGCTGTTGCAGACCACCCCCCTGAACGTGCTGATGCATATCAAGCGGGGGATGCTCGTCGGATCCGAGGAGGAGGGGACCTGGTCGGTCGACGCCCGGAGCCTGGACGCCTTTCGCGCCGTCCGGGAAGGGGCCGACAAGACCCTCTGCCGCAGCGGCTGCTCCAAAACAGGGGGCTGCGCCTCCTGTTCCTGAAGAGGAAATCCGGCAGCAAAATCCACAAGGAGTCGCCCATGGGTGTCCAAATCAAGCCCTCCGATCTGCAGTACCGCTATCCGAAGAACAAGGCGCAGCGGGAGTCCCCCAAGTTCAGCGGCAAGCCCGATCCCCGCCCCTTCGACCGGGACGATCTTTACGAGGTCATCCCCATGTTCGAGGCGGTCATGAATGATCTCGGCACCGCCGACGGACAGGTATTGCACCGTCTCGAAGAAATTCTCAATGCCGGCGTGCCGCGCTTCGTCGAGAGTCGCGAAGATGTCTACGACTGCCTCTTCTGGACGATGCGCGACCTGCTCGGTCCGGAGGAGACGGGGTGAGGGAGATCCGGGGGGATCTCTGGGATTATCTCGGCCTCGCCGTGGTGGTCATCACCACCGGCGGCGCCGTCAGTCGGCGGGGGGAGTGCGCCATGCCCCGCGGCTGCGCCCGCCAGGCCAAAGAGCGCTTCCCCGAGCTGCCGGCCGTCCTCGGGGCGCTGATTCTGCAGGAGGGGAATCATGTCCACGCTCTCGGTTACGGCCTGGTGAGCTTTCCCGTGGAGAACTCCCCCTACGAGATGCCGGGGTTGGGGATGATCGAGCGCTCCTGCGCCGAGCTTGTGACGCTCGCCGACGCCCGTTCGTGGCCGACCGTGGTCGTCCCCCGGCCGGGGTGCGGCGGCGGCGGGCTGCAGTGGCCGGAGGTGCAGCCGATTCTGGCGCGCCATTTCGACGGGCGCTTTTTGATCATCAGCGAAAAGGAGTGACATTGTGAGACGGGTCAAAAACGGCGATACGGTGAGCATCCGCTACATCGGCACCCTCGACAACGGACGGATCTTCGACAGCACCGAGGATGCGGGGGCGCTCCGCTTCACTCTCGGCGCCGGCGAGGTCTTTCCCGCCCTCGAGGCGGCGGTTTGCGGTCTGGCCGTCGGCGAGGCGAAGAACGTGCTGATTCCGGCCTCAGAAGCCTACGGTCCGCGGCGAAAGGAAAACATGAAAGTCTTCCGACGAGAGCGCCTCCCCGCCGGTTTCGAACCGAAGGTCGGCCAAACGATGCAGATCCGCCTCGGCAGCGGCGAGGAGTTGGTGATGCGGGTGGTTTTGGTCGACGAAAAAGAGGTGACTCTCGACGGCAACCACGCCCTGGCCGGGCTCGACCTGACCTTCGCCCTGCAGGTCGAGAAGATCGAGTAGACTTTGCAGATTTCGACGCCGAGGGGTCGAAACCCCGCGCCGCCCCGGCCCCTCCGATTCTCCATGCTGCTGTAATCGTTGAGCGGAAAATCCGATTCCGAGCTCTCGAAAATATCCCTATCGCCCGGCGTCGAACTCGACTATAGTTTGCCGTCTGCGCCCCCTTTTTCGGCTTTGCCGCAAGGGGGTGCTTTTCGTTGCAGGGAGGTCGGATGGGGATTGAAACGACGGCGGATGTGCGCGCCCGGCTGATCGCCGGGAACCGGCAGGAATACGGCGAGGGGTACGAGGCCCTGAGATTTCCTTCTCCCGACGAGGCGCAGCGGGCAACCGAGCGCCGTGAAGGAGTGCTCTCCGGTCTAAAGGGGCGCGTGGAGAGCGGCTTCGGCGGCACCAAGCTCGACTGCGCCGACCTCTCTCCCGGCTGCCGGATCTGCACCGAGGGGGGCTGGTCCTGCCTCTTCATCAGCGGCCGCTGCAATTGCAGCTGTTTCTACTGCCCCACCTCCCAGGATGTCACGGGAGTGCCGACCACCAACGCCGTGGAATTCCGCACGCCCGCCGACTATGTCGGCTATCTGGAGCGTTTCGCCTTCGCCGGCGCCAGCATCAGCGGCGGCGAACCCCTCCTCACCCCGGCGCGCACCCTCGCCTTCGTCACGGCGATCAAGAAACGCTTCGGCGACGGACTCCACCTCTGGCTCTACACCAACGGCACCCTGGTCGACGGCGAGATCCTCGCCCGGCTCCGCGATGCCGGCCTCGACGAGATTCGCTTCGACATCGGCGCCACCGACTACCATCTGCACAAGCTGCGTCTGGCCGTCGGCGTCATCCCCACCGTCACCGTCGAGATTCCCGCCGTCCCCGAAGATCTCCCGCTCCTCAAAGAACGGATGATCGAGATGAGAGAAGCCGGCGTCGATTACCTCAACCTCCATCAGCTTCGGCTGACCTCCCACAACTACCCCCACCTCGCTGCGCGCGATTACACCTTCCTTCACGGCGAGAAGGTCACCGTCCTCGACTCCGAGCTTGCCGCCCTCGAGCTCCTGAACTTCTCCATCGATCGAAAACTCGGCCTGCCGGTCAACTACTGCTCCTTCGTCTACAAGAACCGCTACCAGGGTCGCGCCGGGCGCCTGCGCAACGCCCCCTTCCTCCTCAAGGGGCATGAAGTCCTCACCGGCAACGGCTACATCCGCACCCTGACCCTTCTCGGCGCTCCCGAAGCCGTCGCACGGCAGGGGGAGATCTTCCGCGAGATGGGGGGAGATTCCGCCCTCTGGAATTCCGGGACCACCAAGGAGCGGCTCCTCTTCAGCCCGCTCCTCTGGCCCCTGGTGGAGTTCGGCGACTGCCGCCTCCTGATCGGTTACGCGGCGGCCCGGCAGCTTTCGGCCATGACCTATCGCAATCCTTACGTCTCCGTCAGAGTCGGCGAAAGCAAACAGGTCGTCATCGAACGGTCCCGGATCGGACGAGAGTTCGAACTTTCCGACGGCGAAATCGCCGCCTTCGCCGGGGCGTTTCTCGGTGAGGGCAGGGGCCAGGGTGGGGTATTCGAGGGGACACTCTCGGAACTTGCCGGGTACGAACGGACCCCCGAGGGGTTGCAGGACTATTACTGACCGCAGGGTCTGGCTTAATTTTTAATTGTAGGAGCGCCTTTAGGCGCGATAGATCGCGGCTGAAGCCGCTCCTACAGGGAACCCTGTCACCAATCTCAAAAAACAATATTGCCCAAAAGCACCGAGACATTATCGGAACCATTATTCGCCACGACTAAATCGAGGGTTCCGTCGCCATTCAGGTCGCCCATGGCCACGGAATAAGATCCAATTCCTGTACCGTAATCGACTGCGGCCGTAAAGCTCCCTTGGCCGTTGCCCAGAAGCACAGAGACACTACCAGCATATATATTCGCTGTGGCTAGATCGATGATACCGTCGCCATTCAAATCGCCCATGGCCACGGAAGGAGCACGTTCAACACTATAATCGACTACCGCCGCAAAGGTGCCGTCGCCGTTGCCCAAACTCACAGAGATATTCTCTGAATACTCGTTCGTTCCGGCTAGGTCGAGGTCTCCGTCACCGTCCAGGTCGCCCATGACCACGGAAAAAGGTCTACTTCCAATGCCGTAGCCGTAATCGACCTTCGCCGCAAAGCTCCCGTCGCCGTTGCCCAGAAGTACAGAGATATTATCTGAAATACGGTTCGCTACCGCCAGGTCGAGGATGCCGTCGCCGTCCAGGTCGCCCAGAGCCACGAAACATGATCCACTTCCTGCCACGAAATCGACCGCCGCCGCAAAACTTCCGTCGCCGTTGCCCAGAAGCACCGAGACTTTATCGGAAAGACTGTTCGCTACAACCAAGTCAAGGTCTCCATCCCCATCAAGGTCGCCCATGGCCACGCAATAAGGTCCTAATCCTGCGTCATAAACGACCGCCGCTGCAAAACTCCCGTCGCCGTTACCCAGAAGTACCGAGACTTTATTGGAAAGACCGTTCGCTACTACCAGGTCAAGGTCTCCGTCGCCATTAAGGTCGCCCATGGCCAAGGAAAAAGGACCCTCCCCCGCGCCATAATCAACCGTCGCCGCAAAACTTCCGTCGCCGTTGCCAAGAAGCACGGAGACATTATCAGAACCATTATTTGCTACAGCCAGGTCGAGGTCTCCGTCGCCATTAAGGTCGCCAATGGCAAGGGACAAAGGTCTACTTCCTGCGGCGTAGGTGACCGCTGCCGCAAATGCTTCATCGCTGGCTGTCGGCTCGGTGTTGTCTCCTCCGCCACAACCTGACAAAATAAATAAAAAAATTATTAAAACAGCTAAACAACGCATCCTCTCCTCCTCCTTTGATTAAATTGTTATTCGGATAAATACACCCATTGTCAAAAGCGAAGACAGGTGTCAGCGTTCTCCACTAAGCAGACTACGATGGAAGGGGGCAACGCTATCTTCGGCAACCCGGCTATCTCTAAAAAAGTCCGTGGTGTCGGTTGGATTCTCGAGATGGTGTTTTCTATTCGGGAAGCATCCATGTTTATTCGTCCGTGTTCACCCTTGGGTTATACGCCACCATTTCTAACTGTTGGCCCAGAAAAACTTTTATCCTCGTAACATTCCTCGACAGAAGTATAAGAATCTCGAACCAATGATAAGTTGCAAAGCTTCTTTTTATATTTCATTCTGTTCTCACACGTATTATCAATTTTAAAGGCCTGCTCTTTTTCGAAACACGATTGGACGTTTTCATTTCCGAAATCATCTGTTTCAGCAAGGTACATGCAGTAATCCGCAACCCAATGAAGAACGTCCCCTTTGGCCGGGCACTCATTTTCATTTGCAGAACAGCAAAGAGGCACAAGTAGAAGAATTGTTAGAAAGACGAAAATTTTCATATTCGGCTCCATTTTTAGCGTATATCAGATTAAGAGTTTTTGCGACGCGGAGCAGCTCTATGGAATTTTTAAAGATATTTTTGTGAGCGGCCGCTAAAGATCCTATTCGTTTTGATCATCTTTGACAACGCAGAAGTGCCTCCTCTCGCTTTTTCAGGTAGGCAGTGCGGTTCGACTGCGTAGATTGGATGATCGATGGTGTTTTTTGCTGTTCGAGACGACCGGATTCCTTTCCTCCGGCATGGGTAATGAGTTTGGCAGGTTCTTTTTAAATGTAGGAGCGCCCTTAGGCGCGATTGATCGCGGCTGAGGCCGCTCCTACAGGGTCGGCGCCCTTTGCATGTTTAACCGCCGGAGCAATAGATGTTCTGGTTGGTTAGTTCATTGAGATGATGGTCAAAAGGGCCGGAATTAATTTTCCTGAATCCGTGAGCAATAATCTCGCATCGTGATTTTCCTCCAGAAAAGTGAGTTCGGGAGGCTGGGGCTGTACAAATTTTGAAAAACCGGCTCTCTGAGAGCCTCTGTAACCTCCGCTCTTTGGCAGTTTGTCCGCTACGCACCGGTTTGTGCCGATTTCAGGACGAGTTCGGCTGTGAACACTGCGGTGCCCGGGTTTTTGCCAGGTCTGTTGGCCGAGAGAGTGGCCTAACCGTAGGCCAGGCGCCGATAGACCCGGTCGAACGCCGCGAAAGAGAGCCCGCTGTGGCGGCTGAAGCGCAGGTACAGCCGGTGACCCGTGGCGATCAGGCGCGCAGCCAGGTACATCAGCTCCTGGATGACGGTCTTGAGTCGCCGTCGTTTGGCGCTGTGTCGCACCGGGGTTTTGTCGCCCAGCAGGCCGAGCTGGCCGATGAAGCGCAGGATGTTGTAGGCGAGCGCGGCGCAGGCCATGACCAAGCTGTTCACCTCGAAATTTTCTGCGGGGAGCCGCTCCAAATCCATGTCGGTCTTGAGTTCGCTGTGAAACTGTTCGCTGGTGCCGTGATCCTCGTAGAGGGTGATGATCTTCTCGGCCGGCAGCTTCAGGGAGGTCCACCAGCCTTCCATCTCGATGTCGGGCTCCAGCAGCAGCTGCCCCTTCTTGTCGATAGTGCGCTCGATGACGCGCACGACCCGGCGGCAGGTGAGCTCCCGTTTCGTGCCGACCTCGTCGGTCCACTGATGGGTGTCCCGGACGCTCAGCAGCGCCACCCGTTTACCCGGGCGCGGCTCGCTGATGCGGCCTTCGGCAAAGGCCCGCCGATGCCAGAGCGTCTTGCCTTGCCCCCGGGGATTCCATTTGAGGATGTAGTCGACCCGCTCGTGGCCGGCCAGTTCGATTCGGGTCTCCCAGGCATCGTGGGCCGAGTCGATCCGCACCAGAAGTGGTTCGGCCGTCAGCTTCAGGGCCTTGTGCAGCACCCGGGCGAGAAAGGGGATAAAGTTCTTCTGGCTGTGCTGGGAGCCCTCGCGGTGCTCGATCTCCAGCAGCCACCCCTCCAGGGCCAGATAGGCGGCGATCGGGGCAAAGCCGTCGAAGCCCATGTAGGTGCGCGAGACGCCCTGCTTCTTGGTCCCGGAGTTGTCCATCGTGAACACGTCGATGTCCAGCGGCACGTGACCGGTAGCCAGGGCCGAGAACAGCGCTCCGGAGTTCTGCAGAAACTCGGTGACGCTGTAGTTGACGATGGTCCGAAACGCCTGGGCGTGCTCCTTCATGCGCTGGCGCAGGGTCGGTTCGGAAGGGACCTCCGCAAGGCCCAGAGCGTCGCGGAAGAAACGATCCTGGCGGAAGCCTTCGATGGCCGCGAAGTCGCTCTTGCCGAGACAGAGCAGCCCGATGTAGCCGCGCACCACATCGGCGTGGGCGATGGCTCCCTTTTTCAGTTTGGACACCCCGTATAATAGCTTGGTCAAAGGGGTGTAGCGGTTCAGACACAGCCCGATCAGAGCGGCGCCAGAGTGGGAGGTGTAGAACTCGTCCTCGGATTTCTCGATGATGAAACGCTTCATGGAATTCACCCGCCAAGTGAGATGTTGACGGGTTGCATGCTAGCAATAATTGACAACAAATTCAATGACTTGAATGCATTGGATGGCTAATTTATGACTATAATCTCACGGATTCAGGATTTTGTGAGATGAATTAGTCGAGGTACTATGGTTGGACGTTTCGACGACAGGGTATCGGGAGGGGAAAATGGCTGAGGACGGAAAAGGTGAGGGGAAGGAGCTGGCAGAAGGTCTGTGGATCATCCGCCGCCGTCGCCGGTATCTCTGGGGGCTGCTGCTGGTCTATATCCCGGCGATTTGGGTCTCCCTGGAGGTGACCGGCTCCGATCGCAAGACGGCCTACGTCTTTGCCGTCTGGTTCGTTCTCGTCTTCGCCGCCATTCTTGCCGCCGCCGTGGTCCGCTGCCCGCGCTGCGGCAACCCCTTTCACCTCAGCGGCGTGCTGCCGATGTTTTTTCGCTCTTGCCGCCACTGCGGACTCGGACTCGATGCCGACCGGAATAAATAATATTTTTCAGGGCCGTCCATTCCTCCTCATATTAATCCTTCCCCGTTCCCAATCCTAACGACGTGTTTTCAGCACCACGAATTTTGCATTGCCGGCGACCACCGTGCAGTTGCCGAAGAGCCGCTTGAGCTTCACGTGATAGCCGAGGTGGCGGTTGCCGACCACCCGCAGCTCCCCCCCTTCCCGCAAAACCTCCTTCGCCTCCCGGAACATCCGCCAGGCGATCTGGTCGCCGACGACGTTCTCCTGGTGGAAGGGGGGATTGTTGAGGATCAGATCGGCACTGCCGCGGGGAATTCCCGCCAGGGCGTCGGTGACGCGGAACTGCGCCTGGCGCTCCCCGAAGGCGGCGCGAAAGTTCTCCTCGGCCGAGGCCACCGCCATGAACGATTCGTCGGTGAAGACCAGGTGCGCCCGGGGATTGCGCCGGGCCGCCGTCACCCCGAGGACGCCGTTGCCGCAGCCGAGGTCGACAATCGTCTGCTCCTCGCTGGAGGCCGGGAGGTGGTCGAGGAAAAAGCGGGTGCCGATGTCGAGGCGCTCCCGGGAGAAGACTCCGGCGTGGCTGACGATGAGGTCACCGGTCTCCTCGAGCCGGAAACGGAGAGGGAAGGGGGAGGTTCCCGGGTCGAGGGCGGGATCGGGGGAGGAGAAGATCAGGCGCGCCTTCTTGCGGGCCAGGGAGGTCGTCGTCGGGCCGAGGATGCGCTCGAAGAGGGCGAGGGTGGAGGTGTGGATCGCCTTGGCCATCCCGGCGCCGATGATCCGGGTGCCGGGGTGAAGATGGGGGCGGAGGCGAAAGAGCTGATCCTCGAGGAGGGCGAGGGACTTGGGGATCTTGATCAGCACCAGGTCGCAGAGCCCCTCCGGCGCCTCCAAGGATGTCAGGAGGCGGACGCTCTCCGGGGGGAGGGCGCAGTCGGCGAGGTTGGCCTCCGTCCCGCGGTGGGCGAGGAAGGAGTCGGAGAGCATCCAGGGGCGATGGCGCGCAAGGGGGACCGTGAGGGCGCCGAAGGCATCGTTTGCGATCAGGAGAGGACCGGAGCCGGGGAGGCCTTCTTCAAAAAGGTGCTGCAGCAGATACTCGTCGGCGGCGTCCCAGGCCCGCAGGGGGTCCCGGGTCTGGCGGGGGTAGCGTCGCAGCGGGAAGGTCCCCTGGGGAACAATCAGTCTGTCCATGGCCTCTGCTTGGGTGAACGGGTGTCCGGCAGCACGTCCTGCTCAGAGAGATTTGGGAAGCTTCAGGCCGCCTTCGGGGAGGAAGGAGGCGAGATCGGCGGGGAGGGGGGCGTCAACGGCGAGGCGGGAGCCGGTGAAGGGGTCGGTAAAGGCCAGACGCCGGCAGTGGAGAAAAATGCGCGGCAGTCCCGGGGGGCAGGGACCGCCGTAGCGGCGGTCGCCGAAGATCGGGTGACCGATGTCGGCGAGCTGGCGGCGGATCTGGTGCTGGCGCCCGGTGTGCAGGCAGAGTTCGAGGAGCGAGGCCGATTCGCTGCGTGCCAGGGCGATAAAGGTCGTCAAGGCTTCCTTGTGCGTCCCCTTGGCCGGAATCATCGACGCCAGTTCGCCGCTGCCGGCCGTCTTGCCGCTGGCCAGGGCCAGGTAGTATTTGTCGACCTCCTGGCGGATGAAGAGTTGGCCGAGTTCGCCGCAGGAGAGCTTCCCCTTGCCGAAGAGGACCGGCCCCGAGGTTTCGAGGTCGAGGCGGTGGATCGGCGCCACCCTGAATTTGTCTCCCCGCCGGGCCAGGAGTTCGGCGACCCGGGCGGTGAGGTTGTCCCCTTCATGGCCGACGCCGGAGTGGATCGCCAGCCCGGCGGGCTTGTCGACGATGAGGATCTCGCGGCTTTCGAAGAGAATCTGAATTCCGGTGTCGGCGATGGCCTCCGGGGCGTCGAGAAGCTCCTGCAGACGCCCGCTGGCCGGGAGATTCACCAGGGCCCCGGCGGCGAGGTGATCGCCGGCGGCGAGGGGCCCGGCGGCACCGAGGACCTTCCCCTTTTTCAGGAGCTGGCGCAGGTAGGCGGAAGGGGCAGCGGGGATCCGCCGCTGCAGAAAATCGAGGGCGGTCAGGCCGGATTCGGTCGGTTCAACAGTCAGTGTTTTCATGGCGCCGAGAATACCCTTTGCCGCCCCGAAGAGCAAGGGGATTGCAAGGAGTCCGAACTAGCCCTGATCGCTCTTCAGGGCATCGCGGATCTCCCGCAGGAGCAGGATCTCTTCGCTCGGTTTTGCCGGTTCCGGCGGTTTGGCCTCTTCTTTTCGTTTCAGTCTGTTGATCCCCTTGACCAGCAAAAAGACGGCGAAGGCGATGATGGCAAAATCGATGAGCGTCTGGAGGAAGGAGCCGTAGTTGAGGGTGGGGGCGCCGGCTTCCTTGGCTTCGGCGAGGGTGGCGAAGGTCCTGTCCCCGAGATTGATGAAGAGTCCGCCGAAGTTGACGCCGCCGAGGAGGCGGCCGATCGGCGGCATGACGACATCGCTGACCAGAGAAGAGACGATCTTGCCGAAGGCGGCGCCGACGATGATGCCGACGGCCATGTCGATGGCATTCCCCTTGACGGCAAATTCCTTGAATTCCTTCATCATCCCCATGATCGCCTCCCCTGTGAGCAGTTTTTGGATCTTCCTGAAATTGTAGGAAGCATACTGGGTGTTGGAAAAAGTTCAATCTCTTCGAAAACTTCTTGTCGCCGGGGTAGGGGGCTTTCCTTTGAGGGCGCGACCTTCTAATCCCTGCCGCTGCGAACCAGGGCGAGAAAACCGGTCATCCCTTCGACGGCCAGGGCCTGTTCCACCATCGTCCCCTTGTAAAAGGTGCTCGCCAGGTCGGAGAGGATCTCGAGCTGGGCGCCGTCATCTTCGCGGGGGGTGAGAATCAGGCAGAGGATGTGGGCCGGTTTGCCGTCCGGGGCGTCGAAGTCGATCCCGGACGGAGAGAGGCCGACGGCGACCACCGGGCCGCCGAGACCGGGGAGGCGGGCATGGGGGGCCGCTACGCCGTTGCCGAGGCCGGTGGCCATGATGCGCTCCCGGGCCAGAACCGCCTCGGTGACTTTTTCGCGGTCGAGCCGGGCGCCGTCGGCGGCGATGGCGGCCAGCTCGCCGATGGCAGCGGTGCGGTTGGTGGCGGCGAGGGAGCGGATAAAACGGCCCGAGTCGAGAAAGTCGATGAAGCGCCGCGGCCTCTTCAGGCGCAGAATGCGCTGCATCATCGGTCCGCTGAGGAGGGAGGTGGCCAGGGCGATGACCACCAGGGAGACGAAGAGGCGCTGGCTGATGAGGCCGACCTGCAGGGCGAGGACGCCGAGGATGATCCCCATCGTCCCCTGGGCGCTCATGCCGAAGCCGATTCCCCAGGCCTCCCGCCAGGGGACGCCGCCGAGCCGGCCGCCGAGGAGGGAACCGAGGACCTTGCCGATGACGGCGATGAAGAAAATCATCAGGGTCAGCAGCGGGTCGAAGTGGCTGGCAAAGTCGATGCGCAACCCGATGCTGGCAAAGAAGAGGGGGGCGAAAAAGAAGGAGATGAACTGGTCGATGGTGGTCCGGGTCCGCTCGCGGAGGTGGGACGAATGGCCGATGGCGACTCCGGCGAGAAATGCGCCGAAGATGGCGTGCACGCCGAGCCACTCGGTGAAGGCGGCGGAAAAGAGCGCCAGGGAGAGGGCGAAACCGAGGACGCCCCCCGGCCAGCTCGTGTAGGCCTGGATCCAGGGGAGGATGCGGTGGATCAGCCAGGGAATCACCGTCAGCATCGCCGCGGTAAAGGCCAGGGTCGCCCCGACGGTGACGCCGAGGGAGAGGCCGTTGCCGTGGCCGGTCCCGAGGAGCCCGAGAATCATGGCGAAGACGAGCCAGCCGGCCAGGTCGTTGAGGACTGCCGCCGCGACCACCGTCACCCCGAGATCGCTGCGGTAGATGCGCAGGTCCATGAGGATCTTGGCGATGATCGGCAGGGCCGAGATCGACAGGGCGGTGGCGAGGAAGAGGGCGAAGGCGAGGCGGTGGGCCCCCGGTTCGTAGCCGAAGGAACCGGGGAGAAACCAGGCGGCGGAAAAGCCGAGGGCAAAGGGGAGGGCCATGCCGAAAAGCGCGACGCCGACGGCGGTCTTCCCCTGGCGCCAAACGGTGGAGAGATCGATTTCGAGACCGGCCACCAGCAAAAAGAGAGCGATGGAAAGGGTGGTCAGCCCCTGCAGGACGTAGGCGCCCCCCCCGGTGGCCGGAAAGAGGAAGGCGAAGAGGTCCGGAGCCAGGGTGCCGAGGCCCGTGGCGCCGAGGAGTATCCCGGCGAGAATCTCACCGATGACCGCCGGTTGCCCGGCGCGGCGGGAAATTTCGCCGAGGAGGCGGGCGCAAAAGAGCATGACCCCGAGGGCGAGGAACATGCCGGTGATTTCCCGGGGAGAGAGGGTGTCCATAAGACCTCGGCGGGGTTAAGGGGGGAAGGGAGCGCCACGGTTTCGAATCATAGCAGTCGCCACCCATTTTTTCCAGCAGGATGTCCTGGGTGCTCAGGGAGGCGGCAGCGTCTGCTTGTTTAATGGGCAATTGACCCTCTCCGGCGGACGGTAAAGGTGGCCGACGCCGGCGACACCCCCCGGCCGGACTCATGTTTCGGGGAGTCGAGGGAGTTGGCACGTCCCCTGCTATAAGGAAAGTCGTCAGGCGATTCATCGGGTACGACGGCGTACCCCTGGCAGCTTACGGCAATGACGCCCGCGGGAACCTTTTCCCGGCGGGTTTTTTTGTTCGGACAACATCTTCAACTGCGGCGCCACGGCGGAGCCGCAATGGGCAAGGAAGCCTCATCCGGATCGTCCGGGTGGGGCTTTTTTTATCGACACGAACGCCGGCTGACTCGGACACATCAATGCCGCTGCCGCTTCGGGAACAGTCAGCGATCGTCGTCACCCGACAGTTATCGAGAAAGGAACAAGACCATGGCTGAGAAAAAACTGCGTCAGATCGCAATCTACGGCAAAGGCGGCATCGGCAAATCCACCACGACCCAGAATACCGTGGCGGGACTTGCCTCCCTCGGCAAGAGAATCCTGATCATCGGCTGCGACCCCAAGGCCGACTCCACCCGCCTGATCCTCCACGCCAAGGCCCAGACCACCGTCATGGACAAGGTCCGGGAACTCGGCACCGTCGAGGATCTGGAGCTCGATGATGTCATGAAGCGCGGTTACGGCGAAATCATGTGCGTCGAGTCGGGGGGCCCCGAGCCGGGCGTCGGCTGCGCCGGCCGCGGCGTCATCACCGCCATCAACTTTCTCGAGGAAGAAGGCGCCTACACCCCCGACCTCGACTACGTTTTCTATGACGTCCTCGGAGACGTCGTCTGCGGCGGCTTCGCCATGCCGATCCGCGAGAACAAGGCCCAGGAGATCTACATCGTCGTCTCCGGCGAGATGATGGCCATGTACGCCGCCAACAATATCTGCAAAGGGATCGTCAAGTACGCCGCCAGCGGCAGCGTGCGCCTGGCCGGCCTGATCTGCAACAGCCGCAACACCGACCGCGAGGCCGACCTCATCGAGGCCCTGGCCGCCAAGCTCGGAACCCAGATGATCCACTTCGTTCCCCGCGACAACCAGGTGCAGCGCGCCGAGCTGCGCCGCATGACCGTCATCGAGTACTCCCCCGAGCACAAGCAGGCCCAGGAGTACCGCGAACTGGCCCGGAAGATCTCCGAGAACACCATGTTTGTCATTCCGACTCCCCTGGAGATGGAAGACCTGGAAGAGTTGCTGATGGAATTCGGCATCATGGAAGCCGAAGACGAGTCGATCGTCGGCGTGGCGGAGAACGCGTAGGGGCGACGCATGCGTCGCCCTGGGCAAGGCATGCCTTGCCCCTACGGGGAATTACGGAACCTCGACCAATTCAGGAGTATCCCATGTCTGAGAGAAAGCCCATTGCGGGCGTGACCAAAGAAAAAACCGAGAAGCTCATCAAGGAGACTCTGGCTGAAATGCCGGCCAAGGCGGCCAAGAAGCGCGCCCCGCACCTCGGCGCCAATGAGCCTTCCGCCTCTCCCTGCGCCGTCAAGTCGAACAAGAAGGTCGTCCCCGGCGTCATGAGCCAGCGCGGCTGCGCCTACGCCGGCGCCAAGGGGGTGGTCTGGGGGCCGATCCGCGACATGGTCCACGTCTCCCACGGCCCCATCGGCTGCGGCGTCTACAGCTGGGGAACCCGGCGCAACCTGATGCAGGGGATTCCCGGCGTCACCTCCTTCCCCATGGACTTCACCTCCGATTTCCAGGAGCGGGACATCGTCTACGGCGGCGACAAGAAGCTCGAGAAACTGCTGCAGGAGGCCGACGAGCTCTTCCCCCTCAACAAGGGGATGTCGATTCTCTCCGAGTGCCCCGTCGGCCTCATCGGCGACGACATCAACGCCGTCGCCAAGAAGATGGAGGCCGAACTCGGCAAGCTCGTCGTCCCCTGCAACTGCGAAGGGTTCCGCGGCGTCTCCCAGTCGCTGGGACACCACATCTCCAACGACTCGATCCGCGACCACATCATCGGCAAGTTCGCCTTCCCCGATCCAGTCGGCCCCTACGATGTCGCCCTGATCGGCGACTACAACATCGGCGGCGACGTCTGGGCCGCGAAGCCGATCCTCGAAGAGATCGGCCTCAACGTCAAGAGCGTCTGGACCGGCGACGGCGAGGTGGAGAAGATCGGCGCCACGCATCAGGTCAAGCTCAACCTGATCCACTGCTACCGCTCCATGAACTACATGTGCAAGGTCATGGAAGAGAAGTGGAACATCCCCTGGCTCGAGTACAACTTCTTCGGTCCGACCAAGATCGAGGAGAGCCTGCGCGCCATCGCCGAGCGCTTCGACGACACCATCAAGGCCAACGTCGAGAAGGTGATTGCCAAGTACAAGCCGGTCATGCAGACGGTCCTCGACGAATACAAGCCGCGCCTCGAGGGGAAGACCGCCATGCTCTTCGTCGGCGGTCTCCGTCCCCGGCACACCATCGGCGCCTACGAGGACCTCGGCATCCAGATCACCGGCGCCGGTTACGAGTTCGCCCACCAGGACGACTACGACCGCACCGCTCCGGAGATGGCCAGGGGGACCCTGATCTACGACGACGTCTCCGAGTTCGAACTCGAGAAGTTCGTCGAGGAGCTCAAGCCCGACCTCGTCGGCTCCGGAATCAAGGAGAAGTACGTCTTCCAGAAGGCCGGAATCCCCTTCCGCCAGATGCACAGCTGGGACTACTCGGGCCCTTACCACGGCTACGAGGGGTTCAAGGTCTTCGCTCGCGACGTCGACATGGCGATCAACTCACCGACCTGGAAACTGGTGAAGAGCCCTTTTTAAATCCAATTCGTCTCAGGCAAAGCCGCGAAGACGCAAAGAAAACCAGAAGTGGTTTTATAAACCTAAAGGCCCGACCTTGATCCTCTTTGCGACTTTGCGTCTTGAGAGAGCAACGCGAACGGGCGTGAGAATGACCAAAAAGGAGTTAAAGCCATGAGCGCTGAAGCAGCAGTGAAAATAGTGACCGAGCACTCGCCCGAAGAAATCGCGCGGGTCAAGGAATGGATCAATACCGAAGAATACAAGGAAAAGAACTTCGCCCGCGAGGCGCTGGTGGTCAACCCGGCCCATGCCTGTCAGCCTCTCGGCGCCCAGATGGTCGCCACCGGCTTTGCCGGGGCGCTCCCCTTCATTCACGGATCCCAGGGGTGTGCCTCCTACTTCCGCAGCACCTTTTCCCGTCACTTCCGTGAGCCGGCAGCGGCGACCTGCGATGCCATGACCGAGGACGGCGCCGTCTTCGGCGGCCAGAACAACCTCTTCGAGGGGCTGGAGAACGCCTACGCCCTCTACAAGCCGAAGATGATCCCGGTCTTTACCACCTGTATGCCCGAGGTGATCGGCGACGACCTCACCGCCTTCATCAAGAATGCCAAACTCCAGGGACATCTTCCCGAGGAGGTGCCGACCCCCTACGCCAACACCCCGAGCTTCAACGGCAGCCACATCCACGGTTACGATTCCATGCTTAAGAGCATCCTCGAAACGTTGACCGAAGGAAAGAGCATCGAGGGGAAGTGCACCGGCAAGCTCAACCTCATCCCCGGCTTCGACGGCAACACCGGCAACCTCCGGGAGTACAAGCGGATTCTCGAGCTCTTCGGCATCCCCTACACCCTGATGGCCGACATCTCCGAAGTCTTCGATACCGTCTGCGACGGCACCTACCGTCTCTATCCCGGCGGCACAAAACTCGAGGATGCTGCCGAGTCGGTCAACGGCAAGGTGACCATCGCCCTGCAGAAATACTCCACCACCACCACCATGAAGTGGATCGAGGAGACCTATACCGGCGAAAAGGTAACGATTCCGATGCCCTTCGGGATCAAGAAGACCGACGCGTTCCTGATGAAGCTCTCCGAGCTCTTCGGCAAGCCGATTCCGGAGAAGCTCAAGGAAGAGCGCGGCCTGGCCGTCGACGCTCTCACCGATGCTCACCAGTACCTGCACGGGAAGAAGTTCGCCCTTGCCGGCGACCCCGATTACCTCATCGGCCTCGTTTCTTTTCTGCTGGAGATGGGGGCGATCCCCTACCATATCCTCTGCTCGCGCACGACCAAGAAGTTCGAGAAGGAGATGAAGGCGCTCCTGGCCACCTCTCCCTTCGGCGCCCAGGGGAAGGTCTACATCAACAAGGACCTCTGGCACATGCGCAGCCTGCTGGTCACCGATCCCGTCGACGGCATCATCGGCGACACCCACGCCAAGTGGGCGGCCCGGGATGCCAGGATCCCCCTCTTCCGCATCGGCTTTCCGATCATCGACCGGGTCAACCTCCACCGCAATCCGGTGGTCGGCTACCAGGGGGCGGTCAACATCCTGACCATGATCGCCAACAAGTTCCTCGATATCAAGGACGAGACCTGCGAAGACCAGTGGTTCGAGATGATGCGCTAAAACTTGCAACCAACCACAGAGGCACAGAGTCACAGAGGAGGTTCAAAAAACCAGGATCGTAGGCCTTTGTTTCAGGCTTTAACAAAAAACCGGGTTAAAGGGTTTCCTCTGTGTCTCAGTGTCTCTGTGGTGAAAGGTTTTAAGATGGTTAGAACGCGCCGCTTCGAAATCATCGACGGTAACAGAAAGCGAGGTCTGTACATGAAAGTCGCATTCGCCAGCACCGACAGAATCCACGTCGACGAACATTTCGGCCGTGCCGAAGTCTTCTACCTCTGGGAGATCGGGCCCGAGGAGGCGGAGTTTTCCGGAATGGTCCAGGTCCGCACCGAAGGGGACGACGAGGCCGACCGCATCGAGGCCCGCTGTGCCGGCCTGAGCGACTGCGCCCTGGTCTACGTCGCCGAGATCGGCGGCCCGGCCGCGGCCCGGCTCGTGGCCAAGAAGATCCACCCCATCAAGAGCAAGGAGCGGGAACCGATCACAGTGGTGGTGAAAAAACTCCAGGAGGTGCTGCGCGACACCCCTCCTCCCTGGCTGCGCAAGGCGATGCTCAAAAACGAGCGCCCGGCCTTCGTCTCGTAGGGGCTCAATTCATTGGGCCATGGGCGTGATGAATCACGCCCCAACACATTAATCCTTAAGGAGAATCACCATGGCATATTTGACCGGGAAAACCCGCGGGGGAGCCGACTGGACCCCGACTTTTGCCGAGGCCATCGACCCGGCCAAGTGCATCGGCTGCGGCCGCTGCTACAAGTCCTGTTCCCGCCAGGTCCTCGGCCCCGAAGACCTGATCGATGAAGAGACCGATTCAACCCGCATGATCATGACCATCGTCAAAACTGACAATTGCATCGGCTGCGCCGGCTGCGGCGTCGCCTGCCCGAAGAAGTGTTTCAGCTTCAAGCCGATGGCCGTCTAATACTCTGTTCACCACAGAGACACTAAAGACACAGAGGAAACCCTCTAACCCGGTCTTTTGTTCAAGCCTGAAACAAAGGCCTGCGATCCTGGTCTTTTGAACCAACTCTGTGACTCTGTGGTCGTCAACTGGGAGAATATCATGCGCATCGCCGTCGCATCCAAATCCGGCACCGAAGTCGATCAGCACTTCGGCCATGCCGAGCGCTTCCTGATTTACGATTTTCACCGAGGGGAGGCGAAATTGCTCGAGGAGGTCGCCGTCGAAAAATACTGTTCCTTCGACGAGGGGCATCCGTTCCGCAAAAATCAGTTCATGGCCATTGTCGAGGCCGTCGCCGGCTGCAAGGCGGTGATCACCGCCATGATCGGCGACTACCCGCGGCAGGAGCTGGTCAAGCAGGGGATTGAAGCCGTCACCGCAGAGGGGCCCATCGAAGAGGCCCTTCGCGCCGCCCATGCCACTCTCTGCGGTTGCGACTGCGGCGGCAAAGAAAAGTGTTCCAAGTAAGAGTTGCTGGGTTGTCCGCCTCCTGATTAAAAATTGGTCGGATCCAGAGCTGCAATTGCCTCAGGCATGGGCAGGGAGGGCTGTGAGGGAACCTTCCTGCCCTATTTTTTGCCGATTTTCCTCTGGCATGGTGAATGCATTTCTTGACAGCAGACAAGATGAACAAACTATCGCGGTACAACGTAGTACTGCAGACCGTTTAAGGCAAGGAAGCCCCGGGGAGGAAAATTCCCGGGGCTTCTCCAGTTAACGGCACCAGCAAGGGCGCTTCCGGGACAACCGGGAGTCCCTTTTTTTGTGCCATTTAAAATAAGGAGACTGATCATGGCCAGCGGCTGCCCGATGATGACGATGAAGGCCCAGACAGACCACCCCTGTTTCGGCGGAGACCACAGCAAGGCGGGACGGATCCACCTCCCGGTCGCTCCGGGGTGCAACATCAAGTGCGGCTTCTGCGAGCGCAAGTTCGACTGCGCAAACGAGAGCCGTCCCGGCGTCACCAGCAGGGTGCTGACCCCCGAACAGGCGGTGGCGCGGGTGCGCCTGGTCCAACGGCACATGGAGCGGCAAGGGGGGGCGCAGCTTAAGGTGGTGGGGATCGCCGGCCCCGGCGACCCGCTGGCCAATCCTCGGACCTTCGAGACCTTCGCCCTGGTGCGCGAGGCCTTTCCCGAGATGACCCTCTGTCTGTCGACCAACGGACTGCGCCTGCCGGAGATGCTCGGGACGATCCTCGAGAACGACGTGCACAGCCTGACCGTGACCATCAACGCCCTGACCCCGGAGACCGGCGCCAGGGTCACCGAGTGGATCATGGTCGACGGCCGGCGCCTGACCGGCATCGATGCGGCGGCCATACTTCTCTCCCGGCAGTTGAAGGGGCTGGAAATGGCCGCCAAAGCCGGGTTGCTGGTCAAGATCAACCACGTCTACATCCCCGGAGTCAACGACCACGAGACCCTCGACTTGGCGGTCAGGGTGCGCAACCTCGGCGCCTCGATGATGAACATCATGCCGGTGATCCCCGTCGGTCTCTTCAAGGGGGTCGAGCGCCCCTCCGAGGCGGTGATGGAGATGGTGCGCAACCAGGCCGAGCTGATCCTCTCCCAGGCGCGCCACTGCAAACAGTGTCGTGCCGACGCTGCCGGAGTGGTAGGCCAGGATCTCGATCTCGACGCACTCGAATCGATGGCGGGGTGAAGGGACGTCCTGCCGCGGGAGGGGATGGACCGGGATTTTTGTCGAAGAAAAAAACAGGCTCCCCGAATTTGGGGGAGCCTGTTACGGTTTTGCGGGGGGGGAAGCAGACGGGCGGATTTTTGCCTTGAGCCAGTCTGGCCAGGTGCTTTGATCCTCGGACGGATAGGTCTGCAACTCCTGCCCTTGCGGGTTAAGGAGTTCGGGCCATTTGCAGTCCAGAATCGACGCCGCCCCGTGCAATCCGGAGACGGCCGCCCCGGACACTCCATGGGCGACCGTGCTCGCTCCCACGAGTCGCAGACCTTTTATTTCAGTCCCGACCCGATAGCCCAGGGGGCCAATCTGCGAATAACTTTTCTCTGTCCCGTAAGAGCATCCGTTTGTCGCCGCCGTGTAGTGGGCATGGGTAAGGGGCGTTCCCAGTTCGCAAAACACAACGTGCCGGCTAAGGCCCGGGATCACTTTTTCGAGGGTTTTGAAAAACATCCCGACTATTTTCTGTTTGAGAATTTCGTATTCTCTCGGTCGGGATCCGGGTTCGGTCCCTTCAAATTGCCGGAAGGCGTCATAGCCGACGAAGGTGACGACTTCAAGGGTATGCCCTCTGCCGTTATAACTGGTCGGATCCTTCAGGGTCGGAGCCGAGATGAAGAGTGCCTCGAAGGAATCCCTGTCGTAGAGCCCGGGATCCTGAGCGTTCAGGAAGACTTTGTCAAAATCGGGTTCCGAGGAATACCAGATATTTCCGGAGTCCAGACCTGCGGCGGCCACATCCATGTCGACAGCTAAAAACAAAACGAGAGAGGGGAGGGAGTAGCGGGTTTTGTCCAGACGTTTTTTGAGTTTTCTGCTCAGGTGCTCGACTCCCACCAGGCCATGGAACGTCCTGTGGGGATCGGCATTGGAGATGACGTGCCTTGCCCGCAGTTCCCTGCCGTCGGCCACCCGAACACCCAGCGCCCGACGTCCCCCGCCCGTTGATTCCGTGAGAATTTTTTCTACAGAGACCCCCGTCAGGATGTCGCTGCCGGCGCAGCGGAGGGCCTTGACCAGGGCCCGGGGTATGGCGCCACCCCCCCCGCGCGGATAGTAGCCGCCATGCTCGTAATGCCGGGCCAGTCCGGCATGCAGCATCATCATCGTCCTGGAGGGGGGCAAGCCCTGATCGCCGCACTGCACGGAGAGAATTCCGCGAACCACGGGGTCGGAAATCAGGCCTTCAAGGATCCGTTTCAAGCTGTAGAGTCCGTAGCGACCGATATGCCGGGTTCGATAGGGCATCAAAAGGACATCTTTGATGCTGTCGATCTCAAGGAGGAGGGGAAATTCGTACACGAGGTTCCGGAGAAGCTCCATGTACTTGCCGATACCCTTGCCCTGCGCGGGAAACCTTTGCAAGAGGCGGTCGGTCAGGGTGGGGAGATCGGCGTGGTAGTCGAATTTCACCCCGGAAATATGGCAATGCTCGTAGTGCCGGGGATTCTGCTCAAAAAAGATCAGATCGTTGGCCGCGCCGAGACCTTCATAGATGGCCCTGGTTTCGCCTCCCGGTCCCAAACGGCCGACATAGTGCACGCCGGGACTGAAGGTAAAGCCGCCCCTGGAAAAGTTTTGGCACCAGCCCCCCGGGGCATGGTGCTGCTCCAAAACCAGGACCTTTTGCCCGGCCCGCGCCAGGGCAAGAGCCGACGTCAATCCGCCTGAGCCCGAGCCGATTACGATTGTATCCGCGTCAAGATTGGCCATCTAAACCCTATACTTACTGTTCTTCACCCGGGCCGGATTCATTTTTTTCGTTCTGAATGAAGGTATTGTCCTGGTTTATTTGCTTGGCCCCACTCGGTTTTTTGCTCCGGTGACCGGGCTTGGCCAGAATTTCCAGATAAAAGGATTCAAGTTCTTTTGCTTCTGCCTCGGAAATGAATTTGTTAATGGCCGACACATGAATAACTTCACTGCTTGCTTCATCCACACCAAAACGGCAGTCGAAGTCCCAGAAATCTACGTTCGGAGGCAAGGCTTTTCCACGCTCTCTCTTGATATATTTTTTGGCTTCGAATTTAATGGCTTCAACAAGTCTTGGAGTTTTGATCTTGGGGTGGCTCATTTGGAACGTTTTTTTCATAGAAATTCCATGGTTTAGGATTGATTTTGTTGAAAACAAAACTTATTGCTGTCTATCATATCATGAAGAAGATTTTTTTTAGTATTTTAATGGGCAAAGGTTCTAACCTGCTAATCTTGTTCACAATGTTGCCGCTTAACCTTCCGGCGCTCCCCGGCACTGTCTTCGGTCACGATTTTTAGGGTAAAAATGATGAAAATCGGTGCATCAAAACGCGTCTTGTTTTATTATCGGGGGGATTGCAGAGGAAGGCACCCCTCAGACAGGGGTCCGCGCCATGCACCAGGCCGTTATTTTCCGGCAAATGAATTCATTAGAGAACCGCAACCCCTTCGTAAAGACCTCCGGCCCAGGGCGCCCACGTCTGCGAAGAAGAAGGGTTGCTTTGTACGGATGTCCGGGAATCGCTCCTGGCTCCCCCGAGAAAGGTTAATCATGGGAATCGACAAGAAAAAGGTGCTGCCGGTGGTGGTTGACGAATTGCGCCTTCTTGCCGAAGAACAATTGGCGGAGAGAACCTCTTCGGTGGAATTCCCCCTCGGCGAGGATGAGGCGCGAAGGCTCGTTCATGAACTCGAGGTCACCCAGGTCGAGTTGGAAATGCAGAATGATGAACTCCGCCACGCCCAGGTGGAACTCGAGCGATCACGGGACAAATATCTTGAACTCTATGATTTTGCCCCCATCGGCTATTTCACTTTTGATGAGCGCGGGCTGATTCGCGAGGTCAATCTGGCCGGCTCCCATCTCCTCGGCATCGAACGGGGTCCGTTGGCCAGGGCGCCCATGAGTCGATTTATCGTTGATGCGGAGGGGAGGACCGTATTTTCCCGGCACCTCAAAAATGTTTTGCAAAAAGAGGGCATGCAGGAGTGCGAAGTCAAGCTCACTCGGTCCAACGGCTCCGTCATCCACACCCGGATTCAGAGCATTGCCGTGGCCTCCGGGGAGAATCGGAACCGGGAGATCCTTTCCTCCATCCTCGACGTTTCGGTTGCCAAACAGTTGGAACTTGCAAATCGGGAGGCCCGGGAATTTGCCGAAAACATCGTCGAAACCCTGCGCGAGCCGTTGGTGGTGCTCGAAGCCGGGCTGAAGATTCTCACCGCCAATCACTGTTTTTACGAGATGTTCCAGGTGACACCGGAGGAAACGGTCGGAAAATTCATCTACGATCTCGGCAACCGGCAATGGGACAATCCCCGGTTGCGTGTTTTGTTCGAGGAAATTCTCCCCCGGCATACCGTGATCAACGACTATGAAGTCGAACACGATTTCCCCCATATCGGTCACAGAATCTTTCTGCTCAATGCCCGCCAGATTTTTCGCGGGGATATCGGTTCCGACGTTATCCTTCTGGCCATGGAGGATATTACCGAGCGAAGGCAGCTGGGAAATGACCTGCAAAAGGCCCATAAAGAATTGGAGTCTGTCGTACTGGAACGGACGGCTGAGCTGACCCGAGCCAATAAGCAGCTCACTGAGGAAATTGCGGATCGAAAAAAGGCCGAAATGTCCCTCCAGGAGGCCTATGGGGAAATAAAACTGTTGAAGGACCGCCTCCAGGAGGAAAATATCTACCTGCGGCAGGAGGTTGACAAGAAGTATAACTTCGGCGAGATCATCGGCCAAAGCCAGGCCCTCTCCATCATATTCTCCCAGGTTCAGCAGGTCGCCCCCATGAACGCCACCGTTCTCCTTCTCGGCGAGACCGGCACCGGCAAGGGGGTGGTGGCCCGGGCTATCCACCGCAGCAGCACGCGCAAGGACCGGTCGCTCATCACCGTCAACTGCACGACGCTGCCGGCCACCCTGGTGGAGAGCGAACTCTTCGGCCGCGAAAAGGGGGCGTTCACCGGTTCGGACGCCCGGCAGATCGGCCGCTTCGAGCTGGCCAACGGCGGCACCATCTTCCTCGACGAAATCGGCGAAATGCCGCTGGAGCTGCAAAGCAAGCTCCTCCGCGTCATTCAGGACGGCGAGTTCGAGCGGCTGGGGAGCCCCCGCACCATCAAGACCGACGTGCGGATCATCGCGGCCACCAACCGCAACCTCAAGGAGGAGATTCGCAACGGCAAGTTCCGGGAAGACCTCTATTACCGCCTCAATGTCTTCCCCATCACCCTGCCGCCCCTGCGGCAGCGCAAGGAAGACATCCCCCTGCTCGTCGATCATTTCGTGACCAAATTCAATGCCAAAATCGGCAAAAAAATTGAGACGGTTTCGTCCAACACCTTGACTCTCCTTCAGAAATACCACTGGCCCGGCAACGTGCGGGAGCTGGAAAGTGTCATCGAGCGGGCGGTCATCACCAGCCAGGGGAACTCTCTTCAGGTTCTGGACCGCTTCGAGGTCTTCCCGGTGGCAGGCGAACAGACAGACAGGACTGAGGAGGGTGGACTGGAGGGGAGGCGGTCGGGTCAGGACGTCAAGGGGCTTGTCGAGGTGGAACGCGACCATATTGTCAGGGTGTTGCAGAAAACCGGGTGGCGCATTGAAGGGAAGAACGGGGCTGCCTTGATCCTGGGCCTCAATGCCAGCACCCTGCGCGCCCGGATGCGAAAATTCGGTATCGTCAGGAAATAGAAAAAACCTGCAGGTTGCACAAGTCTTTGTCGAAAAGCGGCTCGTCGGGAGGGAGGGGCGGGGAAAGCGGGGACACCACTTCGCTTTCCCCGCCCCTCCCTTTTTTATCCTGCGCCCCCCTCCCTCCTCATTGCCTGCCCCCTCCATCCTGTGCGCCGGCAGCCGGACGCTGCGGCATCAGAAAGCTCAGGAGAAAGACCAGGCAGGCGGCGACGACGATGGACGGTCCCGCCGGGGTGTCCCAGGTATAGGAGCCGTAAAGTCCGCCGATCACGGCGAGGCAGCCGATCAGGCTGGCGAGAATCGCCATCCGCTCCGGATTCGCGGCAAAGCGTCGCGCCGTGGCCGCCGGGATGATGAGAAGAGAAGTCACCAGCAGCAGACCGACGACCTTCATCATCACGGCTACCAGCAGGGCAATCAGGGCGAGAAAGATCCAGTTGACGCGATCCACCGCCACCCCCTCGACGCGGGCCAGATCCTCATGAACCGTGATCGCCAGGAGCGGTTTCCAGAGCCAGAGGAGTCCTCCCAGGGCCAGGCCGCCGCCGCCGAAAATCCAGGCCAGGTCGGCGGAACCGATGGAAAGGATGTCCCCGAAGAGGTAGGAAAAGAGGTCGACCCGGACCTGCGGCATGAAGGCCAGGGTGACCAGCCCCAGGGAAAGGGCGCCGTGGGAGAAGATCCCCAGGAGCGTGTCGCTGGCCAGCTGTTTTTGTCGCTGGCCGAAATAGAGGAGGAGCGCCAACAACTGGCAGACGACCAGAATCCCCAGTGTGAGATTGATGCGGAGCAGGAAACCGAGGGCGACCCCGAGGAGGGCCGAATGGGCCAGGGTGTCGCCGAAATAGGCGAGGCGCCGCCAGACGACGAAGGAGCCGAAGGGTCCGGCGACCAACGCGACGCCGAGACCGCCGAGGAGGGCGCGGAGGAGGAAGTCACTTAACATCGGCCCCTCCCGAACTGTCCTGGTGCTGGCTGTGATTGTGGCTCGGGTCGTGGGTATAGACGGCCAGGTGGCCGAAGAGCTCCAGGTAGGCCGGGTCGAGAGTGACGACTTCGGGGGTCCCGCTGCAGCAGATGTGGCGATTGAGGCAGAGGACGCGGTCGGTGGCCGCCATCACCAGGTGCAGGTCGTGGGAGACCATCAGCACCGCGCACCCCTGTTCGAGCCGGATGGCGCTGATCAGCCGGTACAGCTCCACCTGTCCCCGCACGTCGACCCCCTGGACCGGTTCATCGAGAACCAGCAGGTCGGGGTTGCGGATGAGGGCCCGGGCCAGCAGCACCCTCTGCATTTCGCCGCCGGAGATATTCTGCAGCGGCGATTCATAGACATGGGGGGCACCGACCTGCTCCAGCAGGGAGCGGGCCCTCTCGGGCTCCCCTCCGGCCATGGCCAAAAAGCGTTTGACCTGCAAGGGGAAGGTCGGATCGATCTGCAGGCGCTGCGGCATGTAGCCGACGGTGATGCCGCTCTGGCGATAGACCTTTCCCGAAGTCTGCGGCAGCAGCCCCAGGGCGATCCGCAGGAGCGTGGTCTTGCCGGCGCCGTTGGGGCCGATGAGGGTAACGATTTCCGCCCGTCGGACCTGCAGATCGACCCGCTCCAGCAGGTGGCGCCGGCCGAGGACCAGGTCGACGGCGCTGAGTTCGAGCAGCGTTTCGCCGGCGCTCACGGCGTGCTCCGGTTGCGGCAGCCGGGGCAGAGCCCCAGGATCTCCACGGTGTGCCGGTGAGGCTTGAAGCCCGAGGCGAGGGCCCCCTGTTCGATGGCGCCGGAAATTTCCGCGACCTGGAGTTCGGCCAGGGTTTTACACCCTTCGCAAATGAGGAACTGGCCGTCGTGCGGTTGCCCCGGATGGGCGCAGCCGACGTAGGCGTTGAGGGAGGCGATGCGGTGCACCAGCCCCATCTGCTGTAAAAAATCGAGGGCCCGGTAGACCGTCGGCGGCGCGGTTCTTCCTTCCTGCTGGAGCGATTCCAGGACCTCGTAGGCGCCGATCGGTTTGTGCTGCTGCACGACGATCTCGAAAACCCGGCGGCGGATGGCGGTAAAGCGCTGCCCCTGCGCCTGGCAGAGGGCCTCGGCCGTGGCCAGGGCCTCGGCGATGCACTTCTGATGATTGTGATTCTTGCCGTGAAAGGGGGACGCGGGGAGCGGCGACATGATCTCTCCAGTTCGACTTGATTTTTGCGATGTTATATTATAACGTTTTGTCGCGAGCAATCAACCCCGTTTTCCGGAGGCCGGCGATGAAAAAAACCCCCCTGATCGTTTTGTTTTTGCTCCTGTTGGCCGCTCCCGGAATTTCCGCCTGGGCCGAAGCCCCCAGGGTGGTGGTGAGTCTCAAGCCGCTGCACGCCCTGGTCGCCGGGGTGATGGCCGGGGTCGGGGAGCCGCAACTGCTGATCCAGGGGGGCGGATCGCCCCACGGCTATACCCTGCGCCCCTCGGAGGCGCGGATGCTCTCCGAGGCGCAGCTCGTCGTCTGGGTCGGCCCCGGGCTCGAAACTTTTCTGGGAAAATCCCTCTCCACCCTGGCGGGCAAGGCCCGACTGCTCGAATTGTCCCGGGAGCTCAAAGCAGAGATGCTGCCGGTGCGGGAAGGGGGGTTCTGGGAGACTCATCCTTCGGAGGACGAGCACGGTCCCGGAGTTGCCGGAGGGCCGGGGCATGACCTGCATGGGGAACGCAATCAGCACCTCTGGCTCGACCCGCTGCTGGCCAAACGGATCGTCGCCAGAACCACCTCTGCCTTGACGGATATCGACCCGGTTCACGCAAAAGAGTATCAGCAGAACGCCGCCCGGCTGCAGACGCGTCTCGATACCCTGCATGCCGAATTGAAAGCCCGCCTGGCTCCGGTCAAAAGTATCCCCTATATCGTCTTTCACGATGCCTACCAATATTTCGAAGCCGCCTACGGGCTCAGTGCCGTCGGATCCGTCACCCTCTCCGTGGATCGCAAGCCGGGCGCCCGGCGGATCGAGGAGATCCGGGAAAAAATAAGGGAGCTCAACGCCCGCTGCGTCTTCAGCGAGCCGCAGTTCGAGCCGCGACTGGTGGCGACGGTGATCGAAGGAACGGGCGCCCGCACAGGGATTCTCGACCCTCTCGGCGCCGCCTTGCCGAGCGGCGAGGAGTCCTACTTTCAACTGATGAACGACCTGGCCGACAATCTTCTGGCGGGGCTGCAATGAATCGGAGGGTCTTCGGCCCCGCCGGCCGAGCCGCGGCGAGGGGGGTCCCTCTCCCCTGCTGAGGTCAGCATGACCTCGCCTGATCGCTGAAAAAATGCCCTCCTCCCCTGTCCTCGATAAAATCCGTCACATATGGCGGTAGCGTCGAAAATGACGGATTCCGCTGCCGGGCTTCCTCTCACCCCGCATCCCGCCCCTCCCCCTATCCCCCCCATAAATAGCGCCTTTTCCTCCGGAAGTCGGAAAAATGCCTGTGGCACCCTCATTGCAGCCGTCTCTACTAAGAGGACAGGTATTCTGCCTATCTTCCCTTGTTGTTTTTCGAGAAATTTTTGCAACGAAAGTTGAAAGATTGACCGAGGAATAAAAAGGGGCAGAGAAGAAATTCACTTTTTTCAGGAGGTCATTTATGAAAAGTACAAGATTTCTGGTCTTGATTATCGCACTTGCTCTGGTCAGTCTCTCAGCCACGGCCTTTGCGGCGTTGGACTCGGACAGCTATATCGCCCTCAAGGGCGGGGTCTACTCCCCCAGCGACTCCTACGAGCTTGATAACTTCAACGCCGGCGAAACGACCCACCTGGACAGCAAAACCGGGTTTGCCGGAGAGGTCGTTATCGGGCACTACTTTTTGCCCGTCCTGGCGGTGGAATTGGGTGCCGGTTACTTTGAGAGCAAGGGTTCCCCGGCGGCAGCACCCGGAGAAGCGAAGCTTAAAGTCGTCCCGGTGGTCGCCACAGGGAAGGTCTTTCTCCCCCTCGGCCCCTTCGAGCCCTACGGACTCTTCGGCATTGGCGCCTACATTTCCGATCTGGAGCTGGATGGCAATACCGATAACTTCAGCGGTTCCACCGAGATCACCTATGGATTGCATGCCGGTGCCGGATTCAACATCAATCTGTCCAACGACTTTTTCGTCGGTTTTGAAGGGAAATACCTTTGGGCCGAACCTTCCTTCGGAGGGGACCATATCAAGCTGAACGGATTTGTCTCGACCGCCATGATCGGGACCAAGTTCTGAAATTGATTTAACCCTGCACCCGAACGACGGGTGCAGGGTTGATTTTGACATTGAGCAGTCCAATCGCCCAACCAGTGAGGTTATTCTATGAAAACCAAAAACAGTACGCAGGATCAGGTCGAAGGCCAATTTCACGAGGTGAAGGGCAAGGTCAAGGAAATCGCCGGACAATTGACCGACAATCCTAAATTGGAAGCTGAGGGTGTCGGTGAAAAGGTCGCCGGAAAGGTGCAGAAAAAGATCGGCGAGATCAAAAAGGTCCTGGGGAAGTAGCCCGACTTCAGAAGTCCCTGTCGGCCCCGGACTCCCCGCAGGTTGGAGTCCGGGGCCTGTTTTTCTCCCTCCTCCGTATTTTCCCCCGTCTGGCGAAACCGACTCCTTTCCCTGAAATTTCCTCCCCCAACCCTTCACCAGCGATCAGGATCGGGGAACAGACGCCTGCCCAGAATTCGGGTCGAAGGGGGTCCCTGTCGCGCGCTGTTGTCAGGATAAGACAACCGGACCGGTTGAAGAGGAGGGATTAAAGGGATGACTGCCACGATCGTGCTGGGCTATAATTCGACAGCAAAAAGTTGGCCGGGAGAAGGGAACGAACAGATGAAAGAATCAGTAGTCAACATTGGCTTGATCAACCCCAAAAGTCCGACAAACGTCGGTTCGGTGATGCGTGCTGCCGGCTGTTTTAAAGCCGACTCCGTTTTTTATACGGGGAAACGCTATGTCCGGGCGGCCCAGTACAATACGGACACCCAGCATGCCAGCCGGAGCGTTTCCCTGATCGGCGTCGACTCTCTGCTGGAAGACGTCCCGGCAGATATGAAAATAATCTGTGTCGAATTGGTCGAGGGGGCCGTTCCCTTGACCGAATTCCAGCATCCGGACAAGGCCTATTATATTTTCGGACCGGAAGACGGCACGATTCAACAGGAACTCCTGGACAAATCCGATTCGGTGATCTATGTGCCCACCATCGGGTGCCTGAATCTGGCGGCGACGGTCAATGTCGTTCTTTACGACCGCCTGGCCAAATCAAATTCAAACATCGCCAACGATGAACTGATTCGTCAAAGTCGGGACGTCAATAACAATAGAAAAGTCAAAAAGGGATAACGGGGAGGTACTCGTCCCTATGCAGGTTTTGAAAAAATGGAGGTTCTGAAATGACGAGGAAAACGATCTGGAGTGATTTGCAGAAACTGCGGGAAACGGCTCCCCTGGTGCATAACATCACCAACTTTGTGGTGATGAACACTACCGCCAATGCTCTGCTGGCCATCGGCGCCTCACCGGTAATGGCGCACGCTCCCGAAGAAGTCGAGGCCATGGTCGGCATCGCCTCTTCTCTGGTGATCAATATCGGCACTCTCAGCCGGGACTGGATTCAGGCGATGGAGCTGGCCATGCGGGCGGCGGCGAAAAAGGGGATTCCCATCATTTTCGATCCGGTGGGCGCCGGAGCAACGGCCTACCGCACCGAAACCTGTCTGAATCTGCTGCGAAAAACGGCGCCCTCGGTGATCCGGGGGAATGCTTCGGAAATCATGGCTCTGGTCGATTCCCGAATACAGACCCGGGGGGTCGACAGTTCGGCGGCGGCAAGTACGGCCGAATCCGCCGCGGAGGCCCTGTGCCATGCGTATGGGTGCGTGGTGGTGGTCAGCGGGGAAACGGATCTGGTGACGGACGGAGCCGAAAAAAAATACGTCAGAAACGGCCATGCGATGATGCCGAAAGTGACCGGCCTCGGCTGTACGGCTACGGCGTTGGTCGGTGCTTTTGCCGCAATCAACAGGGATATGTTGGCCGCGGCAACCCACGCCATGGCGGTCATGGGGATCTGCGGAGAGATCGCAGCGGAAACGTCCGCCGGGCCGGCTTCGCTGCAGGTGAATCTGATCGATTGCTTTTTCAATCTCAATGGCGAGCAGATATCCCGGTATCTCCGGTAGGCGAAAAAATGACATGAAGGATTTCAACCTGGATCTGCATCTGGTCACCGACCGGGGTCTCTCCTGCGGTCGACTTCTCCTGGAGATCGTCCGCGCCGCCGTCGCCGGAGGCATCAGTGTCGTTCAGTTGCGGGAGAAAGACTGCTCCACCCGGGATTTCCTCGACCTGGGGCGAGCTGTCGCTGCCGAATTGAAGGGACGCTCCGTGCCGCTCCTTATCAACGACCGGGTCGATATCGCCCTGGCCATCGGCGCCGACGGCGTCCATCTCGGGCAGAGCGACATGCCATACCCCATGGCCAGAATGCTCCTCGGGCCGGCGGCGCTTATCGGCCTGTCCGTTGAATCGGTGGCCGACGCCCTGGCGGCGGAGAGCCTGGATGTCGCCTACCTGGGGATCAGCCCGGTCTATTCAACGGCGACCAAAACGGATCTGAAAGAGCCGCTGGGATTGGCCGGGATCCGGGACATCCGGGCGATCTCCCGCCATCGGCTGGTGGCTATCGGCGGCATCCATGCGGGGAATACCCGAGACATTCTGGACGCCGGTGCTCATGGGGTGGCCGTGGTTTCGGCGATCTGCTCGGCCGGCGATCCGGGGCAGGCCGCCCGTGAAATCCGCCGGCAGATCAGTGCCGCCAGAGAAGGTAAAAGGAGTCATTCCGGCGCGGCCACCGCTCCGGAGTAGAACACTTCGCACTCTCCGCCGGGAAAGAGGTCTCTTCCCATCTCGAGCAGATTCAGGGCCGGTCCGGTGAGGGTCTTGAGAAAATTCGGCTTCTCCACCACCGGATTCTCAAAGGTGCCGTGGATTGTTTGCCGCACCCTGGGGCATCCCTGAGCGTCGATTACCGCGACGGTCACGTCATCAAACCGCTCATTGATAAAATCGAGCCGACCCTGGAGGGCGATGCGATTTTTCTCCGTCGCCATGGCCACGTCTTGGGCCTGCGCCAAGCCACCTTCGACCTTCCAGTCGGAGACGAGCGTCCGGATCTCGCTTTTACCCTCCGATCCTTGAAGGATGCCGGCAAAGTTGTACCCTTTGGTGACCGCCAGACCCACCGGCCCGGCAAGAAAAAAGGCACCCACGTCCACGAGATTGAAGCTCTGGCTTGACTCGAACCGGGAAAACGCCTCATCGAGATCCGTGCCATGGAGGATGAGATTCTTCCCCCGCAGGGAAAACTCCCCCTGCACGGTCGGTTTCATCTCCTTCAGGGTCCTCCCCTGCATCGACAGGTTCGCGGAGAAATCCATCGATCCTTCGGCTGCCTTCTGCGGCGACAGGGTATTGAGAATTCCCCCGATATCGAAGTGCGGAAGAGAGTAATGGACGTCATAAGCTGGGACTCCCCCCGAATAGTCCGCCTGAATACGCCCTGTTCCCTGGGAACCGAAGACACGCATGGTGACCGGGTCAAGGTCGATGACTCCGTTTTTCCCCTCGGCGGAAATCTTTAAATCGGCCACAGTGAAGTCCTTTTTCCGGATTTCCCCGCAGGAGAGTTTTCCGGAAAAGGAAAGGTTTTTCATCAGGCCCGGAAGGCTCCCTTCCGACAGCCGCAGAGGGTGAAGGCTGAGGTTGCAATCCCCGGCTTCGAATTCTTCCCCGGATCGCTTGTCTGCGTAGCGGAGCGTCCCGTCCTCTACGGTCACTTGCGCCAGGTTCATGGCCGGGAGCGGTTCCCGGGCTTCAGCCGTTTTTTCGAAGTTGAACTGACCCTCCTGGTCCCGCTCGATGGAGATCCTGGGGTTTTTAAGTACGATTTTCCCGATCCGCACCTCCTTTCGGAGGAGGGGGAAAAAATCGATGCCCAGTCTGGCCTCTTCGGCCAGAATGACGTCCGTCCCCCGATTGCGGATCTGCACGTCCTTCAGGGTGAGGTGCAGTCCCGGGGATAAGCCGCCCCCCAGCCGGCCGCCGACGCTGACCTCCATCCCCAGGGCTGACGATGCCGCCGCTTCCAGCCGGGGCTTGAAGGCTTCGAGGTCCACAAAAAGGAGGAATATCGCCAGAAGGAGGAGTCCTCCGAGAAAGACCCCGGCAGCGATGAGCGTAATTTTTAATGCTTTTGACATCGGTTTGATCCTTTTGGCATATTGGTTCAATCGTCTCCCTGCAGTCTGATGCCGAGGTTTTCCACGGACAGTATAGCGCTACTCGTTACGATTTCCTTTCTTCCCGAGGAAAGAAATGGGGTCAAGGCGGCAAAATGCCCTTGGGGAAAAGACCTTCCTGGACTATTGTTTACCGAAAGAGCGCAAACGGTGGGCGGCTTGAATTCTTGACAAATTGACGGTCCCATGAAAGGTTAGCCGGAATTTAAAGACAGGATTCCCCCTTAATATTCAACCCACTCAAGGACCTGCGATGAACATTTTTACGGATCGGATGATGCGCGCGGCGAAACTCGATGTCCATCTCTATGAAGAGGTGGAAGCCGACAAGGACAGTCTGAAACAGGCCATGGGGGTCGTCGTCCTTTCCAGCGTGGCCGCCGGGGTGGGGAGCGTCGGTAGCGTCGGGTTGGGAGGAATATTGATTGGGACCCTCGCCTCCCTGGCCGGGTGGTATATCTGGGCCTGGCTCACCTACTTCATCGGCACGAAATTCCTCGCCGAGCCGCAAACCGAGGCCGATCTCGGCCAACTGCTGCGCACCACCGGCTTTTCCAGCTCGCCCGGCTTGATTCGGATATTGGGGATCATCCCGGGACTGGGGACGATCGTCTTTGCCCTGGCGTCCATCTGGATGCTGGTGGCCATGGTGATCGCAGTCCGGCAGGCCCTCGATTACACCAGCACCTTCCGGGCCGTGGGCGTTTGCGCTATCGGCTGGATCATTCAGACCCTCATCCTGCTGCTTTTGTTCTCACTTCTCGGCGGTCCCCAGGCCCTCTGAGGTCCCTGCCGGGACGGAATCGCGCCATCGCCAGAAATCGGAAGCGGGGGAAAAGGGCTTTGTTCTCGACAATTCCCAGGGCTTGTTGTAAATCTTCTGCCGCGTCCCCGGACGGGCCTCCGTACGAATCTTCCCCGTTCTCACCGGAGCGAACGTGACCCTGCTGCACAACCAGATTTTTCTTCTGCTCCTCATTATCGTTATCGGCGAATTGCTCGGCAAGGTCCGCCTCTGGGGGGTCTCTCTCGGTCCTTCGGCGATCATCTTTGTCGCCCTGGCCTTCGGCCATTTCGGCGTCACGCTCCCCTCCGGCATCCAGGTCATCGGTCTGGCGATGTTCATCTATGCCGTGGGGCTGCAGGCCGGGCCCGGTTTCGTCAGCTCCTTCCGCAGTCACGGCCTGGCCATGGCCCTGACCGTCATCGCCATGGCGGCAACCGGCACCCTGGTGACTTTTGCCTGCTGCAAACTCTTCGGCTTCGACGCCGGCACCGGCGCCGGACTCCTCTCCGGGGCCATGACCAGTACCCCGTCGCTGGCTGCGGCGGTGGAGATCGTCGGCCACGACCGGGCACCGGCCGCTTATGGTGTGACTTACGGCTTCGGCGTCATCGGCGTCGCCCTGTTCATCAAGTTCCTGCCGCGCCTGTTGCGCATCAACCTGGAGGCCGAAGAAAAGAAGCTCGGCGATGAACTCAGCAGTGTCAATCCGCCGATCACCTTCCGCCATGTGGAAGTGACCAACCCGAACCTTTTCGGCAAGCGGGTCGATGCCATCTTCCTCAAGCAAATCGCCGCGGTGACCATCACCCGGCTTCTCCGCTGTGGTGCCGACGAGCCGGTTCTGGTCGGTGCCGATACGGTGCTGCAGGAGGGAGACCGCTTGCGGGTCGTCGGCCGCGATGCCGACCTGGACAAACTCGAACTCTTTATCGGCCGCCCGGTGACGGGGGAGATCGCCTTCGACCGGATCCTGACCAAAAAGAGCATCGTCGTCTCCAAACGCCGTTTCGTCGGCACCACCATCGGCTATTTCAACTTTCGCGAAACCTTCAACGTCCAGATTGCCCGCATCACCCGCAGCGGCATCGACCTCGTCCCGGACGCCAACACCCGCCTGTATCTCGGCGATGTGCTCCATTTCGTCGGCGATGAGCGGGCTCTGCGTAACATCGCGCGGATGCTCGGCAACGACGTCAGGGCGACCTACGACATCAGCCTGCTGCCGATCCTCGTCGGCCTTCTCTTCGGATTCCTCCTCGGCGGCCTGACGCTGCCGCTGCCGCTGGTCGGCCCCTTGAATCTCGGCACCACCGGCGGCACCCTGTTGGCCGGGCTTCTCCTCGGCGCCCTCTACCAGACCGGGCCGCTGATCTGGGACGTCCCTCTGGCCGGCAACCGTCTGATCCGCGATCTCGGGCTGGCCCTCTTCATGGCCGCCGTCGGCACCTCGGCCGGAACTACCTTTATCCCGACGCTGCAGGAGCGGGGGATGGCTCTTCTTTTCTCCGGGGTTCTGGTGACCCTGCTGCCGGTCGCCGTCGGCGCCGCCCTCGGCCTGTGGCTGCTGCGGGTGCGCTTCCTGCGCCTCCTCGGCGTCCTCGTCGGCGGCATGACCAGCGCCTCGGGGCTGGCGGCCGCCGGGACCCTCTCGGCCTCGACCTACGCCCCGGCCGCCTATGCCACTGTCTACCCCGTCGCCCTGATCGGCAAAATCCTGGCGGTCAAAGCCCTGTTGCTCCTCCTCCCGCCCCCCTGACGTCCCACCGAATCCCCTGTCCCGACGATTCCGCCCCGATCCCCGGTCGGAACGCGCGACATTTTTCGAGAAACGGCCCTATGTCCTTTTTGCCTCTCGGACTCTCCGAGCCTCTATTGCGCGTCCTTGCCGAGCTCGGCTATTGCGCTCCCTTTCCGATCCAGATCGAGGCGATTCCCGCTATCCTTTCCGGCCGGGATGTCATGGCCGCGGCCCAGACCGGCACGGGAAAGACCGCCGGTTTCACCCTGCCGCTCTTGCAGCGACTGGCCGGGGGCGCCCGGGTGAGGCCGAACCACATCCGCGCCCTGGTGCTTGCGCCGACCCGCGAGCTGGCGGCGCAGGTGGGGGAAAGCGTGGCCGCCTATGCAAAATATCTCCCCTTGAAGTCGGCCGTCGTCTACGGCGGCGTGAAGATCAATCCGCAGATGATGAAACTGCGGAGCGGAGTCGATGTGCTGGTGGCGACACCGGGGCGCCTGCTCGACCTTTTCAGCCAGAATGCCGTAAGGTTTTCCCAGGTCGAAACCCTGGTGCTCGACGAGGCCGACCGGATGCTCGACATGGGTTTTCTCGGCGATATCCGCAAGATTCTCGCCCTGCTGCCGCAAAAGCGTCAGAATCTCCTTTTTTCGGCCACCTTTTCCGACGAGATCCGCAACCTCACCGCGGCTCTTCTCAAAAATCCGGTGCAGATCGAGGTCGGCCCACCGAACACCGCCGCTCAAAGTGTCGAGCAGCGGGCCTATGAGGTCGACCGGGGGAAGAAGTCTGCCCTCCTGAGTTTCCTGGTGCGCAGCAACGGCTGGGAGCAGGTTCTGGTCTTCGCCCGCACCAAAATCGGCGCTGACCGCCTGGTGCAGAAGCTCGATCGCGACGGCCTCAGCGCCGCGGCGATCCACGGCGACAAAAGCCAGGGGGAGCGGACCCGCGCCCTGGCCGACTTCAAGGCGAAGCGTATCCGGGTTCTGGTGGCCACCGATCTCGCCGCTCGCGGCCTCGACATCAGGGGGCTGCCGCAGGTAATCAATTTCGAGCTCCCCAAGGTCCCCGAGGACTACATCCACCGCATCGGCCGGACCGGCCGCGCCGGTTCCCAGGGAGAGGCGATCTCTCTGGTCAGCGCCGAGGAGGTCCAGCTCCTCTCCGGGATCGAAACCCTGCTCCAGCAGCTCCTGCCGCGGGAGGTTGTCCCCGGTTTTGTTCCGACGGAACAGGTTCCCCTTACCCGGCAGTTGACGGTGCACCCGAAGAAGCCGAAAAAGCCGAAACGGGAAAGGGGTGTCCCCTGAGACCTTGCCCCGCAGTCCATCGTGCGACGAAATCCGGTGCCAACCCTAAAACGGAAGAATCATGGCGAACATAAAAAGTGAAATACCGCCCCCGATTTACATGACCCCCGCCTGCGCCCGGAGATTGAGAGAAGAACTCAAGGAGATTCTCTACCGGCTGAGACCCGAAATGGTCAAGACGGCGGCCTGGGCGGCAGGCAATGGCGACCGGAGCGAGAACGCCGATTATCATTACGCCAAAAAAAAGCTCCGGCAGTACGACGGGCGCATCCGTTTTCTGACGAAACGGCTGGAATCGGCGACGGTCGTCGACCCTGTGGAACAGGAGAAAATCGCCGGGGGAAAAGTCCTTTTCGGCGCTACGGTTACCGTGGAAAACGAGGAAGGTGAGGAGAAGGTTTTCAGCATTGTCGGCGCCGATGAACTGGATCTTTCCCGCGGTTACCTGAGCTGGGTTTCCCCCGTCGGCCGCGCCCTTCTCGGTTCATCCGAAGGGGATGTGGTGACCATTGAGACGCCCGGAGGTCGGACGGAACTGGAGATTGTCCGAATCGAGTACAAAGCCCTCGATTAAGTGTCCCGACTGGTTCATTCCGTCCATTAATTCTGGTCCTTTTGGCCGCTCCCTGCGTTGGGTCTCTTCGGCTCAAGCCATGTGCTAGGCCAGCGTCGACCCGCCTTGGCAGCGACCAAAATACCTCAGAATTATCTGAATGGACTAACCAAACGGCACACTAGGCAAAAAAAGGCGAGCCCCGGGGCTCGCCTTTTTTCCTTCAGCGACGGTCTGCTTCCTCTTCAGAGGGGCTTGGGCGCGCAGAGATTCTCGGCTTTGTTGACCCGCCCGCCGCAGTTGGAGCAGACAAACTTCGGCTTGTCGAAGAGTTTGTCGAAATCGGCGTTGTGCGGTTTGGCCTTGAGCTCGCACAGGTGCAGGTGATGTTCTTCGGGGGTGGGGCAGACGGGATTTTTTGCCATGGTGAATCCTTCCTGTTCGGGTTTATGGTTCGAAGGTCAGGGGGCGTCCCGTTCTATTTGGCTCGGGCCGCCCGCAGCACCGGGTAGTACTGGGTGAAGACCAGATCCTGGGCGGCGTTTTTCTGGTGGCAGGGGCTGCAGGCCGCAGTCTCCTGCGCCCGCGCACTCTCCTTGAGTTTCCCCCCTTCGCCGCCGAAATTGAAATATCCCCAGTTTCCCGGTTCGTCGGCGAAACGCGATGAGCTTTTCACCGCCACCGCCAGGCCGTTGAATTCGCCGGGAAAGTAGCCGTTGCCGCTCGCTCCCTTTTTCCCTCCGACTGTCGCCAGTTCCTTGACGATGACCGTTCCGTCGCGGAACTTGCCCGTTTCCTGGTACAGCTTGAAGCTCCCCGGGTCGATGTAGACATGGTGGAACTCGGGGAAGGCGGCCTTGCCGCCGTTCATGTCGTTGGGGGTCACGGGGGCGCCGACAAAGACCCACCGGCGATAGTCCTTCGGCAGCATCAATTTCCCCTGCGGATCGAAGCTGGCCGCGCCGATCATCCCCTTTTCCTTGGCCACATCGGTGATCATCTCGACCATCCCCTTTTCTGCGGCCAGGGCCGAAGCGGCGGCGAGGGCGAAGAGGACAACGAACCCTGCGATCATGGCGGCGGATCGACACTGCGAATATTTCTTTTTCATCTCTGTCTCCCTTGGTCATCGGGTTTACGAGGGGCTTTTTTTCGGGAACGGTTGACAGTTAAACAGCTTTTTGGTCCCCGTCAAGGAGGGTTGCAGGGCGATACGGACTTCGAGGTTGACATCTCAGGATACGCCGGTAGAATAAGGGACCAAATTGGTCATCTAAAAAGGAGACGAACAATGCCTGAAATCACCATCGAGGATGCCGTCAAACGGGCGATCCAGACCGAGAAGAACGCCATGGATTTCTACCGTCGCGGCGCCAGCTACATGAAGGACCCCGGGGCAAAGAAGGTCTTTGAACTCCTCGCCCGGGAGGAGCGGGAGCACGCCGAAACCTTCTACCAGGTCTATCCCGGCAAGGATATCGACGATTTTTCCGCCTTCATGGAGGCCGACCCGGCAGAGAAGTCGGGCTGGTTTGCCGAACTCGGCCTGGAATTGACCGAGCTCGACGAGCGCAAGGCGATGCTGGTCGCTCTCGACAAGGAAAAGAAACTCGAGGAATCTCTGCGCGAGACGGCGACCCGGATCAAGGATGACGCGGTACGGGCCGTCTACGAGGAGAACGCCCGCTCCACCCATCAGCACTACCTGCTGATCGAGTCCGAATACGCGCGCTTGATGGGGATGGTGCACGAGACCGACATCGACACCTACGTCCGCGAATAAAGGGCGGGAGAGAGTATTGAAAGAAAAAGGCGCCCGCAGGGGCGCCTTTTTCTTTTCAACCCATCCCTTTTTCGGCGAGTTCCGCCAGTGCTTCCGGGGTTTTGCTTAAATCGTCCAGTCCCATCCCCCGTAAAACGGCTGTCGTCTTGGTGAACTGGATGTCCCGGTATTGCACCACCTGGACGTGGTTTCCCCAGGGGTCGAGAAAATCGAGGCCGGGGCTCGGCAGGATCGTCGCCTTCGTCCCTTTGAGAGCCTGGCGCACTTTTTCCCGGTCGTCGACAACGAGTCCGAAGTGCCGTGCCTGATCGGGCTGCTGACTGCGCCTCGGCGAGAGATTGATGAACTGGTCGCCCAGGTCGATAAAGGCCATTCCGTCATGACGGCCGCGCAACTTGATTTCGAAGAGGCGGCCGTAAAATTCGAGGGCCGCATCGACGTCATCGACCTCAAGGGCAACGTGGTTGATCCCCACGGCCCGCGCCTTGTCACCTGTTTTATCCGGCATAAAATTCTCCTCTCGGGGTCAGCTTTCTTGCTGTCGATCCTGCAGGAGCGGCTTCAGCCGCGATTTGTGGCGGCTAAAGGCGCTCCTGCATTTAATAATTTAGCCACCCTGGCCATAGTATACAAAAAAGGGAAGCCCCCGCTTCGGGCGGAGGCTTCCGGAACGGGAAAAAACAGGGGGTCTAATTGAGCACCGGTTTCGGCGTCCGGCTGGTGCTGGGGGGAAGAACCGGATGAACGATCTGCGGCTGCTCTCCCGTCAGGGTCTGCAGGAAGGCGGTGATACTGCCGACCTCATCCTCGGAGAGGACCATGCCGAGCTGCGCCGAGCCCATGATGGAAACCGCATCGCGCAGGGGCCATACCGTCCCCGAATGAAAATACGGCTGGGTGATGGCCACGTTGCGCAGGGACGGAGAACGAAAAACATACTTGTCGGCCGCGGTATTGGTCACCTTGTAGCGGCCGAGGTCCCCGGGGGGGAGGACATCGGCCTCGGGTTTTTCCACCACACCGAAGGGGAAATAGCCGAGACCTCCGACGTTCATGCCATTATGGCAGCCGGCGCACCCTTTGTTCATGAATGCCGCCAGTCCCTCTTTTTCGCCGGCATTTAGAGCGCCGGCGTCTCCCTTGAGAAAGCGGTCGAAGGGGGCATTCGGGGTGATCAGCGTCGCCTCGAAAACCTCGATCGCCCGGGCGACGTTGTCGAAGGTCACCGCATCCTTTTCTGCGGGGAACGCCTTTTTGAAGGCATCCACGTAAGCGGGGAGGCTCTTGAGGGTGACAATCACCTGCTCGGGATTGTTGTTCATCTCCACCGAAGCCTGGACCGGTCCCTTGGCCTGTTCCGCCAGATCCTTGGCCCGCCCGTCCCAGAACTGGGCGACGTTAAAGACGGCGTTGAAGGTCGTCGGGGAATTGCGCGGCCCTCTCTGCCAGCCGTGGCCGGTGGCGACCTGCTGCAGATCCGCACCTCCCAATCCCACATTGTGACAGGTCTGGCAGCTGATCAGCTGCGACTTGGAAAGACGCGGCTCGAAATAAAGCATGTGGCCGAGTCGGACCTTTTCCGGGGTGGCGGGCTCTCCCTCGATCGCCGGCGGAGTCAGGGGGATCGGTTTGAACATCCCCTGGGCCCGTTTCATAAGGCCGTCGTCGTCGGCGCCGGCCACGCTCGTTATCAGCAACATCAGGGAAAACATTGTAAGAAATTTGCGGAACATCGATATGTCCTCCAATTAGGTTGATTCCATCGAAAACATGCAAGACTACCACTGAGTCACAAAACAAAATGAATGGTTACCTATTTTTTAATGCCGAGTTTCTCCATCTCCTCTTCCACTTCCTTTTTCCCCTGGTCGTAAAACGTCTGCTCCTCGGGATCGAGGTAGTGCAAGAGACGCAGGAACTCACCGACGTGCTGCCGTTCCTCGTTGGCCACGTCGGTCAAAACCTCCCTGGCCAGCTTGTCGTCGATCGATTCGGCCAGCTGCATGTAAAGCTGGATCGCCTCGTATTCCGCTGCGATATTGTAGCGGATGGCGCGGATCAGTTCGTCTTTCGTCAGTTTGCGTTCGCAGCGGTTTCCGGCAAAGGGATGAGCAAAATCAGGCATGGTTCGGCGTCCTTTCGACAGGATGAATGAGGACTTGATTCCTCACGATTATAAAGGGTTCACAACCATAACCCAAAACGGGGGGTTTTCAAGTCCGGGAGAGCTGTCGAATGGGTGTCGGCAGGGCGCGCATTTCAGGGAGACGGTGGGTGATGCCGGGTGCGACTAAGGGGGAGACTGGGCCCCGGATTTGGCACCCCGTACTCCCCCTGTTGAGCGGTGCGTATTAGAAGGAAATGCACCTCTTCCATCGCAGCATTTTTCGCACTACATGATCTTCCGGCCTTGAATGATCCGTACCAGGACTATGATTATGGCTATAACGAGCAGGATATGGATCAGCCCGCCCATGGTATAAGAGCTGACCAGTCCCAACAACCACAGTACGATCAGGATGACGACAATAGTCCACAGCATAGGCTTCCTCCTCTTGAATAAACAGGTGGCGCTGTTTCCTGCTGTCGGCTCCACCACCCTTGAAAGGGCCGAAAGAGCCGGCAGCGGACGGAGGTGCGGGTTGCGGGTCAGGAGGTCATTTTATGACCAGATCATTTTTGACTGAAACGACCCCCTTGACGCCCCGGGCGACCTCACCGGCTTTTTGGATGCTCTTGGCCGAATCGACAAAACCGCTTAACTGCACCACGCCCTTGAACGTTTCGACATTGATCTGCAGGAGTTTCAGCGACGGCTCGTCAAAGATGGCGGCTTTTACCTTGGTGGTGATGACCGAGTCGTCGACATACTCGCCGGTGCTTTCTCTTTTATCGGTCCCTGCACAACCCAGGAAAGCGGTGATTAATCCGACGCAGATCATGAACTTTAAAATGCCGTGCAATTTTTCCATGACTGTTTCTCCTTCCCGCAAACTGTAAAATTTCCCTTCAATCAAACCCGTTCTCCGCATCAGGCGGCGACAGGGGAGACGTTCGTTTTCGTCATCCACAACGAGCTGATGTTTCTTTTGTAAATTATCACTACTGTCCGGTTAACTTTGAATGTACGTCGATAACCTACTGAAAATTATAGTACTTTGGCTCAACTGTTCTTTTCTCGATTTGAAATCGCTTCACCCCGCCCGCGAGTGATATCTTCCTGACACTTCAGGAGGGCATCCATGAACGCTGGCCAGACCGTTTTCAGACAGCTACTTCAGTTTCTCCCGCGTCACGAGTTCAACCTCTGTGCCCGACGGTATCGCGGCGAGTACCGGGCCAAAAGCTTTACTGCATTTGACCAGTTCCTGTGCCTGGCTTATGCCCAGCTATCGGGTCGCGAGAGCTTGAGGGATATCGAAACGTGCCTGAACTCTCATCGGGAGAAGCTCTACCACATCGGATTTCGTGGCGCTGTCTCCCGCTCCACCCTTGCCGACGCCAACGAGCGCCGGGATTGGCGCATTTTTCAGGATTTCGGCCAAGTCCTGATCGGCATGGCACAGCAGCTGTACCGGGATGAGCCCTTGGCCATCGAGTTGAAGCAGCCACTGTTCGCCTTTGACTCGACGACCATTGACCTCTGCCTCACCCTGTTTCCGTGGGCCGAGTTTCGCACGACCAAGGCAGCGGTCAAGATGCACACGCTCATTGACTTGCGCGGCATCATCCCCACGTTTGTGGCCGTGACAACCGGCAAAGTACATGACGTCAAGATGCTTGACGAAATGCCCGTCACCGAAGAGGCCATCTACACGATGGACCGCGGCTACGTAGATTTTGCCCGGCTCTATGCCATTCACCGACAGGGCGCCTTCTTCGTGGTGCGGGCCAAGGACAACCTACGCTACCAGCGGTTGTACTCTTTGCCCAAGGACAAGGAGGCCGGCGTCCGAGCCGACCAAGTGATTGCCTTGGTCACCCAGAAATCGAAAAAGGGTTACCCGGAGAGATTGCGCCGGGTCAGTTATGTTGATAAAGAGCGAAACAAGCGGCTTGTATTCCTCACCAACCACTTTGAAATTGGAGCCACAACGGTTGCAGACATCTATAAACAGCGCTGGCAAGTGGAGCTATTCTTCAAGTGGATCAAACAGCATCTACGAATAAAAGCGTTCTACGGGACTTCTATCAATGCGGTCAAGAGCCAGATATGGGTAGCTCTTTGCATATATCTACTTGTGGCGATCGCTAAAAGGCAGCTTAGCATCAAATGTACTCTCTACACTTTTTTGCAGATCCTGGAGGTCAATCTGTTCGAGAAAAAGCCCATTTCATCGTTGGTTGCGGAAGCGCTCAAGCAGATTCCAGACACCCAAGATTATAACCAGCTGAATTTATTCGGCTATTAACCGGACAGTAGTGGTAAATTATATTATGGTTCGACCAATCAGGCTTTTTTGTTGAAACGTTTTCTGAAGACCACCAATCCCGCCATCCCGGCGCCAAGGAGGAGGAGGGTCGAAGGTTCCGGGACCGGAGCCGGCTCACCGCCGTTGCCCCCGGTGTCGCCGGTTCCGCCGCTGAAGCCGATGCTGCCAAAATCGCTTCGACCGGTGCCGAAATCTTCGGCGGTGTTGTTGTTGGAGATTCGATTGCTATCCATTGTCACGGCACCATTGAGTGCGATGGCTCGACCGCAGAGAATGTCCGCGGTGGTCGTCAGGGTGATGCTGTCGAGGGCGATAAGGTTGCCGGCAAACGTCGTGCTGGTACCGAGAGTCGCCGACCCGGTACCGGACCCGCCGGTAACGCCCATCAGCCAGTAAATGCCGTTAAATGCTCCTCCGTTGAGTACATCAACCGAAGAGACGCTTGCGGTGGTCAGCGCCGTTCCTATCTGAAAAATGAAGTCGGCATTGGGGTCGCCGAGAAAATCGAGAGTGAGACTTCCTGTCAACTGAGCCGAGGTGTCGAAAGAATAGACTCCCGGGGTGAGGGTGAGCCCGCCCAGGTCCTGGCCCGTTAAATTGTTCGTGAACGGCAGGGCCGCCAGGGTCGTGTAGGCCGTGAGGGCATCGTTCTGCGCCTGCTGGGCCACCCCGTCCGTTGTGTGTATCGAACCCCCGGTCACGACGGCCGGAGGAAAGCCTGTGATCGCGCTGCCTGGATAAACGCCGACACTTCCGTAGATGGTTGTCGAACCGGTGTTGGTCACCGTTGAGGCGCCCAGAACGGCGAAGTCCTGCGCCGTACCCAGATAGGCCGTCGCCGTTGCCTCGGGAGGGGAAAGAAAGAGAGCCAGGGCCGCTCCTGCAAAAAGAATCAATAATTTGCCCTTTATGACAGGCCTTTCTCCCCCTCTGCTCATACGAGTTGCTTTCGCCGACGAAGTTTTCATGATTTTCCCCCCTTTGTCCGTTCAGTTCGGATGCCGCAGTCGCTACAGGCGATAATGAGCAAATTACGTGCCTCATCCGGAGTTAATCCTAATGTGCTGAATTATAAGAACTTTTTATGGGCAAGGGGCGTTGTGCCGAGGGGGAGGCCGGGAATGTAAACCTATCCGACACCCCTTCGGCCATGTTAAGGGAGGAGCCGGGGTTGACATCTTCGTCCCGGGTGCTTATCTTCTCTCCCATTGCTCATCATCCTTACAGGAGGTACCTGATCCATGACCGCCAACAAGCATGTCTTCAAAGCCGAGGTGAACAAGATCCTCGACCTGATGATCCATTCGCTCTATTCCCACAAGGAAATCTTCCTGCGCGAACTGATTTCCAACGCCTCGGACGCCATCGACAAGGCCCGCTACGAGGCCCTCACCGATGCGTCCCTCGCCGAAGGGGGCGAGGAGTGGAAGATCCAGCTCATCGTCGACAAGGAGGCCGGCACGCTGACGGTGCGCGATAACGGCATCGGCATGACCCGTGACGAGGCGGTCGAGGCGCTCGGCACCATCGCCCACTCGGGGACCAAAGAGTTCATGAACCTTCTCGAGAGCCGCAAGGTGACCGATAACCCGGAACTCATCGGCCAGTTCGGAGTCGGCTTCTACGCGGCCTTCATGGTCGCCGACAGGGTCCGGGTCGTCACCCGCAAGGCCGGGGCCGACCCCGCTCACGCCGTGGTCTGGGAGTCCGACGCCGACGGCACCTATACCCTCGATGACACGGAGAAGGCGAGCAAGGGGACCGACGTCATCCTTCATCTCAAGGAGGACTCGAAGGAGTGCCTCGAAGAGTGGCAGCTGCGCAAGATCGTCAAGCAGTACTCGGACTTCATCGAGTACCCGGTGGTGATGGACGTGACCCGCTCCAAGCCCGATCCCGAGGACAAGGAGAAGACGATCTCCGAGACCAAGGAGGAGACCTTCAACTCGCGCAAGGCGATCTGGCTCAAGGACAAGGCCGAGATCACTGCCGAGGAATACAACGAATTCTACAAGCACGTCTCCCACGATTTCACCAATCCGGCCCGGACGATTCACTACCGCGCCGAAGGAACCACCGAGTTTTCGGCCCTCCTCTATCTCCCCTCGGCCCGCCCCTTCGACATCTACACCCAGGACTACAAGATCGGTCCGACCCTCTACGTGCGCCGGGTGCAGATCATGGACCACTGCGAGGCGATGCTTCCGCCCTACCTGCGCTTCGTCAAGGGGGTGGTGGAATCGTCGGACCTTCCGCTCAACGTCAGCCGCGAGGTCCTGCAGGACAACAAGGTCGTCACGGTAATCAAGAAGAGCCTGACGAAGAAGATTCTCGATACCCTGGCCGACATGAAGAAGGAGGACGCCGAGGCCTACGGCAAATTCTACGGGGAGTTCGGCCGCATCCTCAAGGAGGGGATCCATCACGACTTCGAGCGCCGCGAGACGATCGCCGACCTTCTCCTCTTCGAGTCGACCAAGACCGAAGCCGGCAAGAAGACGACCCTCGCCGAGTACATCGAGCGTATGCCCGAGGACCAGAAGGAGATTTACTACATCACCGGTGTCGACCGCGCCAGCACCGAGTCGTCCCCCTATCTCGAGGTCTTCAAGGAGAAGGACATCGAGGTCCTGATCATGACTGACGACATCGACGACATCATCATCTCCGGTCTCGGCGCCTACAAGGAGAAGGAGTTCCAGTCGGCGATCAAGGGGGACCTCGACCTCGGCGCGGAAAACAAGGAGGAGAAGAAGAAGGAGTTCGGCGATCTCCTCGAACTGATGAAGGAGGAGCTCAAGGACCAGGTGGCCGAAGTGCGCATCTCCGGCCGTCTCAAGGATTCGGCCGTCTGCCTGGTGGCCGGCGAGCACGACCTCGACCCGAAGATGGTCAAGATGTTCCAGGCCATGGGGCAGGAGCTCCCCAAGGGGCAGCGCGTGCTGGAGGTCAACCCCGACCACCAGCTCATCGCCCGCATGAAGGAGCTTTTTGCCGCCGACAGCAAGAGCGAGAAGCTCAAGGGGTACGTCGGCCTCCTCTTCGACCAGGCCCTCCTCCTCGAGGGGGACATGCCGCGGGACCCGGTGGCTTTTGCCAAGGCGCTCTCGAAGCTGATGGCTGAAGGGGTGAGCGTCGGCTGAGAAGGAAGAAGGAAGAAGGAAGAAGGAAGAAGGAAGAAGGAAGAAGGAAGAAGGAAGAAGGAAGAAGGAAGAAGGGACGGGCCGGGGATATCTCCGGCCCGTCTTCGTCTGATCAACGCTTTTTTGGTCGGGCCGGCGCAGGACGCCTTTTTGTGACAATTTTTGCAGTATATTCAGTATGTTGCTAATAATGTTGACAAGCAATCCGGATGCTCTTATTCTGCGTTTCATCTTGCTTTCCAACGTCAGTCAGGACCCATGCGCCGTTTGATTCCCAACTCCCGAATCCTCGCTTTCGCCCTCATCCTGGCGCTGCTGACCGCCCGTCTCGGCAGTCTCGGTCAGGAGGCATTTGTCCAACCGATTCAGGACGTCATTTTCAAAACCGCCCATATCAGCGCCGATGTGACCAAGGCCAAAACCTCCAGTTTTAAAGTGAAGCGCTTCGTCTCCGATGGGTTTTTCACCGATCCGCCGGTGCTGGCCGACTACTTTCCCCTGATCACCGAAGACGTCCGCCTCCTCCCCAGCGTCACCTTCCCCGAAGTTTACCTCGACATCTTTATCCCTCCGGAAGGAGTCGCCTGATTTTCTCCAAATCCGGCTGCTGCCACCGGGACCTCCACGGTCTCTCCGCCGGCCGTCCCCCCGCCGCAAGGGTACCCGGATGCATCCGTCAGGGAAGGGCCGGTCGCCTCTCGAAATCAACCGTAAAGGGATATTCCATGAAGAAAAATACCTGTTTTTCGCTCCTGATTGTCCTCGTACTTCTTCTTACTCTCAGCGCCTGCAGCAAAAAACCCCTTCCCGGGGCGACGCAATTGCCTCCGGCCGAGACGTCCCTCGTCGCCGAAGCGCCGATGGGAGAACCGGCGGCGCCGGCGGTACCCGTTTTAAAGCTGGAAAATATTTTTTTCGAATACGACTCCTTCTCCCTGACGCCGCAGTCCAGGGAAATTCTCGCGCGCAATGCCGAATGGCTGCTCCAGAACCCGACTGTCAAGCTGACCATCGAGGGGCACTGCGACGAGCGCGGTTCGGATGAGTACAACCTGGCCCTCGGCGAAAAGCGCTCCGAGGCCGTTAAAAAATACCTGACGACTCTCGGTGTCGTCGGCGAACGGCTCGTCACGATCAGCTATGGAGAAGAACGGCCGGCCGTCGTTGGCCAGGGCGAGGGCGCCTGGGCGCAGAACCGCCGTGCCGAGTTCATGTAGGCGTTCGATATCGCTTGTAGCATAGGGAAGAAGGGAGGGGGCGACCCCTCCCTTCTTCATTTCGTTCCCCATTAAATCCTGCCGGGTGCTGCTCCCAATCTTCGCAACAGGGAAACGGTTCCTGGCGGCCGTCCCAGCGAAGGGTTGAAATCCGGAAGGAATCCCTCTAATATCAACGCCGCTTGCAGGGAATCATTAAAACGTTCGGCCGCCGATGGGGCGACCCGGGGAGGATAGGTGAGGGTGGTGAAAAAAAAGGTGTTGGTGGATGTGTGTGGGCCGGTCGATCTGAGCGGTGACGAGGGGTGGGTGGCTTTCGATGCGCCGGCGCTGGTCGGGGCTTCGCTCCGTTTTGTTTCCGGGGAGCCGGATGGCAACCGCTACCGGGTGCGCTACTATCGGGACGCCGAGCAGCAGCTGCGGGCGCGGATCTGGTTCGGCCCGGAAACCGAGGGGCCTCCGGGGCATTCCCACGGCGGCGCCATGGCCGCCGTTCTCGACGAAGTTCTCGGCCTGGCCGCCTGGGCGGCGGGGCATCGGGTGGTGGTCGGCAACCTCAATATCAGCTTCCGCAACCTGCTCCCCCTCGAAGAGGTGGTCACCGTGGAGAGTACCGTCATCTCCGCCGCCGGGCGCAAGGTCATGGTCCACGGCCGGATCTGCCTAGGGGAAACGGTCTTTGCCGAGGCCGAGTGTCTCTGCATCACCCTTCCCGGCAAATGATTAAAACAGGGGTCGTTTCCCCTTGCAAGGGGGAGCGACCCCTGTTTTTCCCTTCAGGACCCCATGACCTCCAGCGCTGATCCCGACTCCTGCATCTCGACCCGCCGGGCCCTTCTGCAGCTCCTTGCCGGTTCGATCTGCATCAGCTTCTCGCCGATCTTCATCAAGCTGGCCGCCGTCGGCCCCGACGCCGCCGGCTTTTACCGCATGTTCTTTTCCGCGGCGTCGCTCCTCCTCTGGGTGGCGGTCGCCCGGGTCTCCCTGAAGATCCCCCGAAAAGCCCTTCTCGTCCTGATCCTGGGCGGACTCGCCCTCGGCGTCGACTTCATGTGCTGGCACCGCAGCATCCACCTCGTCGGCCCCGGCCTCTCGACGCTCCTGGGGAATTTCCAGGTCTTCTTCACCGCTCTTTTTTCCTGGCTCATCCTGAAGCAGAAGCTCTCCCCCCTCTTCCTCGTCGCCCTCGCCCTGGCCCTCGGCGGCCTCCTCCTCATCACCGGAGTCGACCTGGCGGCCCTGGATGCCGGATACCGCCTCGGTCTCCTTCTCGGCCTGGCCACCGCCCTCTGCTATTCGGCCTACATCCTCTTCATCCGGGCGGGGATGCAGCATCCGGCGGTGAGCGGCGTCTCGGCGATGCTCGTCATCTCCCTCGTCTGCACGGTATTTATGGGGATTGCGACCGCGGCTTCCGGCGCGTCCTTTGCCATTCCCGATACCGCTTCGCTTCTGTCCCTCATCGCCGTCGGCGTGCTCAGCACCACCCTCGGCTGGTCGCTGATCTCCACGGCGCTGCGCCATACGCCGCCGACCCTCGCCTCCCTCGTTCTTCTGCTGCAGCCGGCCCTTTCCTTCGCCTGGGACGTCCTCATCTTCGGCCGTCCCACCAGTGGCCATGAAGTGCTGGGGATCGGCCTGATACTGACGGCGATCTACCTCGGCTCCCGGCAACCCTGAATTCGGCTTATTTCTGCTCGTCCTCTTCCGCGTTGTGTTTTTCCACAATCTCCTTGAGCCAGCCGATCTCCTCGGGGACGAATTCCTTGGAGAAACTCGTTCCGACGTTCACCGCCCAGTGCAGGTCGGGGGGAGTCATCGCTGCAATGGCATGCCCGGGGAGGACCACATAGGCGACGGCGCTTTTCGCCCAGGCGCTGAGACGCTCCTCGCTGTCGAAGAGCATCAGATAGGACTTCCCCTCGGCTTCGAGGACGATCGGGTTGATGGTGTCGTTTTCTATCACTGTCGTCTTGCCGGCTGCGGTTTCGTCTTCGAGGGTGGGAATGTAGAAATTTGTGTTGAGGATCAGATCGTAATATTGGGCCTGTTCCTTGTCGTCCCGGATGAATTTATCCAGTGCCTGGTCGAGTTCCGTCATGGGTCGGCTCCTGTATTGGGTGGGACGGTCAGCAGCATTCCCGCTCGATGGCTTCGAGCAGGGCGAGGGCTTCGGTGTCGTCGTATTCCTCGAAAATTTCGTAGAGATTGTTGATGTAGGTGTGGATCAGAAAGAGCTCGTCGATGACGCGCCCCTTATTCTCCTGCGGATGGCCGACCCGGTCAAGTTTCTCCCTGAATTGTTGCCAGAAGGCGTTGCTCTTCGTCGGGTCGTCGATGTGCCGGCGCAGCAGCGCCAGGAGCTTTTTTGAATTCCCTGCGCAGTCGATGTTTTTGTAGGTGAGGTAGCGGTCGGTGCCGGTCGAGTGCATGGTCCCATCCTTTGGCAAGCTTCTGCTTGGGCTGGCGTAATCAGGAAAATATTCAGATATTGACCACAGAGGCACAGAGACACAGAGTTGGAACTCTTGATTTTTAGATTTTCTCAGTGTCTCTGTGCCTCTGTGGTGAAGGCTTTTCACTCCTCCGGAGCAAAACAGAGCGCGTAGTCGCTGCAGGCACCGCAGGTGGGGGATTGGCACGACAGGCCGCCGCTGCGGTTGCAGATTTCCCTGAAGAGGTAGCGCTTCCAGCGCATCCCCTTGTCGTTGGCTGCGGCCAGGGAGGGGAGGTGGCGGGCGATGGCGGCGGTGAGCTGCGGGCGCTCGAAGAGTCCCATGGCGATCCAGAGATGGCCGGGGCGAGCGGCGCGGGCGGCGAGGCATTGCGCCAGCCACTGGGAGGAAGGGACCGGAGTCCCCTTCTGGTCTTTGGGGACATGGGTGAGGAGGAGTTTCCGAACCTCATCGTTGATCGCCGGCGGGGGCTCCGCGGTTCTCTTTGTGGACGGAGAGGAGGGGGGCGCCGCCGGGAAATAGACGGCGCGCAGTTCGGCGAGATCGTCGCTGCTGAGCCCCAGGGCGTCGGCGGGATTGGCCGCCTCCCGGGCGGCGACGGCGAGGAGGGAGGCGAAGAGGCGGCGGTCTTCCGAGGCGACTCCCCGGGGGGCGGGGCTCTCCATCAGGGCGCGGTAGACCGGATCCTCGGGGGTGATCAGGGGATGGTGGTCCTCTTCGCCGGCTCCGAGGCGACCGCTCTGCACGGCAGAACCCCCCCGGGCGCTCTCCAGGGCGGCCTGCAGGGCCGCGACGGCCAACTCGGCGCAATAGGAGCGCTCCTCGGGGAGTCCCTGCAGCTGTGCTTCGATCCGCTGCGCCGTGATGGCTGCGGCTTCCTCGAGGAGGCGCCCCTCGGCCAGTTCGGCCGCCGCGGCGCAGGCGGCGATGGTGAAGCCGCAGCCGAAGACCTGGAAGCGGATGGCCGCCACCGCGCCGTCGGCAAGGCGCAGCGCGAAACGCACCGCCAGTCGCCTCCCCGCCTCTTCGGCGCCGAGTCCGACCTCGCCGGTGCCGTCGGCGTCCGGGAGGGTGCCGGCGTAGCGGTCATCGGCGGCGTATTTTCGAATGCTGTCCGTGTAGTAGGTCATCTTTACTCTTCTTTTTTTTGATCCGACCGGTCGGATCCGACGTGGCCTTCCCGCGCTGCCGTTGCCGCATTGGCGCACTCGAAGAGGAAATAGGCCCCCCCCTCGTAGAGGACGTCGTTCTTCAGCTGGTTGCCGACCTCCTCCCAGTTGGGAAAGCCGCGCAGTACCAGAGCCTTGCAACAGCGGTGGGCCAGAGCCTCGCCGTGACCGTTGGTGACGAGGAGGTCGCAGGCGCCGCACAGCGCCTCGGCATCCTCCAGATCGCCGACCAGGACCCTGGCCGCCGGGATCCTCTCCAGCTGCGGCGAGTCGACGGTGCTGATGGCGACGGCGACCCGTCCCCCCGCTTCGTGCAGGGAGGCGCAGAGCCCGGCAATCTGGTCCGGTTCTCCGGCGACGAGGATTCGGGTCTGGCCGAGAGAGAAATGGCTGTCGAGCAGGGCGTCCTGCAGGCGTGCCCGCCAGCGGACGATGGCCGGGTGCGGCCGGCTGAGCCCCGTTTCCTGCAGGAGGAGTTCCACCAGGGCGTCGGTCGCCGCCAACCCCTGCAGGTGGGGAAAGTGGTGATGGCGAAGAAAGGGGTTTTTTTTCTGCAGCGCCGCCGCGCTGGGGAGCATGGAGTCGCCGACGCTGATCACCATTCCGGCCTCGGCCAGGCCGCGGATTTCCTCGACGCGGATGCCGCCGCTGGAGAGGGCCGCCTGCTTCTCTCCAAGGTGGCCGTCGAGTGAGGTGGAGAGGTCGGGGAGGGCCAGGACCTCGTAGCCGAAGGAGGCGATGAACTCCTTGATTTTCTCCACTTCGATGGGCGTCAGGGAGACGTGGGGGAGGAGAAGGACCTTGCTGTCGTCGATGGCCTCCGTCGGCTCCACGAGCTGCTCGATCATCGCCCGGGTCGCCTTCCCCCAGCCGCTCTCCAGCCCCCCTTCGTAGTCGGGGGTGTTGACCCAGACCAGGGGGAAGTCGATTTGGGAGGCGACCTGGCGGATGTCATCCCCCTTGGTTTCGGTGAGGCCGGTGGTATGCAGGCCGATGAGGCTCGGCGTGACCTTTCTGGTGATGTTCTTCACCGCCTCCACGATGCTGTAGTCGCCGCCGTCGAGGATTGCCGTGACGTCGGTGACCGCGGTGGTCTGGATGGCGATCGGTTCGGCAAAATGCCGGGTGTAGTAGACCTTGGCGAAGGAGGTGCATCCCAGGGCGCCGTGCATCAGCGGCATGCAGCCGTCCACCCCGAGAAAGGCCAGGGTCGCCCCCATCGGCTCCGAGAGCTTGATGGGGTTGACCTGCAGCGGCTTGATCGATCGATGGCTCACTTCTCCCATGGGGCCCTCCTGGCGACATTTTCGAAGACCGGATTTTCCAGGGCGTTTTTCAGATCTTCGGCGAGGTTGAGCAGGCCGTCGTAGCCGCCGTAGCTTTTCTTTTTTTCCTGGTTGACGTCGGCAAAGGCGATCCCCTTCTTGATGGCCGTGTAGAGGGAGCGCCCTCCGGCCAGCAGGAGATGCGCCCCGGTGTCGTCGATGATTTTGGCCTGTTCGGCGCCGGGGTTCATCATCAATACCCCGGCCTCCCCCAGGGTTTCCCGGGCCTTCTGGCGGTCGGCCTCGGTGGCCTTCTTCACCGCGGTGGCCACCACCTCGATCCCGAGATCCTGCAGGGCCGAGGCGATGGACCAGGTCTTGTTGCCGCCGGTGTTGAGGACCGCCTTCTTCCCCTTGAAGAGCTCCCGGTACGGTTGCAGTTTTCCGTCGAGCCGGGCCTCCTCCCGGGCGATGAGCGCTTTGGTGCGCTCGATGAGGCCTTCGTCTCCCAGGGCTTCGGCGATGGCCAAAAGGCCCGCCGAGGTGTCGCGCTTGCCGTAGAAGGAGAGGGAAATCGTCGGGATGCCGTAGCGCTCCTCCATCTTGCGGGTCAGGGAGATCAGGGATTTGGCGCAGACGATGACGTTGAGTCTGGCCCGGTGGGCGGTGCGGATCTCCTTGATCCGGCCGTCGCCGGAGAGGGTCGAGAGGATGCGGATCCCCAGTTCCCCGAGGAGGGGAGAGTACTGCCAGAGGTCGCCGGTGACGTTGTACTCGCCGATGAGGTTGATGTCGAAGGGGGTGGTCGTTTCCGGCTCTTTGGTGCCGATCAGATGGGCCAGGGCGGCCTCGCCGCCGATGCGGCTGCCGAGGTTCTTGCTGCCGACGAAGCCCGGGGCATGCACCGGAACCATCGGCACTCCGTATTTTTCCGCGGCGTGCCGGCAGACGGCGTCGATGTCGTCGCCGATAAGCGCCGTGACGCAGGTGGCGTAGACGAAGACCGCTTCGGGTGTGTAATGAGCCATGATGTAGTCGATGGCGGAGAGGAGCTTTTTTTCTCCGCCGAAGACGACGTCGCTGGTCGAAATGTCGGTGGTGAAGCCCATTTGGGTGAGATCCCGGCCGGGGTAGCTGGTTTTGGTGGCGCGGGTTTCCCAGGAGGCGCCGAGGCAGGTGATGGGACCGTGGACGAGATGGGCGGCGTCGGCGTAGGGGAAGAGGGAGATCTGCGCCCCCTCGAAGGCGCAGCCGCCGCTGGTCGCCCCCGGGGTCGGAGCGTTGCAGGGGCTCTGCTTGCTCTTGTTGTGGGCGCAGGCGCTCTCGTCGAGGAGTTCGCGGATTTTCGGTTTGTCGGCCAAGGTCTGATCCTTTCTGAACGGTTCTCCAGAGTGAAATCAGCCCCGTCACGTCGTTGGGAGGGGAATGAAACAGGGGGAGGGTGTCCTTCCTGTCCCATCGTATTTGCAAGAGTCTCGCCAGACCCTTCCGGAGACGCCGCGTCGCAGGCAATCTCCCAGCCGAAGTCTCCTGAATCACGCCCCTTTGGCCGAGGATCGAATCCCGCCCGAAGGTATCGGGAGGGGAGCGCCTCCTCCGGGGAGGTCTTTTATTGACCGCTGTCTGTTTAATATATGGGCAGAATCCGGAGAGGCGACCGGGACCTCCCCTTTGCCGGGGGCGATATCCCGGGGGGGAAGGGGGGGAGGAAAAAGCGCAGGGATTTGGCCCGATATATGCTATTCTCCCTATGCTTGAATTCAACGGAGGTGGACGCCCATGGCCGGAAAGTTGACCGTATTCTTGACCCTGCTGCTGTGCTGGAGCGCTCCCGCCCTGGCCGGCGAGGTCAGGATCTTTGCCGCCGCCAGTCTCAACAACGCCATGAAGGAGATCTCCTCCCAGTATAGGCAGAAGCACCCCGGGGTTGATTTTGTGGAGAATTACGCCGGTTCGGGGACCCTGGCTCGCCAGGTCGACGCCGGCGCCCCCGCCGATCTCTTCGTCTCCGCCAACCCGCGCTGGATCGAATATCTCCGCGAGCGCGGACTCCTGGCACCGGAGACGATCGGGGTCCTGACCCACAACGCGCTGGTGTTCGTCGCCCGGAAGGAGACCGCCGTCTCTTCGCTGGCCGAAACGGCCCATCTGCAGCGCATCGCCATCGGCTCCCCCAACAGCGTCCCCGCCGGAGAGTACGCCCGCCAGGCGCTGGAGACGGCGGGGCTCTACGAGAACCTGGCCGCCGCCGGCGCTCTGGTCTTCGCCAAGGACGTGCGTCAGGCCCTGATGTATGCCGACCGCGGCGAGGTGGACGGCGCCTTCGTCTATCGCACCGACGCCCTGCTGGCCCCTCATGCGACGATCCGCTTCGTCGTTCCGAAGGCACTCTATCCGCAAGTCACCTATCCCATGGCGTTGACCGCCCTCGGGGCCAAAAACCCCGAAGCCCAGGCCTTTTTTGTCTATCTCAAAGGGGACGAGGCGATGGCGGTGCTGGAAAAACACGGCTTCAAAGTGAACTAGGAACAAGGCAAAGACCATGGCACGCAAAGTCGCAAAGACGCTAAGAAAACCGAAAGCCTTGATTTTCCTGGCGTCTTTGCGGCTTGAGCGAGCCCTGCGAGCGGGCGCGAGGCGGGTTCAGATTTCAGGAAGGATTTCATGCTCGAGTTGACCCCCGCAGATTATCAGGCCATCTGGCTGTCGGCCAAGGTCGCCATCGCCGCGACGGTGCTGTCGCTCCCCTTCGGCTATGCCGTGGCCTGCCTCCTGGTCTTCTGCCGCCTGCGGGCCAAGGTGGTCATCGACGGGGTGGTCAATCTCCCCCTGGTGCTGCCGCCGGTGGTGGTCGGCTACCTCCTCCTCCTTCTCCTCGGCGAGCGGGGGTGGCTCGGCGGGTTGCTCAAGAGCTGGGACATCCGCATCATCTTCACCTGGAAGGCGGCGGTCCTCGCTTCGATGATTGTCGGCTTTCCCCTCCTGGTGCGCTCCATACGCCTCGGCCTCGAAGGGATCGACCCGAAACTCCTCCAGGCGTCGCGCACCCTCGGCGCGCGCTGGTACGACACCCTCTTCACCGTCATCATCCCCCTCTCGGGGCGCTCGGTCCTCGCCGGGGCGACCCTGATGTTCGCCCGCAGCCTCGGCGAGTTCGGCGCCACCATCGTCATCGCCGGCAACATCCCCGGAATGACCCAGACCATCCCCCTGGCGATCTACGACTACACCAACACCCCCGGCGGCGATTCCATGGCTCTGGCTCTCTGTGCCGTTTCCATCGTCCTCTCCTTTGCCGTCCTCCTGTTCAGCGAGGGGCTCCTGAGTCGCTTCGCGCGGAGGGAGCCATGAGGCTCGACATCTCCCTGCGCAAGAAGCTCGGTGATTTCACCTTTGATGCCGCCTTCGCCACGGAGACCGACCGGGTCGGGATCTTCGGCCGCTCGGGGAGCGGCAAGTCGACCCTGGCGCACATGATCGCCGGGCTCATCCCCCCCGACGGCGGCCACATCGAGCTCGACGGCGAAGTGCTCTACTCCTCGGAGCGGCGGATCTCCCTCCTCCCGGAGCGGCGGCGCATCGCCGTGGTCTTTCAGAACGCCCACCTCTTCCCCCATATGGACGTCGAGCGCAACCTCCTCTACGGCTACCGGCGCACACCGCCGGCACTGCGCAAGGTCGATCCCGCGGCGCTGATTGCCGTCCTCGATCTCGGCGCCCTCCTCGGTCGCCGCATCCAGGCCCTCTCCGGCGGCGAGCGGCAGCGGGTCGCCCTCGGGCGGGCGCTCCTGGCCAGTCCGCGCCTGCTGGTGATGGATGAGCCCCTCTCGGCCCTCGACGAGGCCCTCAAGTACCAGATCATCCCTTATCTGACGGCGATCAGCGAAGAGTTCCGGGTGCCGAGCCTCCTCATCTCCCATTCGCTCAACGAAATGCGCCTGATGAGCGAGGAGGTGGTGGTTCTCCACCGCGGCGAGGTCACCGGGCAGATGACCCCGGAAGAGCTGGCGCGGCAGCGCATGGGGTGGACGCGGGCCGGCTACATCAACCTGCTGCGCCTCTCTCCTCCCCAGGCCGTCGACGATCTCTACGGCTACGCCTTCGGCGACTGCCGGCTCCTCATGTGGGCCGGAAGGCGGGGAGAGACGACCTTCGAACTCTCCTCCAAGGACATCATGCTCTTCAAGGGGCATCCCGAGGCGATCAGCGCCCGCAATCTCCTGCACTGCACGGTGGTGTCCGTCTCCGCCATGGAGAACCGGGTGGCCGTCGAGCTCGACTGCGGGGGCCAGACGCTGATCGCCACGGTGGTGGCCCGCGCCGCCGAGGAGATGGGGATTGGCCCCGGGACGAAGATCTACGCCGTGATCAAGGCCTCGGCCTTCCGGCCGCTTTTCTAGGCTCCTAGTCAGGAGGAACCATGCTGCTCGTCATCCAGAACGATCCCCGGGTTCCGCCGGCCTTTTTCGGCACTCTCCTCATGGAGTGGGGGATTGCTCATCGGGTGCTGCGCCTCTTTGCCGGCGATCCGATGCCTGACTCTTCCGAGACCTCCGCGGTCATCGTTCTCGGCGGCACCATGGGAGTGCATGACAGGGAGGATTTTCCTTTTCTCGAACCGTTGAGCGGCTTGATTCGGGACGCCGCCGACATCGGCACGCCCCTTCTCGGCATCTGTCTCGGCGGCCAGCTTCTGGCTCATGCCCTGGGGGGCGAAGTCCACAGCGGCTGCCGGGGGGAGAAGGGTTTGCAGCGGGTAAAGACCGTGGCGGACGATCCCCTCTTCGCCGGACTTCCTCCGTCCTTTTATGCCTTCCAGTGGCACAATGACTCCTTCTCCGTCCCTCCCGGAGCCGCTCATCTCGCCGTCTCGGAGATCTGCCCGGGGCAGGCCTTTCGCTATCGCAACACCTGGGGAGTGCAGTTCCATCCCGAAGTCGACCGCGCCACCGTCGCTGCCTGGAGCGCTACTGTCGACCCGGAGGGTCTTTTTGCCGAGAGGTTTGCCGCCGGCGAAAAAGAACACCGGGAACTGGCGCGGCGGATTCTGGGAAATTTTCTCGCCGTTTCCGCCCTCCGGAAGCCTTTTCCTGCTACCAAAGCGTTCAAGACTGCCTGATTTTGCGGCAGTCTGTGAGGGCTGCCGGCCGTCACCCCCGGGTTCAGCCCGATTCTCCCTTTGGCATGCCCCGTGCTAATTGAAAGACGAGTCACTTAAATAATACACCGGCAAGGATGCCGGTTAACGGGCAGCGCAGCCCCGGGATCCCTGGATCCCGGGGCTTTTTTTATGGGGAGGTCGGCATGGAGACCATGGCAGGGCGACGGATCATCATCGACGACACGACGCTGCGGGACGGCGAGCAGACCGCCGGGGTCGTCTTTTCCCTCGCGGAGAAAATCCGCATCGCCTCCATGCTCGACGAGATCGGCGTCGGCGAGCTGGAGTGCGGCATCCCGGCCATGGGGCCCGATGAGCAGGCGAGCGTCCGGGCCCTGGTCGATCTCGGCCTCAACGCCCGGCTGATCACCTGGAACCGGGCCCTGATCTCCGACATCCAGGCCTCCATCGATTCCGGTGTGAAGGCGGTGGACATTTCCCTCTCGGTTTCCGACCAGCATATCGTTCACAAGCTGCGGAAGGATCGGGCCTGGGTGATGGAGCAGCTCAGGGTGGCCCTCGGCTTCGCCAAGGCAAACGGCCTCTACGTCTCCGTCGGCGGCGAGGACGCCAGCCGCGCCGATCTCGACTTTCTCGCCGAGCTCATGAGCGTCGCCCGGGACATGGGGGCCGACCGTTTCCGTTACTGCGACACCCTCGGCGTTCTCGACCCCTTCACCATGTACGACAACATCAAGTTTCTGCGCTCGAAGGTCGATCTCGACATCGAGGTCCACACCCACAACGACCTGGGGATGGCGACGGCCAACGCCCTCGCCGGGCTGCGCGCCGGGGCGACCTTTGTCAACACCACGGTCAACGGCCTCGGCGAGCGGGCCGGCAACGCCCCCCTCGAGGAGGTGGTGATGGCCCTCCGTCACGCCTGCGGGGTCGAGACCGGCATCGACACCCGGCGCTTCGTCGAACTCTCCCGCTATGTGGGCCAGGCGAGCTGCCGGCCGGTCCCCGACTGGAAGGCGGTGGTCGGCGAAAAGGTCTTCTCCCACGAGTCGGGGCTCCACACCGACGGCGTGCTGAAAAATCCCCTCAACTACGAAGGGTTCGATCCCGGCGAGGTCGGTCTCCACCGTCATCTGGTGCTCGGCAAGCATTCGGGGAGCCAGGGGCTCATCCACCGCCTCGGCGAACTGGGGATTGAAGTCGACCGCCTGGAAGCCGTGGACCTGCTGGAGCGGGTGCGGGGGATCTCCCAGCGCAACAAGCGTCCCCTCAACGACGGCGAGCTGCTAGCCCTCTGCCGCTCCCTGCCGCGGGTCGCCTGATGGAGATCGCGGTTGCAGTGGAGGGGGATTGGCCGGACTTTCTCGTTCTGGCTAAGGACGAAGGGTGGCGGGTGCCGCCGGTCGAAGAGGCGCTTCTGACCGGAGTCCTTGCCCCCTGCGTCTCGGTGCTGCGGCAGCAGGGAGCCGCCTGCGGCTTCGTCAGCGCCGTTTGCCACGGCAGGAACGGCTGGATCGGCAACCTGATCGTCGCTCCGGCTGCGCGGCGCCGGGGGTATGGCGAGCGGCTTTTCGCCCACGCCCTGGCGGCGCTGGAGGAGAGGGGGGCCAGGTCCCTCTGGCTGACCGCCTCGGAGCTGGGGCGCCCCCTTTACGAGCGCCACGGATTTGTCGCCGTCGACGGCATCGAGCGCTGGATCTCTCCTCCCCGCGCCCGGAAGCCATCAGTCCCGGCCGCGATCCATGGCGCCACCGAGGCGCTTTCGGCCGCCGACCGCCGGGCCTGGGGGGAGAGGCGACTTCTCCTCCTCGGGGCCCTGACCGCCTCCGGGCAGCCCTTTGCCTGCAAGGAGACGGTGGCCCTTCTCCAGGGGGGAAGGGATTTGCAGGTGCTCGGCCCCTGGTACTCGGCGACCTGCTGTCCCCGGGAAAATCGCCAGGTTCTGTCGGCCCTGCTGGCGGCGGCCGACCCCGAAGTGGAGATCGCCTGCGACCTCCTGGCCTCCTCGCCCCTGCGATCCCTGCTGGCCGCCGCCGGTTTTGCGCCGGTCGGAGGGGCGGCGCTGATGGTTTCCGGCGATCGGGCGGGGGTCGATCTGAGGAGGGTGATGGCTCTGGCGAGTCTGGGGAGTATGGGCTGAAACGGCGCCGCGATTGCTGTTGCAAAAAACCTTGGGTCTGGCTTAGTATCTACCGGTACCCTTCCCGAGGAAGACGGCCTTGAGCTTTAAAGCATTTCTGACAAACAGACTGATCTGGTTCTCCCTCCTCGTCTATCTCCTGACCGGTTTCAGCAGTGCTTTCGGTGCCGTCTGGTGTCTTCACGCGGGGCAGGAGGGGCTGCCGCCTCTGGCGTCTCTGACCTGCTGTCCCGGCGAGGAAGGGTCCGTATCGCACGCCGGGGAGACGGACGTTCTTCGGGAAAGAGGCTGCGGTCCCTGCATCGACCTTCCGCTGGCTCCGCCGATTCTCAAGTCGCGCCTTCGCACCGGGCGCACCCTCGGCGCTCCGAGTCTCGCCCTCGCCCCGCCGGTTCTTTTCCGTTCCTTCCCCCCCGCCGACCTTCGCCTTGAGTCTTCTCCGCTGCAAACCCCGGCCGCTCCTTCCCCGGCACTGCTTCACCTTCGCACGGTCGTTCTGCTCAATTAACCCACCCCTGACCCCCCTTGAGCGTTTATTCCCTCCCCGAGCCTCAGCTTCACCGGGGAGAGGCCGTTTCTTCGTCCACTTTTGAATAATGACAGGAGCTAAAACGTTTTGAATTCAAAACAACCGACTTTTTTCCAGGTCATCTGGGATTTTTTCTGTTCCCTGAAACTGACCATTGTCACCCTGATTCTGCTGGCTTTGACCTCGATCATCGGGACGGTGATTCAGCAGAACCGCTCCCAGCAGGAGTACCTGGAGCTCTACGGAAAGAACCTCTACGATCTCTTCGAGACCCTGCAGTTCTTCAGCATGTACCAGTCCTGGTGGTTCCTCGGCCTCCTCACCGTCATCTCCCTCAACCTGACCGCCTGCTCGATCAAGCGTTTTCCCCGGGTCTGGAAGACCGTGACCGTGCCGCTGCTGGTCCCCGACGACGGGCACTACAAGTCGCTGGCCAATGGCGCCGAACTGCGCAGCCCCCTCCCTCCCCGGGAGGCCCTCCGGCGTCTGACGGCGACCCTCGGTCGCCGCTTCGCGCCGGCGACAATCACCGAACAGGACGGCAAAACCCACCTCTATGCCGAGAAGGGGGCCTGGTCCCGGTTCGGCGTCTATGTGACCCACCTCTCCATCCTGGTGGTCTTTGCCGGCGCCATCATCGGCAACATCTGGGGATTCAAGGCCTACGTCAATATCGAGGAGGGGACCTCCACGGACAAGGTCTGGGTGCAGGGGATGAAGGAGCCGCTCCTGCTCGGGTTTTCCCTGCGCTGCGACGATTTCGCCGTGACCTACTACGACGGCACCAACCGGCCGCGGGAGTTCATGAGCATTCTCGATGTCGTTGATGGCGGTCGGGAGGTGATTTCAGACCGCAAGATCGTCGTCAACGATCCCCTCAGCTACAAGGGGATCACTTTTTATCAGTCGAGTTACGGTCCGGCGGGGAACGCCACCCTCAAGATGCGGGTCAAGGTCCGGGAGACCGGCGAAACCCTGGAGGTTTCCGCCCGTGAAGGAGAGCATGTCCCGCTGCCGGACGGGGGCTCTTTTGCCGTCACCGGCTATGCCGAATCCTATGAGCGCTTCGGGCCGGCGATCCAGATGCATGTCAATACCCCCGATGGCCGGCACGGCAATCCCTTTATCGTTCTGCAGAACTTTGCCGGTTTTGACGAAAAGCGGGGCGGAACCTACGCCTTCACGCTCCTTGATTATGCAAAAAAGGAGTACACCGGCCTCCAGGTGAAAAAGGATCCCGGCGTCTGGGTGGTCTGGCTCGGCTGCCTGCTGATGATCGCAGGCTCCATCGCCGCCTTCTCCTATTCGCACCGTCGGATCTGGGTGACGGTGGAGGAGGGAGGAAAGGGCTCCATCATCCGGCTGGGGGGGAATGCCCATCGCAATCAGCCGGCCTTCGCCCTCTTTTTTGACGAGTTGTCCCAGGATCTCGGGAAAGAACTCGACGCCTGATTCAAACCGCCGTCCAAGGAGATCGTATTCCATGACCAGTTCCCAGCTCTTTAATATCACCACCATCGCCTATTTTGCGGCGATGATTCTCTTTCTCTCCTATCTCGTCATCCGCTCCCCCAGGGTCGGGCTGATTGCGACCCTCATCGCCTGGGCGGGGTTTGCCGCCAACAGCGGCGCGATTCTGGCGCGCTGGATGGAGGCCCGGGCCCTGGGGTTCGACCAGGCCCCCCTCTCCAACCTCTACGAGTCCATCGTCTTTTTCGCCTGGTCGATCCTCCTCTTCTACCTCCTCATCGACCTCCGCTACCGGCAGCGCGCCCTCGGAGCCTTTGTCCTCCCCTTCGCCTTCTTCGGGATGGTCTGGGCCCAGTTCGGACTCAACGACGCCATCGAGCCTCTGGTACCGGCTCTGCAGAGCAACTGGCTGACCTACCACGTCATCACCTGCTTCCTCGGCTATGCCGGTTTCGCCGTCGCCTGCGGCGCCTCCATCATGTATCTGCTCGTGGCCGGCAAAGACGGGCAAAAGCCGTCGGGGATTCGGGCTCTCTTCCCCGACAGCCGCATTCTCGACGACATCAACTACAAGGCGATCATGATCGGCTTTCCCCTGTTGACCCTGGGGATCGTCACCGGCGCCGCCTGGGCCAACTATGCCTGGGGCACCTACTGGAGCTGGGACCCCAAGGAGACCTGGAGCCTCATCGTCTGGTTCATCTACGCCGCCTTCCTCCATGCCCGCTTCACCCGGGGGTGGGTCGGCCGCCGGGCGGCCTACCTGTCCATCGCCGGTTTTGCCGCCACCATCTTCTGCTACCTCGGGGTCAACCTGGTTCTCTCGGGGCTCCATTCCTACGGGGGATAAGCTACCGGCCGATCGATACGGTAAATCACCCTTTGTAAGACCTTTATCCGCTGCTTGATCCCAGGCTGCGGGTAAAGGTCTTTTTTTCCGCTTTTTCTGCCGAGCCCTGAGGAAATGCCGGTCCCCCCGTCCTCTCCGGGACAATTAGGAACGACACCCAAGGCAGACTCTGTTAGACTTGCCGGAAGCGAAAATGGCCGGCTCTCCCTTTTTCGGACAACGACAGGAGTTTCGATTTCCATGCCCGAACTTTCCCTCCTTCAGGATATCCTGACCCTATTGGGGGTCGCCCTGGCCAGCGCCTGGCTCTTCAGCCGGCTGAATCTGTCGCCGATCATCGGTTATCTGGTCAGCGGAATGCTCGTCGGTCCCTACGGTTTCTCCCTGATCAGCGGCGTTCACGAAGTCGAGATCATGGCCGAAATCGGTGTGATCATGCTCCTCTTCACCATCGGCCTCGAATTCTCCTTTACCCGGATCCTGCGCCTCAAGGGGCTGATGTTCAAATGCGGCCTGACCCAGGTCCTGCTCACCGGCGCCCTGGTCTTCGCCGGCGCCCTTTGGCTGGGGCTCTCCACCCGAACCGCCGCCGTCCTCGGGATGGCCCTGGCCCTCTCCTCGACGGCCATCGTCCTCAAGCTCCTTATGGAGCGGGGAGAGGTCGACTCCGCCCACGGCCGGGTTTCCCTGGCCGTTCTTCTTTTCCAGGATCTGGCCGTCATCCTCTTTCTCGTCGTTCTCCCTCTTCTCGGGGGGACGGGGGGGGAATTTTCCCCGGTGGGGATCGTTCGCACGGCAGGCCTGCTGGTGGGGCTATTTGTCTTCTCCCGATACCTGCTGCAGCCGCTTTTGCGCTCCATCCTTCGCACCCGCGCCCCGGAACTCTTCCGCCTGACGATTCTCGCCCTGATCCTGGGGACCGCCTGGCTCACCAACGAGGCCGGTCTCTCCCTGGCGCTCGGCGCCTTTCTCGCCGGCCTGGCGCTGGCCGAATCGGACTATTCCCACCAGGTGCTCAGCGACATTATCCCCTTTCGCGACACCTTTCTCGCCCTCTTCTTCATCTCCATGGGGATGTTGGTCAACGTGGGGAGCCTCGTCACCGACTGGCCCCTGGTTCTCGGTCTTTTTCTCCTCCTTTCCCTCCTCAAGATCCTCGTCGCCACCCTGGCGGCCCTCTGGCCGCGCTATCCCCTGCGCATTGCCCTCCTCTCGGGGCTCTTCCTTTTTCAGGTCGGGGAATTCTCCTTTATCCTCCTGAAGAAGGCGATGCTTCTCGAACTCATCCCCGAGTCGGTCTACCAGGTGACCCTGTCGGTGATCGCCCTGACCATGATGGCGACCCCGCTCCTGATTTCCAGAGCTCCGGCGCTGGCCGCCCGGCTGGCCGCCTGGTTGGGCGGCAGGGAGGAGGTCGATTTCGAGGCGGAACTGGGAGGCGCGGCCGTTCTCGAGGGGCACGTGATCATCGCCGGCTACGGCGTCTCGGGGCGCAACGTCGCCCGGGTGCTGCGGGAGGTGCATATCCCCTATGTTCATGTGGAGATGAACGGCGAGGTGGTCCGCCGCGCCCGGGGGACCGGGGAGATGATCGTCTATGGCGACGCCACCTCCCCGGCGGTTCTCGAGGGGGTGGGGATCGAGCACGCCCGGGCGGTGGTCCTGGCGATCAACGACCCATCGGCCCTGGCTCGGGCCATCAGTGCCGCCCGGGAGCTCAATCCTTCCCTCTACATCCTCGCCCGGACCCGCTTTGTTCTCGAGCTCGATCACCTCACCGCTCTCGGAGCCGACGAGGTGATCCCCGATGAGTTCGAGGCCAGTCTGCAGCTCTCCGCCTGCCTCCTTCGCCGCTTTGCCGTCCCCGAAGGGCGAACGCTGAAGCTGATCGCCGGTCTGCGTCAATCCCATTACGGCGGCCTGCGCCGCCCGACAACGCCGCCGGCCGACCTTTCCCGCTACCTTTCCGCCCTGCAGGAAGGGGAGATCGAATTCATGGAGGTCCCTGCTACCTTCTCCGGTGTCGGCAAGACTCTGGCCGAACTGGCCTTCCGCAGCCGCACCGGGGTGACGGTGGTCGGCGTGCTGCGCAACGAACGGATCATCTATTCCCCCCCGGCCGAACAGCGCGTGGAAGGGGGAGATACCCTGGTGGTCCTCGGCGCCGCGCCGGAACTCGAACTGGCCAGGGCGCTACTGAAAACGACCGGGGAGGAAGCGCCTCAGGACGTTCAAAAAAGTGGAACTTCGGGAATGTCCTAGTCCTGTTTCAGAAAGAGAAGGGTGCCGATGGAAAAACCGGCGACAAGGAAGAATGGCGACACCTTTGACCGGGAGGCGGTTCGGGCGGTCTATCAGGCCCAGAAACCGGCCTATGAGGCGATTCTGCAGGATCTGCAGGGGGAGGTGCGCACCCTGCTGGAAAAAAACGGATTTACCCCGACCATTAAATTCCGGGTCAAGCGCTTCGAGGCCTACTTCGACAAACTGCTGCGGGTCAGCCGGCGCCCGGAGGGGGAAAAACAGCCGCTCATCACCGACGTCATCGCCCTGCGGATCGTTTTTCCCTTCCTCGAGGACGTCAATGCCGTCGAACGCCTCCTCTCCTCTGCCCTGGAGATCGTCGAATGGGAGCATAAAGGGGGGCACCACTCGTTCCGGGAGTTTGCCTACGATTCGGTCCATCTCCTCGTCAGAATCGATGACCGGCGCCTCGACGGCGGGGTGCCGTACGGTGCGGCGGTCTGCGAGGTGCAGCTGCGGACCATTCTCCAGGACGCCTGGGCCGAGGTGGAACACGAACTGATCTACAAGTCCGACATCTCCCTCCCCAACGAGTCGATCAAGCGCAAACTGGCCTCTCTCAATGCCACCCTGACCCTCTCCGATCTTATTTTTCAGGAAATCCGCGACTACCAGAAAGAGATCCGCTCCCGCGACCGCAAGCGCCGCCAGAGCCTGGAAGCCACCTTGTCGGGGGAACGATGCATTTCCATCACCCCTCCGCCTTTCCCTGATCTCCATCCGGCTTCCACGGCCGAGACGCCTCTTTTGAGCGGCGGCGTCTCACTGGAAAAGGCGATGCTCGAGGCGCTCCGGGCCCACAGCAATGACGAGCTGGAACGGGCCGTCGGACTGTACTCGCAGATATTGCGCATGAAGCTGACCGATCCGGTGCGCTCCCTGGTCTACAATCACCGGGGAATGGCCTATTTCGCCCTTTCGGACTACCGGCGGTCCCTGAAAGATTTCTCCCGGGCCCTCGATCTCGACGACGAGAATGTCCGCTGTCTCAACAACCGCGCCCTGACCTATCGGGTCCTGAAGCGTTTCCACGATTCCCTGCAGGAATACGATCGTTCCCTGGCCATCAATCCATCCCAGTTCGATGCCTTCTGGGGGCGTGCCCAGACCTGCTACGAGCTGCAGCTCTTCACCCAGGCGCTGGAAGACTGCCACCGGGCCCTGGGAATTCAACCCGGCTTCGCTCCGGCGCAGGCCCTCGTCAGGAGGATCGGCAACCGGGTGTTCTAGCCGACACGGCGTGATAAAGTCCAAACAGCACGGCCCCGACGAAGGATGGTTTTTTCGTCGGGGCCGTGTTGTTTTATGAAGAGAAGGGTTAACTGCGACTGAGGCGAAGTTTATGCCTGCAGATCCTTGTACCAGACGTTCATGCTCTCGAGTTTCCCCGAAATCTGGGTGTTGTGGGTCAGGGTGCCGCTGTAGGTGTAGCTGCTCTTGGCAAAGGTGATGTTCATGCCGTAGGAGTAGGCGCGGGCGATGGTGAAGGCGGTGCGGATCCCCTGGCGGCCGGCCGATTGCTCCAGGCGGGCGAGAAGGTAGTTGGCCAGCCCCCGGGAACGGAAGGCCGGATCGGTGGCGAAATCGGTCATCTCGGCGTTTTCCCCGGCAAGATCCTTTTCCGCCGAAGCCAGGGCGATTAATTCATCACCGTTCCAGATCCCGAAATAATCGACATGGGAGGCCATCGTCTCCTGCAGGTATTCCGGGTCGTGGATCGGAAAGGGGTAGGTGGCAAAGACCTGGCGGTAAAGCTGCGCCATGGCCTCTGCGTCCTCGGCCAGGGCCATCCGGCAGTGCAGGGGCGCCGCAAGAGGCGGCACCTCGAGGAGCGGCTCCTTCCCCTGGGCGGCGTCGAGTGCGGCCTGAACAAGGTCGGGATTGCGCTCCTCGCTCCGCTCGGCATCGAAGTATTTCCCCATGAAGCAGACGTCCCGCTCCCCCCGATAAAAACCGGGAATGGTCGCCTCGGAGAGGTAGCTGTTGGCCATGAAATCCTTCTTCGCTTTTGCCGGGACCTTGGCGAATATTTTGGTGTACCCCTCGGTGCGGGCGAGGTCGTCCAGATAGGGGAGGACGGCGGGGAGGTCGCCGGGGGCCAGGTTCATGAGATAGGCCCGGTTGCTGTGTTTGCCGTGCTGGATCGACGAATTGCCGATAGTGATGATTTCATCAGTCATTGTTGCGGCGCTCCATGCGTTCGTTGTTTTCCGGGGTCAGGGAAATGGTGGCGTCGTGGTCCGACAGCAGCATCTCGATGCCGGTGGCACCGATTTCCTCGGCCTCCTCCAGATTGAGCTGCAGGTGGCAGTCATCGCATTTGCGGTCGCAGAAGCCCGACTGGTAATTTTCCGGCTCCTGGTAGGTGGTGATGACGCCTTCGAAGTTGCGCAGCACCACCTTGTTGGTGGAGAGAGAGATGAGGTAGTTGGGCGTCAGCGGGATCTTGCCGCCGCCGCCGGGGGCGTCGATGACGTAGGTCGGCACGGAAAAGCCGCTGGTGTGGCCGATCAGGCTCTCCATGATCTCGATCCCCTTGCCGACCGGGGTGCGGAAGTGGGAGAGCCCGCGGGAGAGATCGCACTGATAGAGATAATAGGGGCGCACCCGGTTTTCCACCAGCTTGTGCACCAGGGATTTCATGATCCGCGGGCAGTCGTTGACTCCGGCGAGGAGGACGGTCTGGTTTCCCAGGGGGATACCGGCGTCGGCCATGCGCGCCAGGGCTTCCCGGGCCGAGGTGGTGATTTCCCGCGGATGGTTGAAATGGGTGTTGATCCACAGCGGGTGGTGCTTTTTGAGCATGGCCACCAGCTTGTCGGTCACCCGGTAGGGGAGAACCACCGGCATGCGCGTCCCGATGCGGATGACCTGCACGTGGGGGATCGTCCGCAGCTCGGTGAGGATCCAGTCGAGATAGTCGTCCGAGAGCATGAACGGGTCGCCGCCGGAGAGGAGGACGTCGCGGATCACCGGGGTGTTGCGGATGTAGTCGATGCCGGCGAGAATCGCGTCCTTCCCAGGAATCGAGTCCACGTCCCCGACCTTGCGCTTGCGGGTGCAGTGACGGCAGTACATGGCGCAGACATTGCTGATCTGCAGCAGCACCCGGTCAGGGTAGCGATGGGTGATGCCGGGAGTCGGGCTGTCCTTGTCCTCGTCCAGGGGATCGGCCATGTCGTGGCGGTCGATCTCCAGTTCGCAGGGGGAGGGGAAGGCCTGGCGGAAGACCGGGTCGTTGCGCCAGTCGTCGGTGTCGATCAAGGAGAGGTAATAGGGGGTGATGGAGAGGGGGAAGGTTTCGAGGGTCTCCTCGAGTTTCTTCCGTTCGTCGGCGCCGAAGGTGATCCCCAGAAGGGATTCGACGGTGGATATGTCCTGAATGGAATGTTTGCGCTGCCAGGCCCAGTCTCTCCAGTTCGACAGGGTGACTTTGTCCTGGGAAATCTTTCCGGCAAGTTCCTGCTGGTTGGGGCTGTAGATGGGCATTTGTTTCTCCTGGGTTGGGCAGAAATAGGTACGGGCGTCTTTGGTGGCGAAGCGGGTGCAGCCGCCAGGGACGTCGATTTCTTTCTGCTGAAGTCGTTGTGAAACTTATTGGGTTTCCAGGCCCCCCCGGGATCTTTATCGGAGGGCGCAGGGACGGCGTGGTTTCTTTTCGAGGCGTTACTTTGGGTGCGCGGGGGGCAAAAGCGGTCCGGTTTCCAGAACCGGTCCGGCGTCGATCTTGCGGGCGTCCATCAGATCGGCGACTTTTTCCAGAGCCCGGATGATGGTCACCTGCTCGGTTTCCGGCAGCGCCCTGAGGCGTTCGACCAGGGTCTCCTGAAGAGGGGAGGGGGCGCTTGTCGTCAGTTCCCGGCCTGCGGCGGTGATGGTGATCTGCACCTGCCGACGATCCCTGCTGCTGCGGCTGCGGTCGACCAGTCCCTTTTCCTCGAGACGGTCGACGATACCGACGATGGTGCTGGGGCTCAGGTAGACGATGTGGGCCAGGGCGGTCGGTGTCAAACTCTCGTGTTCCTGCAGAGCGAGGAGGCAGTTGAGCTGCGGGCCGGTGATCTGGTAGTCCTGGACCAGTTTGTGGGAATGAATTTCGATGGCGCGTATGATCTGCCGCAGCGACTGGAGGATGCGCAACTCATAACTTCCTTTAGGAATTTGCGGTACATAGCTCAGGATGGTCGCCCCCGGGTCGGCGGCAATGTCTGTCCCCTGAGCAAAACCCGAGGGTTTAGCCTCTCTGAAGGTCATGGCTCTTCTCTTTCCTGGTGGTCGTTCGAAAAAATGTCGATAAGAAAGGTTTCTGTCGAAATGTTTTCAATGCGAAGCAATTTATACCACCTTTGGGGCGCTGTGTCAAAAAAGGGGTGTCTTGGAAAGACCGCAAACGGCAACGGGCCGCCGGAACAGTAAACGATCCGGCGGCCCGCGGTGTTTTTACCCTGCCCGTACGTCCGCTCAGGGGGCGGTGAAGGCGCTGAGCTCCTCAATGACCCTGGTGATGCCGAGCGGAGTGCTGAACAGGCTGTCGCGCTTGACCGGACCGATTCCCGGGGCATACCACTTGGAGTTCCACTCCTGGACGACAAAAGCGGAACCGTCCCTGGAGAGGGTGATTTCGATCTGCGTCAGAGTATTGATCTTGGCCGTTGCTGTGAAATTGCCGGCTGGGAGGGAAAGATCCTCAAATTTTTCCATCAATGTGCTGATGGCGACGTCGCAGGTTTCATTGATCCCGTCGCCGTCTTCGTCCTGGCCGTAATCGATCCCGGTTTTGGCCAGAATCATCTGGCCTGCGCCTGGGGTCAAAGGGAAGACCATCTCCCGGTAGGGGGCCAGCAGCGGAGTAAGGGTGTCGGCGGGGTCGTCGGTGCCATAGTACCAGAGTCCGTCGCCGTCCTTGAGGCGATAGGTTTTCATGGTCAGGCCGTCGTCGTCGCGGTTCGATTCGGTATAGACATCAACGGTAATTCCATTGACAACGTCCGTTCCGGAGATCGTCAGGGTGTTGACGAAGGGACTTGTGTTGATCGTCCCGGTAAATTCCCAGGTGCGGCCGTTATCGGTGGGGAAATAGGTCAGAGGGTCCCCGGGAGAGGCGGACACAGTCGTAAAGGACCAGGTTTTTGGAAGTTCCAGATGGTCTCCGCTCATCCCCTTGAGGCCGGTTCCGATGGTCACCGTATAGGTTTCGCCATAGGCCAGGGAGGAAGCCGGAAAAGAAGTCAACGTCGATCCGAGGCAGACGACCTCGGCCGGGATGACCGCGCCGCCGGAGTTTTTCAGAATCATGGCCGTTGCTGCCGAGGCTGGATCGAGGGCTTCGCTGAAGTCGGCGCTGATCGAGGTAGAGACCGAAATATCCGTTGCGCCGCCTGCGGGACTGACCGCCGGGGCGGCAAGATAGGTGATGGTCGGCGTGACGGGTGTTGTCGGCGCAGAGTCCCCCCCCCCTCCGCCGCAGGCGACGAGAAGCGTCGAGAGAAGCAGTGCCGACAGGCTGACGGTGAGGGCTGGGGGTCGGAATGTCTTCGAGAAAATGCTGCCGGGACTCTGTCCTTTCATGACGCCTCCTTGGCCGGGTTGGCCGCCTTGCTGTCCTCAGGTGGATGCTGGTTTCAATTCAAGGGTAAAAAAGCCTTTTGCCGGATTTATCAGGCAGCTCCTCCGTCCATCCTTGCAGAAGTCCCGGCTTTTTCCGTCCCTTTTTCTTCCGGGGTTGTTCTTTAAAAAGTTGCTGTTTTTTAATTGGTTAACATACACGTATGGCTTGTCAATACGGCAAGGGAACTATTCAGCGCAGCTAGGAGCCTGTCGGACTATCCATGAGCCGGCTGCAAAATCGTCTATTTGGTCCATATCCGAGCTCCTTTTCGACCAATAGAGATGGCTATTGGCCCTCAAACGAGCTCGAATCTGTCCTCAAATAACCAATTTTTCGCTTCGGCCCGTATAGTCCGACAGGCTCCTGGGAGGGACAATTCTGGAGGAGGAAGGATGTTTCGGAATGATTCAGGGGTGCGAAACAGGCGGGATATCAGCGGAGAAATTCGATGAAGTCGGCGGCGGCAAGAGGGCGGGCGAAGAGGAATCCCTGCGCCTGCCGGCAACCGAGTTCGCAGAGGATGTCCCGTTGTTCTTCGATTTCCACGCCCTCGGCGATCGGCTCGAGGCCGAGATTCCAGGCGAGGGAGACGATGGAGCCGGCGATGGCCCTGCTCTGGGGGGCGTCTCCGAGGTCCCTGACGAAGGAGCGGTCGATCTTGAGGCGATGGAGGGGGAAGAGCCTCAGGTGACTCAGGGAGGAGAAACCGGAGCCGAAGTCGTCGATGGCGATGCGGACCCCCATGCGCGAGAGCGCCTGCAGGGTCGCCAGGGAGTTGTCGAAGTCGCTCATCAGCATGCTCTCGGTGATTTCAATTTCGAGGAACTGTGGAGCCAACCCGGTGGTTTCGAGGGTGCGGGTGATCTCCGTCACCAGATCGGTCTGCAGAAACTGGCGCATGGAAATGTTGACGGCCATGGTGACCGGCGGGTGGCCGGCGTCCTGCCAGGCCCGATTCTGGGCACAGGCGGTGCGCAGCACCCAGTCGCCGATGGGGATGATCAGTCCCGTTTGCTCGGCCAGGGGGATGAAGTCGCCGGGGGGGATCATCCCTTTTTGCGGATGCTGCCAGCGCAAAAGCGCCTCGACCCCCATCAGCTGGCCGGTGATCATGTCGACCTGGGGCTGGTAATGGAGAACGAACTGGTCCTCATCAAGGGCGCGGCGCAGGTCGTTCTCCATCTCCAGGAATTCATGGGCGCGGGCGTTCATGTCGGGAGTGTAGAACTGATAGTTGTTGCGCCCCATCTCCTTGGCGCGGTACATGGCGACTTCGGCGCATTTGAGGAGCCCTTCCGTGTCGAGTGCGTCGTCGGGAAAGAGGCAGATGCCGAGGCTTGCGGTGACCTGGACGCGGAAACTGTCGATCCGGATCGGCTGGTCGATGTCCAGCAGCAGGCGCTGGGCCATGGTGACGATGGAGGCGACCTGGCCGACGTCGTCGAGGAGAAGGAGAAATTCGTCCCCTCCCAGCCGGGCAAAGGTGTCGGATTTGCGAACCGTGCCGAGCAGGCGCCCGGTGATTTCGCAGAGCACCCGGTCGCCGACGGAGTGGCCGAGGGAATCGTTGATGGTCTTGAAACGGTCGAGTTCGATCAGGAGGATGGCGATTCGCCGCTGCGATCGCTGCGCCCTGGCGATGGCCTGGTCGAGGCGGTCGTGAAGGAGGTGGCGATTGGGGAGTCCGGTGAGGGTGTCGTGATTGGCAAGAAAGGCGAGATGGGTTTCCTTCTCGAGGAGGGAATCTTCAGCGGCCTCCCGTCTGCGTATCTGCCCCCGGAGGGACCCGACCCCGAGAGCGATTCCCCCCAGACCCAGAAACCACAGGAGTCCGTGTCCGAGAACGTAGGCGACAATGGTGCCGTGATTGGCGCTCCAGAGGGGAGCCAGGGGGATGGAGATGCTGATTCCGCCGCGGATATCGCCGATTTTGTACCCCTGTCGGCTATGGCACTTGAGGCACGCCTCCTCGACCCAAAAGGGGCGCATGAAGCGCAGGTATTCGGAGCCTTCCGTAGAGACGACGCTGGAAATCTCCTTTTCCCCCTCGGCGAAGCGTCGCAGGGCTTCGATCTCCCAGGGATCGGGGGCGTTTTGCGGGCGAAGGGGGTTGAGGCTGGTGAGGTGGCTGCGGATGCCGTGGCTCTTTTCGGCAAGATCGTAGACCATTCGGGTCATGTAGGCGGGATTGACCATGGTCAGGGTCCGTCCCGAGGTGGTCGTCACCTCCCTCTCCGGCACATCGAGGTAGGGATTGGGAGGAACCTGGGGGGAGACGGGGAGATAGACCGGTCCGTAGAGGGCGCCCCATCGCCGGTAGAGGAGGTCCTTGTCGAAGGCGTTGCGGGCGGAATTGCGGGCGATGCCGAGGATGGTGCGGTGGTTCTGGACAAGATTCCAGGCCAGGGAGGCGCCGATGCAGAGGGTCCAGGCGATCAGCAGGGCAAGGGTATAGCGGCGAAGGTCGAGGGGGCGACGTGCCTTTTGTGGTGTCGTTTCGCTCATGCGCCGGCCTCTCCCTGAATCGGTGTGCAGGTCGACGATAAATATAAGGTATTTTAATGGATTGTCGAGGAAAGAAAGGTGATTTCGGGAATTGATGAAAAGAAAAAGCGAGGAGGGTTTGCCGGAAGCCGGGGGAGAGTCAATCCCGGGAGCCTCTTTTCCCCTTGCTCCCGCCTCGCAGGCCGATCAGGGAGAAGAGGGCGAGGGGGAGGAGGTAGAGATTGGCGACAAAGATCCATTGCAGCTCCATCAGCGTCAGGGCCATCGCCTCGAAGCAAAGGAGGACGGCGACGACGGTCAGGCGCAGGAGGGCTCCTGCTCCGGCCGCGAACACCCGTCGCCCTCTCTTCCCCCGTCCCGGCAGAGCTCCGGCGAGCGCCGCTCCTTCCGCGGCCGTTTTATTTCCCCAGGCCATGCCGAGTCTCATCCAGGATCCCATTTACAGTGCGGCCTCTTCCCAACCGCCCCCCAGGGATTTGATCAGGGTGACCGTTGTCTGCAGTTGCCGGCCGAGGATGTCGGTGACCAGGCGCTCGCTCTGCAGGGCGGTGCGCTGGCTGTCGACGACCTCGAGGTAGCTCACCAGCCCGGCGCGGTAGCGCTTGTCCGAAAGGTCGGAGGCTCTGAGTGCGGCCTGCAGCGACCGCTGCTGCGCCTCTTCCTGTTTCTTGAGGGCGGTCAGGGCGGAAAGGGCGTCTTCCACGTCGCGGAAGGCGACCAGCACCTGCTGGCGGTAATTGGCCACCGCCTCCTCGTAGACCGCCTTGCTGCGCTGCAGATTGGCCCGATTCCGTCCGCCGGAGAAGATGGGGAGGGAGAGGCTCGGCCCCAGCCCCCAGGTGCGGTTGTCCCAGTTGAGGAGATCGGCCGTTTCACTGGAGGAAAAGCCGGCGTTGCCGGTGAGGCGGATCGCCGGGAAAAAGGCGGTTTTGGCGACGCCGATGCGGGCGTTGGCCGCCGCCATCGACCGCTCGGCGGCGGCGACGTCCGGGCGCCGTTCGAGGAGGGAGGCCGGCAGGCCGGGAGCGACGGCCGGCGCCCGGACGTCGAGGGGAGCCACGGCCAGGTTGAAAGTGGAGGGGTTCTGCCCGGCCAGGACGGCGAGGGCGTTTTCCAGCTTGCTGCGGCTTTCCTGCAGTCCGGCCTGTTCGGCCTCCGTCGCCGCCAGCTCGGCCCTGGCCCGGGCGACATCGAGTTCGCCGATCTGGCCGTTGTCGAAAAGGCTGGTCACCAGATTCAGGGACTGGCGGCGCAGGTCAATGTTGCGCTGCAGCAGGGCGCTCTGGGCGTCGACGGTACGCAGGGCGAAGTAGCTGCGGGCGACCTCTCCCTGCAACGTCAGGCGGATGGCCTCCAGGGCGGCCAGGCTCCCGTCGGCGTCAGCGGATGCCGCCTCGACGCTGCGCCGCACCCGCCCCCAGAGATCGATCTCATAGCTCAGATCCAAAGGGATATTGTAATAGTTGGTGATAAAGGAACTTGGCCCACTTGAGTCAATGCCGAATTGACTGAGTGATATTTTTGAACGTTGACCCGAAGCGTTCAAATCGACTCGCGGCAGGAATTCTGCCCGGCTGACGCCGAGGAGCGCCCTGGCCTGATCGAAGCGCGCCACGGCCGCCTGCACTTCCAGGTTGGCCGTGGAGGCCTTCTGTTCCAGTTCATTGAGGGCCGGATCGTTAAAGACCGCCCACCACAAGCCGCGGGATTGCTCATCCCGGGGAGCGGATTCCTGCCAGGACCCTTCGGCCTTGAAGCCGAGCGGAGTTTCCATGACCGGTCGGTGGTAGTCCGGGCCGAGGGTGCAGGCCGGCAGGGTCAGGATCAGCAGGGCCAGGGTGGCCAGGGTTCGAAGCGGTGATTTCATGATCGGTTCCTTTATTTTTGTCAGGCCCTGGCGGATTCAGGTACGGGGATCGTTGCCGGTTCATCCTCGCCCACGGCCGCTTTCCGCTTGCGGGCGATGAGGACGTAGGCGGCCGGCACTACAAAGAGGGTGAGGACGGTCCCCAGAGAGAGGCCGCCGACCAGGACCCAGCCGATCTGCTGCCGGCTTTCGGCGCCGGCGCCGTGGGCCAGGGCCAGGGGGAGGGAGCCGAGAACCATCGCCCCGGTGGTCATCAGCACCGGACGCAGGCGCAAGGTCGCCGACTCGATGACCGCTTCCAGCTTGGTCTTCCCGGCATCCTGCAGCTGGTTGGCGAACTCGACGATGAGGATGCCGTGCTTGGTGATCAGTCCGATGAGGGTGATCAGGCCGACCTGGCTGTAGATATTGAGGGAGTTGCCGGTCAACTCCAGGGCGAGGAGCGCCCCGACCATCGCCAGGGGGACGGTGAGGAGGATGATGAAGGGATCGACGAAGCTTTCGAACTGGGCCGAAAGCATCAGGTAGATGAAGGCCAGGGCGAGGATGAAGGTCACCGCCAGGCCGCTGTTCGAATCCTTGAACTCCCTGGACTGTCCCGTGTAGTCGATGCGGGCGTTGTCGGGGAGGATTTTGGCCGCCGTCCCCTCGAGATAGGTCAGGGCTTCGCCGAGGGCATAGCCGGGGAGGAGGTTGGCGCTGATGATGGCCGCCCGGCTGCGGTCGAAGTGGTTGAGGGACTGGGGACTGACCCCCTCGGCGATGGTCACCAGGTTGGAGAGCTGAACCGTCTCGCCGCCGCCGGTGCGGACGTAGATCTGGTTCAGGTCTCCGGGGGCGTTGCGCCGGGTCTCCTCGATCTTCACCTTGACGTCGTACTGCTTGCCGTCGACCTTGAAGCGGGTGACGTCCCGCCCTCCCATCATCGTTTCGATGGTGCGGCCGATGGTCGCGATATTGACGCCGAGATTGGCCGCCTTGTCGCGATCGATGGCCAGGCGCAATTCGGGGGTGTTGAATTTGAGATCGGACCGGGTGGCGACGATGTTCGGGTTGTTGCGGATCTCGGCCAAAAGATTTCCGACCATGGTGGAGAGTTCGTCGTAGGAGGCGGTGGTCTTCACCACCAGCTGCACCGGTTGATTCAAGGCCGGCTGGCCGAGGGACGGCGGGACGATGGGGAAGGCGAGGACGCCGGGAATGCCGAAGAGCTGGGGTCCGAGGGAGGCGGCAATCTCCTGCGAGGAGCGTTCTCGCTCGCTCCAGTCCTTGAGGTTGAGAATCGAGAGTCCTTCGGAAACCACGGTCCGTCCGGCAATGGAGAATATGTACCTCTTTTCGGGGACCTGCGCGAAGATCGCCTCCCCCTGCTTGATGTAATGGTCGGTATATTCGAGGCTCGACCCGTCGGGCGCAATGAAGATGGAGAAGAGAACCCCGCGGTCCTCGCTGGGGGAGAGTTCCGAGGGGAGCCCGGCCAAAAGCGCCCAAGTGCCGCCGGCCGCTGCCAGGGCGATGGCGACGCCGATGAGGCGGGTGCGCAGCGAGGCGCCGAGAACCCGGCGATAGAGGCTGTCGAGACCATCGAAGAAGCTCTCCATGATCCGGAAGAGGCGGTTGTGGCGGGCCTGGTGGCGAAGCATCTTGGAGCACATCATCGGCGTCAGCGTCAGGGCGACGAAACCGGAGACGATGACGGCGCCGGCCAGCGTCAGGGCGAACTCGGTAAAGAGTTTGCCGGTGCGCCCCTCCATGAGGGAGACGGGGATGTAGACGGCCGCCAGGGTGAAGGTCATGGCGATGATGGCAAAGCCGATTTCGCGGCTCCCCTTGAGCGCGGCCTGCCGGGGAGAGAGCCCATCCTCGATGTGGCGGTGGATGTTCTCCAGGACGACGATGGCGTCGTCGACCACCAGGCCGACGGCCAGGACGAGGGCGAGAAGGGTCAGGGTGTTGATGGTGAAGCCGAAGGCCCACATGAGGGCAAAGGCGCCGATCAGCGACACCGGTATGGTCACCAGCGGGATCAGCGTCGAGCGGAAGGATCGCAAAAAGACGAAGATGATCAGGAGAACCAGCACCACCGCTTCGAAGATGGTGGAAAAGACATTATTGATCGAGCGTTCGATGAAGATGGAGGAATCGAAGGCCATCTCGATGTTCATCCCCGCCGGGAGGGATTTGCGCAGTTCGGGGAGGAGGATTTTGAGCTCCGCCGAAATGTCGAGGGGGTTGGCCGTCGATTGTTTGACGATGCCGATGGCCACCGACTGCTCGCCGTTGAAACGCAGGTTGGTCCGCTCGCTCTCGGCGCCGATTTCGGCGCGGCCGATGTCCCTGAGGCGCACCAGATAGCCGTCGCTATTGCCGAGGACGATCTCCTCGAATTCCTCGGGGGTGTTCAGTGCGGTGTCGGTGAGTATGGTGAATTCGCGGGCCGCACTTTCTATCCGCCCCCCCGGGACCTCGAGGTTCTGGGCGCGCAGGGCGTTTTCCACATCCTGCGGCGTGAGGCCGCGGGCGGCCATTTTTGAAGGGTCGAGCCAGATGCGCATGGCGTAGCGGCGTTCGGCGAGGATCTGGGCCTCGGCGACGCCGGAGATCATCTCCAGCTGATCGGTGACGTGACGGTCGACGTAGTCGGTAATCTCGGTGGTCGAGTGACGGTCGCTGAAAAAGGCCATATAGATGATCGGCGAAGCGTCGGCCTCGACTTTGGCGATGATCGGTTCCTGGATCTCGAGAGGGAGTTTGCCGCGGATGCGCCCCACCCGGTCGCGGACTTCGGCGGCGGAGTCGTCGGCGTCGCGGTCCATGTTGAACTTGATGGAGATCTGGCTGACCTCCTGGCGGCTCTGGGAGGTGATGCTCTTGATCCCCTCGATCCCCGAAAGCGAGTCCTCGATGACCGTGGTGACCTCGGTTTCGATGATCTCGGGACTGGCCCCTTCATAGGCGGTGGTCACCGAGACCGTCGGTTCATCGATGTTGGGATATTCCCGCACCGAGAGGCGGTCGTAGGCCACCAGTCCGACCAGGAGGATAAAGAGGCTCATGACCGAGGCCAGGACCGGGCGCTTGATGCTGAGTTCGGAAATCTGCATGATCTATTGCTTTCTACTGTTTGTTGAAATGAACCGTTCACTCCCCATCAGGAATCGCGACTTGAAATGTACGGATTTTTTTACCACAGAGGCACAGAGGCACAGAGAAGTCTTTAGTATCATAGGTTTTTTACCTCTGTGTCTCCGTGCCTCTGTGGTGAGAGCTCCTTGTTCAGGAGGCTAATGGACCTTGGCGAACATCTGCGGATCGGCTTTTACGGCATTGACCGGGCTGCCGTCGCCGATCTTCTGCAGGCCGCCGGTGACGACGAAGTCGCCGGCGGAAAGGCCGGTGAGGATTTCCACCAGACCGTCGCGCCGCGGCCCGATCTCGATGGGGGTCAGCACCGCCTTGGCCTCGACCACCTTCATCACGAACATCTTGCCGGGCTGGGGAATCACCGCCTGCTCGGGGATAAAGAGGGCGCCCTCATGCTCTTCCACCACCAGGCGGCTGTTGACAAACTGCCCCGGGTGCAGCAGGCCGTCGCGGTTGTCGAGGAGGGCGCGGGCGGCGATGCTCCCCCCTTTTTCGTTGAAGCGGGGATCGATGGCGTAGAGTTCAGCGGCAAAATCCATGTCCGGGAAGGAGTCGGTGGTCAGGTTCAGCTTCTGGCCGACGGCAATGCGGGACGATTGTATCCCGGGGAGGTGGAGCTCCACCTTGAGACGGCTGATGTCCTCGAGATTGACCAGAGCCTGGCCCGGGGCGACGACATCGCCGACGCTGACCTGGCGCAGGCCGATCGTTCCGGAAAAGGGAGCCTTCAGCACCGTCTTGGCCAGCTGGGCCCGGGCCAGGCGGACACTGGCTTCGTCGAGCTGCCACTGAGCGTAGGCCTCGTCGCGCTCGCGCTCGGAAATGGCCCGGTCGGAGAGCAACGCCTCGGCCCGTTTGTAATTGGCCAGGTGCAGGGCGCGGGAGGCCTCGATCTGGTCGAACTGGGCCTGCAGTACCGTCCGGTCGAGGGTGACGAGCGGCTCCCCCTCCTTGACCTGCGTCCCTTCGGCAAAGTGGATGCGGGCAATGCGGCCGCCGATCTCGGGGCGGAGAATGATCGATTCGTTGGCGCGCAGGGTGCCGACGCTGGCGATCTCGCGCCGACCCGGAGCGACGATCACCTCGGCGACCTCGACGGTCGTTGCCGGGCGGGGCGGAGGGGAGGCCGGTTTGTTTTCGGCAAGGGCTGCCGGGTGGGTGAAGAGGGTGACGCCGATTGCGAGGGCGGCAAAAAGGGCCAGGGCCACCAGTGCGAGAATCTTTCCGCGCCGGCCCTTATTGAGCTCGGGATTTGACTGTCTCGATTCCATGGTCAACATGTCCTTGTTCTGGTTGAAAATCACGGAGTGACTGGTCACTCCTGAATGTGTTCCGAAAAAAATGGTTCCCTCTGGCCCGGCAAAAAGCTGCCCTTAGCGCTTGATCGCCTTCCACAGGGCCTGGATGGTGTTTTGAATCAGCTCTTCATCGAGATTGATAAATCCGGCCAGTTTGCTGCGGGTTAAAAAGAACGCCGGACCGGCGGTCAGGGCCATGAGGACTTCCGTGGGGAGGTTGACGATGAACCCCTCTTTTTTTGCCTCGCCGAAGAGAGCGACAAAGGGATCGGCTTCAAGGTTCTCGGGATCCTGCAGGCGAGCCTGGCGCACGGCGATGCCATAGGGGGAATTGTAGAACTGCTCGAGAAAACGAAACTCGCGGGGGTTCGCCGTCGTGTAATGAATCAGGTTGGAAAAAAGCTTGAAAAAACGCTCGGGAATCGGAAGGGTCGTGGCGTAATCGGTGAGAATCACTTCCCGGGCCCGGAGATCCATCTCCTTGTGGAGTTCCCGGATCAGGTCGTCCTTGTTCTCGAAGTAGCGGTAGAGGGTGCCGGTGCCGACTCCGGCCTTTTCGGCGATCATCGAGGTGGGTGACCCGTGAAAACCATTCTCGGCAAAAATTTCGAGGGCCGCCTGAAGAATGGCGCAGCGTTTATCTTTTTTCTCTTGGGTCATGGCGCCTCCGGTTGCGGACTGAACGATCACTCCGGAAGACTAGGCCAGTTCGGGACGCCGAGTCAAGGAGGAATTTTAATCGCATCCTTTACTTCCCTCCGAGGGCTAAAAACCCCCTTGACGATTCATGCAGCCTTCGTTATATTGACCCTCACTGGAGATAAAACAATGTTTCGTCAAATTATGGATATTCCTCTGCTATGGGTCGTCGTAGTCGTCGTAAGCTGACGGCTCGCTGCTGCCCACGTCGAGGAAACACTGACAGGACAGGGAGCGCGGGCAACATCCCGCGCTCCCTTTTTTCATCGGAAAAAAGGCCGCGGGGCAACCCGGCGGCCTTTTTTTTCGGATTCACAACCCGCACGAAGGGTTTTAGGCAAGAGACGCCGAGAGGTAATGCCGACCGCAGAGATGAAGGTTGTTTTTGAGATAAGTTCTCTCCACCTCTCCGCTCTTTGCGGCTCAGCGTTGAAATTTTTTTGAATCATCCCCAAACGGAAGGAGTGTTTGCCATGAAGACCGGAGCTCAGATTCTGCTCGAATGCCTCAAGCTCGAAGGGGTCGACACCATCTTCGGCTACCCCGGCGCCCGGACGCTGCTGGTGCACGACGCCCTGCTCGATGAACCGGGGATCAATCACATCCTGGTGCGTCACGAGCAGGGGGCGGCCCATGCCGCCGATGGTTATGCCCGCACCACCGGCAAGGTCGGGGTCTGCCTGACCACCTCCGGTCCGGGGGCCACCAACCTGGTCACGGGGATCGCCACCGCCTACATGGATTCGGTGCCGATGGTCGCCCTGACCTGCCAGGTGACGACCCGCGATATCGGCAACGACTCCTTTCAGGAGGCGGACATGATCGGCATCACCCGGCCGATCACCAAGCACAGCTACCTGGTGACCGACGTCAAGGACCTGGCCCGAATCGTTCGCGAAGCCTTCTTCGTCGCCCGCACCCGCCGTCCCGGTCCGGTCCTGGTCGATCTCCCCAGCGACGTCCTGGCGGCGAAGATCGAGGCGCAGATCCCCGGTGAGGTGGCCCGTCGCGGCTATCAGGAGAAACCGGCCGTCAATCTCAACCAGCTCAAGAAGGCGGCGGCGATGATCAACAAGGCCAAGCGCCCCCTGATCTATGCCGGCGGCGGCATTACCCTCTCCGGGTCGGCGGAGCTGCTGCGGTCCCTGGCTGCGGCGGGGACTATCCCGGTGACCCACACCCTGATGGCCATCGGCGTCATGGATCCCGCTTCGCCCCTGGCCGTGGGGATGCTCGGCATGTACGGCGCCTGGTACGCCAACAAGGCGGTCCATGACTGCGACTGTCTGGTCGCCCTCGGCGCCCGTTTTGACGACCGCGTCACCGGCCGGGTCGATGCCTTTGCCCCCCGGGCGAAAATCATCCACGTCGACATCGACCCGGCGAGCATCCGCAAGGTGGTCAAGGTCGACCTCCCCATCGTCGGCGACGTGCGCGAGGCCCTCGAAGTCATGATTCCGCTGATCGAGAAGAAGGATCGCAGCGCCTGGCTGCAGGAGATCGAGGACTGGAAGAAACAGGCTCCCCTGCCGCGCCCCGAGCGTCCCGAACTCGTCCCCCACGAAATCATGGAGGCGATCTCCGCCGTCGCCGGAGATGCGCCGATCGTGGCCTCCGACGTCGGCCTCTCGCAGATGTGGACCGCCAACTATCTCCCCTTTCCCGGCCCCCGCCAGTACATCACCAGCGGCGGTCTCGGCACCATGGGGTACGCCCTGCCGGCGGCCATGGGCGCCGCTCTCGGCAACCCGGGGCGGCCGGTCTTCGCCATCAACGGCGACGGCGCCTTTCAGATGAACATCCAGGAGCTCGCCACCTGCTCCTACTACAACCTGCCGGTGAAGACGGTGGTTCTCAACAACGGCAAGCTCGGCATGGTTCGCCAGTTCCAGAAGGTCTTTCTCAAGGAGCGCTACGCCTCGACCTGCATCGGCAACCATGTGGACTTCTGCATGGTCGCCCGCGGCTTCGGGGTCGCCGCCTTCAAGGTCGTCAAAAAGGAGGATCTCGCCGGCGTTCTCGAAAAGGCGATGGCCATCGACGGGCCGGTGGTCATCGATGTCGACATCGATCCCGACTGCTATTCCTTCCCCATGGTTCCGCCGGGGAAAAAGTCCGTCGAGGCGATCTTCTCTCCGGAGGAGTGGCAGGGTTAACCAAAGGATGGCGCCGTCCCGATGAACGGGACGGCGCCATTAAAGTCTTATTCCCGCAAAGGAATGAATCCGCTTTCCCCTTCTTCCCCGCCTCTTTTACGCCCCTTCTCTGCGTCCCCCCGATTTTCTCCGCGCTCTCCGCGTTGAAGACTCCAGCGTTTAACAATTATTTTGGAGCGGGCATCCGTTCCGGGCCGGTGACGATCTTTTTACCGGCGGCTTTTGCGATGCCGCGGAGCATTCCGGTGAAGACCAGGCGGTGAAAGGGGGAAACGGCGTACCAGTAGAGGAGGCCGAGCAGGCCGCGGGGGAGATAGCGAGCGATCTGCTGCAGTTCGGTGCTCCCGTCGTCGAGAGGGTGCAGGCGGAAGGCGAGGACCGCCTCTCCGGGGAGCTTCATCTCGGCGCCGAAAAGGAGCAGAGACGGCCGCTCGGCCTCGATCACCCGCCAGAAGTCGAGGGCGTCGCCCGTCCGCAGGTCGATGGCACAGCGCCGACCCCGGGAGAGCCCGACCCCGCCCACCAGCCGGTCGAGATGGCCGCGCACTTTCCACAGCCAGTCGGCGTAGTACCAGCCGGTCCGCCCGCCGATGGCGGCCAGGGCCGGCCAGATCTCCTCGGGCGTCCCGTCCAGCACCATCCGCCAGGAATCGTCGCAGACCGTCCCCCCTGCCCAGCCGGGGTCGCCGGTCATCGCCCATTCGGCCGGGGGGAGGGGACCCGAGTCGCTCCAGGAGGTCTCGATCTCCTGCTGCTGGCGGTCGAGGGCGAGGCGGATCGCCTGGCGGCAGTCGAGGAGGTTTTGGGGGATGAGGTCGCGGATGCGGAGATCCCGGCAGACCACCGGACAACTGAGGCCTTCGGCGAGGGGGCGGGCCAGGGCCGCGGGGATCGGGGTGACGAGGTGAATCCAGTAGGAACTCAGGCGCGGTGTGAGAAAGGGGACCGGCAGGATGAGGCGCTTCGGGAGTCCGGCCTCTTCGGCGTAGATCTCCATCAGCTGCCGGTAGGTGACGATCTCTTCCTGGCCGATGTCGAAGGTTTCCCCGGCGGTCTCCGGCACCTCGAGGCAGCCGGTGAGGTAGTGCAGGACGTTGCGCACCCCGATCGGCTGGCAGGGGGTGGAGACCCAGCGGGGCGTGACCATGGCCGGCAACCGGTCCACCAGGTAGCGGAGGATCTCGAAGGAGGCGCTCCCCGAGCCGATGATCATCGCCGCCCGCAGTACGGTGACCGGCACAGGTCCTTCGGCGAGGATGCGGGCCACCTCGGCACGGGACTGCAGGTGCGAACTCATTCCGGCGTCCTCGTCGCCGAGGCCGCTGAGATAGATCAGGCGCTCGAGCCCCGCTTCGCCGGCGATTTCGGCCATGTTGCCGGCCGCCCGGCGGTCGCTCTCGGCGAAATCGGCGACCCTGGGATTCATGGAGTGGACCAGGTAGTAGGCCGCCCGGCAGCCGCGGGCCGCCGTTAGAAGGGAGTCCCGGTCGAAGACGTCGCCGCGGACGATTTCCAGGCGCGGATGGCCGGACCAGGGGCGCCCCTTGAGCTTGCCCGGGGAGCGGGCCATCGCCCGGACGGGGTAGCCGGCGGCCAGCAGGAGGGGGATCAGGCGGCCGCCGATATAACCGCTGGCGCCGAGAATGAGGACCGGCCGTTGGTCTTTTGCCGGGGTGCTTTCTGTAGATTTTTTCATGTTCGCATTATCCCTGATAAAAGGGATGAAGACAAACCGATTCCTTTCCGCCCTCTTTTCTCTCCCGTATCCTGCGACCCTCCCCTGTCAAATATTTGGCCCGAGACCGCAGCGCTCCCCTCCGGAGCGCCGCGGTTTTTTTCTTTTCCCTGCCGAAGGTGGAAAAACGGCGACCCCTCCTGAGGATTAAAGAATGGAGCAGTTATTGCAGACAACAGGGAGGTGCCTGGATTATGAGCCATTTTTTTGAATTTTTTCAAAAGAGCTCTTTCACCCCGATCCGAAGAAACCAGCCGCGACAGTTTTCCTGATATTTTGCCCCTTCCGCCAACCTCCCTTACCGGAGACCGAATATGCTATTTGCTCAATCCTTCTTCCGTCCTATCTCACGGCTCGTCCCGATCGTCTTTGCCGTTTTCCTCCTCCTTCTTTCCGGGGGGCAGGGGTGGGGGGCGGCCGGGGGGGCGCAGGAGGTTCTGATCCTGCACTCCTACGATGCGGCCCTGCGCTGGACGGCCGATCTCGACACCGGCATGCAGGATACCCTCAACGATTCGGGGCTCGATCTGCAGATCCAGGTCGAGTATCTCGACAGCAAACGCAACCCCGGCCCCGACTACATCACCCGGGTGGTGGAGCCGACCCTGCGTTACAAACTGGCCGGACGGCATTTCGATCTGCTGCTCGTTTCCGACAACGATGCCTTTGACTTTGCTCTCAAATACCGGGACGAGCTCTTTGCCGGGACCCCCATCGTCTTCTCCGGCGTCAACGGCTTTCAACCCTACCTGCTCGCCAATCACCGGGGGGTGACCGGCGTCGTCACCGAGACGGCGGTGCACGACACGGTGGAGCTGATGGTGCGCCTTCATCCCGGGGCTCGGGAGATCCTGGTGATCGGCAGTACGGTCGACGCGGCCGGGCGGAGTCTCGACAGGGAAATCCGCCCTGTGGTGGCCGAGTCCGAGTCCCGGGTCAGGTTCTCTTTTTGCTACGATCTGACCGAGGCGGAGGCCTTCGAGCGCCTCGGCGCGCTGGGGGCGGAGAGTCTGGTGATCCTCTCGGCTCCCCTCCGGGAGGACTCCGGACGGCGTCTCTCCTACGTCGAGAGCGTCCGGCTGGTACGACAGGCGTCTGCCGTGCCGGTGTACGGGTACTGGGATTTCCTCATCGGCAACGGCATCGTCGGCGGCAAGGTCCTCGTGGCACGCGCCGTCGGTGAGGTCGCCGCCGCTCTCGGGGTACGCATCCTGCGCGGCGAGGAGGCCTCGGCGATTCCCATCGCCGTCACCCGCCCCGCTCTCTACATGTTCGACGACCAGGAACTGCGGCGTTTCGCCATTTCCCCGGCCCTCCTCCCCCGAAACAGCCTGATCCTCAACCGTCCCACCACCTACTATTCCCTGCACAAATGGCAGGTCTGGGGCGCCCTGGGCGTTCTGATCGTTCTTGCCTCCCTGGCGCTGGCCATGATCTGGAACAGGGCGCGGCGGCGGGCGGCCGAAAAGGCGCTCAAGGAGAAAAACTCCCTGCTGCAGACCATTATCGATGCCCTGCCGGCGCCGATCTTCTACAAGGATGAGCAGGGACTCTATCTCGGCTGCAACGAGGCTTTCGAAACGTATCTCGGTCGACACCGCGGGGAGATTGTCGGTCACAGCGTCCGGGATGTGGCGCCTTCCGAGCTGGCCGCCGTCTATGAAGAGGCGGATCGGGCCCTGATGGCCAGCGGCGGAGTCCAGCACTACGAAACGACCGTGGTCGGTTCCGACGGTGTTCCGAAGGAGTTACTCGTCCACAAGGCTGTTTTTACCCGTCCCGACGGCACGGCTGCCGGTCTGGTCGGCGCCATGGTCGATATCGGCGAGCGCAAGGCCCTGCTGGCGGCGGCCCGACTGGACCAGGAGCGGCTCCTCACCGTCCTCGACAGCTTCGACTCGATCATCTATGTCTCGGACATGGAGTCCCGGGAGATCCTCTTCGACAACAGGTATGCCCGGGAGACCGTCGGCGAGATGGCCGGCAACACCTGCTGGCGGACCCTGCAGAGCGGCGAGTCCTGCCCCTGCGGCCATTGTCCCAACGACAAGCTTCTCGGTCCCGACGGCGAGCCGACGGGGGTTTACCAGTGGGAATCGCCCACCACCTTCGACGGCCGTTATTACGAGATCCGCGACCGGGCGATCCGCTGGATAGACGGTCGCATGGTGCGCCTGGAGATCGCCACCGACGTCACCGAACGCCGGCTGGCCCAGATGGCTTTCGCGGAGCAGCGGGAATTTGCCGAGAATCTGGTGCAGAACACCACCGTCCCGACCTTCGTCCTCGGCGTCGATCACAAGGTCCTCCTCTGGAACCGCGCCTGCGAGGAACTCACCGGGGTCTCTGCTGAATCGTTGCTCGGCACGGAGAAGGGGTGGCAGGCCTTTTATCCGGAAGAACATCCGCTGCTGGCCGATCTGGTCCTCGACGGCCGGGACGCCGAAATATCGTCCTTCTACCCCTCCGGAGGCCCTTCCCAGGCGATCACGGCCGGGCTGCAGGCCGAGGGGTGGTACCCGGACCTCAACGGCCGCGAGCGCTACATCTCCTTCAACTCGGCGCCGATCCGGAATGCCCGGGGGGAAGTCATCGCCGCCATCGAGACCGTGGAGGACATCACCGAGCGCAAAAGAGGGGAAGAGGAGCTGCAGCGATCGCGGAACTTCTACCTGACCCTCTTCGAGGCCTTCCCCTCCATGATCTGGCGGGGCGACGCTGGAGGAGGCCGCAACTATTTCAACCGGACCTGGCTCGCCTTCACCGGCCGGTCGCTGGTCGACCAGAGCGGCGACGGCTGGCACGGGGGGATTCATCCCGAGGACCGGGATCGCGTCCTGGCCGAGCAGCGGAAAGCCTTCGCCGTCCGGCAGCCGCTCTCGCAGGAGTACCGGCTCCGCCGCCAGGATGGATCCTGGCGCTGGGTCCTCGATATGGCCCACCCCTTCTCCGATCTGGACAACGACTTCAAGGGATATATCGGCCACTGCATCGACATCACCGAACGCAAGGCATCGGAGGATCAGGTCCGCAAACTCTCGCTGGTGGTGGAGCAGAGCCCCCTGTCGGTGGTCGTGACCGATGTCGCCGGGACGATCGAGTACGTCAACGCGAGTTTTACCCGGCTGACCGGGTATGCCTCCGAGGACGTTCTCGGGAAGACGCCGCGCATCCTCAAGTCCGAGGAGACGCCGCCGCAGGTTTTGAAGGATCTGTGGAAGACGATCGCCGCCGGAAAGGAATGGCGGGGAACCCTCCGCAACCGCAGGAAGGGGGGAGGGGGGTACTGGGAGGCGCAAACCGTCGCTCCCCTCAAGGACGAAAAGGGCGTCATCACCCACTTCATCGCCTTCAAGGAAGACATCACCGAACGCAAGGATCATGAACGGCAGCTCGAAGCCCTGGGCCGGATCACCGACGCCCTGCGCGCCGCCCGGGGGAGTGCCGACATGTATCCGATTATTCTCGAGCATCTCCTCGACCTGGTCGCTCTCGAAGGCGCCTGCCTGCTGATTCGAGACTCGAAGAGCGACTCGGTCAAAGTCGAGATCACCCGGGGGGTCTGCCCCTGGCGGAAGGGAAATATCGAGATCCGGAGTACTGTGATCCCCCAGGTGTTCAAGGAGGGGGTTCCCTATATGAATCTGCAGCAAGAGCCGGGGCCGGGGGTCGGTCCTGGGGATGAGAGCGCAGGGTCCGGCACCCTCATCGTTCTCCCCCTCAACGCCTACGGGGAGACGAACTGCGCCATCTGCGTCGGCCGCAGCGGAGCGATTCCCGAGCGGGAGATCAGCCTCCTCTTCTTTATCGCCAATCTTGCCGCCAGCGCCATTCGCCGGGCGATGCTCCACGAGCAGATGGAGCGGCAGCTGCAGCGTCTCTCGGCCCTGCGCACGGTGGACATGGCTATTGCCGGCAGCCTCGATCTGCGCCTGACCCTCAATATCCTCCTCGAACAGATCCTGACCCATCTGAAAATCGATGCCGCCGCGGTCCTCCTTTATCATCCGACCCGCGGCCTCCTCGAATGCGCCGCCAGCAAGGGGTTCCATACCGACCGCATCGAAAAGACCTCCCTGAAGATCGGAGAAGGGGCGGCCGGAGCCGCCATCTACGAGCGCTCGCGGGTCAGCATCGACGATCTCGGACTCCCCGGCGGGGCGCTGCACGGCTCCGCTCTGGTCACCGCCGAAAAGTTCGTTTCCTACCACTGCTTCCCCCTGATCGCCCGCGGGGAGGTCAAGGGGGTGCTCGAAGTCTTCCATCGCTCGCCGCTGCAACCCGATGGGGAGTGGTTCGACTTCTTCGAGTCGCTGAGCATGCCGGCGGCGATCGCCATCGAAACCGCGACGCTCTTCAGCAAATACCAGCGCTCCAACGCCGACCTGGTCCTTTCCTACGACAAGACGATCGAGGGGTGGTCCCGGGCCCTCGACCTGCGGGACAAGGAGACCGAGGGGCACTCGCTGCGCGTCACCGACATGGCGACCCGCCTGGCCCAGGCGATGGGGATGGAGGACGAGGATCTCCTGCATATCCGCCGCGGCGCGCTCCTGCACGATATCGGCAAGGTGGGGATCCCCGATGCCATCCTCCTCAAGCCCGGCCCCTTGAGCGACGAGGAATGGGTGATCATGAAAAAGCACCCGACCCTGGCCTTCGAGCTCCTGTCGCCGATCGCCTATCTGCGCCCGGCCCTCGACGTCCCCTACGGTCACCATGAAAAGTGGGACGGCAGCGGCTATCCCCGGGGGCTCAAGGGAGAGCAGATCCCCCTGGCGGCGCGGATCTTTGCCGTCGTCGACGTCTGGGACGCCCTCCGTTCCGACCGCCCCTATCGCAACGCCTGGCCCGAGGAGCGGGTGCGGGGTATCATCGCCGAGGAGAGCGGCACCCATTTCGATCCCCGGGTCGCCGAGACCTTCCTCGCCATGGATTGGAGCCGGGGATAAATATTTTTGCAACGGGAAGATCTGGAAATTAACCACGGAGACACAGAGCTAACCAATTAACATATCGAATATGTTCTTCTTTCTTTCTCTGTGTCTCTGTGCCTCTGTGGTAAGATTATCGTGTTCATCGACAGTTGATATCGCTGCTCATAAAAGGCTCCATGCCATGAAATCGTCCCTCCCCCCGATCCGCCCGCAAATTTCCACACTGCGCATCGTCTTCGCCTATCTGGTGCTCAGCGGGGTGTGGGTTCTCTACTCCGATACCCTTCTCCTCCTGATGGTCGAGGACAGCCAGCGCCTCACCGAGCTGCAGACCGTCAAGGGGTGGCTCTTCGTCCTGGTGACCTCCTGCTTTCTCTACGTGCTGATCAACCGCCGTCTTCTGGCCGGGCACCTCGCCGAACGGGAGGCCGTCGATCGGCGCGACTACTACCTGACCATTCTCGAAGATTTTCCGGCCCTGATCTGGCGCGCCGGGCTCGATACCCACTGCAACTATTTCAACCGCACCTGGCTCGAATTTACCGGCCGCCCTCTGGAAATGGAACTTGGCGACGGCTGGACCGAGGGGGTTCATCCCGACGATTTTCAGGAGTGTGTCGACACCTACCTCGAAGCCTTCGCCGCCCAACGCCCCTTTTCCATGGAGTACCGCCTCAGGCGTTACGACGGAGAATACCGCTGGATTCTCGACATCGGCCGCCCTTTTTTCGACCCCGAAGGGGAATTTGCAGGCTACATCGGCAGCTGTTTCGATATCACCGACAAGAAGCTTGCCGAGGAGCAGATCCGCACCCTGGCTTACTATGACCCTCTGACCTCTCTTCCCAACCGCACCCTTTTTCAGGATCGGCTCAACCTCGCCCTGGCTCAGGCCCGCCGCGATGGCGGCAAGATGGCCGTCCTTTTTCTCGATCTCGACCGCTTCAAGAACATCAACGACACCCTGGGGCACCCCTGCGGCGACCTGCTGCTGCAGCAGGTCGCCGAGCGTCTCAAGACCTGTACCCGCGAGGGGGACACCGTGGCCCGATTCGGCGGGGACGAGTTCGTGATCCTCCTTCCGAAGGTGGCCGACGACAGGCCCGCGGCGATGGTTTCGGAAAAGATCCTCAAACTTTTCGAGTCACCCTTTCAGCTGGGGGAACGCACCCTGCGGACCTCGACCAGCATCGGCTACGTTCTCTATCCCGAGGACGGCCAGACCTGCGAAGACCTCCTCAAGCACGCCGATTCTGCCATGTACCGGGCCAAGGAACTGGGACGCAATCGCGCCGAGAAATATACCCCGGAGATGCGCCCGGCCGAGGACCTCCCTGCGATCGTCTGATTTTTGCCGCGGTCCTCACGTCAAGGCGTTCAACGCAGAGACGCTGAGAGCCGGAGAGAGCGCGGGACGATTCTGGCCATTCTCTCCCCCTCTGCTCCCTTCAAAATCTCTCCGTTGAAATTGGTTTTGCTTCTGAGGTCTCTTGCAGGACGAAATGATTGCAGGTAAGATACCGCGACTTTTTCCTGCGAGGTATTTTCATGGACAACCGCATGGTGCTCATCACCCTGACCGGCCCCGACAAGCCGGGGATCATCGCCAGCGTCACCGGCCAGATCGCCGAGGCCGGCGCCCGCATCCGCGACATCGAACAGACCGTCACCCACACCCTCCTTTCCCTGTCGGTCCTCATCGACTTCGCCTCCGGCGACGCCGACGGCAAGCCGCTGATCAAGGAACTCCTTTTTCTCGCCAAGGAGCTCGGCCTCGATCTCGATTTCCAGGTCATCGGCGAAGCCGAATACCGGCGCAAGACGACCCGCCATGCCTACGTCGTCACCATCATGGGGGGAGAGGTCAACGCCAAGGCCCTGGCCCGGGTGTCGCGGATCCTCGCCGACCACCAGGTCAATATCGAGCGGATTACCAAGCTCACCCAGGGGCAGCTGCGCTGTGTCGAGTTCCTGATCACCGCGCCCCCCGAGCTCGACGTCAAGCGACTGACACGCAAGCTTCTTCATGCCGCCACCAGTCTCGGCGTCGACATCGCCGTGCAGAAGGAGAGCCTCTACCGCCGCGCCAAGCGTCTGGTGGTGATGGACATGGATTCGACCCTGATCCAGATCGAGGTCATCGACGAACTGGCGCGCCTGGCCGGAGTCGGCGCGGAGGTGGCGGAGATCACCGAGCGGGCGATGAACGGCGAACTCGACTTTCAGGAGGCGCTGCGTGCGCGGGTCGCCCTCCTCAAGGGGCTTGAAGCCTCGGCTCTCGAGCAGGTCTACCGCACCATCCCCTTCACCCCCGGGGCCAAGACGCTGGTGCGCATCCTCAAGCGCCTTGGGTTCAAGACGGCGGTGATTTCCGGCGGCTTCAAGTTCTTTACCGACCGCCTCAAGGAGGAGCTCGGCCTCGACTACGCCTACGCCAATCAGCTGGAAATAATAGACGGCATCGTCACCGGCGGGGTCGTCGGGCCGATCATCGACGGCGCCCGCAAGGCGCAGCTCCTCGAAGAGATCGCCGCCGGAGAAGGGATCACCCTCGATCAGGTGATCGCCATCGGCGACGGCGCCAACGACCTGCCGATGCTCGGCAAGGCCGGACTGGGGATCGCCTTCAACGCCAAGGCCCGGGTCCGCGAACAGGCCGACACCCACATCAATCAGCAGAGCCTCGACTCGATCCTCTTCCTCCTCGGCCTCTCCGAGCGGGAGATGGAGGAGATCGGCGGGTGAGGCTCCCCGCTCCCCTGATTCCCGGGATTTTGCTGCGTCGCTACCAGCGCTTTCTCGCCGACGTCGAGCTTCAAGACGGCCGCATCGTCACCGCCCACACCCCCAATACCGGGAGCATGAAACAGTGCGCTGTCCCCGGGCACGCCGTCCTCCTCTCCGAAACCGACAATCCGAAGCGCAAGCTCAAATACACCCTCGAGCTGATCGCCGTCGGCGACTACTGGGTCGACACCCACACCCACCGCAGCAACCGGGTCGTCGAAGAAGGGCTGCGCTCCGGGACGATCCCCGAACTCGCCGGCTATAGCGTCACGGCCGAATCCCCCTATCACGACAGCCGCATCGACTTTCTCCTCACAAAGGGAGAGGAAAAAGTCCTGGTGGAGGTGAAGAACGTCACCCTCTGCTGCCGGGAGACGGTGGCCTGCTTCCCCGACGCCGTCACCCTGCGCGGCCAGAAGCATTTGCGCGAACTCCTCCGCGCCCGCGGCGAAGGGTACCGCTCGGTGATCTTTTTCCTCGTGCAGCGCGGCGAGGCGACGGCCTTTGCCCCCGCCGACGCCATCGACCCCGTTTACGGGCGCCTCCTGCGGGAGGTCGCCGCCGGAGGCGTGGAGATTTTGGCCTACCGGACGGTCATCACCCCGGAGAGCAACCGGGTGGGGGAGCGGATTCCATTGGCTTTTTAGGGACAACCACAGAGGCACAGAGACACAGAGAAAATTCAAGAGGGGCAAGGAGATGTCAGAGGCAATCGGGAGAGAGAAAACTATTTTTTTTCTGAAGGAATTGACAAACCAGATTATAGCCGCGGCTATTGAGGTCCATCGTCATCTCGGCCCTGGTCTCCTTGAGTCGGCGTACGAGGAATGTTTTTGTCATGAACTCAGTCTGAGGCGGCTCCTTTTTGAACGTCAAAGGCCATTACCTTTGGAATACAAGGGGATTCAGCTCGATTGCGGGTACCGAATCGATCTTCTGATTGCTAACCTTGTTATTGTTGAGTTGAAATGCGTTGAAAAAATTATCCCCGTACATGAAGCCCAGCTCTTGACTTATCTAAGGCTGGCTGGAGTCAAAGTAGGTCTCATCATGAACTTCCACGAACCCAAACTGACCAACGGAATCAGACGCATGGTCCTTTAACTGTAAATTAATTTATGGTTTTTGTTGTTCTCTGTGCCTCTGTGTCTCTGTGGTTAACAGGTTTTTAACATGCGCGCCGTCGGCTTGATCACCGAATACAACCCCTTCCACAACGGGCATCTCCACCACCTGCGGGAAAGCCTGTCCGTCACCGGCGCCGAAGTCTCGGTGGCGATAATGAGCGGCCACTTCCTGCAGCGCGGCGAGCCGGCCCTTCTCGACAAATGGCTGCGGGCCCAAATGGCCCTGGCCGCCGGCGTCGATGTGGTCATCGAGCTCCCCTTCCCCTGGGCCTGCAACAGCGCCCCCCACTTCGCCCGCGGCGCGGTGCAGGCCCTTACCGCCCTGGGAGGGATCGACGCCCTCTGTTTCGGCAGCGAAGCCGGGGAAATCGATCCCCTGCGCCGCTGCGCCGACCTCCTTGCCACCGAGGGGAAAACCGTCGCCGCCGAGACGGCCGCGCTCCTGCGCCAGGGAATCAATTATCCCGCCGCCCGGGCGCGCTCCGTGGCCGGTGTCGATTCGGCGGCGGCAGCCCTTCTCGAGACCCCGAACAACATCCTTGGCCTCGAGTATCTCAGGGCCCTCACCGGGACGGACAGTCCCATCGTCCCCTTCACCATTGCCAGGACCGGGGCCGGCTACCACGACGAAGAAGCTTGCGGCGAAATCGCCAGCGCCACCGGCATCCGCCGGATGCTCGGGGAGGGGAGGGGGGTCGAGCCCTACCTTCCCCCGGCGGTCCACGAGATTTTTGTCGGAGCGATGGCCTCTGGAATGAGTCTCGACTTCGACCATCTCCACCGCCTGCTGCTGGGGCGGATTCTCCGCGGTCCCGAATTCCTCGCCGGCCTCTACCAGATCGAGGACGGCCTCGCCGAGCGCCTCTTTGCCGCCGCCCTGGAGAGCTCCTCCTACGACGATCTGGTAGATTCCATCAAATCCCGCCACCTCACCCGCACCCGCATCCAGCGCATCCTTGCCTACGCCCTCAACGAAACGCGGCGCGACGAGATGGACGCCCTCCTCGAAGCCGGCCCCCTCTACCTGCACCTGCTTGGCAGCAGTGAAAAGGGGCGCGCCTTTCTCGGGTCCTGCCGCAAGACCCTGACCCTCCCTCTCGTGCAGAATTACAGCCGCATTCAGCCACTCCTCAAACGCCGCTACGGCGTCGCCACACCCTCCTTGCGTCTTGCCCGGCAGATGCTCGAAAGCGAGCTGCGCGCCACCCGGGTCTACACCCTGCTGATGAAGGACTTCGCAGCAGGCAATCGCAACCGGGATTTTTTTCGGGAGATTCGGATCCCTTTCGACTGATCGGTACGATCCGCCGGAAAAAAGGTGACGCCTCCGTCCCCCTGCGGTACTATTCAGCCATGAAAATGAAAACGACAACGGAGAAGCCGATGACCGCCAACGAATACTGCACAAAAATCAAATGGTACGACAGAGAGCACGCCGTCAGGATCGAATGGAAGGTCGAAAAGGGGGAGGTGGTCTACATCCTCTGCCAGGTCGACGGCAAGGAGGTCGTCCGGCTGGTCAAGGGGCTGTGGCTGGACAAAAAAGGCCGCCGCCATGACCCGGCGCACTTCTACAAACTGAAGCGGGCCTGCCTCGACAATTTCCGCCAGAGACGGCACGAAGCTGCGGAGCTGATGCCGATTTTCAGCATTCTCCACGGCGAAGAGATGTAGTTTCGACTTTCGGCAGAACATGTTTCAACAGCAAAGGGGCGACCAGACGGTCGCCCCTTTGCTGATGGTGGTGATCTCGTTTCGCTCCCGGTCAGTCCTTATCCCCCTCCCCTGGCAGCATGTCGCCGATGAGCCTGCGCAGCGCCTTGGCCCCGGCCCGTTCCATCGGTCGGCCGGTGATGCTGCTTTTGGAGACCTGGTGGCGCTCCGCCCTCGGGTAGACGGAACACTCGACGGTGACGCCTGCATCGTCGATGTAGATGTGGGAATAGTCGTGAAAGGCTCCCCCCTTGCGGATGCTGACGGTCTCCGTTTCGTAGGGGATCTCCTGCGTACGGAGGAAATTTTCGACCTCTTCGGGGTCGTCGGCGAAGAGGTGGAGGTCGATGTCGCTTCGGCTGGTGACGACGCCGGAGAGGACCGAACCGACCAGGTAAGGGGTAAAGGGGGCGAAGAGTTCCAGGTAGCCGAGGGCTCTCAGGCGCAGCTCCAGCAGGCGCCCGGGGAGCTCCTCCTCTTCGTGGAGTTCGAGGAGGGCGTGCAGCTCTTCATGGATCTCGGCGTTGGAGGGGAGGTGGGAACCGAGGGAGAGGGCCTTGTCCGACCCGAAGGGTTTTCCCGCCTTGCGCTTGGCGTCGCGGTATTCCTTGATCCCCTCTTCGTACATCAGCCGGGCCGCTTCCTTGGCGATCAATTGGCGAATTCTGTCGGTCCCTTTCATGCTCTTCAGTATAGCAGGGAGAAGGAAGGAGAAGGGAGAAGGGAGAAGGGAGAAGGGAGAAGGGAGAAGGGAGAAGGGAGAAGGGAGAAGGGAGGGCGCTCACGCCCCCCGGCGGGGGCGTGAGCGCTCAAAACAAGGTTAGGGGGTGATCAGGTTGGAGAGTTCGTTGGTGTCGTCGTGCTTGGCGGGAAAGTTCGCCTCGAGGAGGTCGCCGCAGCGGCCAATGGCAGCGCAGAGGGCTTCGCAGGTGCGTCCCTCGCGGATGCCGGCGGTGACGGTGGTGACGATTTCGTCCCAGGTCTCCTTGCCGACGACGTTGTTGATCCCCCGGTCGGCCAGGACATGGACCCGGTGCTCGAAGAGGGAGATGAGGATGAGGATGCCCGTTTCGTCCCGGGTGTGATGGAGGCCCTGCTCGATGAAGGAGACGAGGGCTTTTTCCTCCACTTCCTCGGTGATTTCCAGGGGGTGGATGAGCCGGCGCTTGAGGCCGGGGAGGGCGCGGATCAGCCATCGGAAGGGGAGGTAGGTAAGGAGGAAGATCGGCAGAAAGATCCACACCGAGGAATGGCCGAAACCCCAGCTGAGGCTGACGCCCGTCGCCAGGGCGAGGAAGCCGGCGCCGACGATCTCGGCCCGCGGGTAGGTGTAGGATTCATCGACGACCATCGGCACGATTTCGCCGCTGGTGCGCTCCTCGGCGGCCCGTACCGCGGCCTCGATGCGCTGGCGTTCATCGTCGCTGAAGAAGTCTTTTGCTCTTTTCATGAAAATCTCCGGTTAAAAACTGCTGGGGCCGTCTCTGCTCGGCCGGATCGGTCGGATTCGATGGGGCTCAATTACCATCCCCCCGACGACCCGCCGCCGCCGAAGCCGCCGCCGCCGAAACCACCGAAGCCACCACCTCCGCCGCCGCCGCGACCGCCGCCGAAGGGGATGCCGCCGATCCACAGGCCGCTGTGACGGCCGCGTCGGCCACCGCCGCCGCCGAGAAGCATCAGGCCGGGGCCGAGAAAGAGGAGGAGGGCCAGGGAGCCCCAGGGGTTGCGCTTTTTCTTCCCCCCTGTCGTCCCCGTCCCCTGGTATTCCCCCCGGACCGCTTCGGCCATGGCCGCCACGCCGGCGACGACGCCGCCGTCGAAGTCCCCGGCCTTGAAGCGCGGGGAGATCTCGTTGGCGATGATCCGTCCCGAGAGGAGGTCGGTGAGACGCCCTTCGAGGCCGTAACCGACCTCGATGCGGATCTTGCGGTCATCCCGGGAGATGAGGAGGAGGGCGCCGTTGTCCTTCCCCTTCTGACCGATCCCCCAGGTCTCGGCGACCTTGAGAGCGTATCCCTCAAGGGACTCGTCTTCGAGGGAAGGAATGGTCAGGACGGCCAGCTGGGTCGAGTCGCTCCTCTCGAACCCCTGGAGAAATTGCTCGAGCTTGAGACGGGTCGAATCCTTGAGAATGCCGGCCTGGTCGACGACGTAGCCGGTGGCCTTCGGGACGTCGAGGGCGGCCGCCGACAGCGGCAGGAGCAGAAACAGGGTGAGAAAACCGATGTAAAAGCGCTTCACGGCCATCCTAGAATTTCACCTGGGGGGCTTTTTCGGCCCCGGCTTCGGCCTTGAAGGGCTCCTTGCGCTCGAGGTGGAGGAGGAACTTGTTGGTCAGGTTGTTGGGAAAGGTGCGGATCGAGGAGTTGAAGTTTTGCACCGCCGCGTTGTAGCGCTGGCGGGCGACGTTGATGCGGTTTTCCGTCCCCTCGAGCTGATTCTGCAGATCGAGAAAATTCTGGTTGGCCTTGAGGTCGGGATAGCGCTCGGCGACGACGAGAAGGCGGGAGAGGGCCGAGGAGAGCCCCCCCTGGGCGGACTGGAATTTGGCCATGGCGGCCGGGTCGGAGAGGTCCTTGGCATCGATTTTCGTCTGCCCGACGCTGGCCCGCGCTTCGGTGACCGCCTGCAGCGTCTCCTGCTCGTGGGCGGCGTACCCCTTGACTGTTTCGACGAGGTTGGGGATCAGGTCGGCGCGGCGCTGGTAGGTAGCCTCGACATCGGCCCAGGCGGCGAAGACCCCCTCCTCGTTCTTCTGGATCTGGTTGTAGCCGCAGCCGGAGAGGGAGGGGAGGGTGACCAGGGCGGCAATCAGCAGGATCGTCAGACGTTTGAACATGGTGGGTAGGCTCCTTGTACGGGTTAGAAAATATTCGTTGAATACGGGTCAATATAGGCACGGAAGGTGAAAATGTAAAGGGTGCCGGCGTTTATTTGCCGAGTTCGGACCGGAGTGAGCCGCAAGAAATTCACGGGGTAACCAGGCGCACCCGGCTGCCGTCACGGCCGGAAATAACGTCAAGGCGCAGCGGCATCTGTTCCTTGAGCTCGGCCACATGGGAGATGATCCCGATCATCCGTCCGGATGCCTGGAGGTCGATGAGGGTGCGGACTGCCAGGTCGAGAGATTCGGCATCGAGGCTGCCGAACCCCTCGTCGATGAACAGGGTGTCGAGGCGGATACCGCCGGCGTAGGCCTGCACCACGTCGGAGAGTCCGAGAGCCATGGAGAGGGCGGCCATGAAACTCTCGCCGCCGGAGAGGGTGGCCACCGCCCGCACCTTGCCGGTATAGGCGTCCTCCACCTCGAGCTCCAGCCCCGAGGCCTTGTTCCCCTTGGACCGGTCCTCCTTGCGCAGCAACTGGTAGCGTCCCTTGCTCATCAGGGAGAGGCGGTGGCCGGCTTCGATGAGCACGTCGTCGAGGAGGACGCTGAGAACGAAGCGCTGCAGGCTGATCTTTTTGCCGGTCTGGCCGTTGGCGACGTCGCTGAGGGTGCCGATGACGGCGTAGCGGCGGTCGAGCTCGGCCTGATCCCTGGCGGCCTTCTCCAGCTTGGAGCGGGTGGCTTCGAGGAGTTGCCGGCGGCCGTCGAGGTGTTGCCAGAGGGTGAGGGCCGCGTTTTTGGCCTCTTCGGCCTGGAGCAATTCGGCTTCGGTCCGCTGCAGGTCCGGGCGGGACCGGCCCTCCACCGCCGCGCGCTGTTGCTCCACTGCACCGGCGATGCGCTGGCATTGCTGATCGTAATCGGCGACAGCCTGCCGGAGCGTTGCGACCTGAGCTTCGTCGAGGAGGGCGGCGCCATAGCTCTGCTCGTCGGCGAAGGGGCTGGCTGCCAGGGCCTCATCGCGACGGGATTGAGCCGAGGCCAACTCCTCCTGCGCTCTTTGCCGGGCTTGCTCTGCGGCCACGAGGGTGGCTCCGGCTGCTTCCCAGCGACCGTGGGCTTCTTTATATCTCTGGCCTGCGGCGGCGATCCGTTGTTCGAGCTCTCCGGCCTCGACACGGGTTCGGGCGATGGCCGCGTCGAGGGCGCCGACAGGGCGGTAGTGTTCGGGGAGCTCCTGTTCGGCGTCCTGAACCCGGGTTCTGGCTTTTTCCAGTGCGGTCGTCGTTTCAGCCGCCTGGCTGGCGGCCAGGTCCCGGGCTTTTCGCGCTTCGGCCTCACCCTCCTTGAGTTGTTTCAGGGCATCGGTCAGAACCGTAAATTCCCTGCGTCGTGCCTGAAGCGCCGCGACCTCTTGCTTCAGCCGGGCGTGATGACTTTGGAGTTGGTCGACCGGGAGTTGTGAACTCTCGCCGAGCCGGATCTGCAGATCGTCCAGCTGTTTTTGGGCATGCCCCACCTTCCCTCGGATTTCGCCGTAGGCTTCCCGGGCGGCGGAGAGCAGCAGACTCGTTTCCTGAGCGCGGACGCGGGCCTGCTCAAGCTCTTTCTCGGAGGGAATTGCCGCTTCGCTGCGGGCTGGAGCAGGGTGTTCGCTGCTCCCGCAAACGGGGCAAGGTTGGCCCGTCTGCAGTTCGGCGGCCAGGATGGCTGCCTGCCCCTGGTGCCAGGCCAGCTCCAGACTCCTGGCGTGCCTGCTCTGGGCCTCGTGCTCGTTCAGGAGCCGCCTCCCGAGGGCTTCTCCTTTTTCCAGCTCTGCCCGGTGCCGGGCCAACTGCCGCTGCAGGGTGTCTATCTCCCGGCGGGAGGCCAGCTGGTCCGCCAGGAGTTTCTCCTGCAGCTGCTTGTCGCCGAGTGTCGATAACTCATTTTGCCAGTCGGTCTGTTTCTGCTCCGCCGCCTCCCGTTGCCTCATGGTCTCCTGCAAGGTCGCTTCAGAGTGTTGCAAGCGGGCCTGAGCCGTTTTGACGTCCCCCCCGGCCTGCTCCCGCGTTTGCCGGGCCTCGGCCAGCCGGGTCGCCCGGGCACGCAAACCTTCGAGGCGGACCACCTCCTGCTTGGCGGCATCGAGGGGCTCGGAGAGTTTCTCGGCGGACTGCCGCTCTTCTTCGGCCTGGGCCAGAAGGACCTGCGCCCTGTCCCTGGCTTCGGCGGCCAGGGCAAGGCCGGTTTCGGCCGATTGCAAAGCTTTTTGGCTGCGACTTCTCTCGTCGAAAACCGGTTTGAGCTTGAGGGCCTCCTCGGCGGCGGTCAGGCGGAGTCGCTTCCCTGCCACGCATTCCTTTTGCGTCTGCAGGTTCGCCTCCCCGGCTTCGAGGCGTTCCAGTTCGACAAAAGCCTTTTCAAGGTCGAGGGCCAGCTGCTGCGCCCTGCCGGAGGCGACGTAGGCTTTTTCCCTGTCTGTTTTCAGCCGCAAGGCGTCTTCTGCTTCCCTGGCCCGGGTCGTCAGTTCCGTCTCCAGCGCCTCGGCGCTCTCGAGGTCGGCCCCTTCGAGAATCCCCTGGCGCAGCTGCTGCTGTCGTTCCCGGTCCTGGCGTATTTTCGCCGAGCGCGACCTGAGATTCTCCTCCAGGGCCTTGTAGATGCTGGTTTGAAAGAGCTGGCTGAAGATCTTTTCCCGCTCGTTCGATTCGGCCATGAGCAACTGGCGGAATTTCCCCTGGGGGAGAACCATCACCTGGCGGAACTGGTCGACGGAGAGCCCGGTGAGCTCCTCGATCTCCCGGGTTGCCTCGGACACCTTGCTCGAGACGATGAGGCGCTCAAGGCCGTCGCCCTGCAGTTCGACGAGCTGGGCTTCCGGGGCCTGGGTGGTGGTCCCTTCGCCGCGGGATTTGGGGCGCTGCTGTTCCGGCACCCGGCGGATGCGGAAGCGGCGGCCGGAGAGCCGGAACTCGAGGGTCACCTCGGTGAGTGTGTCGGCCGCGGAGAGGTCGCAGCGCATCTGCGCCCCTTCCCGCTCGTCGCCGGTGGTCTTGCCGTAGAGGGCAAAGCAGATGGCGTCGAGGATGGTGGTCTTCCCCGAACCGGTGGGACCGTTGATGAGAAAGAGGGGGTTCTCTCCCAGGTCGGTGAAACGGATCGTCTCGGTACCGGAAAAGGGCCCGAAGGCCGTCATGATCAGAGTCAAGGGGCGCATCAGGATTCCTGGCGGTGCAGGTCATCGAGGGTGTCGGCGATGATCTGCCTCTGCTCGGGACTTAAGGGGTCGCCGGTGACCTGGACAAAGAAGTCTTCGAACATCGCCAGTTCCCCCTTTTTCAGTCGGTCGCAATTGACCTCGAGGCCGTCGCCGCGAGCCATCAGTCCGGGGCGCTCCAGGTGCAGCACGTTGGGGTAGATTTCCCGCAGCTTGCTCATCACATCGAGGATGGCGTGGGTATCGGTGAGGCGCACCAGCAGGTAGTCGTCCCGGTGAGGATCGTCTTTTCCTGCCGCCAGGAGGGCGTCGAGAGAGCCTTCGAGGGTCCGCATGTTGTGACGGGGCTGCAGGGGGATCTGCTCGATAGCGGCCTTGCCCTCGGCATCGAGTTCGACCAGGGTGACGGACTTGCGCTGGCGCTCTTCGGAGAAGGAGTATTTGAGGGGAGAACCCGAGTAGCGGATGTGCGGCGCACCCCGGAACTGGGGGCCGTGGAGGTGACCGAGGGCGGCGTAGCTGAAGGGGCGGAAATGCTCCGGGGAAACCTGGTCGGCCCCGCCGATGGAGAGGGGCCGCTCCGACTCGGAGACCTCGCCTCCGGCGAGAAAACAGTGGGCGATCACCACGCAGGGGCGTGTGGGTCCGTTGTCCTGAAGCACCTGGTCGAGCAGGTAGGCCATCGCCTCTTCGTGGCTGGACACCTCCACGCCATGCACATGGCGCACCGTGGCCGGGTCGGCGTAAGGGATGGGATAGAAGGCCACCTCGCCGTCATCCCCCTTGATCAGGATCGGTTGCGGCACGCTCCAGAGGGGCCCGACCATGTGCAGCCCGGCGCCGGAGAGCTGTCGGGAGGCAAAGCCGAGGCGCTGGGGGCCGTCGTGGTTGCCGGCCAGGAGGATGAGCGGCACCTGCAGTTCGTCACAGATGCGGTGTACGGTGGCGTCGAGAAGTTCCACCGCCTGTGCCGGAGGGACCGAACGGTCGTAGATGTCGCCGGCCACCACGACGACATCGATTTGTCGGCTGCCAATAATGCCGATGATCTGCTCCAAGGCCAGGCGCTGGTCGTCGAGGAGCGAAACGTTGTGAAACTGGCGGCCGAGATGCCAGTCGGAGGTGTGAAGGATACGCATGGCAAAAACGTCCGGTCGAGAGGAGAGGGGAAGGAGAACCGACTCCAAAATAGCAGGAGCGCCGTGCCGTTGCAAAGCAAAAGGGGAGGGGAGTGTTTGCCGGCGGCCGGCTCTTCTCAGCGTTTATTCCGGCGCCGCAGGGCGGCGCGCAGGCCGAAGAAGAGGCCGGCGGCGGTGAGAATCCAGATCAGTCCGGTGACGATCAGTTCGCTGTGGGTCATATCGGTCTTCTCCTTGAAAGGTCGCAGGGGCAAGTAGAGCACCTTCGGATAGGCGGCGCCTTGACCTTTCTCAATTTAAAGGAAGATTTCCGTCCCCTTTCCCGGTCGGTCCGGACGGCGGAGAGAGGAAAACGAAAAACGGCCGGACCCCTGCTCGGATCCGGCCGTTTTTCGTTTGACTTTCTGCCGTCCTCAGGGGAGGACGAAGGGGGTTTTGCAGGAAGGGCACTTGACGTGCTTCCCCGTCAGGGCCTTTTTGTAGGCGAGTTTGTGGCCGCATCCTCCGCAGCGGGCGAGACTGACCTCAGGGCGGGCGGGGTCGTCCTCCAGACGGGTGATGGCGGGCGGCTCCGGCTCGGGTTCGGGTTCCGGTTCCGGTTCCGGCTCCGGTTCGGGCTCCGGTTCGGGCTCCGGCTCGGGCTCGGGTTCGGGCTCCGGTTCGGGCTCCGGTTCAGGCTCGGGTTCCGGCTCTGTAAAATCGAAGGAGGGGAATGCGCCGGTTTCCGTCCCTGCCGCTTCTCCGGTGACGAAGGGTTCATCGGCGGCCCCTTCGCCGGCCGAGGTCCAGTCGAAATTGGGGGAGAAGGAGAACATGTCGTCTTCCTTTTCCCGGGGAACCTCGGGATCCATGGTTTCCTCGGCCGGCTCGGGCTCGATGGCGTCGAGCTCCGGGAGGTCGCCGACATCGGGGAAGTCCGGGGAATATCCCCCCCCGCCAACAGTGAATGCGGTATCCAGATCCTCCTCGAAGGGAGCCGGAGCGAGAATCTCTTCCTCCGCTCCCCTGGTGGAGGCCGTCGGGGCGGCGGCCAGCGGCGCGGTGGCGGACTGCGTCGCCGGGGCGGCCGCCGCTCCCCTTTTTTCCAGGGCGTCAAGGATCCGGTCGAGGCGTGCGTTGAGACTTACCATCTCCTTCCGGGAGGCGGAGGTCCCCCGCCAGATGCGCCAGACCATGAAAAGAACCAGCAGCGCCAGCAGAGGATGGAGCAGGGGCGCCAGCAGGTCGCCGTACTCGGTGATGCGGGCGAGTATTTGCGGTGTTTCGGGGTTCATTCAGACTCCGGGAGGGTGGCTATGAACGGGGAATGATGATGTATTGACGCTGCGCCCTAAACTAATATCGTTACGGCAGCGGAGTGTCAATGGCTCTTCCCCCATTTTAATGAACAGAAGAAGCGCTCCATTGACACTCCCTGACAGCTTAACGCCCCTTTTGCAGATAGTGGTAGAACTCGTTATCCGTGGAAAGGACCAGGCGGGTGTTTTCCTTGATCGCCTTCTGGTACGATTCGAGGGTGCGTAAAAAGGAGTAGAACTCCGTATCCCTGCCATAGGCGGAGGCATAAATCCCTGCCGCCGTGGCGTCGGCCTTGCCGCGGGTTTCCACCGCCGTGCGATAGGCGCCCGATTCGATCTCCTTGAGTTCCTTCAGCATCTGACCGAGGATCTCGGCCTTTTCCCCTTCCCCTTCGGAACGGTATTCGGCGGCGACCTTCTTGCGCTCGGAGATCATCCGTTCGTAGACCCGTTGCTGGACCTGCTCGACGTAGTTGATGCGCTTGATCTGCACGTCGAGGAGTTCGATGCCGTATTCCGGGGTGCTCGCCTGGGCCTTTTTCAGCAGGCTACCGAGGATCTCTTCCCGCCCGGTGAGCTTGTCGACGGGGATCGCCGCCCCTTCGAAGTCGATGACCTCCTTGACTCCGGCTGGCGCCTTGTAGTCTTTTCCCCGCACCAGTTCCACCAGAAGGTGTCCGGAGACCGCGTCGCGCACCACGGAATCGAGGATGTCGTCGAGGCGGCTCAGAGCGCCGCGTTCGGTGGCGACGGTTTTGAAGAAGAGGAGGGGATCGGCGATGCGCCAGCGGGCCGTGGTGTCGATCCAGATGTATCGCTTGTCCTTGGTCGGGATCTGGTTGGGGTCGCCGTCCCATTTGAGAATGCGGCGCTGAAAACGGTGAACCTCCTGGATCAGCGGGACCTTGAAGTGCAGTCCTGCCATGCGCACATCCCCCTTGGGCTTGCCGAATTCGGTGACCAGGGCTTGTTCCCCCTCTTCGACCACGAACATGCTCCCCTTGGCAAGGAGAGCGATGAAAATGATGAGGGCAATCAGTATCGGTTTTTTCATTGCAGGGCCGTTCCTTTCGGGGTGCCCCTCAGGGGGAGGATGGGGAGTGCGCTGGTTCCCTTGGGGTCCATGACATAGATTTCATCGAGTAGGGGGAGGACCGCTTCGAGGGTTTCGAGATAGAGACGCTTGCGGGTGACCTCGGGGGCCTTGCGGTATTCGGTAAGGAGGTCGAGAAAACGGCGCGTTTCCCCCTGGGCCTTGTTGATGCGCTCCACGGCATACCCTTCGGCCTCGAGGATGGTGCTGTTGGCGACCCCGCGGGCCTTGGGGATCTCGCGGTTGTACTGCTCGCGGGCCTGGAAGATCAGGCTCTCCTTCTGCTGCTCCGCTTCGTTGACCTCGTTGAAGGCGGCCTTGACCGGATCGGGGGGATTGACGTCCTGGAACTTGACGGTGACGATCCGCACACCGATGTCGTAGTTGTTGAGGATCGTCTGCAGCTCGGTTTCGATGGCCGAGGCGAGCATGGCGCGGTCGGTGGTGAGGACGTCGGTGACGTTGGAGTTGCCGACCACCTTGCGGACCACCGACTCGGAGATATCGCGGATCGTCTCTTCGGGGGACTTGATGCCGAAGATGAACTTGAAAGGGTCGGCGATCTGATACTGAACGATCCACTCGATGTCGCTGACGTTGAGATCGCCGGTCAGGGTCAGTGATTCATCCTCGAGATCTTTTTTGGTGTAAGTGGTGCGCACCCCGGCCAGAACGGTGCGAAAGCCGAATTCCTCCTTCAGCACCCGTCCGGTTTTCACCAGGTAGACGGTGTCGATGCCGAAGGGGAGTTTGAAGTGCAGCCCCGATTCGGCAAAACCGATAAAGTTGCCGAAGCGCAGGATGACCCCGGTTTCTTCGGTGTTGACCTTGTAGTAGCTGCTGCTCCCCCCCCAGAGGAGAAGCAAAACGATCGCCAGGGCGGCAAAGAGTGCTCCCGGAGGTTTTTTCCCCTTGATCCGATTGATGATTTCCATGACCTTTTGTTCGAGCTGGTCACCGTCCCTTCCCCATTGCCCGTCCTGCATGCATTCACCTCTTGGTAGAAAAAAATCCCATCCGTCGGCTTTCCGGTGCCGGCGGCCGAATAACGGTGCAACGATAACATGTCTTGGGACGTTGCGGAAGGGAAAGAGGACGCATTTGTCCCTCTTGGAAGTTCCCCTCCGGATATGCTACCATGGCCGACATGACGATTACGGGTCGGAGGGACAGGATGTGAGCAGGATTGCGCCGGCAGGGGCCCCAAAAGTATCGGAGAAGACCGGCATCCAGCGGGAGTCGCCGCCGTTGTTCAAGGTGCTGATGCATAACGACGATTACACCACTATGGAGTTCGTGGTGGAGGTTCTGGAGAGCGTTTTTCACAAATCGTCTCCGGAAGCCAACCGGATCATGATCAACATCCATGTCCGGGGAATCGGTTATTGCGGGACCTATCCCTTTGAAATTGCAGAAACCAAGGTTGTCAAGGTGCATGGCCTGGCAAGGGCCGAGGGGTTTCCCCTGAAGTGTACCTTGGAAGAGGCCTGAGGCCGGGAGATAGAGAAAGCCGATGTTCAGCCAGGATGTGCAGATCGCCTTTTCATTGGCCGTGCGGGAGGCACAGCGCCGTCACCACGAGTACCTGACGACGGAGCACGTTCTTTTTGCCATGCTCTTCGAGGAGCACGGTCAGGAGATCGTCACCCGCTGCGGCGGGGATCTCGAAGCCCTCAGGGAAGAACTGGAAAACTTCTTCTCCCTGCAGATGGAAACCCTCCCCGGCGACGAGGAGTTTATCCCCGAGCAGACCGTCGGCCTGCAGCGGGTCCTGCAGCGCACGGTGGTGCACATGCATGCGGCGGGGAAAAAGGAAATCACCGTCGGCGATCTTCTGGCGGCCATCCTCGAAGAGCAGAACTCCCATGCCGCCAGTTTTCTCGAACGCCAGGGACTCAGCCGCCTCGATGTCCTCAACTTTATCTCCCACCAGGTGGGCAAGGATTCTTCCCCCGCGCCAAAGCCGGCGACTCCGGACAAGGAGGAGGCCCCGCCGGCGAAAACGGCTCCGGGCCGAAATCCCCTGACGGCCTATACCGTCAACCTCCTCGAACGGGCCCGGCAGGGGAAGATCGATCCCCTCATCGGCCGCGCCGAGGAACTGGAACGGACGCTTCAGGTTCTCTGCCGGCGGCGCAAGAATAACCCCATCTACGTCGGCGAACCGGGCGTCGGAAAGACCGCTCTTGCCGAGGGGCTGGCGCTGATGATTCATCGCGGCGAAGTTCCCGAACTGATGCGCGACAGCGTGATCTATGCTCTCGACATGGGGGCGCTTCTGGCCGGGACCAAATTCCGCGGCGACTTCGAGGAGCGGCTCAAGGGGGTTCTCGGCGCCCTGGCCGGCCGCCCCGAGGCGATCCTTTTCATCGACGAAATCCATACCATCGTCGGTGCCGGCGCCACCAGCGGCGGCTCCCTCGATGCCTCCAACATCCTCAAGCCGGTGCTGGCCTCGGGGGATCTGCGCTGCATCGGTTCGACCACCTACGAGGAATACAAAAACCTCTTCGAGAAGGACCGGGCCCTGTCGCGGCGTTTTCAGAAAATCGACATCCTCGAGCCGACGGTGGAGGAAACCTACGCCATTCTCAAGGGGCTCAAGGGCTATTACGAGGAGCACCACGGGGTTCGTTACCGCGATGAGGCGCTGCGTGCCGCCGCCGAACTTTCGGCCCGGCACATCAATTACCGGCATCTCCCCGACAAGGCCGTCGACGTCGTCGACGAGGTGGGCGCCTACGCCCGCCTCCATCCGCAGAAAAAGAAGACCATCGGTGTCGCCGAGGTCGAATCGATGGTCGCCCGGATGGCTCGCATCCCCGAGCGGACCGTCTCCGGTTCCGACCGCCAGCGGCTGAAGACCCTCGACCGCGACCTGAAGAAAAAGGTCTTCGGCCAGGACCCGGCCATCGACGCCCTGAGCCGCTCCATCCTCCGCGCCCGGGCCGGACTGGGCCATCCGGAAAAGCCGGTGGGCTCCTTCCTCTTTATCGGCCCGACGGGAGTCGGCAAGACTGAGGTGGCGCGGCAGCTGGCGGCCCTCCTCGGGATCGAATTCCTTCGCTTCGACATGAGCGAGTACATGGAGAAACACTCGGTGGCGCGCCTGATCGGGGCCCCGCCCGGATACGTCGGCTTCGACCAGGGGGGCCTCCTCACTGATGCGGTGGTCAAGCACCCCTATGCGGTCCTCCTCCTCGACGAGGTCGAAAAGGCCCATCCCGACGTCTTCAGCATTCTCCTTCAGGTCATGGATCACGGAACCCTGACCGACAACAACGGCAAGAAGGCCGATTTCCGCAATCTGGTCCTGATCATGACCAGTAACGCCGGGGCCCGGGAGATGAGCGCCACCCCCATCGGCTTCGGCGACCTCGTGGCGGCCACCCCCCGGCAGGCGGTGGAAAAGGCCTTCTCCCCCGAATTCCGCAACCGCCTCGACGCCATCATCTCATTTCAGGCTCTCGGCGAGAAGGTCATGGCCCTTGTGGTCGACAAATTCGTGGCGGAACTCCAGGAGCGTCTGGTTCAGCGGCGGGTCCTTCTCTTCCTCTCCGCCGCCGCCCGCCTCGAGCTGGCCCGGCGCGGTTATTCCCCGGTGTTCGGTGCCCGGCCGCTGGGGCGGCTGATCCAGACGGAGATCAGCGACGTGATCGCTCACGAAGTCCTCTTCGGGCGCCTCAAGGGGGGAGGGGAGGTCCGGATCGGTCTGCGGGACAAGAAACTCGTCTTCACCTACCGGAGCGAAGGGGAATAGGGACTTTTGCCCCGCACCATGCCCGTCTATCAACTCATCAGCCAGCTGGTCTTCCCCCCTCCGGAGCTCGCCGAGCCGGAGGGGCTTCTTGCCGTCGGCGGCGAACTCTCCCCCGAACGTCTGCTCCTGGCCTATTCGAGCGGCATCTTCCCCTGGTACAACGAAACCGACCCGATCCTCTGGTGGTCACCGGACCCGCGCTGCATCCTCGAACCGGACCGCCTGCGGGTTTCGCACCGCCTCGCCAGGACGCTGCGTCGCGGGACCTTTGCTGTGACCTTCGATCGCTGTTTCAACGCGGTCATCGAAGGTTGCGGCGCGGTGCGCACGGAAAAAGGGGAGGGGACCTGGCTCAGTGGCGACATGATCGACGCCTACCGGCGGCTTCATACGCTGGGGTTTGCTCATTCGGTGGAGTGCTGGCAGGGAGAACATCTTGTGGGGGGGCTCTACGGGGTGGCGCTGGGGCGCTGTTTTTTCGGGGAGTCGATGTTCCATCGCCGGACCGATGCGTCCAAGGTCGCGTTCGTGACCCTGGTGCGCCGCCTCCGGGAAGAGGGGGTCGGGCTGATCGACTGCCAGCTGCCGACGGCGCACCTGGCGTCCCTCGGCGCCGAGGAGATTCCCCGCAGCGATTTCCTGCAGCGTCTGCGCGCCGGCGGTGTCGTCCCTTCCGCCCATCCCGAACGCAGTCCGCTCTTGTCTAGGAGCCTGTCGGACTATCCATGAGCCGGCTGCAAAATCGTCTATTTGGTCCATATCCGAGCTCCTTTTCGACCAATAGAGACGACTATTGGCTCTCAAACGAACTCGAATCTGTCCTCAAATATCCAATTTTTCGCTTCGGCCCGAATAGTCCGACAGGCTCCAAGTCACTGAGAGGGGCGGTCGCCAAACGGCGGCGGGGGGAGCGGAAAATTGACCGGGGTCGGCGGGAGGGTTTCAGTCCGCTTTTTCCTGCTCCTGGACGCTCTTGCGCAGGGATGCCTTGACGAAGGCGCCGATGCGTTTCTGGTCCGCCTCGAGAATGTTGATGAACTGCATGCCGACCAGTTTCCGGCCCTCTTTTTCTTCCCCGGCGAGCCAGACGACTTCGGCGAGGGCGCAGATCGGCGGGGTTTCGTCGAGTTTGATCAGGAGCATGCAGAGGTCGGCGATCTCCACCGGCAGTTTAATGGCGAAGCGGATCCCGGTGGTGCTGAGGTTGGCGGAAATGCGGGGGAAGGCGGGGAGTTTGTCGAGGTTGCGGCCGTCGGCGATGATCCGGATGTTTTTTTCCCATTGGGCGCGAAAGGTGCGCAATGCCCCCTGACCCTTGGTATACCCCAGGCCGATGGTGATTTCCTGGCGGTCGCTGGCCCGGCGCTTGAAGATCTGTAGATCGTTGTTGAGATTCAGCCGGATCTGGTCCGGCCCCTTCTGGGCGCGAAAGCGGCCGGTCAGGCGCAGTCCCATCCCCATGCTGTCGGAGAGGATTTCAAAGGGCATCCCCTCGGAGAAGGGGATGTTTTCCCCTTCCTGAAACCGGTAGGGGAGGTTGAGATCGAGATAGCCGGCGCCGCATTCCTGCAGATAGGCCGTAAAGACCTCCAGGCGGTCATCTCCCGCTTCGCTGGAGAGGGAACGGAGGTGGATCTTCTGGCCGGGTTTGAAGTACTGAAAGTAGCGCACGGTTTTTCTCCTTCTCTCCGCCGCCCGGTGGGGCAGGACGAGGGACTCCCATACATATTCCGTTCCACCTGATCGGCCGTCAGTCGTTACGGAGACAAAAAAGGAGCGGCCGGGCCGCTCCTTTTTTAGTGCGAAGGAGCGGGTCCTGTCACATTGCGTGGCAGGTTTCGCAGTTCTCCCCGACGGTAAAGGCGGTGTTGCCGTCGTGGCAGGCGCCGCAGGACCGGCCCCCTTCCATCTCGGTCATGGTGGCGGTGTTCTTCCCCTGGGCCGGCTTGAATATCCCCGGGTGACACTCGCCGCAGCCGTAGAGTCCTGTGTGGACCTCGTGGCTGAAGGTGGCGTCGCCGGCGTCGGGAACCTTGAAGACGATGTCCCGGGTCGGATGGCACAGGGAGCAGTCATCTTTGACCGAGAAGGCGCGGGTGCCGTTATGGCAGGCGCCGCACGATTTCCCCTGCGCCATGTCGGCCATGGTAAAGACGGGGTTCTTTTTGACGACGATGTTGAAAATGGCATTGTGGCAGGAGGGGCAATTCTTGCCGACCGCCTCGAGATGGTTGTTGTGACTGAAGACGACCGGACCGGTCGCTTCGACGGGCATGACAACCTGATCCTTGATCCAGCGGGCGCAGACCGCGCTGGGGAGCAAAACCAGCAGGGCGACAATCAGCCAGCGATATTTCATGGGGCCTCCTCGGAGATAGATAAACTCGTTGCATTATACAGAAATTGACTTGCAGTCCAACCATTTATTTGCCGGCGACAGGCGGATTGCCGCCGGAGGGACTCTGTGCTAGGATGCCGCGGCACCATTCGGAGGATTGATTGAAAAAAACATCGGAGCAGTTGTTCGCCGTGACCGCCCCCGGCCTCGAAACCGTCTGCGCCGCAGAACTCAAAGCCCTCGGGATAGGCGAGGTGCGGGGGGTCGGCGGCGGGGTGGAGTTTGCCGGGGGATTGCGCGAGCTCTATCTGGCCAATCTGTGGCTGCGGAGCGCCAGTCGCGTGGTCGTCCGGGTCGGTGCCGTGAAATGCAGCGATTTTCCCGATCTGTTCCGGAAGTCGTCCCGCCTCCCCTGGGGAAAATTTCTCTCCCCGGCGACCCCGGTGGCGGTCCGGGCCGTCTGCCACCGTTCGCGCCTCATGCATACCGGGCGCATTGCCGCCACCATCGCCGAGGGAATCGACAGCGCCCTGGGACGCTCCGCTCCGGCCGAGGGGGGAGAAACGCAGCAGATCCTGGCGCGCTTCGAGGATGACCTCTGCCTTCTTTCCGTCGACAGTTCCGGCGAGCTTCTGCACCGCCGCGGCTACCGGGTCGAGACGGCCCACGCCCCTCTCCGCGAAACCCTCGCAGCCGGACTCCTGCAGCTGCTGGGCTGGCAGGGCGACAGAGCTCTTTTCGATCCCATGTGCGGCTCCGGAACCCTGGTGATCGAAGGGGCGCTCCTGGCCGGACGGCGGGCGCCGGGGATGGATCGTAATTTTGCTTTTATGAACTGGCCCGGCTATCGCCCCGGGCTCTGGGAGGCTCTGCGGTCCGAGGCCCGGCGGGGAGAGAAGACCCCGGCCGTTTTTCTGTCCGGATGCGACCGGGATGTGGGGGCGATCGATGCCGCCCGGCGCAACGGCGAGCGGGCGGGCGTCGGCGAAGCCGTCGTCTGGGATGTGCGGGAGCTGACCGAACAGGCGCCGCACCCCGGGCCGGGCCTTCTGCTGTGCAACCCTCCCTACGGCGAGCGCCTCGGCCGGGGGGAGGACCTGCGCCCCCTGTATCGCCAGTTGGGACAGGTCTGTCGCGCCTCCTTCGCCGGCTGGCAGGTCGCTATTCTCTGCCCGGACGAACGTCTGGCCCGGGCCACCGGCCTCCCTCTTGAAAAACGGGCCGGACTGGTCAACGGCGGGATTGACGTGACTCTTTACTCCACGCACAACTGATTCTTCCGGCGCGTATTTCTCCTTGCATTTGCCCCGGGAATAGACTATCGTCTGCACTTGTGTTTCACGGGTCTTCGCCGACTGTGGGGCCAGATAAAGATCAGAAAGCGAGGTGATTGGTCCGTGGAAATCCAGGTTATCGACAACAACGTCGAAAAAGCCATCCGGGTGCTCAAGCGCAAGCTGCAGCAAGAGGGTCTCTTTCGTGAAATGAAGCAGCGCAAATTTTACGAAAAACCGAGCGTCAAGCGCAAGCGCAAGGAGAAGGAAGCCCAGCGTCGTCTGCGCAAGAAATTGCGCCTGATGCGCCCCGAGTAATCCCTCGTATTTGTTTGTTTCTGGCAGAAGGGCCGGTCCATTGGACCGGCCCTTTTTCTTTTATCCCACAGATTTCCCGAATTCGCTTTCGTTGTCCCTTTATCGGAAAGCAAGTTGGAAACAGGGTTTTTAGCCACCAAGACACGAAGGCACCAAGAAAATCCATTGAAATACTCAGTTTCCTTGGTGTCTTGTAGGGTGGTCAGTTTTGACTTTTACGACAAATGCACATACAAATGACTCAAGGGGAGGTGGGGGCGATGGTGCGATGGCTGCTGCTGGTGCTGTTTCTTTGGTGCGTTCCTGTTACGGCGGGAGACCGGGTAATTCTCATCGACGATTTTGAGGCCGGATTGAATTCGGACTGGAAGGTGAAGGAATTCCGCGGCGAGACCGAATATCGCGTCGTGGCCGAAGGAAACGGCCACTGCCTCCAGGCCCGGAGCACGGCAAGCGCCTCGGGTCTGGTCCGGGAGATGAAGTATTCCCTCCAGGACTTTCCGGTTTTGCAGTGGCGCTGGAAGGTGGACAACGTACTGGCTCGCGGCGATGCCAGGACGAAGGGGGGAGACGACTACGCGGCCCGGGTCTATGTGGTTTTCCCCCACTGGTTTCCCCCGAAGACCCGCAGCATCAACTACATCTGGGCCAACCGCCTGCCCCGCGGCAGCCATATTCCCAACCCCTTTTTCTCCAATGCCGTCATGGTTGCGGTGGAAAGCGGCGCGGAGAGAACCGGCGCCTGGGTTGATGAGCGGCGCAGCGTGCTGGAGGATTACCGGACCATCTTCGGGGAGGAACCGCCAGCCGTGGGGGCGATTGCCATCATGACCGACACGGACAACACCGGCGAGTCGGCGCGGGCCTGTTATGACGACATCGTGATTTCACGGTAGGAACCGTGACGGACTTCAGGGGGAAGCCAGGACGACGCGGTTGCGTCCGTCTTGTTTGGCTCGGTAGAGAGCGGTATCGGCCTGGCGGATCAGATCGTCAGCATGGACGGAGGAGCCTGGCGAGACGACGGCGACTCCGGCGCTGATGGTCAACACGAGATCCGGGGCTCCCTCCCTGGCAAAAGAGAGATTGGCGGTCAGTTTCCGCAGCCGTTCGGCGACGGCGCCGGCCGCCGCCAGTTCCGTCGACGGGAGGACCAGGACGAACTCTTCGCCGCCGAAGCGGGCTGCCGTGTCGTAGGGGCGCAACTGTCCCTGGAGGAGGGCGGCGACGGCGACCAGCACGGCGTCGCCGACCTGGTGCCCGTAGGTGTCGTTGACCCTTTTGAAGTGGTCGATATCGACCATCACCAGCGACAGGTGGATATCAGTGCGGCAGCTGCGTTCGACTTCCCTGTCGAGGGTGTCCATCAGGTAACGCCGATTGTGCAGGCTGGTCAGCGGATCGGTGTTGGAGAGCTGCAGAAGGAGCTGGTTGCTCTTTTTCAGTGCGTCCTGGAGGGTTTTGATCTTGAGCTGGACCCTGACCCGGGCCATCAGTTCCGCCGGGTCGAAGGGTTTGGTGACGTAGTCGCTGGCCCCCTGATCGAGGCCGCGGATTTTGGTTTCGAGGTCTTCCCGTCCGGTGAGCATGATGACCGGGACATCCTTGAGTTCACCCCGGGCGTTGCGCATGGCGAGAAACTTGAAGCCGTCCATCCCCGGCATTTCCAGGTCGCAAACGATGACGTCGAAGGCCTGGTTCAACGCCGCCTTGAACCCTTCCATGCCGTCGGCCGCTTCGTGGTACGTCTCGAAGAGCGTCGTTTTTCGCAGGGTCGTCAGGATCTGCTGGCGCACCAGGGCCGAATCGTCGATGATCAGAATTGAATGTCCCATGGTCCCCGCCCAAAGATTTTTTTTAATCTATGCTTGCGGAATATTTTTGTAAAGGCAAAACGGATTCCCCTCTCTTCAAGCGGTCGGCCTCTTTCCGGTTATACTTGATAGAGAACGTGGTTACCCGAGGAAAAAGGAGGTACAGCATGTCCCTTGTCAAAACATGGTATGACACCGAAGCGGCCGCTTCCAAGTATGGGGTGGAGAAGAGTCGGGTACTCGAATGGGTCGAGGAAGGGTTGGTGCGCTGCGAGCGCGAAGGAGAGACGGTTGTACGGGTCAATATTGATGATGTCCGGTTGCAGGTCGAAGACCTGGTGCGCGAGGCCTGAAGGGAGGGGGCTCAGCAGCAGCTTTCGCCGCCGCAGTCGCAGCTCGGCTCCTTGCCGGTCAGCCAGCCGTAGATGATGGCGCTGGCGCAGCCGACACCGGCCTTGACGGCGAGAGCTGCGACCGGGCAGTTGCGGGCGCAGGCGCCGCACTCCATGCAGCGGTCGAGGTCGAGGATGCGCGCCTTCTTCTCCTCGACGGAAAAGACTCCGTGGGGGCAGACCATGGCGCAGAGTCCGCAGCCGATGCAGACTTGCCGGTCGAGCTTCAGGGTGCTCACCTCTTCCAGATAACGCATTGCTCTCCTTTATGACCCGGTCCCGGGTCAGAGTTTTCCGGCAAATTCCCCAGTCAGATCAAAACGCCGCGGCAATCCAGAATATCGCCGCCAGCAGAAGGGCCGTCCCCTGCAGCGGGATGGCGCGGCGCATCTCTTTTTCGACGCCCGAAGGGGATGTGAAGGTGGACGAGCCGGTGAAGTTCATGGCGCAGTAGGAGGCGGCAGCGGAGAGACCCAGAAGGAGCGCGCCTCCCTCGAGGAGGGATATTTTTCCCGGCAGCGCCAGAAGAACAACGGTTGCGACGGCGGCTCCGGCAATCCCCCCCTTGAGGGCGAAGGCCCGTCCGGGAATCCACGGGAGGGCGACGGGGGTGAGAACGGCGCCGGTGAGCAGGGCGGCGAAGAGGGCGAGAACCGCCGCAACGCCGCGGGTGAAAACGCCGCCGAGGGTGAAGACGCCGGGGCCGATGCCGCCGAGGACCAGGAGAATTGCCGAGACCCAGAGGGCGGTCTTGAGCATCCCCGTCAGTTCGACGGGGGTGAGAACCAGCCGCTCGAGGGTGGTGAAGGTGACCCGGCGCATCTGCGCCGTCGCCACCCCGTCCGCCGCCAAAAAAGCCTTGAGATCGGAGGCCCGGACTGGGCCGTAGAGGACCCGGAAACCGGACTCCCTCTGGACCTCGTGGGCGGCGACCCCGGGAGCGCCGAGCTGGGGGAGAATCAGGGTGCGGTGCCGGACGACCTGCTCCAGCCTGGCGGCCCGGATACGGCGCACGACCTCCTCCGTCCCGAAGGTTCCCTTGCCGGCGGCGCACCAGACGTTGATGCCGTAGGTTTCCAGAACCAGAATCCACAGGTTTTGCCCCTGAAGCTCCCGGCGCAGGGTGTCGAAGGTGAGTTTGTAGTTGGCGGTCACCAGGACCGGGGCGTCGCTGTCCGGACGGCCGACGGCGTAAAGCCCGGGGGTAATCCGGTACCGCGTCCGTCCGAGACCCCAGCGCATCTGCCAGCGGCCGAAAATATCCCTCTTTTCAAGGCGGGTGGCCACCTGGGGAACCGGTCCCGCTCCGGTTTCAATCCAGCCGGTGACGAAGGACCAGAGCTGCACCCCGGGGTGTTCGCCGCGGTTCGTCGGAGAGGGCGGGGGGGGAAAAGAGACCTCGGCCCCCTCCCCGGTGGCGGCCTCGACGTCTGGGGCTGCGGGCACCGCTCCCGGCGGCGCTTTCGGCGGTCAACAGCGGGGTTTGGCGATGTCGTCAGGGTTATTCGTCATGGTCTCGTCCGAAAAAAGGGGAGGTGCGGCAAGGGCGGTTGCGATTCAGATCGGGCGGCCGCCGCATTTCTTCAGCTCGGCATGGGCGTGGCGCAGCATCCGCTCGGTGGTCGCCCAGTCGACGCATTTGTCGGTGATGGAGACGCCGTAGGCGAGCTCCTTGAGGCTTTTGGCGATCGGCTGGTTCCCCGCCTCGAGGTAGCTTTCGATCATCACCGAGCAAATGGAGCGGTTGCCGGCGACGATCTGATTGATGACGTCGGAGAGGACCTCTTCCTGGCGTTCATGATTTTTGTAGGAGTTGGCGTGGCTGCAGTCGACCATGATCGCCGTGGGGAGCCCCGACTTGCCGAGGAGTTCCTCGGTTTTGCGGATGTCCTCGGCCCGGTAGTTGGGGCGGTCGTTGCCGCCGCGCAGCACGATATGGACGGCGGGGTTGCCGGTGGTCTGAACGATGGCGCTGCGCCCCTCGTTGTTGATGCCGAGAAAACTGTGGGGGTGGCGGGCGGCCGACATGGCATCGAGGGCAATCTGCAGGTTGCCGTCGGTGCCGTTTTTGAAGCCGACGGGGAAGGAGAGGCCGCTGGCCATCTCGCGATGGGTCTGCGACTCGGTGGTGCGGGCGCCGATGGCTCCCCAGCTGACCAGGTCGGCCAGGTAGTGGGGGGTGACGGGGTCGAGCATCTCTCCGGCCACCGGCAGCTCCAGATCGGTCATGGCGGAGAGGAGGCCGCGTCCGACGCCGAGCCCCTTGGAAATCTGGTGGGTGCCGTTGAGATCCGGGTCGTTGATCAGCCCCTTCCAGCCGATGGTGGTGCGCGGCTTCTCGAAGTAGACCCGCATCACCAGCAGGATCTGGTCGGAGAGTTCCTTGCCCAGGGCCGCCAGGCGCTCGGCATACTCGAGGGCGCCCCGGGTGTCGTGGATGGAGCAGGGGCCGACCACCGCCATGAGCCGCCGGTCCTGGTTGGCGAGGATCGCCTTGATCTGATCACGGGAACTGGTGACGAATTCGGAACCCTGGTCCGAAAGGGGAAAAACCAGCTTCAGGTCGTCCGGCGCGATGATCGGCTTCAGGGCGCGAATATTGAGGTTGCTCGTGCGTTTCATGTTTGACCCCCGGTAGTGTTATTGCGTCAGGGAGTGCGCCCCCTCGGGGCCCGGGATCCCATGACGAGGCGCATAATGTATCCTTTTTGGGAGCCGATGTCAAAAACCCGGTGACGTTTCCGGACCCCGAGGGAGCGGGGAAAGCGTTTGACACCCCAGCACCATTTCTGTATAAATGGAAATTTATTGGTTTCTGGCGTGAAAACCGTTATTTACAAGTAACCGCACCTTGGCGGCACTTATGGTGTCGGAGGCTGGGCGTCTCCGCCCCGACGCGGAAGAGGGAAAGGAAAAATATGGCGATCCTCCGAGAGCTTATCCTGGCCGTCGCCCAGGTGATCGATCTGGTCTTCAGCATCTATCTGTTTATTGTTATTGCCCGGGCGCTCATCTCCTGGGTCAGCCCGGACCCCTACAATCCCATCGTCCGTTTTCTCCACAGCGCCACCGACCCGGTCCTGAACCGCATCCAGCGTATTCTTCCGGTGAATTTCGGAGGGATCGACTTCTCCCCCGTGGTCCTGCTGATCGCCCTCTCCTTTCTCCAGCGGATGATCAGGGCGGTGCTCTACCATCTGGCCGCCGGTCTTTGACGAGGAGCCCCATGCGAATCACCCCCATCGACATTCAGCAGCAGCAATTCAAAACTCGCCCCCTGGGATACGAGAAGGCCGGCGTCGATCATTTTCTCGAGATGATCGCCGCCGAACTGGAGCGCCTCCATCGCCAGAACATGGAATACAAGGAGGATCTGGCCCGCACCCGCGCATCCCTGGAGGAAATGCGCGCTCGCGAGGCGACCCTCAAGGACACCCTGGTGACGACCCAGAAGGTGACCGACGACCTCAAGACCAATGCCCGCAAGGAGGCGGAAATCCTCATCGCCGATGCCCAGTTGCGCGGCGAGCGGATCGTGCGGGACGCCGAGCAGAGGCGTATCCAGATGATCAGCGAAATCCAGGAGATTCGGCGCCAGAAGATCTCCTTTGAATCGAGCCTGCGGGCCCTCGTCGAGAGCCATATCCATCTCCTTAACCTCGAGGTGGTTCAAATGGAAAAAGGGCGGGACGATCTGATGCTCGAGGAATCGCTCCCCTTTACCCCCGCCGGCGGTTTTTCCCGCAAGGGCGGCCCCGATCGCGAGGGGCGCTGATGGCCCCCTGGCTCCATGCCGCGGAAGGGGGCGTCACCATCGACCTGTTCGTGCAGCCTCGGGCCAGCAAAAACCAGATCGTCGGTGTCCAGGGGGACGAGCTCAAGGTGCGCCTCACCTCGCCCCCCGTCGACGGCGCCGCCAACAAACTGTGCGGGGAATATTTCGCCAAACTCTTCGGCGTCGCCAAGGGGGAGGTGACCCTGGTGGCCGGGGAGCGCTCGCGCCACAAGCGCCTTCTGGTCCGGGGGATGACGGTGGATGAGGTCCTGCGGGCCGTCGACATCCCCTAGTGTCCCCTTGAAAAAACGGCTCCGTCCCCCATTCTTGCCTTCCTCCGCGCCTTAATCGCAGCCCCGCACCGCCAAAGGACCCGGCCATCCCAAGGAGTAGATCGTGGATAAATTTTTCAGAATACTCATCATTTTATTGCTTGCCGGCGGAGTGTGCACCCCGGTTTTCGCGGGGGAGCAAAGCTCCGCACCTGCAGGTCGGGCCAGTATGCAGGGGGAGACCTATCCCAGGGTCGAACTCTTCACCACCGCCTGGTGCGGTTACTGCAAAAGGGCCAAGGCCTACCTGCGCTCCCGAGGGGTCCCCTTTACCGAGTACGACGTGGAGAAGGATTCCGCCGCCGCCCGGCGTTTTCGGATCCTCAATCCCGGTGGCGGTGTCCCCGTCGCCCTGATCGGAGATTTCCAGATCAACGGTTTTAACCCGGCCGCCTACGAGGCCGCTCTCGGCGGCCGGCCCTGAAAAAGGGAGAAATGGGTTGACAGATTCCTCTGCAGACCTATAATCATGACAAATATGGTCATGATTTGCCATGGCAACTTTCAAGGAGGAACGGATAAAGATGAAAAAATTTGTTTGCAGCGTCTGCGGCTATGTCCACGAAGGGGAGGCTCCCCCGGCCAACTGTCCCCAGTGCGGGGTCCCCGCCGGTAAATTCAATCTCCAGGGGGGAGACGTCGCGGCCTGGGCCGATGAGCACAAAATCGGCGTGGCCCAGGGGGTCGACGCCGCGGTTCTCGACGGACTGCGGGCCAACTTTTTGGGGGAGTGCACCGAGGTCGGGATGTACCTGGCGATGAGTCGTCAGGCCGATCGCGAGGGGTACCCGGAAATCGCCGAGGCCTACAAGCGCATCGCCTTCGAGGAGGCCGATCATGCCGCCCGTTTTGCCGAACTGCTCGGAGAGGTGGTCGTCGCCGATACCCGCACCAATCTGCAGAAGCGGGTGGATGCCGAGCATGGCGCCTGCAAGGGGAAAAAGGAGCTGGCGACCCGGGCCAAGGAACTCAATTACGATGCGATCCATGACACCGTCCATGAGATGTGCAAGGACGAGGCCCGCCACGGCATGGCCTTTGCCGGATTGCTGAAGCGGCACTTCGGCGTCTGAGGAGCCTTGTGCGGAGATCTTTCGGGCCGGTTCAGGGATGCTGTATTCCAGCGACTCTGGGCCGGCCCGAATTCTTTTTGGCCAACCGAAAAAGGGCCGCCCGGGGAGAGGCCGGGAAAAAAAGTGCGGCCCCGGCGTTTACGGTATAAAAGTATTGCCGGGCCCGGACGATCTGTGCAATGGTTCGCCGAAAAGGGAGGGATTCCCTTAAAGCATGAGGGGATACGGACAAACCCGAGGAGGCACGCCCATGGCTAGAAAGTTGTTTGTCGCGGCGACGGGACAGAACTGTGGAAAAACGACCATCAGCGTGTCGCTGATGCATCTGGCGCTGAAAAAATACGGCCGAGTCGGTTTCATCAAGCCGCTCGGCCCCAAGATCACGAACTTTGCCGGACGCCAGGTCGACAAGGACGCCGCCCTGATGGCCGGCGTCTTCGGGTTGAAGGACGATATCGCCCTGATGTCGCCGGTGGTTTTGCAGCCGGATTCGACGCGGCGCGTCCTGGACGGTGAAGTCTCCTCTGCAGGGATGCTCGATGCGATCCGCCGGGCGGCCGACGAACTGGAAAAAAACTGCGATTTTCTCATCATCGAGGGGTCCGGCCACAGCGGCGTCGGATCGGTCCTCGGCATGAGCAATGCCCGGGTGGCCAGAGAACTCGAGGCGGCGGTGATGATCGTCTCCGGGGGGGGGATCGGCAACGTCGTGGATTCCGTGACCCTGAACCTCGCCCTTTTCCAACAGGAAGGGGTGAAGGTCAAGCTGGTGCTGGCCAACAAACTGATCCCCGAAAAGCGCGAGACCAGCCTGCGCTATTTGCGTCTGGCCTTTGCCGGGGCCGACTTCGCCGTGGAAGGGGGGTTCAACTATTCGCCGATCCTGGCCAACCCGACCCTGGCACGAATCGCCAAGATTCTTTCCTGCCCCTTGAACGGGAGTCCCGAGGAGGGGCAGCGCATCGTCCACCATATCCACCTCGGCGCCGCTTCGGCGCAGCGGGTCGTCGATCTCCTCGATTCTTCGAGTCTCCTTCTGGTCAACAGTACCCGCGACGAACTGCTGGTCACGCTCTCCTCCCTCTACAAACATCCCGAGTACAAGGATAAGATCGCCGGCCTGGTGATCCCCGGGCTCAATCCGGTGTCGCGCATTACCCAGAAGATCCTCGATGGCAGCCGGATCCCCTATATCCGCACCGAAATGACCAATTCCGAGACCTTCTCGCTGATCAAGGACGATGTCTCCAAGCTGACCGCCGAGGATCAGGAAAAGATCGACCTGATCCGGTCCCTGGCCGACAGCGAACTCGACTTCGAGGCGATCGACGCTCTTCTCTAGGAGGCCGTCTTTCCGGTGAAGCAAGATCCCTGATCCCCCTTGACAAAATCGGCCCAAACTTCTAGATTGGGGGAGAAATTAATCACGGAGGATCGTTCCATGCCGATGTACGAATACCAATGCGAGGCCTGTGGCCTCATTTTCGAAGCGATGCAGAAATTTTCCGATGCGCCCCTCTCCGAATGCCGCACCTGTGGCGGTTCGGTGAAAAAACTTATTTCCCAGACCGGCTTTGCCCTCAAGGGCGAAGGGTGGTATCAGCAGGGGTATGCGTCCGCCGCACCCTCCTCTTCTGGGCCCTCCTGCCCCTCCGCCGGCGCCGGCGGTTGCGGCGGCTGCCCCAAGGCCTCCAACGAATAGGGTGTCGCCTTATTGACGCGAAAAATCCCCGGGGAACCCCCCGGGGATTTTTTTTCTTAAAACTAGGCCGAGCCCCTCCGGATTGAGGTGGGCGGGTCGCCCCTTCTCCTTTACTTTTCACGGACCCTTTCGTATAGTTGTCGGCATTTCTTCAGGAGGTATGCAGAATGGAAAAAATTATTGACGGCAAGGCCATTGCCGCACAGATGCGCCAGGGGATCGCCGAGGATGTGACCGTCCTCAAGGCGGCGGGGACGATTCCCGGCCTGGCCGTGGTCCTGGTCGGTGAGGATCCGGCGAGCCGGGTCTATGTGTCGATGAAGGAAAAGGCCTGCGAGCAGACAGGGATCTTTTCCGCCGAGCATAAACTGTCGGTCGAGACGACCGAGGCCGAGCTTCTCGCCCTGATCGACGCACTCAATGGCGATGGGCGCATCGACGGCATTCTCGTCCAGTTGCCGCTCCCCGCCCATATCGACGAGAGCAAGGTTCTCGAGGCGATCTCTCCGAAAAAGGATGTCGACGGATTCCACCCCTACAACGTCGGCCGTCTGGTGACTGGAAAGCCCCTCTTTCAGCCCTGCACTCCCTACGGAGTCATGAAGATGCTGGAGTACTCCGGTGTCAAGCTCTCCGGCAAGAACGTGGTCGTCGTCGGCCGCTCCAACATCGTCGGCAAACCCCTGGCCCTCATGTGTCTGGCGCAAAACGCCACGGTCACCATCTGCCACTCCCGGACCGTCGATCTGCCGGACCAGGTGCGCCGTGCCGACGTGGTCATCGCCGCCATCGGCCGCCCCGAGATGATCAAGGGCGACTGGCTCAAGGAGGGGGCGGTGGTGATCGACGTCGGGGTCAACCGCGTCGGGGAGAAGAAGTTGGTCGGCGACGTGGAATTCGCCTCGGCCCTCCCCCGGGTCAGCGCCATTACCCCCGTCCCCGGGGGGGTCGGGCCGATGACCATCACCATGCTCCTCTACAACACGGTGGAAAGCGCCAAACGGCGCGCATCCGGCAAAAGCGTCTGACTGGACGGCGCCCGGGGAGGAACGCCTCCGGGCGTCCCCTGATTCTCCACCCCTTCGGCGAGCTGGCTTCCGATGATCATCAGCGAACAGAAAAGCAAGGAAGAACTCCTTCTGGCCCTCGACGGCTGCAAGCGCCTCTTTCTGGTAGGGTGCGCCGCCTGCGCCACGGCCTGCAAGTCGGGGGGAGAGGAGGAGGTCTTCAGGATGCAGGAGTGGCTGACCTCCCTCGGATGCGAGGTCACCGGGAGCCTGATCATCGAGGAGGCGTGCCACATCATGCGTGCCGGGCGCGACCTGCGCCAGCACCGCCCGGCCGTCGAGGAGGCGGACGTCCTGCTGGTTCTCGCCTGCGGCGCCGGGATCCAGTCCGTTTCCTCCAGCACCGACAAGCGGGTGATCGGCGGCCTCAACTCCCTGTTTCTCGGCAACATCCGCCGTTTCGGCCAGTATGAGGAGAAGTGCTCCCTGTGCGGAGACTGCATCCTCAACGAGACGGCGGGGATCTGCCCGGTGACCAACTGCGCCAAGGGGCTTCTCAACGGACCCTGCGGCGGCATGGAAGAGGGGCGCTGCGAGGCCGACCGCGACAAGGAATGCGCCTGGAACGAGATCTACCAGCGGCTCAAGAAACAGGGGCGCCCGGGGGTTTTCGCCCGTACCGTCCCGCCGAAAAACTGGGGGAAGGTTCTCAAGCCCGGTCGTCACCGTATCAAGCCCTAACCCGGCAGGTCCTATGTCCTTGCTTCAGCAACAGCTTTCCGCCGGTCGTTTCGTGGTCACAGCGGAGATCGCTCCCCCCAAGGGGATCGATACCGCCGCGGCCCTGGAAACCGCCCGCGCCCTGCGCGATGTGACGGCGGTCAACGTCACCGACAACCAGGGGGCGAACATGCGCATGGCTCCCCTGGCCATGGCGGTCCTGCTGCTGCGCGAGGGGATCGAGCCGATCCTGCAGTTGACCTGCCGCGACCGCAACCGCCTGGCCCTCCAGTCCGATCTCCTCGGGGCCGCGGCCCTGGGGATTGAAAACCTTCTCCTCCTCTCCGGCGACCACCCCCGCTTCGGCGACCACCCCGGAGCACGCCCGGTCTTCGACCTCGACTCGGTGCAACTGCTGCAGGGGGTCGAAGAGCTCATGGCCGGACGCGACCTGTCGGGGCGTCCCCTTTGCGGTCTCCCCCGGTTTTTCCCCGGCGCGGCGGCGACCCCCGAGGCCGAGCCTTTCGAGCTGATGTTCCAGAAGTACAGCAAAAAGGTGGCGGCCGGCGCCCGTTTTTTCCAGACCCAGGCGGTCTTCGACATCCCCCGTTTCGAGATCTTCATGGACGAGGCCCGGCCTCTCAAGGCGCCGGTCCTCCTCGGGGTGCTTCTCCTCAAGAGCGCCCGCATGGCCCGCTTTCTCAACGCCAACATCCCGGGGGTACGGGTCCCCGAACCTCTCATCGCCCGCCTCGAGGCCGCATCCGACCCGCTCGACGAAGGGGTGGCCATCGCCCGGGAACTGGTGGCCTGCGCCCGTCTCCGCTGCCAGGGGGTGCACCTGATGACCTTGGGATGCGAGGAGCGTATTCCCGAAATCCTCGGATGATGGGGCCATCTGCAAGCTGTTTTTTAGCCACCAAGACAGGTTGGCACCAAGAAAATCAAATAAATCAAAGGATTTACTTGGTGTCTTGGTGCCTTGGTGGCAAAAAACGATTTTCCGACGCCTAAACGTTAATTTTGAACTTGTCCATTATTTGCGTTGAATTGCCGCCGAACGCTGCCAAACTCAACGTTCAATTCAATCTCCGGAGGTGAGGGTGAAAAAGACACCGTTGAATGAGGAACACCGAAAGCTCGGCGGTCGGATGGTCGAGTTCGGCGGCTGGGAGATGCCGGTGCAGTACACCGGGGTCATTGAAGAGCATCTGGCGGTGCGCAACGCCGCCGGCCTCTTCGACGTCTCGCACATGGGGGAGATCGAGGTCAGGGGGGGCGGAGGTCTGGCCTTCATCCAGGAGCTGACGATCAACGACGCCTCGCTCCTGGTCAACGGTCAGGTCCAGTACAGCGCGCTCTGCTACCCCCACGGCGGGGTGGTGGACGACGTCACCCTCTACCGCTTCGATGGCGACCACTACCTCTTCTGCGTCAACGCCGCCAACACCGACAAGGATTTTGCCTGGATGGAGGCAGCCCTCGAGGACGGGGGCTTTGCCGACGTGCAGCTGCGCAACCGCAGCGACGACTTCGCCCAGCTCGCCCTGCAGGGACCGGCCTCCGAGGCAATCCTCACCCGGCTCACCAATACCGACCTGAAGAAGATTCCCTACTACCATTTCTACGAGGGGTTGGTGGCCGAAGTTCCCGTCATCATCTCCCGCACCGGATACACCGGCGAGGACGGCTTCGAGCTCTATTTTGCTCCGGATTGCGCCGAAACCCTCTGGAAGGCCCTGCTGGAAACCGGCGCCGGCGACGGGCTCCTCCCCATCGGCCTCGGAGCCCGGGACACCTTGCGCCTGGAGATGAAGTACGCCCTCTACGGCCACGAACTCTCCGAGGAGATCTCCCCCCTGGAGGGGGGGCTCGGCTGGATCACCAAACTGGAGAAGGCGAGTTTCATCGGCCGGGAGGCCCTGCGGCGCCAGAAGGAAGAGGGAGTTCCGCGACGTCTGGTCGCCCTGACCCTCACCGAGCCGGGGGTGCCGAGAGCCGACTATCCGGTTTACGAAGGCGAGCGTCGGGTCGGGGTGGTGACCAGCGGCACCCTGTCGCCGTCCCTTCGGGTCGGCATCGCCCTGGCTCTGGTCGAACCCGATTGCGCCGTCATCGGCACCCCTTTGCAGATCGGCATCCGCAGCCGCACGGTCGCCGCGGTGGTGGTCAAGCCCCCCTTCGTCAGAAAATAGTCGTTATTCCCGGTCGGACGCTCTCCGTCCCCAAACCCCCAGGTTTCAGGAGGATCAAATCATGGAATTTCCCGAAGAGTACAGGTACACCGAAGAGCATGAGTGGGTTCTGGTGGAGGACCAGTTGGTCACCGTCGGCATCTCCGATTTCGCCCAGGACGCCCTCGGCGACGTGGTCTTCGTCGAGCTCCCCGAGGTCGGTACCCTCCTCGAAGCCGGCAAACCCTTCGGCGTCGTGGAATCGGTCAAGGCCGTCTCCGACGTCTATGCGCCGGTGAGCGGCGAGGTGATCGAAGTCAACGAAGAGCTTCCCGACGCTCCGGAGACCATCAACACCTCCCCCTACGAGGACGGCTGGATGATCAAGATCAAGATCTCCGATGCCGCCGAGCTCGATGATTTGATGGACGCGGACGCCTATCAGGCCTTCATCGAGGAAGAGGCCTGATTCCGCCGCCGGCGCCAGGGCTGTCTGCTTCAAGGAGAAATCCATGCGTTATATTCCCCATACCGCCGAGGATGTCCGGCAGATGCTGGAGACCGTCGGCGTCACCTCCGTCGACGACCTCTTCGCCGAGATCCCTTCCTCCTTGCGTCTGCGGCGCTCCCTGGCCCTTGGCGAGCCCCTCGCCGAGAGCGAACTCCTGAAAAAAATCCGCCGTCTGGCGGCGCAGAATGCCACGGCGGACACCCATGCGTCCTTTCTCGGCGGCGGCGCCTACAACCATTTCATCCCGGCGGTCATCGACCAGCTCATTTCCCGCAGCGAGTTCTATACCGCCTATACACCCTATCAGCCGGAAATCAGCCAGGGAACCCTGCAGGCGATTTACGAGTATCAGACCCTGATCTGCCAGCTCACCGGCATGGATGCCGCCAACGCCTCCATGTACGATGGCGCCTCAGGCTGCGCCGAAGCGGTGCTGATGGCCGTCCGCGCCACCGGCCGCCGCCGAATTCTTCTCTCTTCGGCACTCCATCCCGAATATCTGGCGACGGTGCGCACCTACTGCCGCTATCTCGATCTGGATCTCATCGAAGTCCCCTGCGATGCCGGCGGGGGGACCGACGGCGCCGCCCTCTTGCGGCTCCTCGACGACCGGACGGCGGCGCTGGTCAGCGGCTATCCCAATTTCTTCGGCGTGATCGAGGATCTCTCCGCGCAGGCTGCGGCCGTTCACGCCGTCGGCGGCCGGCTGGTGACGGTGGTTCAGGAGCCGATCGCCCTGGGACTCCTCAAAAGCCCGGGCGAACTCGGGGCCGACATCGTCGTCGGCGAGGGGCAGAGTTTCGGCATCCCCCTCTCCTATGGCGGCCCCTATCTCGGCTTTTTCGCCGTCCGGCAGGGGGATATCCGCTCCATGCCGGGACGCCTGGTGGGACAGACTTGCGATCGGGAGGGGCGGCGCGGCTTCGTCCTCACCCTGGCGACCCGCGAGCAGCACATCCGCCGCGAGAAGGCCACCTCCAATATCTGCTCCAACCAGGGGCTCTGCGCCCTGATGGCAACCATCTATCTGGCGCTCCTCGGCAAGGCCGGAATCCGCGAGGTGGCAGGCCATAACCTCGCCAAGGCCGAATATGCCAAGGGGAAAATCGCCGCGCTCCCCGGTTTCTCCCTCCCCCTTTCGGGGACGACCTTCAACGAATTCGTCGTCGAGGCCGACGAAGGGGCCGCTGTCGTTCTGGAGCGCCTCGAAAAGGAGGGGATCCTCGGCGGCATCCCTTTGCAGCGCTATTTTGCCGGGATGGACAAACGTTTTCTGGTCTGCGTGACCGAGCAGAACAGCCGGGAGGAGATCGATGCCCTGGTCTCGGCCCTGGCGGGAGGCAAGCAATGAAGAGTCTCGGAACCCAGGGGCTGATCCTCAACGAAAAGCTCCTCTTCGAACATTCCGATGCGGGGCGCAAGGGGTACAGCCTCCCCCGGCTCGACGTCCCCCCGGCCCGACTCCCCGCCGCGCTGGTGCGGGAGGAGGTTTCCGGTTTTCCCGAACTCTCCGAGGTCGACGTGGTGCGCCACTTCACCCGGCTCTCCACCTGGAACTACGGGGTCGATTCGGGATTCTACCCCCTGGGGAGCTGCACCATGAAGTACAACCCCAAGGTCAACGAGGTCGCCGCCCGCACCCCGGGGATGGCGGCGGCCCACCCCTCGACCCCCGACCACCTCAGTCAGGGAGCGCTGGCATTGATGCACGACCTGCAGGAGGCTCTCGCCGAGATCTCCGGATTTCCGGCGGTGACCCTGCAGCCGGCGGCCGGCGCCCACGGCGAACTGGCCGGGATGCTGATGATCCGCGCCTGGCACGAGGCGCAGGGGAATAGCCGCAAAAAGGTGCTGATCCCCGACACCGCCCACGGCACCAATCCGGCCACCGCCGCCCTCTGCGGTTACGAGGTGGTGCCGATCGCCTCCGACGGCGTCCTTTCGGCCGCTGCCGTGGCCGCAGCCATGGGCGGCGAGGTGGCGGCGCTCATGATCACCAATCCCAACACCCTCGGTCTTTTCGAAGCACAGATCCGGGAAATCTGCCAGATCATCCATGACGGGGGGGGGCTGGTCTACTGTGACGGCGCCAACCTCAACGCCCTGATGGGGATCGCCCGTCCCGGCGACATGGGGATCGACGTCATGCACTTCAATCTGCACAAGACCTTTTCCACCCCTCACGGGGGAGGCGGTCCCGGCTCCGGGCCGGTGGGGGTGACGGCGGTCCTCGCCCCCTTCCTGCCGGTTCCGGTGGTCGTCGAAGAGCAGGGTACCTACCGCCTCGAGGTCGACCGGCCCCTGTCCATCGGCCGGATGAAGGCTTTTGGCGGTCACTTCGGGATCATGGTCCGTGCCTGGGCCTACATCCGCAGCATGGGGGGAGAGGGGCTGAAGCGGGCCAGCGAGATGGCGGTGCTCAACGCCAACTACATTCGCGCCCGCCTCGAGGGGACCTATCATCTCCCCTACACCGCCCGGTCGCTGCACGAGGTGGTCTTCTCCGATCGGGATCTCGGAGGCAACTGCCATACCCTCGATCTGGCCAAGCGCCTGATCGATTACGGTTATCATCCGCCGACGATCTATTTTCCCCTGGTGGTCAAGGGGGCGATCATGATCGAACCGACGGAGACCGAGAGTAAGGAAGTCATCGATGAGTTCTGCGACGCCATGCTCTCCATCGCCGCCGAGGCCGGGGAGAATCCCGATTTGCTCCACCAGGCGCCGAAAAAGACCCGGGTGGGACGCATGGACGAAACAGGCGCCGCCCGCAAGCCGCGACTGAAGTGGGAAAAATGACCATAAAAAGGGGCTCCGTAACGGAGCCCCTTTTTGCTTCTGCAGAGGCGATGGCCTCGTTTAGTAAATGACCCGCCGCGACAGGCTGTAATTGAAAAAGGCGAAGATGTTGAGGATCTCCCCCGAATAGGCGCGGGGGAGGCTGCCGTAGGGCGCTCCCCGGCGAACGGCGGCCACCGCCTCGTCGTCGAGGATCTTGGAACCGGTACTCTCCAGGATCCTCACCTGCTGGACCTCTCCGGCGCGGGTGATGGTGATCTTGAGGAGGCAGGTCCCTTCTTCCCGGCGTTCGGCGGCTTGTCCGGGGTAGTTCCAGACGTTGTAGATGTTGTTGCGAAAGCGCTGGAAAAAGGAGATCAGGACATCCTTTTCCGTGTCGAGCCAGACGGCGTTCCCCTCCTCGACGTCGGCGCGGTATTTCTGCCGCCAGTCCTTTTCGAGTCGGGCCATGGTCGCTTCGGGGAGTTGCAGCAGCGACTTGCTGTCGAGGAGCGGCACCGGGGTCGGAGGGGTCTCCAGGGCGGTTTGGCTCTTTGCGGCCCCCGACTGCGGACCCTCTCCCGGCGGCGCCTGGCTGACCGGGACAGAGGTCTGCGGGGCGGTGCGCTGCGGTCTGGCCCTGGGGGCCGGAGGGACCGGGGCGTCGGGGCGCTGGTCCTCTTCGGCATCCCCCTTGGGGGCGGTCTCCTTGAGGACCGTCTGGTCCTCGGGGCCGAGACGTTTGGCGGGCGTTTCCCGGGGACGGTCGGTTTCCGGACGCAGCGGCAGATCGAGTTCCCTTTCCCGGGGCTCGGACGGGGCCGGGCGCATCTCGACATAGACGGGTTTCTCGTCCGGTTGCGGCGGAAAGAGTTGCAACTCCGGCAGCAGATAGACCAGCAGCAGGTGCAGCAGAAGCGAGAGGGTGATGAATCCCGCCAGGAGCAGATTGTGTCGGTTGTCCAGATCCATGAATCGACGCCGTCGGGGAGCGGTTAGGAAATTGTCGCCATTATACATGACAGGGGAGGGGAGGCGCTAGAAATCATCCCCGTTTTCTTCCGGGCCCTTCCGTATACGGAAGTGAAAGGAGTTGACCGCCTCGGAGCCATCGGGTATAAGGAGTGTTCGAAATCAAATCCTGTTTTGGAGGAGGTATCTGTTATGCATTTAGTGGATCAGATCAAGGCCAAGGCCCGCAAAAACCTGCAGACCGTGGTCCTGCCCGAGGGGTACGACGACCGGATGATCGAGGCGGCAGGGGAAGTTGTCAAGGACGGGCTGGCCAGGGTTGTGCTTCTCGGCAGCGCCGATGTGCTCAACGCCCGGGCCCGGGAGCTCGGCGCCTCCCTCGACGGGGTCACCCTTCTCGACCCCAAAACCTCGCCGAAACTCGAGGCCTATATCGACGAACTCGTCGAGCTGCGCAAGAAAAAGGGGCTCTCTCGCGAGGAGGCCAGGGCTCTTCTGGTCGGGGAAGACAACCTCTATTACGGCTCGATGATGGTCAGGCTCGGGGATGCCGGAGGCGCCGTCGCCGGAGCGTCCAATACCACCGGCGATGTACTCCGTGCAGCCTTTCAGGTGGTCGGCACCTCACCGGGGATGAAGACCGTCTCCTCGGTCTTTCTCATGGTCACCAAAACCCCCGAGTTCGGCGAGAACGGAGTCCTGCTCTTCGCCGATTGCGCCGTCAACCCCAATCCCGACGCCCAGGCCCTGGCGGAAATCGCTCTCTCCACCGCCCGCAGCTGCCAGAGCTTTCTCGGTGTTCCGGCCCGGGTGGGGATGCTCTCCTTTTCCACCAAGGGGAGCGCAGCGCATGAAGACGTCGACAAGGTTCTCAAGGCGCTGGAGATCGCCAAGGCGATGGATCCGTCCTTGCAGATCGACGGCGAACTGCAGGCCGATGCCGCCCTCCTTCCCAAGGTCGGAGCCAAGAAGGCCCCCGGTTCTCCCGTGGCCGGCAAGGCCAACACCATCATCTTCCCCACCCTCGATGCCGGCAACATCGGCTACAAGCTCGTCGAGCGTCTCGCCGGGGCCGAGGCCGTGGGTCCGATCATTCAGGGATTGGCCAAACCGGTCAACGACCTCTCCCGCGGTTGCTCGGTCCAGGACATTGTCAACGTCTCGGCGATTACCGCAGTGCAGGCCCAGGGATAGCTGCCGGTCCTCTTCGATTATTATCAGATACAATTTGCAAAGGCCGGCGGGGTTTCCCGCCGGCCTTTGCCGTTTCAGACCCGGCGCAGCAGGGAGCTGGCCCAGGAAAGCCCGACGCCGAAGCCGCAGATGGCGATGGTCCGCGCCGTCCCGTCGAACTCGTTTTGCAGCAGGATCGGGATGGTCGAGGAGACGGTATTGCCGTAGTCCTGGGTGGCGTAGGGGACCTTTTCGGCGGGGAGGCCGAGTTTGGCGGCAATGGTGTCGACGATGATCTTGCTCCCCTGGTGGATGAGAAAGCGGTCGATCTCCTCCAGGGCGATGCCGTTTTTGGCGGCCATTTCCCGCAGGTCGTCGGGGACGACCTTGGCGGCGAAGTTGAAAATGGCGCGGCCGTTCATGAACAGGGTGCTGTCCCGGCAGATCAGCTTTTGGTACTCGCTCCCCAGGGTGCCGAAGGTGGAGCGTCCGGTCACAAATCGGGGATGTTCCGAGATCAGGGTGACGGCGGCGCCGTCGCCGAAGAGGAGGGTGGTGTTCTTATCCTGGGGATCGACGACCTTTGAGTAGGGGTCGGCGGTGAAGAGAAGCCCCCGCTTCATTCCGTTGGCGGCCATGAAGGCCTGAAAGACGGAGAGGGCGTAGACGAACCCCGAGCACCCCAGGGAGATGTCGAAAGCGGCGCAACGGGAGGGAAGCCCGAGTTTGCCGTGGACAATGGCCGAGGTGTGAGGGATGTTGTAGTCGGGATTCTGGGTCACCACCACCACGGCCTCGATCTCCTCCTTGTTCAGGGAAATGCGGCGCTGCAGGTCCTCGAAGGCGGAAAGGCACAGATCCGATGTCTCCTCCTCGGGGCTCTTGACCGAGACCCGGCGCACCCCGATCTTCTCTTCGATGAAAAAATCATCGATGCCGAACTGGCTCTTCCGGTCGTAGTTGGAAATCCTCCCGATCGGGAGGTAGGTGCCGATTTCTTCGATGCCGAGCATGGACAGGTTCTCCGCAGAGGGGTGAAAAACCGCTGAAAACGAAGGGAGACCGACGGTCAATCCGCCGATCCCCCCGATTTCGCTATCGGTTCCGCAGTGGTTACTTGCGCTGAAAATCGGTTCCGCTGAAGGAATAGCGGAAATTCATGTGATCGGTATAGGTCCCCTCGAGAATGCCGACCACGTCTTCGGTGAAGACGAGCTCCTCGTCCGTCGGGATGACGAAAACCTTCACCGGCGATTCGGGGGTTGTGATGACGCTCTCGCGCTTGCGGGTCATGGTGTTCTTGTTCTTTTCCTTGTCGAGAATAATCCCCATGAATTCAAGGCCTTCCAGGGCTTTTTCGCGAATCAGCCACCCCATTTCTCCGACGCCGGCGGTAAAGACCACGGCATCGAGGGCACCGATGGCGGCGGCGTAGGAGCCGATATACTTTTTGAGGCGGTATCCCTCGATCGCCAGGGCCAGGGTGCAGCGCGCGTCCCCGTTTTCGCTCCCTTCGATGACATCGCGGCGGTCGGTGTACTGACCGGTGATCCCGAGAACCCCTGATTTCTTGTTGAGGATCGAATCGATTTCCTTGGGGGTGTACCCTTCCTGCTCCATTATAAAGGCGGGAATGGCCGGGTCGATGTCGCCGCAGCGGGTCCCCATGACCGCGCCTTCCAGGGGCGTCAGCCCCATGGAGGTGTCGACGGACACGCCCCCCTTGATGGCGCAGTGGGAGACGCCGTTGCCGATGTGCATGGTGATGATGTTGCAGTCTTTGGGATCTTTGCCGAGCAGGACTGCCGCTCTTTTGGAAACATAGAGGTGGCTTGTGCCGTGGAATCCGTAGCGCCGCACCCCGTATTTTTCGTACCACTCGTAGGGGAGTGGGTAGGTATAGGCGTGGGCCGGCATGGACTGGTGAAAGGCCGTGTCGAAAATGGCGATGTGCGGCACGTCGGGAAGGACAGCCTTGGCCGCCTCAATCCCCGAGATGTTGGGGGGGTTGTGCAAGGGCGCCAGGTGCTGAACCCCTTTTATGGCGTCGAGAACGGTCTCATCGATGAGGACCGAACAGGTGAAATGTTCACCGCCGTGGACCACGCGGTGGCCGACGGCGGAGATCTGGCTCATGTCCTTGACGACGCCGTGAGTGCTGGCCGTCAACGTTTTGATGATCAACTGGACGGCAATGCGGTGATCGGGGCATTCATATTCTTCGCGATAGGTTTCCCGTCCGGGAACCTCATGGATGATGAACGAATCGCCGATGGTGACCCGCTCGACCATCCCCTTGGCGACGACTTCCTTTCGCTTCCAGTCAAAGAGCTGGTACTTGACAGAAGAACTGCCACAGTTCAATGCAAGAATATCCATGAAACAATAACCTCCTCCAGTTTTGGTCAGGGGTCAGGCGGCACCGTAAGCTTTTTGAAATACTGTTTTGATGCCCAGCTGAAACCCATAATAATCAAAGCGGGTTTTCCCGAAAAAACCCGCCCTGAGCGGAAATGAGTCTTGGTAAAAATGTTATAAAAGACTATAGGAAGACACTGGTATTTGCAAGGATTTTGTGCCCTTCCTCTGCTGTTTTGGGGGTGGACAGCATTTTGGAAGTAGTATAAGATGCTCTTTCGAAAAGACCAGATTTTCCACCATGAAGGAGGTGATTCCCTTGGCTTACACCATCAATGACGAATGTATCAACTGTGGCGCCTGCGAACCCGTTTGCCCCGTCACCGCGATCAGCGAAAAAGGCGATGTCCGTGTCATCGATGCAGGAACCTGCATCGACTGCGGCGCCTGCGTCGACACCTGTCCGGTGAACGCAATCGAAGCACCCTGATTCAGGTCCGGGAGCGGCCCCTGCGGCCGCTCCCGGTTTGTCTTGCCTACGCGGGCAGTTGCCGGCCTCATCCATGATCGGGGCGGGAGGATTTTATGTTCGGACTCGGTTCCACGGAATTGATCATAATTCTTGTTCTTGTGCTGGTTATTTTCGGTGCCGGCAAGCTCCCGGAAATCGGCGGCGCCCTCGGCAAGGGGATCCGCAGCTTCAAAAAGGGGATTTTGGACTCGGACGCCATCGACGTCACGCCCAAAACGGAAGAGAAGGACGAGGAGAAGGAGAAGAAGTAAGTCTCCTGCCTTGGTCGTTTGCTCCGGAGTGAAAAGAAAAAGCCGCACAGGGATGTGCGGCTTTCGTCGTTTTAGCGCCGGGATTTGTCTTTACTGCTTGGAACCGGGCTGGGACGAGCTCACCTCGGTGGCGAATTCGGCCAGTTCCGCAGGGAGATTTTTGAAAACGATGGCAAAAGGGATCGTTTTTCCCGGTCCCACATTGAGATTGGAGAGGGAGTCGCCGAACTGGTTGCTCATGCTCTCCTCGATTTTGGCAAAGGGCCATTCCTGCAGGACCTGGTCGTCGAGGGGATTGCCGCAGTAGGCCGTCTGCTGGATCAGGGCCTGTCCGCTCTTGCTGTAGAGTGTCCCCTTGACGGCAATGGCCGAGCGGGCCTCGGAGTATTCGTTGACGGCCTTGCCGCGTATGACGAAGAGTTGCCCCTCCGTCCTGTTGGCGACGAAAAAGCCGCTCACCGCCGTCAACTTGATCTGTCCGGCTTCTGCCGCCGGGATCTTGCGGCCGGTCAGCCGAGCGAGCAGCTGCTCCATATCCAGGGATTTGCCGGACCAGACAAAATAGCCCGCCGCACCCCCGAGGATCAGAAGGAGCACCAGGAGAAAGACGGTCAGGCCGGTCATCGGACCCTTGGGGCGGCTGGCGGGCGGAGGCGTTACGGCGCTGGGTTTTCGTCTTTTCTCTGTATTTTCAACATCTTGGACCGAATTGACGCCCTGTCCTGCCGGCGCGGCCAGGGGCGGCGGTTCGTTGAGATTTTCCTCGAGGTCGGATTCAAAGTCGAAGGAGGTGTCCTCCCCGCCGCCGAAATCGAAATCGTCCGCCGGCCCGCCGACGTCCGGACTCGCCCAGGAGGGGGCGTCGTCCTTTTCGGCAAAGGGGTTGTCGGCGTCGAGGGAAAAGTCGTCATCCGCGGCCCCGGTCTCATCCTGGTCGAAGGAGAAGTCTGCAGCAGCGCTCTCGTCGCCGCCGAAGGAGAATTCGCCTCCGGTCTCTGTGTCGAGGGAGAAATCGTCGGTATCGGGGGTCGGTTCGAAGGAGAAATCCAAATCCCCGCCAGCCGCTTCGGAGGGCGGGCCGGCGGCAGGAGAAGACTCGACACCGAAGTCGAAATCTCCTCCCTGCCCGGCGTCGAAGCCACTGAAGTCGTCCTGGCCCGGCTCGGAGATCTCTTCGGCGGCGGGCTCCGGTTCACTCGGGGGGGGCATGACGGTGAAAATATGCTGGCATTTGGTGCAGCGGACCTTGACCCCCCCGGACTTCAACTTGTCGTCGGCAAGCTTGAAGCGGGATTGGCACTCGGTGCATTGGATAATCATGTAGCTGTCTCCTTTGGGCCGGCTTCAGGGGCCTTCCACAAGGTAGATGTCCGGAAGATTGCGGTAGCGCTCGTCGTAATCGAGGCCATAGCCGATGATGAAGCCGTCGTCCATGGTGATGCCGACATAGTCGGGCTCAATGGCGACTTCCCGCCGGGCCTTCTTGTCGATCAGGGTACAGATTTTCAGGGAGCGGGGCCCCCGCTGCATCAGGCGATGGTAAAGGGTTTCCAGGGTCAGTCCGCTGTCGACGATATCCTCAACGATGATGACGTCCCGTCCCCTGATGGGCATTTCGAGGTCCTTGCGGATTTCGACGATTCCCGAGGACTGGGTTTCCGATCCGTAACTGGCCAGACGAACGAAATCGACGACGAGCGGCGAGGTGATCGAGCGGACGAGATCGGCGATAAAAAGAAACGAGCCCTTGAGGACGCCGACCAGGAGGACTTCCTGATCCCGGTAGTCGTGACTGATTTCGGCGGCGATGCGATGGACCTGACTGGCGATCTGTTCCCTGGAGTAGAGCAGTTTTAAAATGGGGTCGGACATGAGGTAAATCCTGAGGTAAGATGTCGAAGGTTGCGGGGTATTCTATAGCAAGTTGAGCAATCTGTGTCAATTTATTCGGCAGGACGCAAAGGATTGTTCCCGGCGCCGAAGCCGTGGTACTATCGCTGTCGTTAACATCTTGAATTTCTGTCATCCCCAGGGATGGAAAGGGACAGGTCAGACGATGAAGAGAACGCTCTGCGGCCTACTGCTTTTGCTCCTATTGCCTGCTCTACCGGTCTTGGCCGCGACTCCCAGGCTGGTGGCCGAGGCGCCGGATTTCAATTTCGGCCAGATCTATGCTGGACAGAAAGTGGAGCATACCTTCACTTTTCTCAATCAGGGAGATGCCCCCCTGGAAATCGAGCAGGTGCGCAGTTCCTGCGGCTGTACCGCGGCGCTGGTCTCCGTTCGCTCCATCCCCCCCGGCGAGCGGGGGGAGATCCGGACCACCTTCGACTCGAGCCGCTTCCGCGGGAATGTGGTCAAGACCGTGACCCTCTACTCCAACGACCCCGCTCAGAAGACGGCCCAGTTTCAGTTGCGGGGGATCGTCAGGCAGGAGATCCTGCCGGCTCCCGAGCGGATCAACCTCGGGACCATGATTCCCGGGGCCTCCCGGGAGGTGCAACTGACCCTGACCAACCAGGGGAGCCGTGACCTCCTCCAGATCTCGGCGCAGGCCACCCATCCGGACCTCAAGGTCTCCCTCGGGGCCACCCGCCTCGGCCCCGGCGAATCCACCCTGGCCACGGTCACCGCCACCCCGGGGACCTCCACCACCAGTCTGAACGCCTATATCCTGATTCGCGACATCGCCGCCGGAGCCGCGGAAATCCGCGTACCGGTTTCCGGTGTCGTGCAGGAGGCGCCGGTTCCGGTTCGCTAAAGGCGAAGGAGGCCGCCGGCCTTCAGGGTCGGCAGCATCCTTCCACATAGTCGATAACCTTTTCCTCCAGGCGCTCATTTCCCAGGTCATTCATCTCCCGCAGGCAGGAGGGGCTGGTGATGTTGACCTCGAGGACATGGCTGCCGACGATATCCACTCCGGCCAGATGGATCCCCTCCCGGACCAGCCAGGGAGCCAGGCGTGCACAGATGTCCCGGTCCCCGGCACTGAGTTCGCAGGGGACGCAGCGCCCGCCGGCATTGACGTTGGAGCGGAAATCCCCCGCTTTCGGCACCCGCCTGATCCAGCCCAGAATCTTTCCCCCCAGCAGCAGGACCCGTTTGTCTCCGCCTTCGATCTCCGGCAGAAACCGCTGCCCCTGCACGAAGCGACTGCCGCCGGCGGTCGCCTGCCTGAGGAGGAGATGGCGGTCGGGTTCATCCCTGTCGAGGGCAATGATCCCCCGTCCGCTGCAGTCCGTCAGGGGTTTGACGACGATGCGTCCGGTGCGTTGGAGGAAGAAGTCGAGTTCCTCCGGTGAGCGGGTCACGAGCGATTCCGGGGCAAGTCCCGGAAAGTGGAGGGGAATGAGTTTCTCGCAGAACTTTTGCAGGGCCCGGGCGGGATTGACCTGCAGTACGGTCTCGGGGAGCAGGTCGAGGAGGTAGGTAGCATGCAGGTAGGCCTCGTCGACCGGCGGGTCCTTGCGCATAAAGACGGCGTCTGTTTGAGCCAGGGGGATGTCGCAGAGAGGGCCGGTCGTGAAGAGTTCGACCCCGGGTTCAAAGACAACGGGGCGGCAGCGCCCCGGGGAGATCCCTCCTCGAGGCGCAGGTCGTCGAGGGTGCAGAACAGGACCCGGTGCTCCCGGGCCAGTCCCTCCCGCATCAGCGCCAGAGAGGTGTCTGTGGGTGGATCGAGGCGCTCGGGAGGGTCGAGAATAAAGACAAGAGTGAGACGGCGCATGGTTTTTGTCCTGCCGGTTGGTTGTAACAGGCCTGTAACCGTTTATAATCTATTTCGTTTTGATTAAGTTTGCAACCTGCCGCTCAGGCATTGCCTGCCGGCGTTGACAGGAGGTCCGATGGAAGAGGGTCCGATTTCGCCGTCACGGCGGCGGTTTTTTTTGTCCCTGCTGCTGGCCGGAATCGGGGCGGTTCTGTCCGCCGCCGCCCTCTGGCCCCTGTGGCGCTACCTCTCGCCCCGTGCCGGAAGAGGGGAGGAGGAGAAGATGGCCATGGACCGGAATCTGGTGCCGGTCGGCGGCGCCCACTTTTTCCAGTTCAGCGGGCATCCGGCGGTGTTGCTGCAGAATTCCCCCGGCAGTTTTCTCGCCTTCTCGGCGGTCTGCACCCATCTGGGCTGCATCATCCAGTGGCAGCCGGAAAAGGGGGAGTTCCTCTGCCCCTGTCATGCCGGGCGTTTTTCCAGTACCGGCGCAGTTCTCGCCGGGCCGCCGCCCAAACCCCTGGAATCGATTCCGGTCACCCTTTCGGGAGACCAGGTCCTGGTCGGATAGGAGAGGGACATGGGAGTGAAAACAAAGATCGTCGATTTTCTCGATGTACGCCTGGGGATACGGGATCTCCTCGAGCAGAACCTGACCAAATATCTCCTGCCGCGCAACATCAACGTCTGGTATACCCTCGGAGCGGTTCTCCTCACCCTCTTTGCCCTCCAGTTCGCCACCGGGATTCTCCTTCTCATCTATTATATTCCCAACACCGCCGATGCCTTTGCCAGCGTGCAGAAGATCATGAACGAGGTCCCCTTCGGCTGGCTCATCCGCACCGTCCATGCCGTAGGCGCCAACATTGTCGTACTGGCGCTGCTGCTGCACATGCTTTCGGTCCTGTTCATGGCGAGCTACAAGCGTCCCCGGGAACTGACCTGGGTGGCGGGTTTTTTGATCCTTCTCCTCTCCCTTGGGATGTGCCTGACGGGTTATCTCCTCCCCTGGAGCCAGCTCTCCTTCTGGGCGACGACGGTCGCGACCGAGAGTTCGAGCGAAATCCCTCTGATCGGAGATGCCGTCGTACGGTTCCTGCGCGGCGGGGCGATGGTCGGCCAGCCGACTCTGGGGCGCTTCTTCGCCCTGCATGTCATGGGTTTCCCTCTCCTTTTCGGACCCCTGGTTCTCTTTCACCTTTTCTGCGTCCGGCGTGCAGGGGTCTCCCGCCCCCCCTTCGGCGAGGATTACCGTCCTTCCGAGCCGCTCCCCGTTTTCCGGCACGAAGAACATCCGGAGGGGATCCCCTTCTTCCCCAACTACATGGCCAAGGACGCGGCGGTAATCGCCTTCTTCCTCGCCCTTCTCTTCGCCGTCGTCTTCTTCGCCCCGGGGCTCTTTTTCCCGCCGGCCGCCTTCGATCCGGCGGACCCCTTTGTGACCCCGGCGGGGATCAAGCCGGAGTGGTATTTCCTCTGGGCCTACCAGACCCTCAAGATCTTTCCCAGCGAGTTTCTCGGACTGGCGGTGCAGGGAGGGATGGTGACCTTCCTCCTTCTCCTCCCCTTTATCGATCGTTTCCGGGAGCGGCGGCCGGGCAAACGCCCCGTCTTCGTCACCTGCTACGCCCTTGGCATCCTCCTCTTTGTCGGACTTTCGATCTGGGGGCATTATTCATGATGAATTCTCCGTTGTTTTTTCGCACTCTCCTTTCGGCCGTCGTGATGGCCGCAGTCTTCCTCCAGCCCCCTTCGGCCCTGGCCCAGGTGACAGAAAACTCCTGTCTCCAATGCCATGAATCGCAGACCGGGCGACTTGGCGAACCGGTGACCCTGTGGCGCACCAGCATCCATGCCGACAACGGGATCGCCTGTCACAGCTGTCACGGCGGCGATCCGGCGCTCATGTCCATGGAGGCCATGGCGCCGGGCCGCGGCTTTCTCGGCGTCCCCGCCGAGACGGACATCCCCGACTTCTGCGGGCGCTGCCATGTCGGGGTCCGGGAGGATTACCTGAAAAGCGCCCATGGCCGGGCCCTAGGAAAGGGCGGCCCCCAGTGCGTCACCTGTCACGGCAACCACCGGGTGATGAAGGCCTCTCCGGCCCTCATCAACCCTCAGGACTGTTCCCGCTGTCATGAATACGGCCGCGCCGGCGAGATCAAGGGGGCCGTCGAGGAAACCGACCGTTTGATCGGCGTCCTCGAGGGAGATCTCGCCGATCTGCACCGGGCCGGCATCGCCACAAAGGAGATGGAGGGCGAACTCTTCTCTCTGCGCAACTCCTTTCATCGTCTTTTTCACAGCGTTGAGGTGGAGAAGGTGCGAGCCGAGACGGCCCGCGTGCGCGATGATCTGGAAAAAATCCGCGTCCAGGTGGAGCAGATTCAGCAGACTCTCTTTGTCCGCAAGGTGGGGGGTGGGATCGTCGTCGGTCTGCTCGTCGTAGCCGGCCTCCTTGCCGCCTTCATCCGTCGCACTTACCATGAGGAGGAGGCTTAAGGGTTGAAGTTCCTTTACTTCTTTACCCTCTTTGTTCACCTCGGCTTTGCCGCCATCCTTTACGGTGGCTCTTGCCTGGCGGTCTTCTTTGACCTCATCTCCGGCCGGGAGCAGGAGAGCCTCCATCGGAAACTCTCCGCCGACCTGCTGGCCCGGGTGATATTGACCCCCGGCTCCAGTCTCCTGTTTGTGTTCACTCTGGCCCTGGTCTTTTTCTCCCTCGAGAAAAGCTATGCCTCGGTGCGCCTCCCCGCCTTTTTCGCGGGCGGCGTTCTCCTTCTTCTGGCCCTGGCGCTCCTTCTCCTTCATCTTTATCGAGGCCTCCGGGAGAAGGGATCGGGTCGGGGCGTCGCCCTGGTCGTCGGACTGGCCGCGCTCTCTTTGCTGAGCGGCGTTTATTTCATTCTCGCCTGCGGCTCGACCTTTTTCCTCATGCCGGAGCGGTGGCCGGTCCTTGCCGCGACACCCACCCTGGTCCTTTCCTGGAGCGGCGTCGCCCGTTTTCTCCAGTTCGTCAGTCTCGCCTTCATCCTCACCGGGGGGGGGATGGTCCTCTTTTCCGGCCGCGACGGCGAGGACAAGCGCCTGGCCGGCCGCATCGGAGCGGCGGTCGCCCTGGCCTTTCTCCTGGCCCTGCCGCTGTGCCTCCTCCTCGAACTGGTCAATCTTCCCCTCCTCGCCCATTCCGCACCCCTTTTCGGCGTCGCCGCGATGACGGTGATCACGGCCGCAACGACCGCCCTCCTGCTTCTCCCCTTTTGCTTCGAGCCTGTCCGGCGCAACGTCAAGCCCCCCTTTGTCCTGGCGCTCGGGCTCCTTTTTCTCTTCGTCCTCGGCGATCATCTCGGCCGGGAGAGCGCCCTGACCCCTCTTGTCATTCAGGCGTTGGCTGCCGAAAACAGGGACTCCCCACTCCCCCGGGCGGAGTCGATCCCTGCGGCGCCCCCCTCGTCCCAGGAGGCGATAGCCGGGCGCGGCGAGGAGATCTTCAACCGGGTCTGCTCCGGCTGCCATGCCTTCGAGGGACGGAGGGTCGGCCCGCCCCTCAGCGAGGTGATTCCCGGCTACCGCGGGCGCAGGGGCGCCCTCGCGAATTTCATCGCCAACCCGGTAAAAATGAACCCCGACTATCCGGCGATGCCCGATCCCGGCCTGTCCGAGGCGGAAATATCGGCCGTCGTCGATTTTCTGCTGGGCAATGACACTCCCTGAGGTGCAGGTCTGACCATGGCGGCAAAACTGACCGACGAACAGAAACGGTGGCTGGTCGCCTTCCTGGTGCGGGGAGGGGTCCTCGGCTACTTCGCTCTTTGCCTGGTCCTTGTGGGCGCCCGCGCGCTCTGGTGGTCCGGTGCCGACCTCCAACCCCGGCAGCCCATCGCCTTTGCCCATGCGGTGCACGCCGGAGAATTGGCGATGGCCTGCACCTTCTGCCACCCGACGGCGGACACCTCACCGCAGGCGGGGGTGGCGGCCGTGGACAGATGCATGTCCTGCCATCGCACCGTCGCCGTCGATCGGCCCGAGGTGCAGAAATTGCGCGGGTACGCCGAACGCAGGGAACCCATTTTCTGGAACAGGGTTCACGATCTCCCCGATTTTATCTACTTCACCCATAAGCGGCACCTGCGGGCTGGAATCGACTGCTTCGCCTGCCATGGGGCGGTGGCGAAAATGACGACGGCGCGACGGGTGCGCCCCCTGCAGATGGGGTGGTGCATCACCTGTCACCGACAGTTCGAAGGTCCCACCGACTGCGCCGCCTGTCATCATTAATTCCTTGGGGCAGGGGGGTGGGCAGGCCGCTTGAGGGAAGGAGAATCGCCCTTGGGTCAGCATATCCCGAAAACGGATTGAGGACATTTATGGATCGTCGTGAATTTCTCCAGACTCTCGGTCTGGCGTCGAGTGCCACCCTTCTCTCTTCCTGCGGATCGGAGAAAGATCAGAAGAAACTGATCTCCTATCTGGTCCCTCCGGACGACGGGGTGCTTCCCGGGGAGGCGCGCTGGGTGCCGGGAACCTGCACCGAATGTCCTGCCGGATGCGGGATCCAGGTGCGGGTTCGAGAGAGGAGGGCGGTCAAGCTGGAAGGAATTGCCGATCACCCGATCAGCTCCGGGGGGCTGTGCATGCGCGGCCAGGCGTCCATGGGGCGGCTCTACCATCCCGAGCGCTTCCGGTCCCCCCTGGAGCGCGACGGCGCCGGAGGTTACCGCAGGATTTCCTGGGAGGAGGCCTACCGGCGGATCGGTCGGACCCTTGGGGAAACGCACCGACAGGGGAAGACGAACCTCTACCTTGCCGGGCGCACCACCGGCACCCTCTCGGCCATGCTCGATTCCTTTTGCGCCAAGCTGGCCGTGGAACGGGCTCCCGACTTCGAACTCTTCGCCCATGCCGCCCTGCGCCAGGCCTACGGCCTCCTCTTCGGCCGGCCGGAGCTCCCCCGCTACCGTGTGGAGGAGGCCGATTTTCTCCTCACCCTCGGCGCCGATCTCTTCGAAACCTTCGTCAGCCCCGTCGGATTTGCCGCCGGTCTGGCCCGTGCCTCCGAGCGAGGGACCTTCCGCTGGGAACATCTCGAGCCCCACGTCTCTCTGACCGGGGTCAATGCCGACCGGCGTCTCCCCCTGGTTCCCGGCAGCGAACCGTACCTTCTCCTCTATCTGCTGAGCCATACGACCGGCAAGGGGGAACGGCGCCTCCCCGAGAAACTGCGCCGTGCCATCCCCCCTTTCAGCGCCAGGCAGGCTTCCGCCCTGACCGGGGTGCCGGAGAAGGTCCTGGGCGAACTTCTCGACCGCCTGGAGAGGGCCGAGCGCCCCCTGGTCATCGTCGGCGGCCTGGGCGTCGCCCACCGCGACGGGATGCGGGCGGCGGTCTTTGCAGGGCTTCTCCAATGGCTCACGGGGATGACGGAAACGACGGTCGATTTCGACGGCGGCGAAAATTACCGCGGCGTCGGCTCGCTCATCGACATGGATCGCCTCGCAAGAAGGCTCGGTGCCGGGGAGGTTGGAGTCCTGTTCATCTCCCGAGCCGATCCCCTCTACCAGGTTCCCGACTCCATCGATCTTGCCGGCCACCTGAAAAAGGCGACCCTGAGCGTCGCTTTTGCCGACCTCCCCGACGAGACCTCGCAGGGGGTGGACCTCATTCTCCCCCTCGCCCATCCCCTCGAGACCTGGGGGGATGCCGAGCCGCGTTCCGGAGTGCACACCCTGGTGCAGCCGGCCTCTCCGCCCCTCGATGACACCCGCGGCGAAGGAGATATTCTTCTCGACCTGATGCGTCAGGCCGGCGACGGACCCGACGGCGATTACCGGCAATTTCTGGAGGCCGCCTGGGATAAGCGCTTCGGGCCGGGTGGTCGGCAGACCCTTCTGGAAAAAGGATTTTTGACGATTCCGCAGCCCGAAGTCCCCCTCGCTCTGGATGCCGGGCGGGCCGCCGAATTTTTCGGAGAGAGATCGGCCCGGGAGAGTCTGGACGGTCCGCTGCTTGTGGTGGCACCCTCGATCCGCACCTTCGACGGCCGCAGCGCCGCGCTCCCCCTCCTTGCCGAGATCCCCGATCCCCTCACCACCGTCACCTATGGGTCCTGGGTCTCTCTGCCGCCGTCAATGGCCGCCCGGTTGAAGGCCGTCGATCGCGACGAATTGGCCCTCACCACCGCCTCCTGGGGGGGCAAATTTCCGGGCAAGGTTCAGCCGGGGCTGCAGGAAGGGGTGCTGGTGATCCAGCGTGACGCCCTTGTCGGCGCCCCCTACGGCTGGGTGCCGGCGAGCGGCGAGGCGCTCTTCTATCTTGAAGAGGTGCAGGTTGAAAAAACCGGCGGCGTCCTGGTGCTGGCGGTGATGGCGGGGTCGGCTTCGCAGCAGGGGCGCGGGCTCATTCCCGATCCCGTTCACCGTAAGGAAGAGCACCGACGCGCCGACCTTTACCCGCCCCATGCCCATGAGGATTACCGCTGGACCCTGGCCATTGATCTCTCCCGCTGCATCGGCTGTGGAGCCTGCGTCGCCTCCTGCTCCGTGGAAAACAATGTCCCGGTGGTCGGCGAAGCCGATCATCTCAAGGGGCGGGAAATGAGCTGGCTGCGCATCGAGCCCTTTTACAACGAGGACGGCGGGGTGGAGTTTCTCCCCATGCTCTGTCAGCACTGCCACCACGCCCCCTGCGAGCCGGTCTGCCCGGTTTACGCCGCCTATCACAACGGCGAGGGACTCAACGTCCAGGTCTACGACCGCTGCGTGGGCACCCGATATTGCTCCAACAACTGCCCCTACAAGGTCCGTCGCTTCAACTGGCGGGATTACCATCGACCTGAGCCGCTGCCGCGGATGCTCAACCCCGACCTCTCGGTGCGCAGCCGGGGAATGATGGAAAAGTGTACTTTCTGCATCCAGCGTCTGCGGCATGCCAAGGATCGGGCCAGGGACGAGGGGCGCAAGGTCAGGGATGCAGAGGTGACCACCGCCTGTGCCCAGAGCTGCCCCACCGGCGCCATCGTTTTCGGCAATCTGCTGGACGCCAACTCCCGCGTCTATGCGCTGGCGCACTCGGAGCGCGCCTATCGGGTCTTCGAGGAACTGGGGACGGAGCCGTCGGTCTTTTATCTGGCCAAGGCGGTGACGGGTGACGGGTGACGGATACCCGGAGGATGAGGGATGAAAGAGAGCAAGGCGCTTGACCCAAGAGAAGAGGTGGAGAGGGATGTGCTGGCGGTCCTTTGCCGGCCGGGGGTGAAATGGCTGGCGGCGGTGGCCCTCTGTGCCGCCCTCGTCCTCCTCGGCCTCGGCCTGTGGGGCTACCAGATCCACAGGGGCCTCGGCGTTTCCGGCCTCATGCACCCGGTCAACTGGGGAGTCTACATCACCAACTTCGTCTTCTGGGTCGGCATCGCCCACTCGGGGACGCTCATTTCGGCCGTCCTCTTCCTCTTCCGGGCCCGGTTTCGCACCAGCTTCAACCGGGCGGCCGAGGCGATGACCATCTTCGCCCTGACCGTCGCCGGGCTTTTCCCCCTCATCCACCTGGGGAGGGTGTGGATCTTCTACTACCTCTTCCCCTATCCGACCGAACGTCATCTCTGGGTCAATTTCCGTTCTCCACTGATCTGGGACGTTTTCGCCGTTTCCACCTACATGATCGTCAGTCTCATCTTCTTCTATGTCGGGCTCCTCCCCGATCTCGCCATCGCCCGTCGCCGCTTCTCGGGAATTCGCAAGAAAATCTTCGCCGTCCTCTCCCTCGGCTGGGTCGGGTCCCTCGACCAGTGGCGCCACTACAACCGCCTCTATCTCTTCCTCGCCGCCTTTGCCACTCCGCTGGTCGCCTCCGTGCACTCCATCGTCTCCTGGGACTTTGCGGTGAGCATCGTCCCCGGATGGCATACCACCATCTTTGCCCCCTATTTCGTCGCCGGGGCGATCTTCTCCGGCACGGCGATGGTCATCACGCTCGTCTATCCGATGCAGCGCATCCTGAAACTCGAGAAGTACATCACCGTCGATCACTTCGAGGCCATCGCCAAGATCCTCCTCTTCACCTCCCTGATCATCAGCTACTCCTATCTGGTCGAGACCGGCTTTGCCTTCTACGGCGACAACGTCTTCGAGGCCGAGCAGTTCCGCTATCGCAGCTTCGGCCACTATGCGCACCTCTACTGGGTGATGATTTTCTGCAACTCGCTGCTGCCGCTGACCCTCTTCATCCGCCGGTTGAGACGGTCTCTCCCCTTCCTCTTTGCCGTTTCCCTGCTGGTCAACGTCGGCATGTGGATGGAGCGCTTCGTCATCATCGTCAACTCCCTGGCCCGGGACTACGATCCCTACGCCTGGGGGACCTACACCCCCAGCCTGGTGGAAATCGGCATCACGGTCATGTCCTTTGCCCTCTTCTTCCTCCTCTACCTCCTTTTTCTCAAGGCCGTCCCCGTCCTGTCGATGACCGAAATCAAGGAGCACCTGTGATGGCCGAGACCCTTGTGTTTCTAGAGAAGGAAGATTTTCTGGCCAGGCTGCGCGAGCTGAAGAAGGACGGCTACAGCCGGCGGAATCTGGCGCTTTACCTCCCCTGGCATCTCCCCGAGGTGGAGGAAATCCTCGAGGTGAGCCCCGGGCCCTTGCGGTACTTCGCCTTCTTCGGCGGCCTTTGCGGATTTGTCGGCGGCATGGGATTTATTCTCTATACCGTCCTTTCCTGGCCCCTGATCACCGGTGGGAAACCGTTGATCTCCATCCCCCCCTTCCTTCTCGTCTCGTATATTCTCACCATTCTATTCGGATCCCTGGCCACCTTTGTCGGGTTTCTTTTCCTGGCGCGGCTGCCGAGCATTCAGGGGATCGGTGGCGCGGAGGAATACGGCAACCGGTTCGTCATCGTCATCGAGGAGGGACTGCGGCCATGGAATCCCTGAAACTGAGGCCGGCGGTATTTTACCTGCTGCTCTTGAGTGCCGTCGGGGGGATCGCCCTGGCGGAATACGGCGGATCGGGTGGCGGGAAGGGGTCGCTCCTCGTCACCCTCGTCTTCTGGTCCTGTCTTGCCCAGGGGGCCGTGGCGGTGGTGGCGATCACCGATCTGGTGCGGGCACGCTGGGTCGCCTCTCTCAAGCGCGAACTCCTCTCCCTTTATCCCCTGCAGTTCCTCGTTTTCCTTCTCTTTCTTCTCTGGACCCCCCGCCTTTCCCTTTATCCCTGGAGTGCAGAGCCGGGTCTCTGGCTCAATGAACCCTTCTTTGTCGGCCGCAATCTGGCGCTCCTCCTCCTCTCCTCCCTGCTGGCCGCACTTTTTGCCCGCCTCTCCCTGCGCGGAGACCGGCGGGCCAATCTCCTTGCCGTCCTTTATCTCCTGGTCTTCGTCGCCTCCCAGAGTCTTGTCGCCTTCGACTGGGTGATGACCCTCGAATACCCCTGGTACAGCACCCTCTTCGGCGCCTTCTTCTGCGTCGAGGCCATTTACGCCGGGTTCGCCCTGGCCGGCGTCGCCTCCTATCTCCTCCGCCGGCAGCGATGCGATGCGGATCCCGAGACCGCGCGCAAGGGGCTGCGCGATGTCGGCAACCTTCTTTTCGGTTTCAGTGTCCTGTGGGCGGGGCTCTTTTTCGCCCAGTACCTCCTCCTCTGGTACGGCAACCTCCCCGAGGAGGTCCACTACATCCTTCGCCGGACCGGATCGACGTCCGCTCTGGCGCTCAGCGGCCTGTTTCTCGCCGGCAACTTTGTCCTCCCCTTTGCGGTCTTTCTCTCCCGGAAGGGGAAACGCTTGCCGGCGGTCGTCGGAGGGGTTTCGCTTGTCGTGCTGGGGGGATTGTTTGTCGAGAGGGTCGTTTACGTCTTTCCCGTGCTTTCCTTGCATGCCGGGGTGCTCTTTGTCGAAAATGTGCTGATCATTTTCGTCGGGATGGCCGCTTTTTATGGCCGCAAGACGCTGCTGCCGCGGGGAGGGGAAGGGGACTAGGCAATAGGGAGCTGGGGGACTAGGGGAGGAGATTCTCCTTCAGATCGAGGTAGGCGCGCTCGACGTTCCCCTTCAGGAGGGTGTCGTAACCGGCATACTCCCGATAGCGGGGGAGCTCGAAGGTCCGCAGGGTTTCCTTGAGACTCTCTCCGCGCTCGATATGGGCGAGGACCTCGGTGAGGAAATCGCGGAGGTAGGACTTGAAAGCCGCCAGCTGCTCCCCGGTGGCGACGGGGCCGCTGCCGGGGATGATCCGCCTGGCCCCCAGTTGCTGCAGAAACTCGAGGGCCAGGACCCACTCCTGCATGTGGCCGTCCCCCAGGTAGCCGATGTTCCCGACATAGAGGAGATCGCTGGCAAAAAGGACCCCTTCATCGGGGAGATAGACCACCGTATCCCCTTCGCTGTGCCCCCTGGCCATGTTGGTGAGAATGACCGTCTGTTTTCCCGTTTCCAGGGTCAGGCCGTCGCTGTAGAAGAGGACCGGATATTCGGTTTTGCGCACCTCGCTCTCCAGGGCCTTCCAGGTCTGCCACGACATGAGGACGTCGACGCCCGGGGGGATGTCGAAGTCGATGTGGGAGTAGCCGCGGTGATGGTGGGTCAGGATCAGGTAGCGCAGAGGTAGCGACGTCGCCTCTCCGATGGCCGAGAGCAGTCCGGTAATCGCTTCCTTGGTCAGATGGGCCCCCCCGGCCACCACGTAGCTGTCGCCCACCACGAAAAAAGCGTTGCCGGTCGCCCCGCCGCCGGAAGTGGCGATGGCGGCAAAAACCCCTACACCCAGCTTCTCCACGGTGAAAGCTGGCGGGGCGGCCCCGGCCGGAACGGAGAAAAGGAGGAGGGCGGCGCAGGTCAGGATGAAGCTCTTCATGGATGGCAATCTCCTCGGCGGGGTCCGGGGCGGATTATAACAAAGGTGCCGGAAGAGGGCAAGGAACGGCTATTTTTGGGGTTGCATTCCCCCTTAGGATGCGGTATAAATCCGCCTCTATGCGCGATTAGCTCAGTTGGATAGAGCGTTGGCCTCCGAAGCCAAAGGTCGCAAGTTCGAATCTTGCATCGCGCACCATGACAGAAACAAGGGGTTACGCCGTCGGCGTAACCCCTTTTTGTTCTGTGCCCCCGGCGGTACGATTTTGCCCTGTCGGTGTCGGGCCGGAAATGGCCGTCAACCGTTTCAGCCTGGCAAATTCTGCTTCTTCCTCGGTCGGGGCGGAGGGTCGCTGGGGAAAAAAACCGATCCGCTCTGGCGCTGCGGCCGGAATCGGGGTAAAGTCTTGGTCCCGGCCCAGAAGAGAGGGTCGCCCTTCTTATTCAGGGGAGGCATTCCACTTAAGGAGTCGATCGATGAACTATCAGATGATTCACACCTGCATCAGGGTCCTGAACCTCGAAAAGGCCGAAGAGTTTTACCGGCAGGCCTTCGGTTTCGTGGTGGCCCGGCGCAAGGATTTTCCCGACCACAAGTTCACCCTCAGTTATCTGCGGGCGCCGGAGGGGGCCTTCGAGCTGGAGCTCACCTACAATTACGACCGCCGCGAGCCCTACCTCCTTGGCGACGGCTATTCCCACCTGGCGGTGGGGGTGGAGGACCTGGAGGGTTCCCATCGCCGTCACCAGGAGGCGGGACTCGATCCCGAGCCGCTCAAGGGTCTGGCCGGCGGCAAGCCCCGTTTTTACTTTCTGCGCGACCCCGACGGCTACCTGGTGGAGGTGGTCCGCCGCTGAGGAGTCCGGCCAATTTTCAATATTTCCCTTCGGCCCACGGCTCCTAGACCCCGCCGGGCTCCCGGGCGGTCTCCCGCATCCCCTGCAGCACGTAGTTGAGAATCCCTCCGCACTGAAAATAGGCGACTTCCTCGGCGGTATCGATCCGGCAGAGGAGCTCGACCTCCCGTTTTCCCCCATGCCGACCAGGTTAAAGCGATGGATGCGTTCGAAACTCTCGGCAATCACCCCTTGGACGCCGAGGATGAGGGTCCCCTTGGCTGCCCAGTCGCGGCTCGATCCGGTGCCGTATTCGCGCCCGGCGACGATCACCAGGGGCGTCCCCTCTCCCAGGTAGCGCATGGCCGCGTCGTAAATCGACATCTCCTCGCTGGCGGGGTGGTGGAGGGCGATAAGTATAACCCGGACAAGGCGCTCTGCCACCTGTCCATTGCAATTGAACGCCCATCCGGCGATCTGCGGATGGGGGCGTCGTCGCCGGAAAATCCGTCAGTTCAGGTCGAAGAGGAGGAGCCGGGCCTCTCCGCTGGCCGTCAGGGATATCCGCTCCTCTTCGCTGATTTTTGCGCCGTCGCCGGCCTGCAGGGCGAGGCCGTTGAGAAGCAGGGAGCCGGCGAAAACCTGCAGCCACCCGTGACGCCCGGCGGCGAAGGTATGGTCGACGGTCGCCTCGTCCTCGAGGGTGGCGGTAAAGAGGACGACGTCCTGATGGATTATTGCCGCGCCGTCTCCGCCGTCCCGGGAGGCGATGGGCCACAGGCGGTTCTTTTCCCTGCCGGTAAAGCGCTTCACCTCGTATCCCGGCTCGAGCCCCGTCTTCTCGGGAAGGATCCAGATCTGCAGAAGGTGGACGCCCTCTTGCGACGAGGGGTTGGCTTCGCTGTGGCGGATCCCCGTGCCGGCGGTGATGCGCTGCACTTCGCCGGCGCCGATGATCTCCCTGCTGCCGAGGGAATCCCGGTGTTCGAGGGCGCCTTCCAGGATCAGGGTGAGGATTTCCATGTCGCGGTGGGGGTGGAGGGGGAACCCGTGCCCCGGTTGGACCCGGTCCTCGTTGATGACCCGCAGGGTACGGAACCCCATGTGCCGGGGATCGTGATAGGTGTCGAAGGAGAAGGTGTGACGGCTGTCGAGCCAGTCACTGCTGAAATGACCGCGTTCTTCGGATTTGCGCAGGGTGATCATGCTTTTACTCCTTTTCCGCGCTGCCGCAGGGCCAGGTTCCCTTTTTCAGGGTCATCGCCTCCCTTGGTGGCGCGATGCCGCTGCTCTATTTTTGGCCGGGGATCCGGCGGAGGTTGAAGGACTTGACGATTCATCCCGATTTCCGTTTTATCGTTTGATATTAACCTAGGTGCCGGGATCTCTTTTGTCAAGAATGCACCGGTGGGATTCGCCGGCGATGAGCCAGTGGAACTCGACCCGCCCGCCCCTTTTCGAGTTGTCCACAAATGTTGTGGATAAGCTCCGTCAAAGAGGAGTTCGGACAGAGCGAAAGGGTTAGTTTATTGTCAAAAATAGCTCTTTGCTCTTTTTTTGGGCAGATAATTATACCAATAAAAACAAATAGTTATGCTTGACAGGCCGGTTGCTGGCCTCCCGGAGAGTGTATGCAATTCTGCCGAAGGGCTGTTGCCGTTTTCATAGAACGGCATTACATCCGTTCAATGCTCGATTCCCGGGGGCACGAGGGAAGGTGAGCTGAGAATTTTGAAATACGGGGTTCCGTTCAGGAGGGGGAGGGGGATGGTTAATTCCCCCTCTTTGCCGTCGGGTCCAATCTTCGCCCCGGGGAGGAGTTCGGGGACCCTCCCGGACCCTTGTCGATGCCTCTTCCCCCCTGTTCGATGGCGACACCTGGGTGCTTTTCCTGTTGCACAAAATCAGGGACTATGCTAGAAATCTCCCCTTGTCGGGGCGTAGCGCAGTCTGGTAGCGCACCTGCCTTGGGAGCAGGGGGCCGCTGGTTCGAATCCAGTCGCCCCGACCATTCGCGCCAGTAGCTCAGCTGGATAGAGCAACGGATTTCTAATCCGTAGGCCGCAGGTTCGAGTCCTGCCTGGCGCACCAGTTTTTGTCGTTCAACGGAAATGCCCCGAATTTCCCATTGACAAACGAATCATCTATTGGCTAGCATGCCGTTCCCTTTGTGGTGGGTGCAGCTCAGTCGATAGAGCAATGGATTGTGACTCCAGTTGTCGAGGGTTCGATCGCCTTGACTTACCCCATCAGATGACCTGGCCCGCCTTTCTCCCGTATCAACGAATGTGGCATTCGCGCCGCAGGTGGGTCGGTGAAGGGGCGGGTTTTGTGTTTGTCGCCTTCGCCAGGAAAGTCGCCATGCTTCGGCGGCGGTTTTCCCGGTCGGCCGGAGACCGGGGCAACGCTTATTTGATCCCTTGAAAACGATCATATCACTCTTTGCGAGAGTGGCGGAATTGGCAGACGCACTGGACTTAGGATCCAGCGGGCAACCGTGGGGGTTCGACTCCCCCCTCTCGCACCATTTTTCTCATTTCGTAAAGTATCGATCCGCCGCAATGACCCGACCCCCATCTGGCCCACAGGCTCTCCGTCTGTGGTCTGCCGTTATTTTTAACCAAATCCATGTCTGCGAGGTAGTGTCATGAATGTAAAGATAGAAGATCTCAGCAGTGTCAAGAAAAAGCTCTCCTTCGAGGTGCCGGCCGAGCAGGTCGACAGCGAGATTCAAAAGGCCTACAAGAAAATCGCCAAGACGGCCAAGGTCAAGGGTTTTCGCGCCGGAAAGGTGCCCCAGCCGATTCTTGAAAAGCATTACGGCCCGCAGATGGAAGAGCAGGTTCTTGGGCGCCTGATCAACGATTCCTATTTCAAGGCCCTTGTCGAGCATCGGATTCCCGCCATTTCCGACCCCGAAATCATCGAGAACAGCCCCTTGGAAAAGGGGAAGATCTTCAGTTACGAGGCCCAGGTCGAGGTCAAGCCGGAGATTGAGGTCAAGGATTATGCCGGCCTTGCCCTGCAGAAGGAGAAGTTCGCGCCGGATGCCAAGGTGATTGACGAGCGCATCGAGGAGATGCGTGCGGCCCGTGCCCAGATCGAGGTGACTTCCCGCAAGACGGCCCGCAGCGGCGACTCCGTCGTCATCGATTTCGAGGGCTTCGTCGACGGAGTCCCCTTTGAGGGGGGGGCGGCCGAAGGTCATGTCCTCGAGCTCGGGTCCGGCTCCTTCATCCCCGGTTTCGAGGAGCAGCTCGAGGGGATGAAGCGGGAGGAAGAAAGGGATATCGAGGTCACCTTCCCGGAAAATTACGGCAACAAGGATCTGGCCGGCAAACCTGCTCTCTTCAAGGTGAAACTCCACGAAATCAAGGAAAAGGTCCTTCCTGAGCTCGATGACGAATTTGCCAGGGGTTTCGGCCTCGAGACCTTCGCCGAGCTGCGTCAGAAGCTCGACGAGGATTACCAGACCCAGGAACGCAATCGCGTCGAGGGCGACCTTCGTGAGCGTCTGGTGACGGCCCTGATCGAGCGCAATCCCGTCGAAGTTCCCGAGGCGATGCTGGCCGGACAGCTCGACTATATGCTGGAGAATATCCGCAATCGCATGAAATCCCAGGGTATGACCATTGAGATGCTGGGGATGAACGAAACGTCCTTCAAGGCGATGTACCGGGAAACCGGCGTCAAGCAAGTGCAGGGGAGCCTCCTCCTCGAAGCCCTGGCCCGTCAGGAAAATCTCAAGGTGGAAGATTCGGAGATCGACGGCAAACTGGAAGAGATTGCCCGGATGGCCAACGCCCCTCTCGAGGCGGTGAAGAAGCACTACGCCGGCGAAGATGCCCGCCGCGGACTGATTTCGCAGATCGCCGAGGAGAAGGTCGTTCAATTCCTGCTGGAGAAGGCGAAGATCGAAGAAGTCGACAAGGATCAGTTGACAACCCAGAATTCGAACGACGACAAGGAGTGATCTTTATGAGCCTCATCCCCATGGTGGTCGAGCAGACGGGTCGTGGCGAACGTGCCTATGATATTTATTCGCGTCTGCTCAAGGACCGGATTATCTTTCTCGGGGGGCAGATCGAGGATCACATGGCCAACCTGATCATCGCCCAGCTGCTCTTTCTCGAGTCGGAGGATGCCGAAAAGGATATCCACCTCTACGTCAACTCTCCGGGAGGCGTCGTGACGGCCGGGATGGCCATTTACGACACCATGCAGTATCTCAAGGCACCCGTCTCCACCATCTGCGTCGGTCAGGCGGCCAGTATGGGGGCAGTCCTTCTCGCCGCCGGCGCACCCGGCAAGCGCTACGCTCTCCCCCATGCCCGGGTCATGATCCACCAGCCCCTTGGTGGATTTCAGGGACAGGCCTCGGATATCAGCATTCATGCCCGGGAGATTCTCCGCATGCGGGATACCCTCAACGGCGTGCTGGCGCATCACTCCGGGCAGTCCATTGAGCGGGTCGCCGCCGATACCGAGCGGGATTTTTTCATGGGTAGCGAGGAAGCCAGGGAATATGGTATTATTGACAACATCGTACAGAGAAAAGCCTGACCTTTTCACCGTGGAGGCAGTTTCGTGACTCAGAATGAAGGTCAAGACGGGCAGCTCACCTGTTCGTTCTGCGGCAAAGCGCAGGACGAGGTGAAAAAGCTGATTGCCGGGCCCGCCGTGTATATATGCGACGAATGTATTGAACTCTGCAAGGACATCATCGCCGAAGAGGCAAAGCTGGAGGATTCGACGGATATCGGCATCGGCAACCTCCCCCGGCCGGCCGAGATTAAAGATACCCTCGACGATTTCGTCATCGGCCAGGAACGCGCCAAGAAGGTCCTTGCCGTAGCGGTCTACAACCACTACAAGCGCGTCGAGTACGCCAGAAAACCGAACGACGTCGAGGTTCAGAAAAGCAATATCCTCCTGCTCGGACCGACCGGCAGCGGCAAGACCCTGCTGGCCCAGACCCTCGCCCGGGTGCTCAACGTCCCCTTCGCCATCGCCGATGCCACCAATCTCACCGAAGCGGGATATGTCGGCGAGGACGTGGAAAACATCATCCTGAACCTTTTGCAGGCCGCCGATTACGACCTGGAAAGGGCCCAGAAGGGGATCATCTATATCGACGAAGTCGACAAGATTGCCCGAAAATCCGACTCTCCCTCGATTACCCGCGATGTCTCCGGCGAAGGGGTGCAGCAGGCCCTTCTGAAAATCATCGAGGGGACGATGGCCAGCGTCCCTCCCAAGGGGGGCCGCAAACATCCGCAGCAGGAATTCCTCAAGGTCGATACCACCAATATCCTCTTCATCTGCGGTGGGGCCTTTTCCGGCCTGGAGACGATCATCAACCAGCGGACCGGGGCCAAGACCATGGGTTTCGGGGCCGAAATCCGCCTGAGCAAGGATCAGAAACTCGGAGAGACGCTGGCAAAAGTCGAGCCGGAGGATCTTCTCAAGTACGGCCTGATTCCCGAGTTCATTGGTCGACTGCCGGTGGTGTCGACCCTCAATGAACTGGATGAGGAGTCCCTCGTCCAGATTCTCAAGGAACCGAAGAACGCCCTGATCAAGCAGTACCAGAAGCTCTTCGACATGGAAAAGGTCAACCTTAAGTTCACCGACGGAGCACTGATCGCCGTGGCCAAGGAGGCTCTCAAGCGCAAGACCGGGGCACGCGGCCTGCGCTCGATCCTTGAAAACGCCATGCTCGACGTGATGTACGACATCCCCTCCCAGGACCGGGTCAAGGAGGTTGTCATCAACGAGGATGTGGTTTACGGCAAGGCACGCCCCATCGTTTTGTACGAGTGTGCTGAATCGGCGTAAGCGGTCGGCTCAGGCGATCGTCGCCTTTGCCGTGTAGAGTCGTATTCATGGCAAATCGTTCAGGGATGGATCGGACAAGATGACAGAATACGTGGAACAGATCCAGATCGGTGAAGGGGGCGGATTACTCTACCCCCTTTTGCCTTTGCGCGACATCGTTGTCTTCCCCTACATGGTGACCCCTCTCTTTGTCGGGCGGCCCAAGTCGATCCGCGCCCTGGAAGGGGCGATGGAGAAGGACAAGACGGTCTTCCTCGTCACGCAAAAAGATGCAAAAATCGATGACCCGGAAGCCGGGGACGTTTACGAGATCGGCACTCTGGGGCAGGTTATCCAACTCCTCAAGCTCCCCGACGGTACAGTCAAGGTCCTTGTCGAAGGGAAGGGGAGGGGGCGCATCGCCGCCTTCGTCGAGCGGGATGAATGCCTCTTTGTCGAGGTGGAAGAACTCCCCGATCGCCCCTCCGACTCCCCGGAAGTCGAGGCCCTCCTCCGGAGTGTGACCGATTCCTTCGAAAATTATGTCAATCTGAGCAAAAAGGTTCCGCCGGAGATGGTCGCCTCCGTCGCCGGGATCGATGATCCCGGGCGGCTGGCCGACACCATCATAGCCCACCTCAACGTGCGGATTACCGACAAACAGGATATCCTGGCGATGACCGACCCGCGCGAGCGGCTCGAGCAGCTCCTCACCCTGATGGAAAGGGAGTCGGAGATACTGCAGATCGAGAAAAAAATCCGCGGCCGCGTCAAGAGCCAGATGGAGCGCAGCCAGAAGGAATATTATCTCAACGAGCAGATGCGGGCCATCCAGAAGGAACTCGGGGAAAAGGACGAATTCAAGCAGGAACTCCGGGAACTCGAAGAAAAAATCAAGAAGAAGGGGATGTCCAGAGAGGCCACCGACAAGGCCCTCGGGGAACTGCGCAAGCTCAGGATGATGTCGCCCATGTCCGCCGAGGCCTCGGTGGTTCGCAACTACCTGGACTGGCTGGTTTCTCTCCCCTGGAAAAAGGGGACCAAGGACCGCCTCGACATCGGCCGGGCCGAGGACATTCTTGAAGCCGATCATTACGGTCTCGAAAAAGTCAAGGAGCGCATCCTCGAGTACTTGGCCGTTCAGGCTCTGGTCAAGAAGATCAAGGGGCCGATCCTCTGCCTGGTCGGCCCTCCGGGGGTCGGCAAGACCTCACTGGGGCGTTCCATCGCCAAGGCCCTCGGCCGCAAGTTCTCGAGAATTTCCCTCGGCGGCGTCCGCGATGAGGCCGAAATCCGAGGCCATCGCCGCACCTACATCGGTGCCATGCCCGGCAAGATTATTCAGGGGCTTCGCAAGTCCGGGGTGAAAAATCCCGTGATTCTGATGGATGAGATCGACAAGCTGAGCACCGATTTCCGGGGGGATCCCTCCTCGGCCCTCCTCGAGGTTCTCGACCCGGAACAGAACTGCACCTTCGGCGATCATTTCCTCGATGTGGAATACGATCTCTCCAATGTGCTGTTTGTGGCCACGGCCAATACCCTTTTCTCCATTCCCCGTCCTCTCCTGGATCGGATGGAGGTCATTCGCATCGAGGGGTATACCGAGGAAGAGAAGGCGGCCATTGCCCGCCGCTATCTTTTGGCCAAGCAGTTGGAGGCCCACGGGCTGTCGCCGGAGAGGGTCAGTTTCACCGATGCCGCCTTCTATGAAATTATTCGTCGCTTTACCCGGGAGGCCGGCGTGCGCAATCTCGAAAGGGAGATCGCCAACATCTGCCGGAAAATCGCCCGGGAGGTCGTTCGCTCCAAGGATAAGGAGAAACGCTTCAACGTCGGCGCCCAGCAGGTGAAAAAATATCTGGGGGTGCCAAGGTACAGCTATGGCGTCAAGGAAGACGAAGACCGTATCGGCCTGGTGACCGGGCTGGCCTGGACCGAGGTCGGGGGAGAAATCCTGACCATCGAAACGGCCGTCCTCCCCGGTCAGGGGAAGCTCACGGTGACCGGCAAGCTCGGCGACGTGATGCGTGAGTCCGCCCAGGCCGCCATGAGCTATGTCCGTTCGCGCTGGCGGGAGCTGGGACTCGAACCCGATTTTTATCACAAGCTCGACATCCATATACATGTCCCCGAGGGTGCCATCCCCAAGGACGGTCCTTCGGCCGGAATTACCATGGCGACCGCCCTGGCCTCGGCTCTGACCGGGCGGCCGGTCGATCGGAATCTGGCCATGACAGGGGAGATCACTCTTCGCGGACGCGTCCTCCCCATCGGGGGACTCAAAGAGAAGCTCCTGGCCGCCAAGAGGGCCGGTATCAGCAAGGTTTTGATCCCCCTGGACAACGAAAAGAATCTGGAAGAAGTGCCGCCGAACATCCTCAAGGCCCTCACCGTGATTCCCGTCGGTCATATGGACCAGGTCCTCGAAGAGGCGCTCATGGTCCAAGTGCCGGTTTCTCCCCTTCCTCCCCCTTCGGATCTGAAGGTGGACATCGAGGACAGGGTGCGCCATTAGGCGTTTTTTAACTAAATAATATCTTGACACTCTTTTTGAAATCCTGATATAAGTACCAACGTTTTCAGCAGGGCTTAAATAATCCCTAATTCGTGGAGGTGTGTTGTGACGAAGGCCGATCTTGTTAATGCGATAGCTGAAAAGGCTGGACTGAGCAAAGCCGACGGTGAGAAGGCTCTCAAGGCGTTTACCGACGCCGTGACCGAGGCTCTTAAAGCCGGTGAGAAGGTGGCTTTGGTCGGGTTCGGTACCTTCAGCGTCGGGGACCGTGCTGCCCGTACCGGTCAGAATCCCCAGACCGGAGCGAAGATCGAGATTCCTGCCGCCAAGAACCCCAAGTTCAAGGCCGGCAAGGCACTCAAGGACGCCGTCCAATAAGTGTTCGAACCGCGGTTTTTTTGCGGTGCAGTTTAAGAAAACAGGAAGCAGGAAATAACGCCCCGGTTGCCACCTGATTCGCACGTATTTCCGCTTCCCGTTTTCTGTTTTTTTTTCATGCGGGGCTGTAGTAGAGTCGGTTACAACGCCGGCCTGTCACGCCGGAGGTCGCGGGTTCAAGTCCCGTCAGCCCCGCCATTAAAAAATCAAGGGCGAATAGCTCAGCTGGGAGAGCATCGGCCTTACAAGCCGAGGGTCACAGGTTCGAGCCCTGTTTCGCCCACCAGTCACAAAGCCTCAACGGCTTATCAATGTATTTGGGGCTGTAGTAGAGTCGGTTACAACGCCGGCCTGTCACGCCGGAGGTCGCGGGTTCAAGTCCCGTCAGCCCCGCCATTATCGAGAAAAGGCGACCCTACCGGGGTCGCCTTTTCTCGTTGGTTCATTTGCCTTGACTTGGTCAAAGGCAACTCCTTATCATAGCAAGGGCCCGGTTGGGCTTTCCTTGTTAACGAAAATAGAGGAGTATTTATCAAGATGGTTTTTGCCAGATGGTTCAGGTTGTCAACTCTTGTCGGGGCTCTGGTTCTGACCGGTTTGTCGTCCCAGGTGTGTGCCGAAGGCGATATCGTCGCCAAGGTGGGAGGCGTTTCTCTGACCCGGTACGAGCTCGATCGGGAAGTGCAAAAGATCATGCCCTTCAATGTCAGTTTTCATGGGAAGGTTTCCCAGGAGAAGATCGATGATATTCGCAATCAGGCTTTAACCGCTCTTCTGGAGAGGGCCTATAAGGTCCGCTTCGCTCTCGCGGAAGAAATTTCCGTTGCCAATGAGGCCGTCGAAGAGGAAATGGCCAAATACCGATCAAAATTCGAATCCCAGGCCCAGTTCGAACAGGCCTTGGGCGCCGAAGGTCTCAGTGCCTTTCGCGGCTCCATCTATCGCGAGCTCCTAGCAAAAAAAGCCGAAGCGGTCGCCGTGGATTCAGGGGTCAAGGTGACCGACGAAGAGGTACGTGCCTTTTATGACAAAAACAAGTCCATGTATATGCGCCCCAGGCAATTCAAGGCGAGCCATATCCTGGTGAAAGTCGATCCCGCTTCGAGCAAGGCCGAACGGGACGTGCTGTTGAAAAAAGCGCAAGGGCTGGCTGCCCAGGCCGAGGCCGGCGAAGATTTTTACAATCTTGCCTATTACAATTCCGATGACCGCTCCAAATACGTCGGAGGAGATCTCGGTTACTTTCACGAGGGGCAGACCGTTCCCGAGTTCGAGGAGGCCTTGGTCAAGATGAAGCCGGGAGAAATTGCCGGCCCGATAAAAACCATGTTCGGATATCACATCGTCAAACTCGTTGAGCTCAATGAGCCGCGGCAACTCAATTTCGAGGAAGTGAAGGATAATCTCCGCCAGAGCCTGGAAAAAAAGCAGAGAGAGAATCTCTATGACGCGTGGATGAACGGCTTGAAGGCCCGCTTCGAAGTGGAGCGCTTCGACAAGTGATCCCCCTGCCAGCGGGACGATTTTTCCTGATTCTGCTTTTCGGCGCATTTCTCCTTCCCGGTTGCGCCGCACCGCGCACCGCCGAGATTGCCTGGAATGAGGCCGGCGTCGATCGGGTCTGGCCTTCCCCCCCCTCGACTCCACGCATCAGATACCTGCGGACAATTTCCGGCACCGGCGATTTCGCCAGCGACGGGGCAGGGGCGCGCTTTCTGCGGTGGGTCGCCGGAGATCCCGACCGGGGTCCTGACCTGCAATCTCCCTACGGCGTCGCCGCCGACGGTGATGGGCTGATCTGGGTCGCCGATTCGGGGACGCAGGCTGTCCATGCTTTTGACCTGGCCCGGGGCAAGGTGACCTATCTGACCAACTTCGGCAAGGAACGACTCGTGACTCCCGTCGGGCTCGCCGTCGACAGCCAGCGCCGCATCCTTTATGTCTCCGACGCCGGATTGGGAAAAGTCTTTGCCGTCGATTACCAGGGGGATCTCCTGGGGCTGCGCGAGCCGCCGGGGGGGTACGGCCGACCGGCGGGGATGGCCACGGATCTACAGGGCAATCTCTATGTCGTCGATGTGGTCAAGGGGCTAATTGCCGTCTTCTCACCGGAGGGAACCTTTGTCCGGGCGATCGACGGACACCAGCTGGAGGGGGGTGGATTCAACCTTCCGTCCAACGTCTTTGTCGATCAGGCCGGGAACGTCTTTGTCACCGATTCTATGAACTTCCGGGTTGCCGTCTTCGATCATCGGGGAGACGTTCTGGGCACTATCGGGGAACTCGGGGACGGACCGGGAACCCTCGCCCGACCGAGGGGGGTCGCCGTCGATTCCCGAGGGGATGTTTTCGTCGGCGATGCGGCATTTGACAATATTCAACTCTTCGATTTGACGGGGCAACTCCTCCTTTATTTCGGCAGCCCTGGAAATGGGCCCGGTGAGTTCGCCCTTCCGGCCGGCCTCTTCATCGACCGCTTTGATCGCCTCTACGTCGCCGATGCCCATAATCACCGGATTCAGATCTTCCAGTTCCTTTCCGGAGATAAATGATCAGGGGCGCCGCAAGTCATTTTCTTGGAAGACGGCGGCCTGGCACTATTGTTGCTTGCTTATTTCTGCACCTTGATGGTCTCGCTACAAAATCAGGGGAGCGAAGCCGTCGTTCCTGGAGAAATTGATGAAGTATCTGCACTTTTTGGTTTTAATCGTTCCTTTGGCGCTTCTTTCGGCCGGCTTCTCCTTCGCGGCGACGATCAGCCCCCGTTCCCTCGGGTATGACACCGGAGCGGCGGGCGTCACCGGTCGCAACGCCAATCCGCACAATCTTTCCAATCGCAACGACGGCACGACCCTGCATGCAACCAACGGGGAAGACCGCATCTGCGTCTTCTGTCATACGCCCCACGGGTCGTCTCCCCAGACCCCCCTGTGGAACCGTCCCAATCTCGCCAATCCCGACGCAAGTTATCCTCTGTATGCCGGCGCCCTCGTCATCAAAGCGATCGGCGGCCCCGCCAAGTACGATTATTCGGTCCAATACCCCAACGGGGCTTCGCGGATGTGCCTTTCCTGCCATGACGGCGTGACCGCGGTGGGCAAGGTGCTCAACGGAGCCGACCTGGCCACCCTGACCATGCCCCCCAACGGCATCGTCGATCTGAGCAAGTCCCATCCGATTTCCTTTGTCTACAACGCCGCTGTCCTCACCGGTCTCAATCCGGCCAATTACCAACTGCCGGTGACGGACGCCAAGGTTCCCCGCGATGCCGAGAGCCGCATGCAGTGCACCACCTGTCATGATCCCCACCTCGACACCAAGGATCCCTTTCCGGGGTATTCGCTCCCCTTCTGGCGAAACTACACGAGTGACGAGGCTCTTGATTACGATGCCACATGCAATGAGTGTCATATCGGGGGGGCCTATAATCCTGCCGTCCCGCCCATGCATAACTTTTAAGGCGATCTTTATGGTCTGGTGTTTGTTGTTCATTTTTTTGACCCTGGGCGGAGCAGCGGATTCCTTTGCGGCTCCTTCCGACCAGGGGATTCTCCAGGGGATCCACGGCGACCGCTCCATCATGCCCAAATCGTGCCGGGCCTGCCATCGCGGTATGTCCATGCGGGTCAGCGGCGAGGAGTCGACCTGCCTTTTTTGCCACGGCAACTCCTCGGATCGCGGACTGATGGTCTCCGCCGGCTATCTGGGGCGTTCCGGGGGGTATGAGCTGGCGAACATCGATGCCGAATTGCGCAAACCCTATGCCCATCCGGTCCGTACCGTGGAGGGGGCGCACCGCTCCTTCGAAAAACTCCCCGAGGAGGTCGTCAGTGCCCCTCGCCATGCCGAGTGTGTTGACTGTCATGATCCGCATCGTGTCGACCGGGATGCACCCTTTGCCGGCCTCCCCGGGAAACGGGTCGGCAACTTCATCGCCGAAATCGACCAGGAATACCAGCTCTGTTACAAGTGTCACTCGGAGAGCGCCAACCTGCCGGCGCGGTCGACGGACAAACATGCCGAATTCAAAATCACCAACCCCTCTTTTCATCCCGTGGAAGGGGAGGGGGCCAACGCCTATGTGATCAGCCTCAAGGAACCCTATGCGGCCCGGAAGCAAAATCCGGCCGATGTTTCCCAGATCACCTGCGGCTCTTGTCACGGCAACGATGACCCGGCCGGTCCCAAGGGGCCGCACGGCTCGCGATTCCGTGGTCTGCTGAAGGCCAACTTCGAGATGGAAGACGGTCGGGCGGAATCCGAGACGTCCTACGCCCTCTGTTACGACTGCCATGACCGGACCAGCATCCTCGGCAACGAAAGCTTCGCCTTCCACGCCCAGCATATCCAGGGAACCGGTGCCGGAGGGGAGGGGGGGACCTCCTGTTTTACCTGCCACGATGCCCACGGCAGCACCCGCTATCAGTACCTGATCCGCTTCAACGAGGAGGTGGTGCTCCCCAATGCCGACTTGAAACTGGAATTCAAGGCTCAGGGGGTCGCCTCCCGGCACGGTTCCTGTCTGCTGAAGTGTCACGGGGTGGAGCACAATCCCAAAGAGTATTAAATGAAATTTTTTCATTGCTGATAATCGGCCGGGCGGTCTTGACTGCCCGGCCTTTTTATTCAAATGTTGTAAACTCTCTTTTCCTTCGTTCCTGTGCGCCTCGCTCTTTAAGACGTGCTTCGGGCATCCCGTCATTCTCCGAGCCAAGGTGAAGGACGCCCCAAGGGTTTTCCATTCAAATTTCATCGAAGGTATGGTATCTATACGCGCTATGTCATTTTTCCATTGTAAAATCGGTACCGCCGACGGACGGGTCGTCGAGAAGGATTACCAGGCTGCCAGCGGCGACCTGCTCAGGGAAAGCCTTGAAGAGCAGGGTTTTTTCGTTTTTTATGTCAAGAAACAGCGTTTTCAGTTTTTGCGGGGATCGGACGCCTTTCGGGCGCGTCTCGGCGGCCGACGCTTTCTTTCCTTCAACCAGGAACTGCTGGTTCTCCTCCGTGCCGGTCTCCCCATCCTTCAGGTCCTTGACACCATCATCGAGCGGACGGAACCGGGGGGGATGCTCGAGGTGCTTCGCGAGATTCGGGAGGATGTCCGGGGGGGGAGCGTTCTGTCCGAGGCCTTCGCCAAGATGCCGGGATACTTTCCCCACCTCTATCTGGCGGCGATCAAGGCCGGAGAACGCACCGGCGATCTGCCGGTGACCATCGCCCGCTTCATCGACTATCAGAAGCGGGTCGAAACCCTCAAGGCCAGGGTCCGCAGTGCCGCCTTTTACCCGATACTGCTGTGCATCGCCGTCACTGTCGTCCTGCTCTTCCTGATGCTCTATGTCGTTCCCACGTTCACACAGATCTTTGCCGACGCCAATGTCAAACTGCCGATTCTGACCCGGGCGCTGATCGCCGTCGCCGAGGGGCTGACGCAGAGTCTGCCGACCCTGGTCCTTTCTCTGGCGGCGACGGTGGTGGCCATCCGGCTCTTTATCCATTCGGAACGGGGGGCGCTCCTTCTCGACCGCTTGAAACTGACCCTTCCCTTTGCCGGCGGGCTCCTTCTGGATTATGCCCTTTCCGGCTTTTGCCGGACCTTTGCGACCATCCTGAAGAGCGGCATTCCCATCGTCCAGGCCATGCAGATGGCGCGGGGGACCCTCAATAACCGGATTCTGGAGAGAAAACTTGGCGCCGCCATCCAGCGGGTCGAGGAGGGGAGCGCCGTTTCTCTGGCCCTGGAGGAGACCGGGTTCTTTCCGGTGATCGCCCTGCGGATGATCGCCGCCGGGGAAACCGGCGGAGCCCTCTCCGATATGCTCGGTGACGTCTCCGAATATTACGAGAGCGAGGTGGAGCGTCGCCTGGATCGGCTGACCACCATGATCGAACCGCTGATGATGATGGGCATGGGGCTCTTGATCGCCGGCATCGTCGTCGCCATGTATCTGCCGATCTTTCAGATGGGCGCAACCGTTGGATGATTTACCTCAGAGGCCGTCAGAATGAGTTTGCAGCGCAAAAATATCGGTGAAATCCTCATTGAAATGGGCGCCCTGACCCCGGCTGAGGTCGACCTGATCCTCGAGAGGATGCAGCTGACCAAAAGTCGCTTCGGCCAGACCGGAGTCGTCGAAGGGTTTTTTCCGGAGGAGATGCTGGCCCAGGCCCTGGCCCGGCAGTTTCACCTGGAATACCTGGACCTCGAGGGATTTTTCCCCGACTCAGAGCTTCTCTCATCCCTTCCTTCCGGCATTCCGCTGCGTTATCAGATCCTTCCCCTTGAGCGCCTCGAAAAGAGCCTGGTCATTGCCGTCGCCGACCCCACGGACGTGGCCGCTCTGGACGATCTCGAGATGCTTCTCGGCACCTCTCTGATCCTGAAGGTTGCGGCGCCCGGGAAAATCACCCGGATCCTCGAACGGGGGGAAGGGTCGAAACGCGTTCTGCGCGAGGTTTCCGAAGATTTCAAGCTGCAGCTGGTCAAGGAAACGGAAAAGGGTGAAGAAGTCCTCTCCATCGAAAAACTCACCGCCGACACCAGTCCCATCATCCGCCTCATCGATTCCACCCTCTTCGATGCCCTGACCAAGCGCGCCAGCGACATTCATATCGAGTCGACGCAGGAGGGCGTGGTCATCAAGTATCGCGTCGACGGCGTCCTCTTCCGTGCCACCGAGCCCCTGGCCGCCCGTTTTCAGAGCCCGATCATCTCCCGCATCAAGGTCATGAGCGAACTCGACATCTCCGAGCGGCGCATCCCCCAGGATGGCCGTTTCAAGGTGCGCCTGGGAGGGAAATCCATCGATTTTCGCGTCTCCATCATGCCGAGCATCTTCGGCGAGGATGCCGTCATCAGGATCCTCGACAAGGAATCCATCGCTTCCGATCTCAAGGGGCTGACCCTCGAGTCCCTTGGGATCAGCACCCGGGAAATCGTCCGCATCCGTCGCATGATCCGCGAACCCTACGGCATGGTGCTGGTCACCGGCCCCACAGGGAGCGGCAAGACCACGACCCTGTATGCCGCCCTCTCCGAGATCAACAATGAAGAGGAAAAGGTCATCACCATCGAGGATCCGGTGGAATACCAGGTCCGCGGCGTGGTGCAGATTCCCGTCAACGAAAAAAAGGGACTGACCTTCGCCCGGGGGCTGCGCTCCATCCTCCGCCACGACCCCGACAAGATCATGGTCGGGGAGATCCGCGATCCGGAAACGGCGCAGATCGCCGTCCAGTCCGCCCTGACCGGTCACCTGGTCTTCACCACCGTTCATGCCAACAACGTCTTCGATGTCCTGGGGCGATTTCTCCACATGGGGATCGATCCCTACAATTTCGTTTCCTGCCTCAACTGTGTCGCCGCCCAGCGCCTGGTGCGCAAAATCTGCATCCACTGCAAAAAGCCGGTCCACTACGACCGCCAGACCCTCGAGGAATCGGGGCTCAATTACGAGCGCTACCGAGATTTTTCCTTCTACGAGGGGGCCGGATGCGAGGAGTGCCACGGCACCGGTTATCACGGGCGCAGCGCCATCGTCGAACTCCTCGATCTCAATGACGAGCTGCGCGAGCTGATCGTCAGCAAGGCCCCCGTGACCCGCCTGAAGCTGGCGGCCCGGCAGGCGGGCACCATCTTTTTGCGGGAGGCCGCTCTGGAAAAGGTCTTTTCCGGAGACAGTACTCTCAAGGAAATCAATCGCGTGACCTTTGTTGAACAGGTGGAGGCCCTGTGATATCAAGAACCTTTATCGGTCTCGATGTCAGGGCCAATGAACTGCGGGCCGTTGCCCTGCGCCGCAAGGGGCGCGGCACCCTGCTGCAGGGGGCCAGGGTCGTGGCCCCCCGCGACGGCATCCTGGCGATCTCCGGTCGGGAAGCCAATATCCTCGACCGCCGGCGATTTATCGAAACCGTTCATGACCTCCTCGACCCCCTGGCCGGACGGGAAGAACGGATTGCTCTTTCCCTCCCCGACGGGACGGGAAGGATATTGCTGACGGAAGTGGAGACGACCTTCAAGACGCAGGCCGAGGGGGTTGAAATCCTCAAATGGCATTTGAAGAAGAGCCTTCCTGCCGACCCCCGGGAGGTCCAGCTCGACTATCAGGTCCTTGATAAAAACGATTCCGGCCGTTACCGGGTCGTGGTGTCGGTGATGGTGCAGAAAATATTGCATCAGTATGAGGAGGCGTTCCTTGAGGCCGGTTACGCCCCGGCGGTGGTCGATTTCTATTCGATGAATCTGCACAATTTTTATCGCCCCCGCCTTGACCTGGGGACCGATTATATCCTCGTCGGCGTCGAAGGAGAGGTTCTGAGCCTCCAGGTCGTGCAGGGGCGAATTCTGACCTTCTCAAGGGTAGCCGACGTGCCTCTAGATCCCGCGCGGGTCTTTTACGAAATCAACCGCTCGCTGGTCGGTTTGCGGGGATCTCAACCGGGACTGCGCCGCATTGCGGTCTTTTTGCACAGCGACTGGGACGACCCTTTACCGCTCAAGGATGCGGTCGCCTCGGCCTTTGACTGTGAGGTCGTCCTCCTCGATCCCCATCTCGAGCGACTTGCGGCTTCCCCCCTGGATTTTTCATCTTCCCGCGCCCGCGCCCTGCTGGCGGCGGTGGGTGCGGCCGAGCGGATGATGTGAGGTGAAGAAATGAATCTGAATCTCAATCTGGCCAGCCGCGCCTATGTCAACCGCCAGGCGCTCTTTCTCTGTTACACTCTGCTGATCGCACTGCTGACGGTTTTTCTGCTGCTGTTGGGAAACTCCTATTACCGGCTCCATGCCGACAACGGCCGGATCGCCGCCCAGTTGGAGGAGATCAACCGGGATCTCGGTTTTCAGGGGTCGGCGAGTCAGGAAATTACCTCTCCAGCCTATCAAAAGTTGCAGGAGCGGGTGGCCCTGGCCAATCAGCTTCTGGTCAAGGACAGTTTCCGCTGGACGGCGCTCCTCGATCACCTCGAAGAGGTGGTCACCGACGGCGTCAGAATCCGTTCCATCCAGCCTGATTACCGCCAGGGGGGACTCAAGCTCATCGGCGTGGCTCGCGGACTCGGTGATCTGCGATCGTTTCTCGACCGTCTGATCGCCTCGCCGCACTTCTCCGAGGTTTTTTTGCTCGACCAGGCCAGCGTGGCGATCAAGGACAATCTCGGCCAGGATCATTCGTCCCTGACCTTCACCATCGATCTGAAAGGAGCCTTTTGAGATGAGCGCAAAACGCCTCCTTGCCGCCGCCTGGCGGGTGAACAGGGTCTTTCCGGTGGCGATTGCTCTGCTGCTCTTGGTCAACCTTGCCGGTTTTCTCCTGTTTACCCAGGTTTATTCTCCGCACCATGAGGACCTGAAACGGGAACTGATCCAAAAGCAGGGGCTGGCTCGTCAGGCACGCCTTCAGGGGAAGGTCGTCCTTCCGCCCCAGGAGGCCTACCGGCAGGGGGAGGAGGGGCTCAACGCTCTCAACGAGGCGATTCCTGACCGCACCGAATTTACCGCCCTGATCGGCGAAATCTTCTCCCTGGCCAAGGGGGCGGGGCTCGGCATCGCCAAGGTCGGATATCAGCCGAAGTCCCTCCCCGAGCGGGGGCTGCTGGAATATACTCTCGATTTCGGGGTCACCGGCGACTACCTGCAGATCAAACGCTTTATTTTTTCCCTCGAGCAGTCGCCCCGGATCATCATTATTGAAAAAGTCGATATGAGTCGCGTCAAGGAAACCGACAGGGAGTCCGTCGGCCTCGGGATCCGCCTCACGACCTATTTCAAGTCGGACATTTCATGAACAAGCAGAAAAAAGTCCTCCTTCTTTTGCTCGGAGTCCTGGTCCTCTCCCTGGGCTATGCCTTCTGGCGCACGCCGAAACAGGAGCGGGTGACTGCGCCCCCGCCTCACCGGACCCCGCCCAAGGGCGCACCGGCCGCAGATGCACCTGCGGCGGCGCAATCGGAGTTCCGGGTGCAACTCGAACTGTTGGAGCGAAAAGAGACAAAATTCCCCGGGGCCAGGAGGGACATCTTCGGCCCCCTGTACCTGGTCAAGCCTCCCGCGCCCCCCCGCCGCCGCCCCCGCCCGTTGCCCCTCCCCCCCCCAGGGTCGAGGCGCCGGCTCCGGCCATGGAAACCGTGCGGCAGCAGCTGGCACGCTTTACCTTCCTCGGTTTTTTGGAGAAAGATCGGGAAAAGACCATCTTTCTCTCCAGTGCCGACGATATTTTCCTGGTGAAAAAGGGGGAGAGCCTGGGGAAAAACAAGGAATACCTGGTGACCGAACTGACCGCCGAAAAGCTGGTTTTGCAGTACCGGGATGACCCGCGCAAGATTACCGTTCCTCTCCTCGAGCAGACCCCCCTGACGCCGACGATGATGCGGATGCCGGCCTTGCCACCATCGGCTCAGCCCGAGAGTTCAGGACGTCCGGCACCCGGCGGTTTCGTCCGTCGCTATCCGGGACGGGGCCTGCCGACACCGCCAGCCCCTGAGGAAGAGTCAGCTACCGAACCCCTTGAGGTCCCCGCCGACCTGCTGCAACCTGTACCCGGCAGTGAAGAGCCGCCGGCAGAAGAGGTCAAACAATGAACGTGTTGTGGATAAAAAAATTCGTGACGGTGCTGGTTCTGCTGAGTCTGGTCAGCGGCTGTGCTTCGGGGCACGGTTCCTTCAAGAGGGGACAGGACTATGCTGACAAGGGGATGTACGATGAGGCCGTGGCCGCCTTGGCCCTGGCTGTCACGGAAAACCCCGAGAGCCACGAATACCGGATGAAGCTGCAGACCGCCCGGGCGAAGGCGGCGCAAAAACATCTTCAGACCGGGCGCAGGGCGGGAGACCAGGGGGATTATCGGGCCGCCGCCCAGAATTTCAGCCAGGCCGCCGCCCTCGACCCGACCTTGGAGGTCGCCAGGCAGATGTTGGCCCAGGCCCAGGAGCTGGTGCGCTCCGAAGAACTGACCAACGACGCCGAGACTCTCTATCGCGGACGGCGCCTTTCCCAGGCCAGAACGACCCTGGAGGAGGCGATACAGCTCAACCCCGCCAACACCCGGGCCCGGGAGCTGCTGGAGAAGACCCGCCAGGAGAAGCTGACGACCATCGACGGCTTCGAACTCGATGTCGCCTCGGACAAGCCGATCACCCTCAAGTTCAAGGACGCCAAGATCCGCGACGTCTTCAATATCGTCTCCAAACTTTCGGGGATCAACTTCATCTTCGACGAGGACATCAAGCCGCAGAGCGTGACCGTTCTCCTCGAAAATGCGAGCTTTGCCCAGGCTCTCGAACTCCTCCTGAGGATGAACAATCTGGGAAAAAAGGTTCTCAACGCCAAGACCATCATCATCTACCCCCGGACCAAGGAGAAGGACAAGCAGTACGAGGACCAGATCATCCAGATTTTCTACCTCTCCAACATCGACGCCAAAAAGGCGGTGAATCTGCTGCGCACCATGCTCCAGCTGCGCAAGGTCTACGTCCACGAGGAACTCAACGCCCTGGTCATCCGCGACTCGCCCGATGTCATCAAGCTGGCCCAGCAGGTCATCGAGTCCGCCGACCGCGCCGACTCGGAGGTCGTCTTCGATCTCGAGCTGGTGGAGATCAGTCACACCGACAATCTCAACATCGGGGCGCGACTCGATACTTACCAGGTCAAGGGGGGGTTCGGCGAGCCGGGGATCTCTCCCCCCGCATTTGTCGGTTTGACTCAGCACTTCAAGCCTCTTGATTTTCTCTACACCATTCCGAATGCCACCTTCGATTTCCAGAAGTCCCTCAGCGACGCCGAGATCCTCGCCAATCCTAAGATTCGGCTGAAAAACGGCGCCAAGGCCAAGGTCCACGTCGGCAGCCGCGAACCGATCGTCACGACCACCAACAACGCCAACGGCGATGTCACCTCGACCAACATCCAGTATGTCGACGTCGGCGTCAAGCTCGACCTCGAGGCCAAGGTCCAGCTCGACGGCACCGTCCTCACCAAGGTCAATCTCGAGGTCAGCAACAAGGGGGCGACCGTCGGTACCGAGCAAAACATCGCCTTTGCCATCAGCACCACCAACGCCATGACGGAGCTGGTCCTCAAGGACGGCGAGCAGACCATTATCGGCGGCCTCATCAGGGACGACGTCAGCAACAGCAAAACGACCTTTCCCATCCTCGGCCGCATCCCGCTCCTCGGTCCCCTTCTCAGCGGGTACAAAAAGGACAAAACCAAGCGGGAAATCCTCCTGTCGATCACCCCGCACATCGTCAAGAACGTCGACATCCCCGGAGCCAGCGCCGGTACCATCTGGTCCGGCGGCGAAGACGATCTCCGGGCCGGAAAGAACTTCGGCTCCTTTGCCACCGCCTTCAAGGCGGCCACGGAACCGGTCCCTCTCGAGGTGGCCCCGGCCCGGGTTGAACTCGGCGACACCCCGGCCTTCCCGCCGGAGCCGGAGAATCTCTTCCCGCTGCCGGCCGCCGAAGAGGCCCCTGTCCCGACCCCTCCCGTTCCCGAGGAGGTTCTCCCCCTCGAACCGGTCCTCCCCGTCCCCCCGGAGTCCGGAGTCGCACCGCAGGGGATGCCTCCGGAGCTGCCGCCGTCGGCCGATGCCGGGTCCGCTCTCCCCGGCGAGGCCGCTGTCGCGCCGGTTATCGTCCCACAGGAGGAGACTGCGACCGAGCCGGTGGAGAACGTGACCCTTCCCCCCCTCGACCTCCCTCCGGTCGCTGCCGACTCCCGGGTTTTTGTCACCGGACCGAATCTGGTGAACGCCGGCGAAACCTTTACGGTCGAGGTGGCGGTCGACGAGGTGCAGAATCTTTACAGCGCTCCGCTCTTCGTGACTTACCCTCCCCAGCTTCTCGATTTCGTCGCCGGCGAAGAGGGGACCTTTCTCCGCCAGGGGGAGGCGTCGACGATCTTCACCTCCAGTCCCAACCGGGAGCGGGGGCAGCTGATCGTCGGCTACAAACAGGGTCTCGGCGGCGCCGGGGCCAGCGGCGGCGGCGCTCTCTTCCGTCTCACCTTCAAGGCTAAGGCGCCGGGGATGGCCGAGATCGCCCTGGATCGTATCAACTTCCGGGACCCCGCGGGAAATCGCCTGTCGGTCGTCCCTGCCGGACTGCAGGTGGAGGTCCGCTAGTTGAGAATTTGCGGTTTGTCCCAAGGGAGAGCGGGTCAGCGGGGTCTGACCCTGATCGAGCTGGTGATCGCTCTGGCGATCCTGGCGATTCTGGCCGCCGCGGTTCTGCCGATGGCCGAGATGACCGTCAAGCGCACCAAGGAGATCGAGCTGCGCCGGTCGTTGCGCATTCTGCGCACCGCCATCGACGAGTTCAAGGCCGATTACGACAAGGCCAAGTCCGAGAAGAAGATCATCACGTCCATCAACGAAACGGGTTATCCGAAAGAGCTCGACGATCTGATTAAGGGGGACGACTGGGGCGGAATGTACCCCTTCAAACGCCGCTATCTGCGGCGGATTCCCAAGGACCCCTTTGACGAGTACGACCTCGGCTGGGGACTACGCTCCTATGCCGACGATCCCGATTCGACCGTCTGGGGGGGGGAGGATATCTACGACGTCTATTCCCAGAGCGAAAAGACCGGTCTCGACGGAACCCCCTACAACACATGGTAAAGGGAATGAATCGATATAATCCGACCATCGATCGGCAGCGGGGTTTTACCCTGATCGAACTGTTGATCGTCATGACCATCATCGGCATTCTTGCGGCCATCGCCGTCCCCAGTTACCAGCGTCATGTCATCAAGGCCCGCGAAGCCGTCCTGATGGAGGATCTCTACCAGATGCGCCGCGCCATCGACGCCTATTTCGCCGATCATGCCAGTTATCCCGAATCCCTCGAGGAACTGGTGGAAAAACGCTATCTGCGGGGGCTTCCGCGGGATCCCTGGACGGAATCGGACGCCACCTGGGAGACGATCCCCCCCGAGGCCACCGGGGAGGAGGATGTCCCCATCGGCGGGGTGTTCGACGTCAAGAGCGGCAGCGATCGGGTCGGTCTCAACGGCATCCCCTATAACGAATGGTAGGGCGATGATCCAGATCTATAATGTCTGCAAGGCCTACCAGAAGGAGTCCTCGGCGCTCAACGACATCACCCTGAAGATTCCCAAGGGGGATTTCGTCTATCTGACCGGACCTTCCGGGGCCGGCAAGTCGACCCTTCTCAAGCTCCTCTACTGCGCGGAAAAGCCGAGCCGGGGGCAGATTCTCATCGACGGGCTCAACATCACCCGCATGGGCCCCCTCAAGATCCCCCGCCTCCGCCGCCGTCTCGGAGTGGTCTTCCAGGACTTCAAACTCCTCAACAGCCGGACCGTCTTTGAAAACGTCGCCTTCCCCCTCGAGGTGCAGGGGAAAAAGCGCTACGAGGTCAGTAAAAAGGTCTATCAGACCCTGAAGATGGTCGGTCTCGAGCACAAGCTGCAGCGCCATCCCCTGGAACTCTCCGGCGGCGAACAGCAGCGGGTTGCCATCGCCCGGGCGCTGGTGGTCGATCCCCTGATTCTGCTGGCCGACGAGCCGACCGGCAACCTGGACCCCGAGGTGACCATGGAAATCATGGAACTCTTCAAGGGGGCCAACGCCCGTGGGACCACGGTCGTTCTGGCCACCCACGACCGGGAGATGATCCGCCGCTTTCCCCGGCGCGTCGTCTCCCTGGACGGCGGGCGGCTCGTCGACGACCGCACGCCCTGAGCGTCCCGTCGATCCCGTCGTTCCCGCTCCCTTTCACCTTAATTTCTTGAGGTCTCTTCCGTGTTCGAACGTCTTCTTTATTTTCTGAGAAGAGCCCTGCGCAATATGCGCCAGAGCCCCTTCCTCTGCACCGCCGCCATCGGCACCGTGGCCGTCTCCCTGGCCATCATGGCCTTTTTCGCCATCATCGTCCTCAACGTGCAGCAGGTGACCCGCCACTGGAGCCAGGAGGTTCAGGTGGTCGCCTATCTCGACCAGGTCCCGCAGGAAGAGGTTCTCAAGGGGTGGATCGACGAAATTGCCCGCCTCCCCGAGGTGGAAGGCGTCTCCTTCGTCAGCCGCAGCGAGGCCTTCGAGGCCTTTGGCAAGCGCCTCGGCGCCGACAGCGATCTTCTCGACGGACTCGACAAGGATATCCTTCCCGCCTCGCTGGAGATCGCCCTGAAGGAGGACTATCGCAACCGTCAGGGGGTCGCAAGGGTCGTCGAACACCTCAGGGGACACCAGGGTCTCGGCGATCTGCGCTACGGCCAGGACTGGCTGGAACGTTTCGAATCCTTTCTCGATCTGCTGCGGTTTTCCGGACTCGTTCTCGGCGGATTCCTCCTCTTTGCCGCCCTCTTCATTGTCTCCAACACCATCAAGCTGACCCTCTACGCCCGTCGCGAAGAACTGGAAATCATGGTTCTGGTCGGCGGCACCCCCCTCTTCATCAAGATTCCCTTTCTCCTCGAAGGGGCTCTGCAGGGGGCTCTCGGCGGACTCGTCGCACTCGGCTTTTCCTATGGCCTCTTTCAACTCTTTTTGCAGCGCGGACTCTCCTCGCTGCTGCTGGCCTCGGGAGTGAGCAGGATCGTCTTTCTCCCCGTAAACGATCAGGTTCTTTTGATTGCCGCCGGAACCGCTCTCGGCTTCGTCGGAAGCCTGGTGGCCCTGCGCAAGTTCGTGCGGGTTTAGAGCGGTGACCGGGGGCAAAGGATATCGGCCGTGGCGGCCGTTGTGGTCGGGACTTTTCCTTCTTCTCGCCGTCGCCCTGCCGGCACAGGGAGAGGACCTGACCCAGAGTCGCAAGAGCCTCAAGGAGCTGGACCAGCAGATCCGCCAGACGACCCGGAACCTCGAAAAAAAGAGGAGCGCCGAGCGCTCTCTGGTCGACGAATTGAAGATCGTCGACGATGAACTCGAGGCAACCCGCCGGCGGGTCGGTAAAATCAGCGGGCACATTAAGCTTCTCGATGAACAGGTCCGGGCGGGAGAGGAACGGCTCCGCGAGGTCCACCAGGGTGCGGAAACCGCTGAAAAACGCGTTCGCAGGCGTCTTGTATCCCTCTACAAGGGGGGAGAGGTCGGACTGCTGAGGGTTCTCTTTGCCTCGGCGACCCCCGCCGAAATGGCTGAAGATTACGACTATCTCGGGCGGATCGTGCGCCGGGACCGTCTCCTCCTGGCCGAATACCGCCGCCAGCAGGCCGCCCTCGAAACCGCCCAGAGACAGTTGGCGGAACTGCGCCAGGATCAGCAGGCCGCTCTCGAGGCCCGGCGGGCCGACCAGGAGAACCTGCGTCAGGCCCTTCAACGCAAGGCCACCCTTCTGACGGAGGTGCGCCGCGACCGGAAGGCCCTCGCCAGGGCCCTTGACGACCTGAGGGAAAGGGCGGAGCGGTTGACGGCCCTGGTCAAAAATCTTGAAACGGGTCAGGCCCGGGAGTATACTGGAAAGCCTGGTGTTTTCCAGGGACAGAAGGGGAAGTTGCCCTGGCCGGCCAAGGGACAGGTCAAGGTCGGTTTCGGCACCTGGCGTCATCCGGACCTGGGGACCCTGTATGACAGCAAGGGGCTCGAGATTGCCGTCAGCGGCGAAAAACCGGTGAACGCTGTCTGGCAGGGGGAAGTCGTCTTTGCCAGCTGGTTCAAGGGATACGGCAACCTCCTCATCGTCGATCACGGCGACAGCTATTTCACTCTCTACGCCCAGGCGGCGCGCCTGAACAAAAAGGTCGGCGATCGCGTGGCCGCGGGGGAGCCGTTGGGCTTTACCGCTCCCGAGGGGGCTGTTCTCTATTTTGAAATCAGACAGGGTGGAACTCCTGTCGATCCGGCGAGGTGGCTCCGCCCCCTTTAATCACCCCTGCCGGGGGGTGAGACATCAATGCCATGAGGAGAGTTGCGATGGGGAAAGGAAAGCGCACGACCGTGCTGCTTCTGCTGCTGGCACTAGTTTTCGCCGGCTGGATGTCGACCGGTCGCGCCAACCGCATTGCCTTTGCCGAGGCCCCGACCCGGTATGAGGAACTGCAGCTCTTTACCGATGTCCTCTCCATCGTGCGCCGGAGTTATGTCGAGGAAGTGAAGATGAAGGACCTGGTCTACGGGGCGATCAACGGCATGCTCGCGGCCCTCGATCCCCATTCCTCCTTCATGCCTCCCGACGTCTACCGGGAGATGAAGATCGAAACCAAGGGCGAATTCGGCGGCCTCGGCATCGAAATCACCGTCCGGGACGGCATCCTGACCATCGTCTCCCCCATCGAGGATACCCCCGCCGCCCGCAGCGGGCTGCAGGCCGGAGACCAGATCCTCAAGATCGAAGACCGCTTCACCAAGGATATGTCCATCATGGAGGCGGTCAAGCTGATGCGCGGCCCCCAGGGGACGGAAATTTCGATTACCGTGATGCGCCAATCCCTGGACAAACCGAAGGTGTTCACCCTGACCCGGGAAATCATCAAAGTCAAAAGCATCAAGGCCCGGACCCTCGAAGACGGGTTCGGCTATCTGCGGATTTCCCAGTTTCAGGAACAGACCACCGCAGATCTCCATGCGGCCCTCAAGGCCCTGAACGAAGAGAACGGCGGGAGTCTCCGGGGTCTGGTCCTCGACCTGCGCAACAACCCCGGCGGACTCCTCGACCAGGCCGTTCAGGTCTCCGACACCTTCCTCTCCAGCGGACTCATCGTCTACACCGAGGGGCGCGAGGAGGGGAGCCGGATGAAATTCACCGCCCATCAGAGAGGAACCGAACCCGATTTCCCGATCGTCGTCCTGATCAATGGCGGCAGCGCCAGCGCCTCGGAAATCGTCGCCGGCGCTCTCCAGGACCACGGGCGCGCCGTGATCATGGGGACCCAGAGCTTCGGCAAGGGATCGGTACAGACCATCATCCCCTTGAGCGACGATTCGGGGCTGCGCCTGACCACCGCCCGTTATTTCACCCCCAGGGGGCGCTCCATCCAGGCTCTGGGGATCGTTCCCGATATCGTCGTTCACCCTGTGGAGGTTCAGGAGCTCCCCGAGGGGAGTCAATTCCGGGAAAAAGATCTGAAAAACCACTTCGAATCGAAGGGCGCCCCGGTGAAGGAGCCGCTCCCACCGACGGACAGGAAATTCAACCTCGGCGAGGCCGATTTGACCGACTATCAGTTGATGCGGGCCCTCGACCTCCTCAAGGGATGGCAGATTTTCCAGGGGCTGGCGGGCCGGGCCGCCTGATTCGACCATCGCTCGGCGAGATACGGGGGGGCCGCCGGTCCCCCTTTTTTTCGCTCTTCATTCTCCCCCCTTCCTCCGGAATTGACGGGACGGAGCCGGAGAACCTTCAACGGGAAAAGAATCGTAATTCATGCCTCCGAGAAAAAAAACACGCGGCAAGAAACGCCCCGTCTCCAAAAAATCGGCAAACCAGCACCTCAAGGTGGGACTGGCACTTCTGTTTCTCCTGGTTTTTCTCATCGGCGCCCTGGTCTTTCTGGGACAGCTCCGCAGCCGTCTCCTCCCGCCGCCGGCAAAGGTTGTCCCCGTGGCCGAGAGCGTGATTCTCGAGGCGATGCGGGTGGAAATTGAAAGTGCCCTGCTGCGCAGCGGCGCTTCCATGGAGGGGCTGGAAATCATCGCCGAGGGGGGCCGGACGCGGTTTGTCGTCGTCGCCGACTTCCCGGCGGCCCCCCTTCTGGACAACCTCGATCGCCGGCTGCAGCAGATATCCGCCGATATCCGCCTCGAGATCCGTCGGCAGCAGGGGGAGGTCGCCATCCACCGGGGGGAGACCCTCCCCTTTCTCCTGCAGTTTCGGCTTCCGCCGCCGCTGGAACCTGCCGGCAAGAGGCCGCGCCTGGCGATCATCATCGACGATCTCGGCCGCGACTTGGAGACGGCCCGGACCCTGGCCGGCATGGATCTCGAGCTGACCTTTGCCGTTCTCCCGGGAACCGAGAACGCCTCGCGGGTGGCCACCCTGGCGCATCGTTACCAGCGGGAGGTCATGGTACACATCCCCATGGAGCCCCTGAGCTACCCCGCAACAAACCCCGGGCGCGATGCCCTCCTGGTCGGGATGTCTGCGGAGGAGATCCATCGGCGTTTTCATGGGTTTCTGGAGAGGGTTCCCTACGCCGTCGGCGGCAATAATCACATGGGGTCGCGTTTTACCGAAAATCGTCCCGGGATGGCGGCCGTTATGCAGGTCATGAAGGGGGAGGGGTTGTTTTTCGTCGACAGCCGCACCTCGGCGCACTCCGTCGCCTACGACGAAGCTCGGCGAGCGGGGTTGCCGGCCGCCGGACGGGACGTTTTTCTCGACAACGTCCAGGATGTCGAGGCAATTGTCGTCGAGATTCGGAGGCTGGTGCGGCTGGCCAAGGCACAGGGGACGGCGGTGGGAATCTGCCATCCCCACCCCGAAACCCTGGAGGCGCTGCGCCGCGAGGCGGGGATATTCCGACGGGAGGGGGTCGAACTGGTCCCTGCCTCCCGATTACTGGTTCGCTAAAGGAGAAGGCTCAGGGCAACTGGGACGCGATGCGGACGGCGGCGCCGAGAAACGGTTGGTGCAGATCGTCATAGAGGATTTCTTCGGGGAGGTCCGAGCCGACGCGGCGGATCAGGAGAAAACGATCGCCGAGAAGCCCATCGCCTTCGATCAGGGTGCGGGCCAGCAGGGCGGTGAGCCCCTGTTTCGCCACCCCCGGAGAGGATTCGAGGTCCTTGAGATCGATGATCTTGCAGGACACCTCGAGCCCCTCTTCGTCGAAGCGGTAAAAGGCGAGCTGCTGGCGGTGGAAATTGACCGTACTCGCCCCCCGGCGCAGGACAAAGTAGGATCGCTGGGCCGATTCACGAAACAGCTCCCGCAGCGGGTCCGTGGTGCCGATCTCACGCTTTGAACGGTAGAAATGGCGAAAGACCGCCTCGGAGAAGCATTCATCGTCCAGGTAGCCGCAGAGGGCCTGGTCGGAGGTTTCCCAGTAATAGCCGGCGTTGATGATTCCCTGCGCTTCGACCAGTTGTTTGCCGCAGAGCGGGCAGTCGGACTCAAGCCGCAGCCGCCGGGCGACGAAGGCGTCGCTGCGGCAGGTTACGGCCTGCTCTTCTTCCCTTTGAACCTGGCCCAGGCGCCTCTCCGGCTCCTTGATGACCTCCAGGTAGATCTGCCGGGCGAGATGGGTGAACTGGACATGGACGTCGGTTCCCCGGCCGTGGGTGAGCACAGGGTAGATCTTACCCTCGGGGTTGGTGCTCAGGGATTCGACCTTGGGACTCTTGGCCACGAACCCCTCCATGCAGCGATATCCCCGGTTGATGGCGTACCCCTTGAGAAGCTGATAGGTATCCTTGAAGGGGCCGTCAAAACGGATGCGGGTATCGACCAGGCAGGGGAGGATGCGCAACGGCCGCCGCGAGAGCTGCTGGCTGTCGAAAAAGTCGTAGAGGTTGCGGCAGTTCTCCAGGGACGGCGCGTCCTTTACCGGGACGATCACCCGGTCGGCGGCAAAGAGGGCGTTTTGGGTGTAGACGTCGAGGTCGGGGCGGGTGTCGATGATGACGATCCCTTCCAGCGCCGAGGCGGCCAGGACCCGGGCCAGGACGTCGGAGTTTTTGATCCGGTCGCGGATCTGGTGGAGATTTTTGCTCGAGGGGATGAACTGAACTCCGTACTGGCCGATTTCGATTATTTCCTCGGCGGCGCGACCGTTCATCAGGTCGGCGACGTCGCCGCGCCCCTGGGTACGACCGATGCGGAACATCCGGTCGACGGTAAAGTGGTTGTCGAAGCTCAGAAGCGTGACCGGCAGCTCCTCATTGAGGGCCTTGAGGTAGATGGCCAGATTGGTGGCCAGGGTCGTCTTGCCCACCCCCCCTTTTTCGCTGGAAATAGTAACCACGTACGGATGTGCCATGAAAGATCCTTTGGCTCAGGTGAATTTACCATATATAGGGGAATTGCCCCGATTTGTCAATTTTAAACCCCAAGATATGGTGGTGACCCCATGGCCGAACCAAACCGCATCCTGACCGTCTCCAGGCTCAATGCCCTCCTCAAGGAGCTGGTCGAGGACAATTTCGTCCAGGTCTGGGTCGAGGGGGAACTCTCCAACTATTCCACCCCCGCCTCGGGGCATGCCTACTTCTCCCTCAAGGATGCCTCCAGCCAGATTCGCGCCGTCATGTTCCGTTCCCATCTGCGTCTCCTCCCCTTTCGCCCCGAAGACGGGATGAGCGTGGTCTGCAGCGGCCGGGTCTCCCTGTACACCCAGCGGGGGGAACTGCAGCTGGTGGTGGAGAGCCTCGAGCCCCGCGGGGTCGGCTCCCTGCAGCTGGCCTTCGAGCAGCTCAAGGCCAGGCTCGCCGCCGAGGGGCTCTTCGATGCCGGGAGGAAGCGCCCTCTCCCCCCCTTTCCAGTCACCATCGGGGTGGTGACCTCCGCCACCGGTGCCGCCATTCACGACATCCTCCATGTCCTGCAGCGCCGGGCCGCCGGGGTGAGGGTCCTGCTCCGTCCGGTGCGGGTGCAGGGGGAAGGGGCGGCGGCGGAAATCGCCGCGGCCATCGCCGATCTCAACCGCCACGGAGGCGCCGATGTCCTCATCGTCGGTCGGGGAGGGGGGTCTCTCGAGGACCTCTGGGCCTTCAACGAGGAGATCGTCGCCCGGGCCATCCATGCCTCAAGGATTCCGGTGATCTCCGCCGTCGGACATGAGGTCGATTTCACCATATCCGACTTCGTCGCCGACCTGCGGGCGGCGACGCCGAGTGCCGCCGCCGAACTGGTGGCCCGAAGCCGCCTTGAACTGGAGGGGCACCTGGACCATCTGGTGTTGCGCCTGGCGGCCCAGATGCGCGGGCGCCTCGAACTCCTTCGGGAGCGGGTTGCGGGGTTGAACCGTCGCCTCCGGTCCCCCCGGGGGGAGCAGGCCCTGTCGCGTCAGCGCTACGAAGCCCTCGAACGGCGTATGAAGCAGGGGATGGACGCCATCCTTCTTGAGGCGAAGAGGGAGGTCGGCACTCTTTCCGGAAAGCTCGACGCTTTTTCGCCGCTGCGCACCCTGGCGAGGGGGTATGCCATCGTCGAAAAGGACGGCCGGGCGGTGCGGGACGCCGCCGCCCTTTCCGTCGGCGACCGGCTGCGGATCCGCTTCGCCCGGGGTGAGGTCGGCGCCCGGGTGGAGGAGAAGGGATGAAACTCGGCCTGTCCCTTCTGCTGCTCCTCCTCTTCTGCGGGGAAGCTCCTGCTGCCGGATTGTCGGTGACCCCTGCGGTCATTGCCGCAGGCGGTGCGGCTCTGTTGCGCTGGGAGGGGGAACCGCCGGCGGTCGCCGTCGGCCGTTTCAACGGCCAGAGCTTTTATCTGACTCCCGGTGCCGACGGAGCCACGGCCGTTGTCGGCGTCGACCTGGAGGCGGAGCCGGGGGATTTCCCCGTTGTCGTTGCTCTCACCGACCGCCGGGGGCGCACTGATATTGCCGAGGTCACCCTCCGGGTGCAGCGGATCCGGCGGCCGGAAGAGCGCCTGACCCTCCCGCCGGAGATGGTCACACCCCGAAATCCGGCCACCCGGCAACGGATCAGGGAGGAGAGCCGGCTGCTGGCCGAACTCTTTGCCGGCACGCGTCCTGGGTTTCTCCCCGAGGCGTTTCTCCTCCCCGTATTCGACCCTCTCGGCAGCCCCTTCGGGGTGCGCCGCATTCTCAACGGCGAGCCGAGGTCCCCCCATGGGGGGGTCGATTTCCGCAGCCCGCGGGGGACGGCCGTCCGGGCGCCTGCCGCAGCCCAGGTGGCTTTTGTCGGCGATCTTTACTACACCGGTCGCACGGTGGTTCTCGACCACGGCGAGGGGCTCTTTTCCCTCTATGCCCATCTCGAAGAAATCCTCTGCCGCCCGGGAGACCGGCTGTCCCGGTCGGCGCTCCTCGGTCGGGTCGGCAGCAGCGGGCGTTCCACGGGGCCCCACCTTCACTGGGGGGTAAAGCTGCGGGGAGCCCGGGTCGATCCCCTCTCCCTGGTCGACCTCCCCCTCGGGGAAAAGCCTTGACTCACCCCTTCCGGGGGGCAATAATCTGAGCAACATCCAAGTAAAGGACCGGCAATGGCAAAAAAAGAATCGTTCGAAATCGTCCTGCGGGACCTGGAGGACGCGGTGGCACGCCTCGAAAGCGGCGAGCTCTCCCTCGAGGAGTCCCTGACCTGCTTCGAGCGGGGGGTCAAGAGCGCCGCCTCCTGCCAGAAGCTCCTCAAGGGCGTCGAATTTCGTGTCGAGCAGCTTCTCAAGGATCAGGACGGGAGACTGCATGAAGAACCTCTTGACGGGGTTTAGCAGGGAGCGGCATGGATCTGAAAAACTATTTTGAAGAGCGTCTGTCGCGCGTCGACCGGCTTCTCGACGCCTGTCTGCCGAAGGAAGACACCCTTCCGGCGTCGCTGCACAAGGCGATGCGCTATTCGGTCTTCGCCGGTGGGAAGCGGATCCGGCCGATCCTGATGATCGCCGCCTGCGAGGCTGTGGGCGGGGACGTGGCGAAGGTTCTTCCCGCCGCCTGCGCCATGGAGATGGTGCATGCCTATTCCCTGATTCACGATGACCTGCCGGCGATGGACGATGACGACTTTCGCCGCGGCCGGCCGACCAACCACAGGGTGTTCGGGGAGGCAAACGCCATTCTCGCCGGCGACGCCCTCCTCACCGAGGCCTTTATCCTGCTGAGCAACCCCGAGTCCAACCGCGGGGTTCCCGCCGAAACCCTGCTCCGGGTCATCCACCTCATCGGTCGTTGCGCCGGTTCTCTGGGGATGGTCGCCGGCCAGGTGGTCGACATGGAATCGGAGGGGACGGAGGTCGACCTGCCGACCCTCGAATACATCCACACCCACAAGACCGGGGCGCTGATCCTGGCGTCGATTCAGACCGGCGCCCTCCTCGGCGGCGGGAGTGAAGCGGCCCTGGCGGCGCTGACCCGTTACGGCGAGGCCTCCGGCCTCGCCTTCCAGCTGACCGACGACATCCTCGACGTCGTCGGCGACCAGGAGGTTCTCGGCAAGGACGTGGGGAGTGACCTGGCCCGGGGGAAGGCGACCTACGTCGCTCTTCTCGGCCTCGAAGGAGCCCGGCTCCGGGCCCGCGAGCTGCGCGATCTGGCCGTGGCGGCCCTCGCCCCGCTGGGCGAAGGCGCCGAGCCCCTGCGGCGCATCGCCCACTATATCGTCGACCGCTCCTCCTAAAGGGACAAAGGATCGTTCACCCATGATTTATCTGAAAAATCTCGCTTCGCCTGCCGATCTCAAGGGATTGACCCTCTCCCAGCTCGAGGAGCTGGCGGGCGAAATCCGCGAGGCGATCCTCGAGACGGTCGCCCAAACCGGCGGTCATCTGGCGAGTTCCCTGGGGGTTGTCGAACTGACCATTGCCCTCCACAGGGTTTTCGATACCCCCGTCGACAAGATCGTCTGGGATGTCGGTCACCAGGCCTACGCCCACAAGCTGCTCACCGGACGCCTCGACCGGTTCGCTACCCTGCGTCAGTTCGGCGGCCTCAGCGGCTTTCCCAAACGGGAGGAGAGCCCCCACGACGCCTTCGATGTCGGGCATTCCAGCACCTCCATCTCCGCCGCCCTCGGGATGGCCGCCGCCCGCGACACCCTGGGAGGGAAGGAGAAGGTGGTGGCGGTCATCGGCGACGGGTCCCTGACTTCGGGCCTGGCCTTCGAAGGGCTCAATCAGGCCGGTCATCTTAAAAAGGACCTGATCGTCGTCCTCAACGACAACGAAATGTCGATCTCACCCAACGTCGGCGCGCTCTCCTCCTTTCTCAGCCGCAAAATGACCTCCGATTTCGTCGTCCGCTTCAAAAAGGAGACGGAGCAGTTTCTCGTCAACCTCCCCCGCTTCGGCAAGGACCTCCTCAATCTGGCCCGGCGGGCCGAGGATTCCCTGAAGAGCTTTCTGACGCCCGGCATGCTCTTCGAGGCCTTCGGTTTCAACTACGTCGGCCCCATCGACGGGCACCGCCTCGAGGAGTTGATCGAAACGTTGCAGAACGTCTCCCGCCTCCGGGGACCGACCCTGATACACGTCGTGACCAAAAAGGGGAAGGGCTATCCTCCGGCCGAGGAGAACCCCGCCCTCTTTCACGGCGTCGGGCCCTTCGATCGCCCGACCGGCCAGGTTTTGGGCGTGAAAGGGGGGCTCAGCTACACGGCCGTCTTCGGGCGCACCCTGGTCGAGCTGGCCGAAAAGGACGAACGGGTGGTGGCGATCACCGCCGCCATGGCCGAGGGGACCGGTCTCAAGCTTTTCGCCGAGCGCTTTCCCGGGCGTTTTTACGACGTCGGCATCGCCGAGCAGCATGCCGTGACCTTTGCCGCCGGGCTGGCCTGTCGGGGGATGCGTCCCGTCGTCGCTATCTATTCGACCTTTCTGCAGCGCGCCTTCGACAACGTTCTGCATGACGTCTGCCTGCAGAACCTTCCGGTGACCTTCGCCCTCGATCGGGGAGGACTGGTCGGCGCCGACGGTCCGACTCACCACGGCGTTTTTGACTACTCCTTTCTGCGCCCAATCCCCAATCTCGTCTTTATGGCGCCCCGCGATGAGGCGGTTTTGCGTCGGGCGATGGCGACGGCTGTGGATTATGACGGCCCCTTTGCCTATCGCTATCCCCGGGGTGACGCCCTCGGCCTTCTTCTTGAAGGAGCGGCGGAGCCGCTGCCGGTGGGGATCGGGGAAAAATTGCGCGACGGGGAGGACGGAGTGATCTTTGCCGCCGGGACCACCGTCGCCGCGGCCATGGAAGCCGCCCGGACGCTGGAGGGGGAAGGCCTCTTTCTGACGGTGGTCGATCCCCTTTTCATCAAGCCCCTCGACCGGGACCTGATCGCCGCCGAAGCGCGCCGCAGCGGTTTTGTCGTCACCGTGGAAGAAAACGTTCTCCAGGGGGGATTCGGTTCGGCGGTCATGGAACTGCTGGCCGAGGAGGGGGTGGCGCCGCGCATGCTGATGATCGGTCTGCCGGACCGGTTTGTCGAACAGGGGAGTCAGAGCGCGTTGCGCGCTCTTTACGGGCTCGATGCCGCCGGAATCGCCGGGCGCATCCGGGCCGCCCTCGGTCGGGAGGCGGGGTCGCGCAAGGCGGCCGCTTCCTAGCCTGTCGACAGGCTCCCCGTCTTTTCCTTTTGCACCCCGTTCCGCCAGAAACAAAGAAAGGCCACCCTCCGGATCGAAACCGGAGTGGTGGCCTTTTTGTCTGGGCAGAAACTGCGGGAAGGGGGGTCAGGCGCCGGCGGACGGCTGACTTTTGCCGCGTTTGAGATTGTGTATGATCCCGGCCTTTTCCAGGGCCAGGGCGGCGTGGTGGGAGAGCTGGATCAGGAAGTGAAGCTCCTGCTCGCCGAAACGCTGGCTGCTGCCGTGCCCGGAAAGGACGACTATACCGACCACGCGTTTTTTCAGGAGGAGCGGCGCCGCCAGCAGGCCGGGAAGTTCGAGGAGTCCGTTTTTTTCCGTGGAACCGGCCAGGGCGTCGAGATGCTCCGGGAGGTTGCCGGCCACCAGCACCGGTTTCCCCTGGCGGGCGATCTCGGTCGTCAACCCCTCGGGGAGGCCGCCGGCGTACTGACGGCACAGGGCAATGGGGATTCCCTGGCTGACCTTGAGGGCGAGCCTTCCGGTGGCGCGGTCGAAAAGGGCGAGAAAACCCCGCCGGGCCTGGACTTCATCGACGGCCGAGGTCAAAAGTTCCATGAAGAGGTCTTCGATGTCGATGGCGGTCGCCAGCCGTTCGATGGAGTCGTTTAAGGCTTTCATCATTTTCAGATTGCGGGTCAGTGCGAGATTGTTCTTTTCCAGTTCGGCGATCAGCGCCGCATTGTCATGGCGCAGCTGGATGTGGCTGAAGACGCGATCCAGGGCATTGTAGAGGATTTCGCCGGTATCGATGGGCCGGACGATGAAGTCGTAGGCGCCGTTGCGCAGGGCCTGGAGGACGTTGTAGGAGGAGGCGTTGTGGGTGATGAGGATCACCTCGACGTCGGGGCGGTGCTCCTTGATCTTCTTCAGCAGGTAGAGGCCGCTTTTGGCCGGGAGTTCGGTCTCCGTCAGGACAAGGTTCACCGGGACGGCAGCGACGATCGCCAGCCCTTCCTCGCAGCTTGAAGCTTCCAGCGTTTCGATCCCCCTGTCGGTCAACAGGCGGCGCAGATGGTCGCGGCGGTCCTTGGCATGATCGACCACCAGTATTTGTTGACTTACCATCGGGAAAAACTCCTGATTACGCTTTGGGGATAGCCGAGTGGATTAATAGGTCGATTCTATCAGGAAATGGAGAAAAAGAGGTAATTTTGATGGGTTCCGCATTTTTGTCTGCCGCCGGCCCTTTGCGGGCCGGCGACGGGGAGACCAGGCAGGCGGGGAAAACGGCTATTTCAGGGGTTCGACGACGGTTTTTTCCGACGGGACCAGAACGATCTGGATGCGCCGGTTCTGGGCGCGCCCCTGGGCGGTGGCGTTGTCGGCCACGGGCTGATACTGACTGAAACCGCAGGCGGAGATCCGTTGCCCGTCGATCCCCACCTTCTCCTGAAGAAAATGCACCACGTCGGTGGCCCGGGCGGTGGAGAGCTCCCAGTTGGTCGGGAAGGTTTTGGCCAGGGCCGCGCTGATCGGGATGTTGTCCGTATGCCCTTCGACGCGAATGTCCTTGTCCTGAACCCCCTTGAGGATCGATCCGACCCGCTGCAGGACCTCGAGGCCGGCCGTCTTGACCTCGGCCTTCCCCGAGTCGAAGAGGATCCGCTCCACCATGTTGACGGTGAGTCGCCCCTGGAGTTCGGAAATGGTGACCTCCCCCCGTTCGATCTCGTTTTCCATCTTGTCGACGAGTTCGTCGAAGGTGCTCTTCATCTGCGCGACGCGGGCCTCCCGGGCGATGCGCTCCAGTTCGACCTGTCCGGCGAGGTCGCGGTTTTCTTCCTCGAGACGGTCGATGGCCTGGCGCATCTCGCTCATGGCGGCGCCGGCCTCGGCGCTGCGCGCCGAAAGGACCTTCTCCAGGCGCCCGACATCGGCTCGGCAGCGAAGGAGATCCTGCTGGAGGGCCGAAGACCTCTCCATCGCCTCCCCGTACCGGGTATTGAGGTCGCCGATGTGGGCCTCGAGTCCTTCCTTGATTTTCTGCAGCCGCGAATAATCGCTTTCCAGGGCGTTGAAAGCGGCGCTGAGTTCGTCGAGTTCGTAGAGTTTTTGCTGGTGCGTCGCCTTGCTGACGCAACCGGCAAGAGCCAGGAGGGTCGTCAAGGAGAGGGCAAGGGCGAAGAGTGGGCGCACAACAGACCTCCTTGGGAGAGAAAAAGGGGACGCGGCCTCAGGCCCGCCCCCCCTTGGGTGTCAGTTCATGTCCGCAGTGGATGCAGAAGAGCTTGACCAGCTCCTTGCGTTTGTCGGTCGCTGCTTTGCCGTTGTGGAGGGAAGGGGGAGCCGAATCGTCGTGAACGATGTTGCGGGAGGTTGCGGTGCCCAGCACTTCCCGTATTCCAGTGCCGAAACAGTTGGGACAGACGACAGCTTTGCCCGGTTTTTGCTTCATAAAGCCCCTTTTGTGGGTAATGTGCAATTCCGGAGACGTTTCTAGCATAAACCCCAAAAAAGTAAAAGCAATTTTCGTCCGGGTTTTCGGTTGCGGGGGCGGCGAGCGCTATGGTATAAAAAAGCGTTTTCAATACCTTAGGCAGGGCCGGCCGGCGCGCTAGGCGTCCAGATCCGCCCCGGCAAGTGCCCCTCAGGAGTTGACCATGTTTGAAATCGATCGAATCATTTCCAATGCCCTGCATGAGGATATCGGCCTCGGTGACATCACCACCCTGGCGACGGTGGAACCGGGGACGTCGGCCCGGGCCGAGCTGGTGGCCAAGGAGGATTTTGTCCTTTCCGGCCTGGACGTGGCCCGGCGGGTTTTTTTCACCCTCGACGCTGCCGTGGCCTTTGAAAAGTTGACCGAAGACGCCCGCCCGGTCCGCCGCGGCGAGGTACTTGCCTGGCTGAAGGGGGATGCCGCCAAGCTGCTCCAGGGGGAGCGGGTGGCCTTGAATCTGCTGCAGCGCATGAGCGGGATCGCCACACTGACCTCCCGTTTTGTCGAGGCGGTCGCCGGAACCGGCGCGATCGTCGTCGACACCCGCAAGACGACTCCGGGGCTGCGCGTACTGGAAAAATACTCGGTACGCATGGGGGGGGGGCGCAACCATCGCACCTCTCTCTACGACGGCGTCCTGATCAAGGAAAATCATATCGCAGCGGCCGGGGGGATCGCCACCGCCGTCGACCGCGCCCGCCGTCGCGCCCCCCATACCCTGAAGATCGAGATCGAAACGGAAAACCTTCAGCAGGTGGAGGAGGCCCTGACAGCAGGAGCCGACATCATCCTTCTCGACAATATGAACCTGGATACCCTGCGGGAGGCGGTTCTCTTCATCGATGGCCGGGCTCTCACGGAGGCCTCGGGAGGGGTCAACCTGGAAACGGTGCGCCCCATCGCCGAAACCGGGGTGAATTTCATCTCCGTCGGCGCCCTGACCCACTCCTTTCGGGCGGTGGATATCTCGATGCTTTTTCAGTAGCAGCCATTCTTCTGTCGTCACGGATCGAATATGACCGCTAAAAGCCCGCGGGAGGAGATCCTCCGCCTCTTTCACAAGACGGCAGGGACCTTCGTCTCCGGAGAAGAGATCAGCCTGGCTCTCGGTGTCTCCCGCACCGCGGTCTGGAAGCAGATCGGACTGCTGCGGGAGTTGGGCTACGTCATCGAGGCCGTCTCCTCCCGGGGGTACCGGCTGGTATCGACCCCCGACACCCTGATTCCGGCGGAAATCAAATCCGGGCTCGACACGGGGATCATCGGCTCGGAAATCCTCTATTTCGACGAACTCGACTCGACCAACGCCCGTGCCCGCCAGATCGGAGACGCCGGGGGCGCCGACGGGACCCTGGTCATCGCCGACCGGCAGACCGCCGGGAAGGGGCGCATGGGGCGGCAATGGGTCTCTCCCCCCGGTGTTAACCTCTACGCCTCGGTCCTGCTCCGCCCCCCGATCCCCCCCTGGCAGGCTCCCCAGTTGACCTTTCTTTCCGCCGTGGCGGTCGCCCGGGCCATCGAGGAGATCTCCGGAGTGCGCCCCCGGGTCAAGTGGCCCAACGACGTGTTGCTGGACGGGAAGAAGGTCGCCGGTCTGCTCAACGAGATGAATGCCGAAACCGAGGGGATCCGTTACGTCATCCTCGGCATCGGTGTCAATCTCAACATGGGGGCGCACCAGTTTCCTGCCGACCTTCGCTACCCCGCCACCTCCCTTCGCCTCCACACGGGGGGGCCGGTCTCCCGCCTGGCCTTTGTCCAGTCGCTGCTGCGCCATCTCGACGCCCTTTACCAAAAGTGCCTGAGCGAAGGATTCTCCCCGGTGATCGCTGCCTGGGAAGGATTCTTCGATCTCGTCGGGAAGCCGGTGGAGGTCGATTTCCAGGATCGCGTCGTCCGCGGGGTGGTGGAAGGGCTCGACGACATCGGCGCCCTCCTGCTGCGTCTGGCGGACGGGACCCTCGAGCGGGTCCTTGCCGGGGATGTCCGGCCCCTGTCGTCCCCCTCAGGCGACCCCTCTTCAACCCCTCATTCCATCCGATAGGGCCGCATCCTATGCTTCTGGTCATCGACGTCGGCAACACCAACACCGTTCTCGGCATGTATCGCGGCAAAGAGCTCGTCCGCAGCTGGCGGATCACCACGGAAAAGAACAGGACCGTCGACGAATACGCCATTCTTATCCACGAGTTGTTCAGGCTCTCCGATATCCATTTTACCGACATCCTTGACGTGATTATCTCCTGCGTCGTGCCGCCGATGCTCAACACCCTGGAAAACCTCTGCGGCGACTACTTCAAGCGCAAACCCTATGTCGTCGGACCGGGGATCAAGACCGGGATGCCGATCCATTACGACAACCCGCGGGAAGTGGGGGCCGACCGGATCGTCAACGCCGTCGCCGCTTATGAGAAATACCACCGCAGCCTCATCATCGTCGATTTCGGCACGGCGACGACCTTCGATTACATCTCGGGGCGCGGCGAATACCAGGGGGGCGCCATCGCGCCGGGACTGGGGATCTCCTCCGAGGCCCTCTTCGAGCGGGCCAGCAAACTCCCCCGGGTCGAATTCTCCCGCCCCCCCCAGGTGATCGCCAGGAACACCGTGAACAGCATCCAGTCGGGGATCTTCTACGGCTATGTGGGGCTGGTGGACGGCATCGTCGAGCGGATGATCCAGGAGGGGAAGGAAGATCCCCTGGTGGTGGCGACCGGCGGCCTCGCCGGGCAGATCGCTCCGGCGTCCCGGACCATCGCCGCGGTCGATCCGATTTTAACCCTTGAGGGGTTGAGACTTATCTACACCCTGAACAAGTCGGGATTTTGACAGTCCCCCCGGCGGATGTTAAGCTGCCGTGAGGCCCTTCTCCCTGAGACCCGGGGCCGCCGGCCGCTCAAGAAACTTCCTCCGGCGCCTGCGGCGCCCTTTCGGTTCGTTGTTTCCTGTACCTGATCCTTTGTGCTTCCTCAACTCGGCTGGACATTAAAGGAGAGACCATGGGCAAGTACGATACGGCAAAGTTGCGCAACCTGGGAATTGTGGCCCATGGCGGGGCCGGAAAGACTTCGCTGACCGAGGCGATCCTCTTCAACACCGGAATGACCGACCGCCTGGGCCGGGTCGATGACGGCACCTCCACCATGGACTTCGAGCCGGAGGAGATCAAGCGCCACATCACCATCAATTCGAGCCTCCACCACTGCGAGTGGAAGGGGCACAGCCTGCATATCGTCGACACCCCCGGTTATAGCAATTTTCTCCATGACACCCGCAACTGCCTGCGGATTCTCGGCGGAGCGGTGCTGATCGTCTCGGCCATCTCCGGGGTCAAGGCCCAGACCGAAAAGATCTGGGAGTGGTGCCAGGAGTTTGCCGTGCCGCTCATCGCCTTCGTCAACAAGATGGACCGCGATAGCGCCGACTTCCTCAAGGCCGTCGACGACATGTCGAAAAATCTCGGAACCCGTGCGGTACTGATCAACATGCCGATCGGCGCCGCCGAAGATTTCCGCGGGATCATCGACCTGGTCTTCATGAAGGCGCGCTTCTTCGATTTCGACGGCAAGGGAACCTTCCGTGAAGAGGAGATCCCCGCCGAATACCTGGAGGATGCCGGACGCCTGCGCACCCTCCTCCTCGAAGCGGTGGCCGATGCCGACGACGGACTGATGGAGAAGTACCTGGAGACGGAGACCCTCTCCACCGAGGAGATCCTCCACGGTCTGCGCGAGGGGACGTTGACCGGGACCTTCACCCCGGTTCTGTGCGGCAGCGCTCTCGCCAATATCGGGGTCCGCTCCCTTCTCGAGTACATCGTCCACTGTCTGCCGTCCCCCCTCGACAAGGGGACCCAGATGGGGAGCAATCCCAAAAGCGGCGAGCTCGAAGAACGCCGCCCCGACGAGGACGAACCCTTTTCCGCCATGGTCTTCAAGACGATCAGCGATCCCTACACCGGCAAGATGACCCTCTTCCGCGTCTACTCGGGAACGCTGAAATCCGATTCGATGGTTTACAACCCCAACCGGGAGACCGTAGAGCGCATCGGACAACTCTTCGAAGTGGAGGGGAAGAAGCACAAGGCGATCGATGTGGCTGTAGCCGGAGACATTGTTGCCGTCCCCAAACTCAAGGTCACGGTGACCGGCGATACCCTTTGCGATGCCGCCCGGCCGATCCTCTTCGAAAGCCCGCTCCCGCTCAAGCCGGTGATCAGCTTTGCCCTGCAGGCCCGCAGCAAAAACGATGAGGACAAGATCCACTCCGCCCTTCAGCGGCTCATCGAAGAGGACCCAACCCTGCAGGTTCTGCGGGACGAGGAGACCCACGAACAGATCCTTTCGGGGATGGGGCAGGTGCATCTCGAGGTCACCGTCGAAAAACTCAAGCGCAAGTACGGCGTCGAGGTCGAGCTCAAGGAGCCCAAGGTACCCTATCGCGAGGCGATCAAGGGGCGCGCCAAGCTGCAGAGCAAATACAAGAAACAATCCGGCGGGCGCGGCCAGTACGCCGACGTGTGGATCGAGTTGGAGCCTCTCCCCCGCGGCGCCGGGTTCGAGTTCGTCGACAAGGTTGTCGGCGGCGTCGTCCCCCGCCAGTACATCCCCGCCGTGGAAAAGGGGGTGGCCGAGGCGATGCAGCGCGGAACCCTGGCCGGCTTTCCCGTCGTCGACGTCCGGGTGACCCTTTTCGACGGTTCCCACCATTCGGTCGATTCCTCGGAGATGGCCTTCAAAATCGCCGGCTCCATGGGGTTCAAGAAGGGGATGGAACAGGCCGGACCGGTGCTCCTCGAGCCGGTGATGCATATGGAAATCATCGTCCCCGACGACTGCATCGGCGACGTCATCGGCGCCATGAACTCGCGGCGCGGCAAGGTCCTGGGGGTGGAGCCCAAGGCCAACCGCCAGGTGATCAACGTTCAGGTTCCCATGGCCGAAGTTCTCAAGTACGCTCCCGAACTGCGGTCCATGACCTCGGACCGGGGTCTGTTCACCATGGAGTTTTCCCATTACGAAGAGGTGCCACCGCACCTGACGGCAAAAATTCTCGGCGAGTTGAAGAAGGCCGAGTAGACAAAAATAATACCGATACTCGAAAAGGAGGACTGTTTTATTATGGCGGACAAGGATGATTTTCATTTTGAGGAAGAGGGGGAAGAGAACTCCTTCGATATGACCGGGGGGTTCGACGGCCCCGGGTCCCGCAAGGACGCGGACGCCGATCCCTTCGACTCTTCCTTCGTGCAGACAAAAAAGAGATCCCTGTCACGGCCCCTGCTCCTGGTCCTTCTTCTTTTGGTCCTCTGCCTGGCCGGAGTCTATTTTTTCTTGACTCCTGAACCCGCGCCGGTGGTTCGGGCTCCGGCGCCGGTCGTCAAGAAACAGCCGATTCCCCTCCCCGTTGCGCCGAGCGCCCCGGCGTCCGAACCGGTCCGGACGGCACCGGGAACAACAATAACCGGCGCACCCGCGCCCCCGGTCGAATCCGCTGTCCGACCCCTGGAAAAAGGGGTCGTCGAGGAGAGTCTGAGCCAGGAGAAAGTGGCGGTCGTGGAACCGGCGAACGTTTCACCGGCCGCACCGACGGCTGCACCGACGGCTGCACCGACGGCTGCCCCGGCGACTGCCCCGGCAACTGCCCCGGCAACTGCCCCGGCGACTGCCCCGGTCACTGCCCCGGCGACTGCCCCGGCGGCTGCACCGACGGCTGCCCCGGCGACTGCCCCGGCGACTGCCCCGGCGACTGCCCCGGCGGCGCAGGGGGAAGTGCAAGTCAAGACGAAACCGGAGATCGTCCCTTCTACCGCTTCTCCCGCGTCGTCCGGCAAGTACGTGCTCCAGGGGGGAGCCTTCCTGGTGCACGAGAACCTCGTCGAGGCGGAAGCGACCGTGCGCGAACTCGGTTTCGAGCCGCGCCTGGAAGCGGGGCAGAAGACGGAGAAGATGACCCGGTTGCGGGTCGGCCTCTACGCTCCGGCCGAAGCCCGGGCCAAACTCCAGGAAATAAAGGGACTGGCTCCCGACGCCTTTCTTGTCCGGGCCGGAGACCAGATGGGGGTCTATGCCGGATCCTATTACGATCTCGACAAGTCCCGCCGCTTTGCCGACCATCTTTATCAGCAGGGGCTGCGGGTCGAGGAGGAGTATGTGGAGATTCCCCTGCCGTTGACGATCCTCACCTTCGGGGATTTCCCGGATATGGCGGCGGCCCGCCAGGCCGCCGAGCGGGCCCGGGCCAAAGGATTGGACGTTCTTATCGTTCAGAGGCACTGAGACCATCATGACTTCCACCGCCAGGACCGTGCGCCTCAAGGTTTCGCCGCAGGTGGCGCGGATTGTGACCAAGGGAGCCCCGCGGGAGGTGCAGCTGAATGCCGCCCGGGGGGCTCTCCCTCTCCAGGGGCAGGATCTGCTGACGACCCTCCTTTTCCTCAGCCACGGCACCGATACGGAAATCAAAAGCCTGGCCGGCGCCACCCTGCGGGAGATCCCCCCCGGGGAGCTGGCGCCCGTCGTGGAAAACAGCGAAATTCATCCCCAGCTCCTCGACTTCGTCGCCCGGGCGCGGATCGGCGATCTCGTCATCATGGAGCCCCTGCTCACCAACCCCGCCGTTTCCACCGAGACCCTGGTCCATGTCGCCTCCCATGGCGAAGGGGGGGTCCTCTCCCTGGTGGCGCACCTCGCTCTTCGCCAGCCGGATTCCCCGGAAATCGCGGCGGCCATCCTGGGCAATCCGCGGGCGGACCGGGCCGTGAAGGATCGCCTGGAGCCGGCCATCCCCTCGCCGGCATCGGCCGAGGACGCGGCGGACGCCGACGGGGAGCCTGAAGAAAGCGGTGATGAGGCCGCCGACGACAGCGAAGAGATGCCGGTCGACGAGGAAGAGGTGAATCTCTCCAAATACCAGCAGGCCCTCGAAATGGGAATTTCGGAAAAGATCAAGATGGCCTTGACCGGCGACAAGGAGTGGCGCAACATTTTCATCAAGGACGCCAACAAGCTCGTCTCTTCGGCGGTTCTGAAAAACCCGCGGGTCACCGAGGGGGAGGTGCTGATGATCGCCAAGAACAAGAGCTCCAGCGAAGAACTGATCCGGCTCATCACCCTCGAGCGGGAGTGGGTCAAACAGTACGAAATCAAGAGAGCCCTGGTCCTGCACCCTCGGACCCCCCTCCCCAAGGCCCTGCGCTATATGGGGTTTCTCACCGAGAAGGATCTCAAGAATCTGGCCAAAAGCCGGGGTGTCGCCCAGGCGCTCGTCAACAACGCCAGGCGAATGCTCGCCGACAAAAACAAGAAAAAAGGGTAGCCGTTCCGGTCTGCTCCCTGCCGCATCGGGGGCTATTTACGAAAAAGAATCAGGAGATGGACTTATGAACAGGGCGGAGATCATCGCCGTTTGCACCAGCCCCGGCAAGGGGGAGCGGAAGAAGGACGTCGGCAGCGGCCGACTGGTGGAAAATTACGGGCTGGAGGGGGACGGCCATGGCGGGGACTGGCACCGCCAGGTAAGTCTTCTGGCCATGGAGAGCATTGACAAGATGAAGGCCGCCGGCCTCGATGTCGGCCCCGGAGATTTTGCGGAAAATCTGACCACCCGGGGGATCGATCTCTGCCATCTTCCCATCGGCACCCGCCTCAAGGTGGGGGAAACGGCCCTCCTTGAAGTGACCCAGATCGGAAAGATTTGCCACGAGCGCTGCGCCATCTACTATCAGGCCGGTGACTGCGTGATGCCCAAGGAGGGGATTTTCGCCATTGTCCTCAAGGGGGGAGCCGTATCCCGGGGGGATGTCATCGTCCTGGCCGAGGAATCGGCCAGCGGGGAGGAGACGCTTTGACGGCCGGGGGTCCTTACCGGATCGGCGTTCTGACCCTCTCCGATAAGGGGGCCCGGGGGGAGCGCGAGGACGAAAGCGGTCGGATCCTTCGGGAAATGATTGCGCCGCTGGGGAGCGTCGAGCGCTACCTGGTGATTCCCGACGATCAGGAAACCATCGTCCGGACCCTGGTGGAGTGGGTCGACCGGGAAGGTCTCGACCTGATCCTGACCACCGGCGGGACGGGACTCTCGCCGCGGGACCTGACTCCCGAGGCGACGGCCCGCGTCATCGACCGCCAGGTGCCGGGGATGGCCGAAGCGATGCGCATGGCCAGCATGGCCAAGACGCCCCACGCCATGATTTCCCGTGCCCTGGCCGGGGTGCGGCGGACCACCCTGATCATCAATTTACCGGGGAGCCCGAAGGGCGTCCGGGAGAACCTCGAGGTCGTTTTCCCCGCGCTCGGCCATGCCCTGGCCAAGCTCAAGGGTGACCCTGCCGATTGCGCCCGCTAGGAGCCTGGCGACAGGCGCCTGCCAGACGATACTCCTATTACAAGATATTTTCTCCGGCCAGAATGGTCTGACAGATTTTTCAAGGATCTTATTCATGGATTGGCTGCATCAGCTGCAGAACAGCTACGAACTGAGCATCCTCGGCCGGCTCCTCCTGGCCTCTCTCCTCGGCGGTCTCATCGGCCTGGAGCGGGAGATTCACGGCCGCCCCGCCGGTTTTCGCACCCATCTCCTGGTCACTCTCGGCTCCTGTCTGATGATGATCGTCTCCGAGTATTTTTTCATCAAGTTCGGCGACCTGTCTGCGGACGGCGTGGTGCGTCTCGACCCGGGGCGGGTCGCGGCCCAGATTGTCACCGGCATCGGTTTCCTCGGCGCCGGGGCGATCATCAAGGAAGGGCATGCCGTGCGCGGTTTGACCACGGCCGCCTGTCTGTGGGTGGTGGCGGGAATCGGCATGGCCGTCGGTGTCGGTCTCTATTCGGCGGCGCTGATCGTCACCGTCGTGGCCCTCGGCAACCTTCTTTTTCTCAAGCGTGTGGAGCTGATGCTGAAAAAGGACCGGTATCGAACTCTCCACGTTACCTGTGACGACGGCCATGGCATACGTCAGAAGTTGGAGGTCTTTCTTGCCGAGCGACATTTGCGCGTTCTCAACTTCGGGATTGAAAAGGACAAACTCTGCAAGGAAGTTCGCTTCGAGTTCCAGGTTGCTCAATGCGGAGACGATGTGCGGGGGGTGGTGGCCGAAGCCATCGCCGATTTTGCCGAGGTCAAGAAAGTACGTTTCCGGTAATACCTGCTGGATGGCTGCGCCATGGATCGTCAACAGGCCGGGCACAGGGGCCAGCCTTAATTAATGCGTAAAAGGAACTGCACTGGTTCCTTCCAGGGAGGAGATTTGCCGATGTCCGAGATCACCGTACTGCTGGCCGACGATGTGGAGCTCTTTCTCGAGCTGGAAAAGACCTTCTTCCGGCGCGAGGCCGTGCGCCTGCTGACGGCCCGCACCGGCAAGGAGGCCGTCGATCTCGTTCTGGAGCACCGGCCCGGTCTGGTCTTCATGGACCTTTACATGCCGGAGATGGACGGAGACGAGGCCTGCCGGCAGATCAAGGCGCACCCGGCCCTCGGGAAGACCCCCGTCGTCATGGTCACTCACGGCGGCCGTCCTGAGGATCTGGAACGGTGCCGTCAGGCGGGGTGCGATGACATCCTACTCAAGCCGATCAACCGTCACCTTTTTGTCGAAACCGCCCGCCGCTTCCTTCAGGTCATCGACAGGGCAGCTCCCCGCGTCGAAGCCCGTTTCAGTATCCGCTACGGTATTTTTCAGCAGAATCTCCTCTCCAATTATGCCGTCAACCTCAGTACCGGCGGAATCTTCATCGAAACCGACACCATCCTCCCCCCTCATACCGCCCTCGGTTTGGAGTTTGTCCTTCCCGAACCGGAAAGGGAGATTGTCTGCAAGGGGCGGGTGGCCTGGGTGAACCATCCGGATAAAATCATCAATCCGGCTCTTCCGGCGGGGATGGGTCTTCAGTTTCTCGATCTGCAGGGGGACGATCTCAGCGCCATCCGGGAATATATCAAAACCCGGGCACTTCACCCTTCCTGGTAATTTTGGGAGTATCGAGAAACAAAAGAGGGCCCGGCTATTTTGCCGGGCCCTCTTTTGTTTCCCCTTGAAAAAAGCTTATCGGGCGGGACAGTTACCTTTCGGTAGCGGCAATCCCTCTCTTGTTACCTTCCGGGTACGATCGAGGTAGAGATTTTCGGAAAAATTCAAGAGTGTACGGGGGGAGCCTTGCGGCTTCCCTTTGTTTTTCAGTGGGTTGAGACGCCATTTTCCCCCATGGCACGGTCCTTGGATAGGGATGAAAGAGTTACGCCGGGCTTGCCGGACGGTCAAAGTCCGTTAGGCTTGGCATCACAGATTGGTGTATGGCCGGCGACGCGCCCTCGGGGATGAACTCCGGTCTGCGCCGGCCCCGGAAGGTTCAAGACAGAGGAAGTTACGGCCCGGGGACGTTCCCCCGCAGGACCCAGGAGGTTTTCATGCCCGTCAGCGGTATTGTCATTCGGATCGACCCGGAGCAAAGGGACCGGGTCGTCGCCGGTCTTGCGGCGATGGCGGAAGTTGAACTGCAGCCCCTTTCGAACAGCACCATTCTGGTCGCGGTGCTCGATGCGGTCGATTTCGAGAGAGAAAACGCCCTCGTCCGGACCATCGGCGACTTGCCGGGCGTGGTGAGTGTGTCCCTGTCCTATCATAATTTCGAGGATATGGCCGAGGTTCCCCCTTCCCCTCAGAGGACAGATCTTTCCGGTCCCGAGTAAAATCAATAGGTTTTCGACAGCTTCATGTCTGATTATTTGAACATGGAAAGGAGTCTGCAATGGATATCAAGAGACGTCAGCTGATCAAGGGGGCCGCCGCCGCGGCGGCCATGGCGGCGGCCGGATTCCCGGTCAACGCCCTTCTGGCCAGCCAGGCAGAAGCGGCCGAAGCCGGCCTGACCTGGGGGAAGGCGCCCTGCCGCTTCTGCGGCACCGGTTGCGGCATCCTGGTCGGGACCAAAAACGGCAAGGTGGTGGCCACCAAGGGGGATGCGGCGGCGCCGGTCAACAGGGGACTCAACTGCATCAAGGGGTATTTTCTCGCCAAGATCCTTTCCGCCCCCGACCGGCTGACCCGGCCCCTGCTGCGCCAGGGGGACAAGTTCGTCCCTGTCAGCTGGGACCAGGCCCTCGATCTCATCGCCGAAAAGATGCAGGAAACGATCCGCGATCACGGGGCGCAGGCCGTCGGCATGTTCGGCTCCGGCCAGTGGACGGTGCAGGAGGGGTACGTCGCCGCCAAGTTCATGAAGGGCGGCATCGGCAGCAACAGCCTCGATCCCAACGCCCGCTTCTGCATGGCCAGTGCGGTCACCGGGTTCATGACCACCTTCGGCTCCGACGAACCGATGGGGAATTACGACGACCTCGACCTGGGGGATACCTTCTTCCTCTGGGGCGCCAACATGAGCGAGTGCCACCCGATCCTCTTCTCGCGCATGACCGCCAACCGGGTGAAGAATCCGGATGTCCAGATCATCGACCTGGCCACCCGCTATACCCGCACCTCCAGGGAGGCCGACCGGTACGTCGAATTCCAGCCGCAGTCCGACCTGGCCCTGGCCAACGGCATCGCCCACGTCATCGTCCGCGACAAGCTCTACGACAAGACCTTCGTCGCCGAAAAGGTGACCTTCAAAAAAGGGAAGACGGATATCGGCTACGGCACCGAGGACAACTTCCAGTTCAAGGAAGAGGCCGTGGGGATCGACTTTGCCGAGTACGCCGAATTTCTGAAGGACTACACTCCGGAGAAGGTCGAGGCGATTTCCGGCGTCCCGGCCGGAACCGTCGAGGAGTTGGCCAGGCTCTATGCCGACCCGAAGCGCAAGGTCTGCTCCTACTGGACCATGGGATTCAACCAGCACTCCCGCGGCACCTGGGTGAACAACCTGGTCTACAACATTCACCTTTTGACCGGCAAGATCTCCCAGCCCGGCCAGGGGCCCTTCAGCCTCACGGGCCAGCCCTCGGCCTGCGGCACCGCCCGCGAGGTCGGCACCTTTGCCCACCGCCTCCCGGCCGACATGGTGGTGACCAACCCCGAGCACCGGGCGATCGCCGCCGGGATCTGGAAGGTGCCGGTGGAGAAGATCCCGGCCAAGCCGGGGTACCATGCCACCGAGATGCTGCGGGCGCTCGACCGCGGCGATATCCGTTTTCTCTGGGTGCAGTGCAACAACCCCTTCCAGGCGGCGCCCAACGTCGATCGTTTCCGCAAGGGGGCGCGCAAGCCGGGACGTTTCGTGGTCGTCTCCGACGTCTACCCGACCCGGTCCACCGAGGTGGCCGATCTCATCCTGCCGACGGCCATGTGGGTGGAAAAGGAGGGGATGTTCGGCAACGCCGAGCGTCGCACCCAGCACTGGTTCAAGCTGGCCGACGCGCCCGGGGAGGCGAAGGAGGATCTGTGGCAGATCGTCGAGGTCGCCAGGCGCATGGGGTTGGGGCACCTCTTCGACTACCCGGCCGATCGGTCGATTCACCACTCCCTGTTCGAGGAGTACCGCCGCTTCACCCTCGGTGTCGGCAAGGACCTGGCTCCCTACGAGGTCTACCAGAAGGAGCGCGGGGTGATCTGGCCCTACGTCGACGGCAAGAGCGTCAAGTGGCGCTATAACGAGGAGTACGACCCCTACGTGCCGAAAGGGAAGGGGATCGACTTCTACAAGAACAAGAAGGAAGACCACCGGGCGGTGATCTGGGCCCGTCCCTTTGAACCGGCCGCCGAAGTGCCCGACGCCGACTATCCCTTCTGGCTCTCCACCGGTCGCGTCCTCGAACACTGGCACACCGGGACCATGACCCGGCGGGTGCCGGAGCTCCACCGGGCGGTTCCCGAGGCGCTCTGCGAACTTCATCCCGAAGATGCGGCCCGGCTCGGCATCAAGAACGGCGAGGCCATCAGGCTGACGACCCGGCGCGGCACACTGCAGATCAAGGCGAGCGTCGGCGGGCGGGGCATCCCGGGGAAAGGGAGTGTCTTCGTGCCGTTTTTCGACGAGGAGCGGATGATTAATTCCCTGACTCTCGACGCCATGTGTCCGATCTCCAAGGAACCGGACTACAAGAAGTGCGCAGTCAAGGTTGAAAGGGTCTGATGAGCCGGACGGAAGAGAAATCCTCCCTGGGCCCCGGCGCCCGGGGGGCCCTGGTCGGCGGCGGGGCGCTCTGGCTCCTTCTCAAGGCCGGCTCGGGCTACGGCTGGCTGCTGCGTCCGCCGGGAGCGGTGGCCGAGGACGAGTTTCTCAAAAAATGCCTGCGCTGCGGGCGCTGTGCCCATGTCTGCCCCTATCAGGCGGTGCAGATGGGGCGTCTGGCAACCGGGGTGGCCCTCGGCACCCCGCTGATTGTCGCCCGCCAAAACCCCTGTCGGCTCTGCGCCGATCTCCCCTGCGTCAGGGCCTGTCCGAGCGGCGCGCTCGACCCGGAGCTCAAGGAGGCGCTGAAGACGCGCATGGGGACGGCGGTTATCGTCGAACGCCAGGAGTGCCTCTCTCTCAAGGGGCTGCGCTGCGAGGTCTGCTACCGGGTCTGCCCGGCGATCGACAAGGCAATCACCGTCGAGAGTTATCTCAACGCCAAAACCGGCCGGCATGCCATCTTCGAGCCGGTGGTGCACAAGGAGCACTGCACCGGCTGCGGGATTTGCGAAGAGGCCTGCGTCCTCGAGCGTCCGGCGATTGTCGTCGGTCCGCTGCACCCCCCGTCGGAGAGCTGGTATGAGGGTTAATTTCTGGGCCATCGGCCGCCGGACCGTGCAGGTGGCCGTGCTCCTCCTCCTCGCCTCGCCGGTTTTGGGGTGGAGAGGCTTTCAGGGGAACCTCGGCTCCGCCTCTCTTTCCGGCATCCTCCTTTCCGACCCCCTGGCCGCCCTGCAGGTGCTCCTTCTGACCGGCGCCCTGGCCTTCCCCTTGCTGGCCGGCAGCGCCTCGGTCCTGGCGGTCTACGGGGTCCTCGGCGGGCGCTCCTTCTGCGGCTGGGTCTGTCCCGTCGGTCTGCTCACCGATCTCTCCGAACGGCTGCCGGGGCGCCGCAACCGGCCGCGCTGGCGCCTCGGCTGGAAAGGGGGGGTGCTGGCCCTGACGCTGCTGTTGAGCCTCCTCCTTGGCCTGCCGGTCTTCGAAACCCTTTCTCCCATCGGAATTGCCGGTCGCGCCCTGAGTTTCGGTCCGGGGGCCGAAGTCATTCTCCTTGCCCTGATCGTTGCCTCCGAGCTCCTGCTGGTGCGGCGTCTCTGGTGCCGCAGCCTCTGCCCCCTCGGCGGTTTCTATGCCCTGATCGGCCGATTCTCGCCGCTGAAGGTCGCCTATCGCCGGGAGCGCTGCATCCACTGCGGACGCTGCCGGGAGGTCTGTTTTGTCCCCGAGGTCCTCGCCCCGCCCCTCGAGGAGGGGGCGACCCGGGTGAAGAGCGGCGAATGCAGCCGCTGTGGCGCCTGCATCGGCACCTGTCCGGTGGCGGCCCTGACCCTTTCCTTCAGCAAACCCTGAAATCAAAGGAGACATTTTATGCAGAAAGCTGCCCTCACCATCGTCGCCGCCGCCACAACAGCCCTCCTCTTTGCCTGCCACCCCGCGCCCCCTGCCGCGCACCCCCCGCCCTGACGCCGCCGCCCGGTTCGACGGCCAACCCGCCGCTCATCCCCCACGAAGTCGCCGAAGCCGACAGTGGTGCCGATTGTCTGGCCTGCCACCGGGACGGCGAAGAGGGGGCGCCACCGACCCCCCACCCCTGGCTGGTCGACTGCCGCCAGTGCCATGTTCCGCAGTTAGAAGGGATCGCACCCTTTCAGCCGGCCTATTGACCGGAGTCGGCTCATACCTCTTCGGCGGATGCGGGATGCGGCGACGGTGAGGAGGGACCGCGCCAGGGAAGGGTCGGGCGGCTCTTCTCCCGGGGCACGGAGCAGAAGCTCCGTGCCCCGGAATGTCTGTGGACAGCCTGGGGCTAAAATGCGACAATGCCCTCCGAAATGCGCCGCCCCGGGGAATTCCCCTGTCACTGCGGCTCTGAGGAGTGTTTTGTGAGCGATCCGATGGAAAATGGCGGTAAACCAGGGCTTGGCCGGCGGTTGATACGTCACCTGAAGAAGAAGTTCATTACCGGATTGCTGGTGATCATCCCCGTGGGGATCACCATTTTCATTCTGCGTTTCCTCTTCGGTCTCGCCGACGGGGTCCTGGCTCCCTCCATCAAAAAGGGGGTCGGTTTTTTCTCCGGCGAGGGGCTTTATATCCCCGGCGCCGGGATGATGGCCGGACTTCTCGTGATCTATCTCGCCGGGGTGGTGGCCTCCAATGTTCTCGGCCGCCGCATGGTCGACTTCTGGGACCGGCTCTTTTCCCGCATCCCCCTGGTCAAGTCGATTTACACCTCCTCCAAACAGATCATCAACGTCTTTTCCAGCGGGGGGACCGGGTCCTTCCGTCAGGCCGTTTATGTGGAATTCCCCCGCGCCGGCTCCTTTTCCATCGCCTTCATCACCAACAGCGTCAAGGCCGCCTCCGGCAAACCCTACTACACCGTCTTTATCCCCACCTCTCCCAATCCGACCTCCGGTTATGTGCTCCTTCTCGAGGAATCCCAGGTCTATCCGGCGGCTTTCGGTGTCGAAGAGGCGATGAAAATCATCATGTCCGGAGGCATGGTCACCCCCGATGTGTTGCGCGCGGAAAAGCTTCAGTAAGGGGGGAGTGCGGGCGTCCACAGTTCCTTGTGCATAGCGCTGTGGAAAAGCACCGTCGGTCCTTCCAAGTCCTTCAAGGGGAAAAGGGAATTAGCCCTTTGCCTAGAAAAAAGCCACCCCTTGCCGCGCCTGCTGTTTTTTGGGTTATCTTTATAATTCAGATAATTGAATACTATCTGCGATCCCGTCGGCAACAACCGCTTGCCCCTTGCCTTGCTTCTCCCGGCGGGGAATGTGACGAGCGGCGGTTTTTACTTTGACTAAACACCCCGCCCATGTTATTCAAAAAGCGGTTAAAAAACAGCTATTTGACCAATCTCAAATTTTTGTTTGACGGTATTAAACTTTTTATCCCCGGCAGGAGGTAGGACTCAATGGCCAAGACGCTGCACTTTACCCTGGGCGGGATGCTCGAAGACATCGCCCGCCGTTTTCCCGACAACGACGCCCTGGTCTATCCCGATCGCGGTCTGCGCTACAGCTATCGGGAATTCGACGCCCTCTGCGACCGGGTGGCCAAGGGCCTTCTCGCCCGCGGAGTCCGGAAGGGGGACAATCTGGCGATCTGGGCCACCAACGTCCCCGAGTGGGTCGTTCTCCAGTTTGCCACGGCGAAGATCGGCGCCGTTCTCGTCACGGTCAACACCAGCTACAAGTCGTCGGAGCTCGAGTACGTCCTGCGCCAGTCCGATGCCACGACCCTCTTTCTGGTTCAGGGGTTCAAGGACACCGACTATGTGGAAACCGTCCGAACCGTGGTCCCCGACCTCGGGGACTCGATTCCCGGCAAACTCTCCAGCGCCGCACTCCCCTGTCTGAAGGACCTGATTTATCTCGGAACGTCCCCGCCGGCGGGGATGCTCGCCTACGGCGATCTCGAGATCCTCGGCGCCACCGTTTCCGATCAGGACCTGGCGGCGGCCAAGGGGGCCCTTGACGAGCACGAGGTCATCAATATGCAGTACACCTCGGGGACGACCGGCTTTCCCAAGGGGGTGATGCTCACCCACCACAACCTCATCAACAACGGCTACAACATCGGCGAGTGCATGAAGTTCACCGAGAACGACCGCCTGTGCATCCCCGTCCCCTTCTTTCACTGCTTCGGCTGCGTCCTCGCCGTCCTCGCCTGCGTCACCCACGGCTCCGCCATGGTGCCGGTGGTGACCTTCAATCCCGAGGAGGTACTCAAGACCATCGAAGCGGAGAAATGCACGGCGGTGCACGGCGTCCCCACCATGTTCATCGCCGAGCTCGACCATCCGGCCTTCCGCAAATACGACCTCACCTCGCTGCGTACCGGAATCATGGCCGGTTCACCCTGTCCCATCGAGGTCATGAAGCGGGTCATCCGCGACATGCATGTCTCCGAGATCACCATCGCCTACGGACAGACCGAGTCGTCGCCGGTGATCACCCAGACCCGCACCGACGACCCCATCGAGCTGCGCGTCGCCACCGTCGGCCGCGCCCTCCCCGATGTCGAGGTGAAAATCGTCGACATCGAAACCGGCGGGACCCTCCCTCCCGGAAAGCAGGGGGAACTCTGCACCCGCGGCTACCATGTGATGAAGGGGTATTACAAAATGCCCGAGGACACCGCCCGGGCCATCGACGGCGAGGGGTGGCTGCATACCGGCGACCTGGCGGTGATGGACGACAACGGCTACTGCAAGATCACCGGACGCATCAAGAACATGATCATCCGCGGCGGCGAGAACATTTATCCCCGGGAAATCGAAGAATTTCTCTACACCCATCCCAAGGTCGCCGATATCCAGGTCTACGGAGTGCCCGACCGGAAATACGGCGAGCAGGTGATGGCGGCGATCAAGATCAAGGAGAAGGTCTCCTGCACCGAGGAGGAGATCAAAGACTTCTGCCGCGGCCGCATCGCCAATTACAAAATCCCCTTCTACGTCAAATTTGTCGACGAATACCCGATGACCGCCAGCGGCAAGATCCAGAAATTCAAGCTGCGGGAGATGGCGATCAGCGAACTGAGCCTTGAGGAGGCGGCGGCGGAAAAAACGGCCTGAACCTGATTTCCCCCTCGCACCGCAAAGGAGAACCGGACCCATGCGCATCACGCCGAGAAGCGAACTGCAGTCCCGCATCGAGAAACTCCAGAACCTCATGCAGCAGCAGGGGCTCGATGCCGTCCTCATGCTGCAGAACGCCGATCTCTTCTATTTCACCGGCACCATCCAGCAGGGGATTCTTTACGTCCCCGCCTCCGGCGAACCCCTTTACCTGGTCCGCAAGGACCTCGACCGGGCGCGCATGGAGTGCGGCCTCAAGGAGATCCTCCCTTTCAAGAGCCCCAAAGACCTCCCCGGGATCCTCTCCGATTTCGGCTACCCGACGCCGAAGAGTGCGGGGATGGAACTCGACGTCCTCCCCGTCGCTCTCTTCCAGCGGCTGCAGAAGGTCCTCGATGGCTGTGCGATTTCCGACGCATCTTCGCTGATCCGCATGGTGCGCTCGGTCAAGTCCCGGTATGAGATCGAGATCATGAAGGACGCCGCCCTGCAGGTCGACCGCGTTTACAAGCGGGCCAGGGAGGTGATCCGGGTGGGGATGACCGACCTGGAGCTCGCCGCCGAACTCGAGTTCTGCGCCCGAAAACAGGGGCATCAGGGGATCACCCGGATGCGCGGCTTCAATTCCGAACTCTTCTACGGCCACATCTTCTCCGGCGCCGACAGCGCCGCCCCGGCCTTTCTCGACGCCCCTCTGGGCGGCATCGGCGTCAATCCGTCCATCGGCCAGGGGGCCAGTTACAAGACGATCAAGGCTCACGAACCGATTACCGTCGATTTTGCCGGCGCCTTCGACGGTTACCTCGTCGATCAGACCCGCATCCTCTGCATCGGCGGTCTCTCCGACCAGCTCACCAGGGCCTACGAGGACATGGTGAAAATTCAGGACCGTCTCAAGGCCACCGCCCGCCCCGGCGTCGCCTGGGGGGATCTTTATGAGGACTGTTACGCCCTGGCCTGCGAGCTCGGTTACAAGGAGCACTTCATGGGGTCGGCCGATGCCCAGGTCTCCTTCATCGGCCACGGCATCGGGGTCGAGATCGACGAGTTTCCCTTCATCGCCCGCGGCTTCAAGGACCAGGTCCTCGAGGAGAACATGACCTTTGCCTTCGAACCGAAGGCGGTCTTCCCCGGTCTCGGCGCCGTCGGCATCGAGAACACCTTCTGGGTCGGTGCCGACGGCCTCAAACACATCACCTTCTCCGACCAGGACCTGGTGGTCCTCTGAGTCTTGGCAAGGCTCCGGTTTCACGAACGAAAAAGGCCCCCTCGCAGGAGGGGGCCTTTTTCGTTTCATCGAAGGGAGAGACTAAAAGTCGACGCTCAACTGGGCGGCGACCCGAACTTCCTTGGGGAGATCCTCGCCGTCGAATTCCTCCTGCTGGTCGGAGAAGGCGCCGGCGACGTCGAGGCGCACCGCCCAGAGGTTGAGACCGAGGCCGGCGGTGTAGACCCAGTCGATGTCGCTTTCGATGAGGTTCCGGTAGATCCCTCCCCGCAGGGCGAGAAAGCGGAAGGCGTCCCACTCGAGGCCGAGGGAGAGATTCTGGGTCTTGTACTCCTGGAGGGTCGTTTCGTTCTGGGTCAGATCGAGGTCGACCTCGAGGGTCAGGGTCTTGAGGGGGATGAAGGCGACCCCGGCGGCCACCTGGGGATCGAGGGTGACGTCGTCGAAGCGGGTGGTTTTTATCGTTCCGTCGGGGAGGAGGGTGACGACCGTCGGTCCGTCGAAACGCGGGGCATTGATATTGCGGGCCACCAGGCCGAAATTGACCATTTTGTAGCGTCCCATCAGGCCGAGGTCGATGCCGAAATTCAGGGTCTCCTCATAGTTCTCGTCGGTCTTCATCAGGATGTCGCCCGAGTCCTCGGCAAAAACCAGGACCTGGTTGCCGTAGACCCGGCCGGTCATGACTTTGACGTTGCCGCCGACGGACCAGTGATCGTTGAGGGCGTAGCCGTAGGAAAGGGGGACTTCGGCGAGGCCGAATCCGGAGAGGAGAACGGTTGTCGAGTTGTCCTGCAAGGTCCCGGTCCCCGCGCTCACCTCGGTGAGGAGGGTGGCGATCTGCGCGGCCAGGGCCGGATCGCTCCCCTGCTGGGCGGCGAGAAAGTCCAGACGGTCCACGGCGTCGGCGGCATCGACGCCGGTCGCTCCCGAGGCAACCAGTGCGTTCTGGATGTCCGTTGCCTGCTGGGGGGTGAAGAAGGTCAAAACGCCGTCGGCGGTGTATCCGGTAATCGGTACCGAGGCGATGTCGGCTGCAAGGTTCGTGGAGGTCGCCAGGCCGAGGTTGGCCTGGTCGAGGTCGACGACGACGCCGGAGGCCTGGGCATAGCCGCGGGCGCCGATGGCGAAGTGGCCGATACGCACCCCGACGCCGGCGTTGGCGTCGGCGGTAATGGCGTTCCCCGGCTGATCGAGACCGGAGAGGCTGTGGACGAGGTTGATGAGGTCCACCAGGTCCGACTCGCTCTGGATGCCGTTGGCGCTGAGGAGCTGGTAGTCGATGGCCGTCAGTTCGTCGAGATACTCGCCGAACTTGTTGTGCAGGCGGTAACCGGCGCCGGCGCCGGCGTCGATCCCCCAGTCCTTGCGGCCGACGTCGTTGTTGTCGCAGAGAATCGGCTCCCCCTTCTCGTCGCGGCAGCCGAAAAAGCCGAAGGCGGCGGGATTGTAGTACTGGGCGGTGGTGTCGTTGACCGAGGCGACGTTGGCACCGGCCATTCCCAGGGCACGGGGTCCGACGAAGAAGGTGTCCAGTGCCGAAGCCGGAGCGGCGGCCAGGGGGAGGAGGATGAGCGCCCCGAGCAGGGCGGAGAGATGCCTGGCGATGGAAAAGTGTCTGACCTTCATCGATGAACTCCTTGATGGAAATGGGGCCGCGGCCGCCGGATAGAGATCGGCCGGATTGCTTGCCGAATTGGTGCACTGACTTTTGCACAGGTTGTGCCAGAACTTCTCCGGAAAAACACGAGGTGAGGAGACGGGGAGGGTGCCTGCAAGTAACTAGAGATTCAAGGGAAAAATGAAATCATATCAAAAAGGAGGGTTTGACCGGAATCATGTCCGAGCGGCAACGGATCCCGGGTGTCGGCGATTTGACTTGAGGCGCTCTCAGAAGCTGAGAAGACCTGGTGTCGCTGGCCTCTCCCCTGTTCCTTCTCCCTTCTCCCTTCTGGAAAACGTCGGCCTCTTTGCTATAAGGGTCAACAGGGATCGTCGCAACGTTTGCCGGAGGCATGCACCTTGGCCGAAAAAAAGGGAAACATCCACGAAGTCACAACCCTGCACGGTCGTATCGCCGTCTTTGCCGACCGCCGCCACGGCGGCGAGGTTCTGGCCGGAGTCGTTCCCCCCAACTGTCGCGACGGGGTGGTGCTGGGGATTCCCGCCGGCGGAGTGCCGGTGGCGGCGCGGCTCGCTGAACTCCTCCGGCTCCCTCTCGACGTGGCGGCGGTGAGCAAGATCGTTCTCCCCTGGAACAGCGAGGCGGGGTACGGTGCCGTGGCCTATGACGGCACGGTGCTCCTCAACGAAAAACTTCTGCCGACCCTCGGTCTCGACGAGGCGGAGATCCGAAAGGGGATCGAGCGGACGACGGAGAAGGTGCGCCAGCGGATCGGGCGCTTTCGCGGGGATCGACCCTGGCCTGATGTGACGACGGGGACGGTGATCCTGGTCGACGACGGACTGGCCTCGGGATTCACCATGCAGGCGGCGGTGGCGGCTCTGCGCCGGGAGGGGGCAAAGCGGATCGTCGTCGCCGTTCCGACCGGTCACGACCGGGCGGTGGCGCGTCTCGCCGGGGAGGTCGAGGCGCTGTGCTGCGCCAATATCCGCTCCGGGTGGAGTTTTGCCGTCGCCGCCGCGTACCGGCAGTGGCACGATGTGAGCGACGAAGAAGTCGAGGCTCTGCTCAGGCGGCAACCTGTTGAAAAAAATCCATAGGCGGGAGGGGACGTTCTGTCTTATTGCGGGTGACACTGAAGGGGGCGGGTCGGGATTTTTCGAGACGGAAGGGGACCTGCCCGTGTGTTTGAAGTCGGGGGAGCCGGGACAGTGCCGGCTCCCCCTTCGGTGTTCAGGAGAGGACCTCAGCGGAACTCCAGGGTGAGGGGTTCGGAAATCCGCCCCATCCCATAGAGGTTGGGCTGACTTTCGTCCGGGGAATTGCCGTAGAGGCTGAAAACCGAAACGCCGAAAAGATATTTCTTGCCGGATTCGGGGGCAAACTGGATGTCGAGTTTGTCATCCGTAGCGAGCTTGCGGGCCACCTCGATGAACCAGAAGCCGGCCTCCCAGACCCCCTTGGCACGAACGTCCGCATGGCTTCCGGTCGGAACCTGGGCTTCATAGCGATTGACCAGGTTGCCGAGGAATTCAGTCGGCTTGGGCACCTCCCGGTAGGGGGGCTCGCCGCTGTCGCTGAGCCTCTGCAGGTAGCGTTTTTTGCCCTTCGGGCTGATCGTTTCCGTGGCTTTCGGGGTGGATTTATCGGAAAGGATTTGCAGTTTGTCGTCGGCGTAGCCGGCCAGATTGGAACGGTTGGCTTTCCAGTACCATTCGTCGGCGCGGTAACTGTCATCGGAGAAATTGGAGAGATTGACGTCCTTGTCTTCCAGATTCCATTTGAAGACGAACGTATCCTCCCGATGGGGCCCTTCTCCATAGGTCTTGCCGGCCTCGTCCCAGATCCAGGGTATATGATAGGAGTTCTCCGCCTGATCGGAGAACATGGCCAGAAAGTAGACGCTGTCGTCGGTATAAACGGAACGCAGGAGAATTTTGACCCCGGCCACGGCATCGGTGATGACGAGCGGGGTCACAGAGGTCCACACCTGATCCTGGATGGAGCCGTCGAGAACCGGCGCTGTTTTGACCTTGACCGAAGGAAGGGTCTGCGCTCCCATGACCAGCCCGGGAAAGAGCAGGATCAGCAGAAATAAAACGATTCTCGGCATGATTGAGTCTCCTTTGTTTGGCTAATGAGGGAGCTTCTTTGTACCTATTCTCCGGGGAATCCGTCAATGTTAATGCTTGTTTATCGCGGCAGGAGACGTTTGTCCGCTAATTTTTCCGTGATCGCTTGAAACATATCAGCCGTTTTTTAGTCTCCATCGAAGTCTCATCATATAACGATGTATTAAATTATTCTATTGACTCACCCGGCCAAGCATGCCAATTTAAAGCAAATTTTAACCTTGGTGTGGCCTTGAGGGAATCCCTCCCTCCGGTCCCGCAGGCATTCAGAAGGGAGGTGAACAGCGGAGGTTAAAAGTCGCGAAGAGGAGTTCTTTAACTCAATTGGAGGTTATTCATGATTCGACGACGATTGTTTTACTTCTTGGTTGTCGCCATGTGCAGCGCGGCTCTTTTTGCCGCCGGCTGCCATAGCGACAATGACAACCCCTCACCCCCGCCCGTAAATACAGATACCGGTGGGCAGGTGAGCGGCACGAGTGCCGTCCCTGGCACAGACCTGACCGAAATTGCTGCGCGCCTCGATTTGGTTCTGGCCCTTGGGTACAACACCACAAACCCCGATGCTCTGGCCAAAGTCCTTTTCGACGACACCGCCACCACCACCGATCCCTTCATCCTCGACACCCGGGAGCCCGCGGATTATGCCGCCGGCCATATTCCGGGAGCCGTCAACATCCCCCTGCAGAACCTCCCCCAGGCCCTTCTCGACGGAACCTCCGGCATCCCGGCCGACCGCGAAGTCGTGGTCGCTTCCTACTGGGGCAACGATGGCAATATGGCCAGTCTGCTGATCAACGTGGCGCGGATTGCCGATCCGGTCGCCCAGAAGGCAGCGCTGGATGCCAAGACCGCACTCCCCTATCCCAAAGCGACCGGCCTCTTCCAGGGAATGACTTCCTGGTCCTTCCGCCGGGATCTCGTGCCTGTCGGCACCCGCTTCGACGATGCCGGAGCGGCCGGCGTGGTCGTGGAGAAAGCGACTCAACCCGGAACGGCAGCCGCAACCCCTACAGACGTCTATCCCGCTTTCAGCCCCTTCACCGCCTCGGTGGATACGGTTGTCGACAAGATTCTTGTCCGGGCGAAAAACTACCTTAATTCCGTTCCGACCCAGTTCGATCTCCAGGTCTACCCCTCGGCGCTGGCGACCAACCTGGAGGACGGCAACGCCGCGAACGATCCCCAGATCGTAAGCGTCCGCAGCGCTGCTCATTTTGCACTCGGACATATTCCCGGCTCGATCAACATCGCCTACCAGAAGGTGGCGGATCTGGCCAATTCCGAGCTCATCGACCCGACCAAACCGGTCGTCGCCTACTGTTACACCGGCCACACCGGTTCCATAAGCACCATGGCCCTGGGGATTCTCGGGTATCCGGCCAGGAACCTCCTCTACGGGATCAACGGCTGGAACACCAGTCCCGCCATTGCCTCGGGTCAGCTGTTGAATTTCGATCTGTTCAAAGCCTGGGACTTTCCCCTCAACGATGGCAGCGCGGTCGATCTGGCCAGTCTTGCCGATTACGTGCCGCCGACCGGTTGCGTCGAGTGTCACTCCAGTCTCACCGCCGTTTTCTATGATCGCGAGGTCGCCAATCCACCGATAGCGTCGGTGGCGCCCCCCTCAGAAGGTGAAGGCTGAGGCGGATCTGTGGCGCCCGTGCCGGCGTCAAAAAAATTCTGGATTTTCAACGGTTCCGTAGAGCAGTATCCTTCCATCCTTACCAACAACAGCGTCCATTATGGCGACTGCACCAGCTGCCATGGCGGAGAGGTTTCCGTCAATTCCCGTGCAGCGGCCCATGCGACCGGTTTTGTCGCGACCGCTACGGCAGAAACCTGCGATGGCTGCCATAGCACCATCGTCGCCAGTTCGGCCGCCGGCCTGCATACCAACCTGGGCGGCTACAACACCATCCTCATGCAGCGCGGCTTCGACATGACCGATCCCGAGTCTGAGGCGCGTTTCTTGACGCAGTGCACCAAATGCCACACCGCCACAGGGACCGGCGCAACCGCGGCCACTGCCTGCGGCCAGTGCCACATCTCCGTTCCGGCCACCGCCGGCGGCGGACTGATCAGCGGCCACGGCTTCAACAAGACCCCTTCCATGGACAACAACTGCACCGCCTGCCACGGATCCCGGGTCAAGGACGAGTATTACGGCCTGAACAATGCCCTGCTCGCCCGCAACAAGGCCGTCTTCGCGGCAGACAGCCCCTGGGGCGGCACCTTCCAACTGGTTCCCGACGTGCACAAGACGGCGGGTCTGACCTGCATGAACTGCCACAGCGATGTCAGTCAAAGCGGCGATGAAATGCACGGTGTCGGCCACCCTGCGCTCGATCAGGGCGACCGCTTCGATGTCACGACCGCACCCCAGTGCGTCGACTGCCACGGCGGCGCAACGGATACAGCCTTTGCCGGCATATCCCAACATACCACGGCGCACCTGGGTGCCATGGACTGCCAGGTCTGCCATGCGCTCCCTTACAAGAACTGCTTCAGCTGTCACACCGATGTGACCGCCGAGGGGCTCGGCTTCTTCCGGATCAACGGCGAAGATCCGACCCTCGCAGCCCGCAAGGCAGTCGATCCCGCCGCGGTGCCCGATGCCCTGATTACCTTCAGGGTCGGCAACAATCCGCTCTTCGGGGAACCCGGCAGGAAACCGTATTCCGTGCTCCGCCACGTGCCGGTGGACAAGGATGTGTTTCAGTACACGGGAGTTAATCTTGTCGATGGCATCATCCCACCGACCGACAATTCTCCCGCAACAGTGGACATGGGGTCCCTGTCGACCTGGAAGTATGCAACACCGCATACGATCGCCCGGTCGACGCCGATCACCGCCGCCTGCACCAACTGCCACGGCGCTGATTACAGCATGTACTGGCTGACCGACCCCCAGGTAGATTCGCAGGGCTGGGTCCCTACCAGCAGTCCTTACCTGCCGGGAGAAGTGGACGCCAATGCCGATGTCACGGTGGGCGCCCCCATTGGCACCGGCCCCATTTGATACCTGAAATCATCGCGTCTTGAATTCAGCCCGGGCTTCGGCCCGGGCTTTTTTTTGTGCGCCTTGGGTGGTATCGGGGTTATCCGATGATGAACGGACATGGGACGTCGGACAGCGCAAGAGAACCTTCTTGGTCTTTTGCCAAAAAAGAAATCGCCGCGGACGGTTTGTCGCGGCGAAAGTAGTCGATGCATTTTTAACTGGTAGCTGCAAAAAAATTGCTGATTCCGCCCCGCTACAACTTCATTACTCGCTCAACAAAAATCCGCCTCGGCCGACTCCCGCCGCCCACAAACTCGCTATACGCCGTCAACGCCTCGGTCACCCGTTCGCTATCGACCACCCCATCGACCATAAAGTCGTCGCGGTGACTTTTGCGCAAACGGGCCAGATCCGACCTGAGCCCCGGCGCACTGGCCAGGGCCTGCAGCTCGGCTTTTTCTTCTTCAGTGAGGCGCATATTTTGTCTTCAGCTCCGCAAAAAGGTTGGGCATCTCAAAGAGGTCGAAGTATTCCTCGACCAACAGCCAGTCGAGGGTTGACCCGTGCAGGCGCATCAATTCCTCGATGTCATAACGGTCGAGCGGGATCCGGTCCGGATCGTTGGCCATCGCCTGAATCTTCATGCCGATGAGGTCGTCCGGGCGCAACACACGGACCAGAATTTCACCCTCGAAAATCGACCGCTCAACCGCCCGAGCAAGCATTGTCCGGGTATGGTGACGAAAGGCGTGAAGAAAAGCGATTCCGCCTGCCGAGGAAGAAAACTGGCTGACGTTTTCTGAGCGATGGATCAGGTTGAAGCCGCATTTTTTCATGATTTGGTCGAGGAGCGGCAGATCGTCGCGTACAACCAGAAAATCGATATCGACCGTGCCGCGTGCTACCCCCCACAAACCGACGGCATAGCCGCCGATCAGAGCATAGCCGATCTCTGCCTCGACAAAGGAACTGAGCAGTTGCTGGAGAGTGGCTCTAAAGTTCATGGGGAATTCCCCTCGACATAACTGCGGAGCGCCGACACCCCAAAGCGCCGGACCAGTTCCTCCCTGTGCGTTTTCAGAAAAAGGATGATACCGTAGCGGTTTTTGACCATAGCATGGCTCCATTTCTTCAGTGAGCGGAGTATACGTTTGCCTTGCCCTAAATGCAAGAATGGCAGCCAGTGAGAAGACGAGGCGACAAACAGCGGCCAGGGTGGTATCGGGGTTGGAAGTTTGCCCCCCCGGTTCCCCGATCAGGCCGGAGTCGCAAGTTTGAGACCGACGAGACCTGCCACGATAAATCCCAGGCTCAGCAGTCGCAAAGCATTGGCGGACTCGTCGAACAAGACAATGCCCAATATCGCCGTACCCGTCATGCCCACACCCACCCAGACCGCATATGCGGTCCCCACCGGAATCGTTTTCATTGCGATACCCAGTAAACCGAGACTGATGGCCATCGCGAGAACAGTTGCGACTGTTGGCCATGGCCGGGTGAAGCCCTCGGAGTACTTAAGCCCAATGGCCCATGCGATTTCGAATAAGCCCGCAACAATAAGAATGACCCAGTTCATAAACACCCCTCTCCCTTGCGGGGCCGTCCCCGGTTATTTATAAAGAGGTGAGGCCGTCCCCACTTCTTGAAAGCCTGACGAGAAAGTAAAAAACCCCATGAGGATAGGGGCTTAGAGGATACATCTTCGAGGTGTGATCCCGGTCCATACACCCACGAGGGGAGAGGGGACTTAAAGGTCTCCTTCCTTTGATGGGAGGGGATAGGGGAGGGTGCAAGACGGTCGTTGGCAGTTATTATTCGGGAAGGGACTCTATCGCACCTGTCAGCTTGGAATTGGATGCAGATGAATCTTTCAGGTCCCAGACTTCCAGTTCGAGGTTTCGCAAACTTTGAGTTGTCTGGAAAAGATCACTTTCAAGCAATTTGATTTTGTCTTCAAGTGCGAGGATAATATAGTCCTTTTGACTTAAGTGTCTTTCAAAATCATTTTGTATTTGAAATATTTTGGTATTGAGTTCTATATATCTTAACTCGAGATCTGACCTATGGTCATGATCGGTTTCATAATTATTTTTATTTGCTGCTATGGCAATAGTAACGGCTGCTGCCAAGAACAGACACAATAGCGCAATTGTTTTCATGGGGTTCTCCATTTATATTTTAAAAAAGTTAGGGACATGACCCATTTTAGCGATACGATTAGGGAGTGTCTCTAAATCATTTCTGGCTTCTTTAAGGTAACGTTTAATTTGTAAAATTTTTTGTTTTAGCCAAAATATCATCTAAAATCATTTTTGTTCCTTTAAAAGATAAGTGGTCGTCATCATAATATAATGGTACTCCATCAATATGTGCGATACATCTGCCATCAATATAATTATTACAAAATAATTTTTCCGGGTATATTCTTATTAGGTTTTTGTTTTCAACTATTTTGTCCAATGCTTGGTATGTTCTAAAGTTCCTTTTTTTGAAGGCATCGTAGCTAGTTGAAGCAAGGGCGGAATTGATATCTTTATATATAAATTTATTTTTCATGAGTAAATCTGGTACATTCCATCCCATCTCCGGGATGGGATAAATAAGGATAACTTTTCTTCCTGATTCAATAATTTTTGTAACTGAATCAACAAAATCCTTTTCAAGTGCATTTTGGTATCCTAGAGACTCAGTGTATTCATTTGTGAAAATATAATCTTCACCGTATTCATTTCCACCTTCTTGGTTTTGATATCTCACTTGCTCCATCATTAACGTCCATCGTTGTGTGAGAATAACGTAGTTAGGTATACTATCTGTATCAAGATTGGAAAAGAATGATGCCCTTAAATCTTCACAGACATCATAAGTAGGGTCCTTGACTACGTGTTTTCCTAACATGAGAGGGGGACACGAAGAATAAGTGTAATTTAGGCCTGATATATCGATGCTTTTGGAGACATTATTTAATTCTGCAATAAATGATCCCGCATGGCTATCACCAAAAATCATGAATGATGGTTTCTTGTTTATTTGGCCGATCTTGCATGCGCTAGAAACAGAACTGTTTTTAGTTAAGTTATCCATGCATCCTATGCCTGCATTAGAGCATTCCTCGACATATTTGGACATATTGGCTGAGTCTGGTGATCTAAATATAAATCCATTAGTATATTTTCCTGTAAAACCGAATGTTATAAAAAAAATAGAACCAATGAGAGAAAAGGTAAAAATTTTCTTCTTGTCAAAAGTTATTTTATTTCTAAATGGTACTTCTACAAACCGCCAACTCAGATATGCGAGCACTATTGAAAAAACCGACAACAAAAGTAGCAACGAAACACTGGGATTTTGCAAGCTTCTATGTCGAGCAAACACAAAAAGTGGCTGATGCCAGAGATATGCGCTGTAGCTGAGCAAGCCAATTCCTACCATTATTTTAGTAGAAAGTAGGCGACCAACAAAAGTTTTAGAATTTGAAAAAATAATTATGAGTGCAGTACCAATGGTTGGAACTAATGCATATAAACTTGGAAATGGTGTTGTTTTGTTGAATGCAAATATTGAATAGCATATAAGCGCTAAACCAAGAGATCCAAATAACTCACTTGGAATTCTATGGGATGTAATGAGCTCAACTTGTTCCCGCTTATATAGGAAATAAAAAGCAATAATCGCCCCAATGGCAATTTCCCATGCACGGGTATGTAAGAGAAAGAAGGTTGTAGCTGGTTCATGATAAGCGCCCCACTGCGAAAGAACTAAGCTGATTAAACAAACAGCAATAAGGGACCCAAAAATCAAACGTTTGCGAAGTCTCCATAGAGCCATAAGAAAAAGAGGAAACAATATATAATATTGTTCTTCAACAGATAAACTCCAAGTATGAAGTAGCGGCTTTAATTCTGCTGCTGTTGAAAAATAACCACTTTGTTTCCAGAAGAAAAAATTTGATGAGAATGACGAAACAGCAATAAGACTTCTGCTGAAATTTTTAAAATGATTTGGTAACAACCAGAACCATGCAAACGGCAGACAACAAAACATTACAAAAAACAACGCTGGTAAAATTCGTCGAGCTCTCCTTTCATAGAATGTGACAATTGAAAATTTACCCTTATTCATATCGGAAAGAATAATTGTTGTTATTAGATACCCGCTGATAACGAAGAAAATATCAACACCGATATAACCACCCACTACTGTCCGGTTAATAGCCGAATAAATTCAGCTGGTTATAATCTTGGGTGTCTGGAATCTGCTTGAGCGCTTCCGCAACCAACGATGAAATGGGCTTTTTCTCGAACAGATTGACCTCCAGGATCTGCAAAAAAGTGTAGAGAGTACATTTGATGCTAAGCTGCCTTTTAGCGATCGCCACAAGTAGATATATGCAAAGAGCTACCCATATCTGGCTCTTGACCGCATTGATAGAAGTCCCGTAGAACGCTTTTATTCGTAGATGCTGTTTGATCCACTTGAAGAATAGCTCCACTTGCCAGCGCTGTTTATAGATGTCTGCAACCGTTGTGGCTCCAATTTCAAAGTGGTTGGTGAGGAATACAAGCCGCTTGTTTCGCTCTTTATCAACATAACTGACCCGGCGCAATCTCTCCGGGTAACCCTTTTTCGATTTCTGGGTGACCAAGGCAATCACTTGGTCGGCTCGGACGCCGGCCTCCTTGTCCTTGGGCAAAGAGTACAACCGCTGGTAGCGTAGGTTGTCCTTGGCCCGCACCACGAAGAAGGCGCCCTGTCGGTGAATGGCATAGAGCCGGGCAAAATCTACGTAGCCGCGGTCCATCGTGTAGATGGCCTCTTCGGTGACGGGCATTTCGTCAAGCATCTTGACGTCATGTACTTTGCCGGTTGTCACGGCCACAAACGTGGGGATGATGCCGCGCAAGTCAATGAGCGTGTGCATCTTGACCGCTGCCTTGGTCGTGCGAAACTCGGCCCACGGAAACAGGGTGAGGCAGAGGTCAATGGTCGTCGAGTCAAAGGCGAACAGTGGCTGCTTCAACTCGATGGCCAAGGGCTCATCCCGGTACAGCTGCTGTGCCATGCCGATCAGGACTTGGCCGAAATCCTGAAAAATGCGCCAATCCCGGCGCTCGTTGGCGTCGGCAAGGGTGGAGCGGGAGACAGCGCCACGAAATCCGATGTGGTAGAGCTTCTCCCGATGAGAGTTCAGGCACGTTTCGATATCCCTCAAGCTCTCGCGACCCGATAGCTGGGCATAAGCCAGGCACAGGAACTGGTCAAATGCAGTAAAGCTTTTGGCCCGGTACTCGCCGCGATACCGTCGGGCACAGAGGTTGAACTCGTGACGCGGGAGAAACTGAAGTAGCTGTCTGAAAACGGTCTGGCCAGCGTTCATGGATGCCCTCCTGAAGTGTCAGGAAGATATCACTCGCGGGCGGGGTGAAGCGATTTCAAATCGAGAAAAGAACAGTTGAGCCAAAGTACTATAATTTTCAGTAGGTTATCGACGTACATTCAAAGTTAACCGGACAGTAGTGATAACCACCTTCAAATGATTTAATCCCTGCGTGGAACAGAATTACTGGCAGAACTGCGAGTGCTCGTAATCCGTCTATTTCTCTGCGGTACTCCATGATTTCCTCCAAAAAACTGACAATCTTCAGAAGCCGAAACGGCAGAGGATTCAAAAGATTAACCAGCGTTCGTGCGCCAAACCCGATCAAGAACTCAAGACCGGGTTAATAGCATAATTTTTCGAAGAATTCACTCCGAAAGAGCGTAATTAGGTGAAGAAAAAATTAGGGCCACTGCCCATTTAAGCGAAACGTGGGGAGTGTCCCTGATGTGAACTTCTAGCATTCAGAATACCGCCACCCAATACAACCTGCCCGAACCGCTGGGCCAGATCGCCAAGCCGAGCGACCGGGGCGATCTGCTGACCAAGTTCCGCGATCCGATTGTGCGTCGAATGGTGGAAATTGACCTTCTCACCATCGAGCATTACGAGGAACTCCTGGGCACACTCGAAAGGCAGTTGGAGAAGGTTGCCGAACATCACGATCCCATCAGCCTGGCTCTGCTCAAGAGCATCCAGGGTGTCGGCCGGATTCTCGGGATGGTGATTCTCTACGAGATCGAAAACATCGCCCGCTTCCCCCGGGAGCAGGATTTCGCCTCCTACTGCCGCCTGGTCAAGCCGAGCAAGGAGTCGAACGGAAAATCCTACGGCCACAGCGGCAAGAAGATCGGCAACGCCCACCTGCGCTGGGCCTTCGGTGAGGCGGTGGTCCTGATGCTCAAGGGAAACAAGCCAGCTCAGGCCGTACTGCAGAAACTGGCCAGCAAACACGGCAAGGGGAAGGCCCTGGCGATCCTCTCTCACCGCCTGTGTCATCGGTCATGGAATAATCCCCCCCTGTGGTCATTGAAATTTCCCCCCTCCTGACCACAGGAGATAACGATGAAGCAAGACGAAAGCGAACAGATTTTGCACAATCACCTTCAGCAGACTTCAATGCTGGAGGTGCAAATGGTCCACAGGGACAAGTATGGTGCAATCCGGGAACTTGCCGAGCAGGGGATTGCCAAAAAGGCCATTTCCAGGGCGCTGGGGTTGGATATCAAAACCGTGCGCAAGTACCTTGAACAGGAGCAATGGGTCTCCTATCGGAGAGAACCTGCCACCCGGACGGTTCTTTCTGGCTTCGAGGACTGGATCAAAAACCGAGCGTCGGAAGTTGATTACAATGCCTCCGTGCTGTTCCGCGAGGCTAAGCTGCTGGGCTATCCGGGAGGGTACGAGACACTCAAGCGTTTTGTCCGTCCCCTGCGAACCGAGCAGCGAAAGATCGCCGAGGCCACGCTACGCTTCGAAACACCACCAGGGCAGCAGGGGCAGGTCGATTGGGGCAGTAGCGCTGTTTGGCTCGGTGAACAGAGAGTCCGACTGCATTTTTTCATCCTGACCCTGGGGTATTCGCGCCGGCCCTTCGCCCGGGCTTTTGTCGATGAGAAGATGGCCAGTTTTCTAGCCGGGCACGAAGCGTCATTCGCCTGGTTCGGGGGCCGCCCTCGAGAATTGCTCTATGACAACCCGCGCACCGCGGTGCTTAGACGTGAAGGCGGCCAGGTGATTCTGAACGGGACCTTTGCTGATTTCGTTGCCCATTATGGCTTTCGCCCGCGCTTCTGCAAGCCGTACCGCGCCCGCACTAAGGGAAAGGTGGAGTCAGGGGTCAAATACCTCAAGAGGAACTTTCTGGCTGGTCGCCGGTTCCTGGATCTCGCGCATCTCAATCGGGAGTTGGAGCGGTGGCTGACGGAAGTTGCTGACCTGCGCATCCACGGTACTACCGGCGAGAGACCGATCGACCGCTTCGCCCATGAAAGTCTGGTGGAAATCAGCGCCGTGCCACCCTACCGCCTGGAGACGGTCGTCACCCGAGTGGTTCCTCCCGATGTTCTGGTGAACTTCAGCGGCAACCGCTACTCGGTTCCCTGGAGGTATGTCGGCGAAACCGTTGAAGTCCAGGTGCGCGGCAGCGAGGTGCTGCTTCTCTTCCGGGGGGAGCCGATTGCTTGTCATTCCAAGCTCGCAGGCTCCGGACAACGGTGTATCGACCCGGCACACTTGCAAGGCCTGTTTCGCAACCCCTGCGAGCGCCCGGCTCCCCATCCGCCGCGTTTTGATCCGCAGTGGCCCGGTGACGACGTGATGATCCGGGACTTGGCAATCTATGACCAAGTTGCCGGGCTTTAGGGAGGTGACGATGACACAGATAACAGACCTCTCCGATGGCTTAAAACAACTGAAGCTGCAGCGTCTCTCCGATCAGATTGATGGTTATCTGCAGGATGCCGCCAAGCAGCAGTGGGGCTATGACGAGTTCCTGCGGCAACTGATCGATGCGGAATTGGCATCCAAGCAGGATAAACGCACCGAGATGGGCACGCGCATGGCGCGTTTTCCCTTCGTCAAGACACTGGAATCCTTCGAATTCGCCTATCAACCGTCCATCGACGCCAAGCGCATCAAGGAACTGTCCTGCTGCCGCTGGGTGGCCAACGGCGAGAACATCCTGCTGCTGGGGCCACCCGGGGTAGGTAAAACCCATTTGGCCGTTGGCTTGGGGATTGAGGCTATTCGCCGCGGTTACCGAACGCTCTTTATCGGAGCCCAGGCTCTGATCGCCAGTCTTGCCCGTGCACACAATGAAAACCGGCTGGAGGACAAACTCAAGCAATACTGCCAGCCCAAACTGCTGATCATCGACGAGATCGGCTACATCCCTATTGATCGGCTGGGCGCCAATCTCTTCTTCCAGCTCATATCCCGCCGCTATGAGAAGGGGGCCATGATCATGACCTCAAACCAGCCCTACTCGAATTGGGGCGAAATCTTCGGCGATCAGGTCATCGCCAGCGCCATTCTAGACCGGGTGCTTCATCATGCCATTTCGATCAGCATCAAAGGTGAGAGCTACCGGCTAAAAGAGAAACTCAAAGCCGGCCTCCTGTCCAAACAGGCGGCAAGAGAATAACCCGAGGGGGGAATTTTCGATGACCGAAAAGGGGGAATTTTCAAAGACCATTGACACACAACAGCACTGAGCGAGTTTTTGCCCACAGCGAGAGGCAGGCCATCAAGCGGTTCCGCAGGACTTCCAAAGTGTGGAAAATTAAAAGTATTGTTCGTATCTAACGTTTGAATTCACCGGCGCTGCGCGGCTTCATCGCGCAGCGTCCGGTGGAATGATGGGTTGGGCGGCGTCGGCCAGAGCAAACGAGACATCTGTGGCTGTGCGGAATGCCTTAAGTGGTGCCTCGGATTCAATGCTGAAGATGTGACCCCCGACAGCCCAGACTTTGACTGGTGCGAATATGTCTGGGGCACGCAACGTGCCGGCCCCAAGCATAAACTCGCCGTGGTTTTGAAAGAGAATTGCGGTCGGCCAACGGACTTTGAACCAGCGCATACAGTAGAACTCGATTTCGTTCCACTCAAGTAAGCGCTGCACCTTGTTGATGTGAGCGACCTGCGCTGCAAACTGTCCGCGTTGTTCTGGCGACAGCGACGAGCCCACCTCGCTCAAGATGGCATGCTCAAAGGGTAGAAGCTTCGCCATGTGTCTAAGACGCCCAACGGATAAGGGTAACCGGCTGCGACGTGCCGGAACAATTCGGTAGAGACCTATTCGGGAAGCACTCCTGTTTTTCAGTCCGTGTTTACCCTGTGGTTAGGGCTGGTTTTTATTATTAACTATTTCAAGGTATTTCTCATTCCACCACTTTACAAGTTTTGTGTGGTCTTCGATTGATACCCATGTAATGTTTTCTTCAAGATCAGGGTCGCCGCCAAAAATAATGGGTTTGATATACCATTTTATTTTGTTTGTTAATCTGTCGTCTTTGTTTAAACTCTTTTTTGTTTTGTTAAATTCTACTGGTTCTAAATATTTTGATATAGCTGGTACAGTCGGTATTTTAAAAATTTCTCCCTTAGAATTTTTAACAATAAAATTGTCCCAGTTCAATATGCCAACCAAGCGATAGCCATCTATTGTTGAATTCAAACCATAGGCGTCAAAAATTGATTCAGTCTCGGCCTCTGAAAAAAGAATTACATAATTGTCGTCCAGCCAACCTTCGGAACGCGGATCGTTTGCCATGGCATTCCCAGTTAGAAATAAAACCAAAATAGAAGTGATTATTTTTTTCATTTAAAAGCCCTAACGAGTCTGTAGAAAAAACATTATCACAGGGCCTGAATTATCCCTGATCACAAATTTTCGGGATCTTCCAGTCGAAATCGAGTGAACAACTCAAATTCCTACCGGTTCGTCATTCTGTCAACTTTGCCCCGGAACAAAGCCATTTTCAGTCATCCCAGTGCCCTTTTTCTGCCTTTTTCCTCCCCTAAACCGCCCATCCGTATCTATGAATCTTGAAGATGTTGTGCAACATCGTCATCAGCTTCCACTGACCGTCGACCTTCTCTTTCCCGCGTAATGAGAAGCGTCGCAGTCCAAGGGTCTCGCGGATATTGCCGAAGACCGGTTCGACGATCCCCAGGCGCATGCTGTAGGTGTGGCGGCCCAGGGCGGTGTCGATTTTCTCCTTCATCCGTTGGATGGGTCCGACCTTGGTTTTGTCTTTGGGCAGAGTTTCCAGCAGTACATTGACCTGCCGAGCGCCCTTCTGCTTCACCGAGCGCAGGCACTGCGCCCGCAGGGGACAGTTGTCGCAGTCGGCCTGGCGCCCCATGAACTGCATGAAAACGTGCTGACCTATTTTTGCCTTCTCGCACTTGAGCCACAGCGTCTTTCCGGCGGGACAGGTGCAGGTCTGGTCGTCAAGGTCGACCGCGAAATCCTCGACGGAAAAGCGCTGTTTCGGGGCTTTCGGCTTGACCGGTTCGTTGGCCTTGTGGCGAGCGGCGGTCTGAAACCGAGGGTCGCGGGCGCGGAAAGCATTGTCGGCGATATAGGCGTCGATCCCTTGCGCCTCGAGATGCTCCAGGGTCTTCGTGCTGTGGTAGCCGCTGTCGGCCAGGACCTTGGCTCCGTCCAGGACGTCACTGTCCCCGCCCTGGCTGAGGTTGTCCCGCACCTTCTCGAGCATCGGCTCCAGCAGGCCGTGTTCCTGCCCCTGTCCGTAGGCTTCGGCGGCCACGACCACCTGGTGCTTTCCGTCAACGGCAGCGACGCCGTTATACCCCTGAAGCACGCCGTGGCTGGTCTTCATCTTGGCGCTGGCGTTGTCGGTGATGTTGCTCTGCACGACCTTGCCCGAGATCCCCTGGCGGTCTTCGTTCTCATTCAGAAACTTCTGGATCTTGTGGCTGGCCTTGCGAAGGGTGGCGATCTGCTTCTCCTCGCGCTGGCGCATCGACTCATCCCGGGCGCCCTTTTTGTCTTCTTCCCGGTGCTTTTTGAGCATGTACCCGACGGCCCGCTCGATCTTCTCGCTCTTCTTTTGCAAGTCGGCTTTGGTGCCGCTCCACTCCTTGGAGGCGTTCGACGGGAGCTTGCAGCCGTCGATGGCGAACATCTCCTTGCCGATCAGCCCGAGACGGTCGCAGACCATCAGCACCTGGTGAAAGAGCTTGGAGACCTCCTTGGCGGAAGAGGAGATGAAGTCGGCAATGGTGGTGAAGTGAGGTCGGCTGTCGGCCGAGATCGCCATGAAGACAACATTCTCCCGGCACAGCGCTTCAATCTTGCGGCTGCTGGTGACACCCCGGGAGTAGGCCAGAAGGACGATTTTCAATAGAATCGCCGGATCGTAGGCCGGACGGCCGTTATCATCATTCTTGAAGCGATGGTGAAAGATGGTCAGGTCGAGTTCGTGATTGACCAGGTAGTTGATTGAATGTTCAAAAGTTCCGGTCAAAATCTGCTGATCGAACGCGACCGGTACCATGACCATTTGATTGTAGTTGTAGTCTATGAATTTGGGCATGTCGTAACCTTTCCGTTGTCTGAAAAAGTACGACGATTTTACCAAAAACGATGGGGAATTTGAAGTTTTTCTACAGCCTCAACGGTTCGCGATAAGCGGTGGCGACGAGCTGTTCACGCTACTACCGCAATTTGATTTTGTTTTTCGGGAAACACCCAGCCCCATTCCATCCGCTTGATCTGCTTGTTAGAGCTATTTGTAGTGATACCACCAGTTCCCATTGTCCTCTCGATCCACAGTTTCTTGGGATTCGATATCGAAGGCGACATGCGCTCTTGCTTTTTGTGGCCAGTTATATTTTACGAGCAATTCTCTTAATGAACTTCTGAATGAGTCCAATGCCTTTAATTTGTCTCTTTCTTCGTCTGTTGGTATGCCAACAACAAAGACTAAATGTTTTGGATCGATGTAGTATGCTCCGAAAGACCAAACGAATGGTTTATGCCCTTCTGCCACAATTAGTGATTTAATTGCTGCTTCAATTCTCCAAATTTTCCATTTCAGCAGAATTTTCATTTTTAGCTCTAACGGATCAAGCTCACCGGCGGCGACGGGACGGATTGGCCTGGTAGAGTCTTTTTCGGGAAGCACCCCTGTATCACCCGTCCGAGTGCAGCGTTTGGTTATGCCGATCTTTCAATTTTCTTGTTTTTGCATTTTACTTTTTATTTCAGATAGCTTTTGCTCTCTTTGTTCGCTTGTGTCTCGCTCTTTTACCCTTCTTAGATTTTCTGAGAAGAAAAAATCCTTCTCCCAGTCGATGCCCTCTTGAATGCATTTGGAGATATATTTCATCCCCATGTTTTGAAGAGTGATGCCGTCCCAAGCTACCGTAAACTCTGGCCGGCCAAATGCAGGGCAATCATTTATTTCAACAATTCGACCACGCCACCCTGTCATGTCACATTTAGTAATTTGATCTGGCTTGATGTTTATAATCTTTATGTAGTCACCGATCTTTTTCATTTTTATCTTTTAAAGGCATAACGATTCCGGTTAAGCGGCGACGATGCGCCGGTATGGGACTCACCACAATAGAATGCTTAAGACAGCAGAGTCATTTCTTTCTTCCCCTGCAGTTCAGTCATACCGAGAAGCGATTTCGGATAGCACGGCAAGTATTTCGTCCGCTTCAACCGCTTGTTGGGCGCCCCTAGCAGTTCAGATCGCCTGGAATAGCTCAATTCATTTGTTTTTATTAGTGATTTTGGTAATGATGCTTAAAATTGATTTTTTCATGTAACCACGAAGCTGAATCGTTCGAGGCCGTATTAACTTGTTATACGACGTCGAACGATTCAGCTTCGTTAATTATCATGAATCTTAAATTCTAGCAATTTCGTTCTGTGCTTTTAAGAATATATGAATAATTTTAGCAGGTTGGACGAAGACGAACCCTTGTTAAGGCGCTCAACAGGGAGTAGACCGCTTCTAATGTATCCGGTATAATGTTGGCGGTCATATCGGGTTAAATATCGCAGCCCACTACGGGTGGCGAAACTTTCTTTGCAGGGGGCCATTGTGAAAAATAGCTCATCGGAAGTCAAGGAGAAAGGGGCTGGCGGTTCAGAATTTTGGCTATCTTTTCAAGAACTTCTTCGCACCAAGGGCGTCCCGGAAGATCGCTTGCGTTGGTACCTAAACTGGGGTGAGCAATTCGCCCGATGGGGGAAGAAGGGGTCGCTGCGGGAGCGAACCCTTCAGGATATCGGCCGCTTCCTCGCCTGGCTTCATGGGCTGGAAAATATCAAGCCTTGGCAGGTGACGCAGGCCTCCGAGGCGCTTTGCTTCCTCTACGCTGATTTCCTCCGGCAACCCTGGGCCAATCCCTGGCCCCGATTCGAATTCACGGAAGGTGCCACGGCCATGGACCCCGACCCGATCGAGGGGGCGAGGCGACTTCTGTTCGGGGATACCCCTCCGGCGACTTTTTCGGCCGAGATCGAAAAGGTTTTCGAACGCTACCGCACCGAAGTGCGCCTGCTGCACTATTCCATTCGCACCGAGCGAGCCTATCTCTCCTGGATCCGGCGCTATATCGCTTTTTCTCGTTTACGGCACCCCGGCGAATTGGGGGCAGCTGACGTGAAGGACTATCTGGAGTATCTGGCCGAGGAGCGGGAGGTTTCGGCCAGCACCCAGAAACAGGCCCTCAACGCCCTGGTCTTTTTCTACGGCACCGTCCTCAAGGAGCCCCTGGGCGAACTGGGTGAATTCGCCCGGGCGAAAAAGCCGATGCGCTTGCCGACGGTTCTCTCCCGGGGAGAAGTCTTGGAGGTTCTGGAGATGATGCAGGGGACTCCGGCGCTGATGGCGGGACTCCTTTATGGCAGCGGTTTGCGCCTGATGGAGGGGGTTCGGCTGAGAGTGATGGATATCGACTTCGATCTGGGACAGATCATGATACGCAACGGCAAGGGGCAGAAAGATCGCCTGACCATGCTGCCGGAGCGGTTTCGCGAGCCTCTGCGCCAGCATCTGGAGCGGATCCGGGCGTTGCACCGGGAGGACCTCGCCAAAGGGCTCGGCGAGGTTTCCCTGCCGCCGGGGAAGGCGCTTCAGAACACAGAGGCCGGGCGGGAGTGGGGGTGGCAATTTGTCTTTCCGGCCCGGGCCTACTCGGTGGATCCCCGCAGTAGAACGGTCCGTCGTCACCACGCCAGCGAGGACTCACTGCAGAAGGCGGTCCGGGCGGCGGCCCGCCGGGCCGGGGTGACCAAGCCGGTCTCCCCCCACACCCTCCGTCACTCCTTTGCCACCCATCTCCTCGAATCGGGATGCGACATCCGCACCGTGCAGGAACTTCTCGGGCACAGGGACGTCGCGACGACGATGATCTACACGCATGTCCTCAATAAACCCGGGCTGACGGTCAAAAGTCCGGCAGACGTTTGAGAGCTGAAGGTCCCGGCAAACGAAAAAGGCACCTCCGCGGGGGTGCCTTTTTAATGCCCGACTTGACCGGTCGATCCTGTTCCCTGCCGGGTGAGGACGGTCGTCAATCGTGGACAGCCGCCTGCGAATCGCAGCTCTCGGCGATCGCCTGGCGGTAGAACGCAAGGAGAACCTCCGTCTCCTTCTCCGGGGCGTAGCGCTCGGGACTCGGGCGGGAGAGGGCGCGGCGCAGGGCGGGATCGGCGATCAGTTTTCCGGCCCGGTCGGCGAAGGCGGCGGCGTCGCCGTAGAGGAAGCCGTTGACCCCCTCTTGGACGACGGCGGCGTTGCCGGGGATGTTGCGCACCAGCATCGGCACACCGAGGGCGGCGGCTTCGAGGAGGGCGTTGGGGAGCCCTTCTTTTTGCGAGTTGTTGAGGACGACGTCGGCCTCTCGCAGCAGGGCCGGCATCGCTTTCGGGGGGATGACGCCGAGGTGGCGGGCCCAGGGGCGGCGGGCGACGGCGGCGAAAAAGTCGGCGCTGTAGGGGGCGTCGAGAGGGGGGCCGCAGAAGGCGACGGCAAAGGGGAGGCCGGAGGCCGCCAGGGGATCGAAGAGCTCGAGGAGTTCGAGGTTTCCCTTGACCGGGCGGATCCCTGCCGGGTGGAGAAAGAGGGGGTGGCCTGGGGGAGAAAGATCGCTGCGGGCGAAGGGGGAGGGAGCGGTGCCGAGGACGATTCCCGGCGGCAGGCAGACGATCTTGCCGGCGAAGGGGGGACCTGCCTGGTTCAGGGCCTCGGCGGTCAGCCGGTTCTGGGTGATGATTCTATCGGCCTTCTCCAGAACGCGCCGGATGACGGGACCTTCCGCGGGGTCGTCGAGGCCGCCGTGGATGTCGGTGCCGGTGAGGGTGACGACGCAGGGGATCCCGTCGACTCGGGCTTCGAGCCAGGGGCGTCCGCTGCGGTAGGCGTGGAGGAGGTGAATGACGTCGGGGGCAAAGGAAAGCGTTGCGGCGCGCAGGGACGCTCCGTCTCCGGGGGCGACCCGCTCCAGGGCCACCTCGTGGCCGAGGGCTTCGAGGCCGGCGCGGTGGCGTGCGGCGGTGACCTCGTTGCCGGTGGCCGGATCCTGGCGGGGGAGGACGATCAGGATGCGCATGAGAGGTCCCGAAAGGTGATGGGGGTGATGCCGCAGCGGCGCAGCTCCTCGGCGACGGTCGGGGAGGAGAGGGCGGCAAGCTCCGCCTTCCGCTCGGCTCCGGAGAAGGGGGCGTCGTCGGGATAGCCGGGGTGAACCATCAGCTCCCAGGTTCCCTCGGGAATCCGGTGCAGGGTTTGGCAAAGGGTTCGGGCATTGAGGCGGTTGAGAAGGGGCATGCCGAAGAGGCCGTCGGGTGTTGCGATACCGGCCTCCCGCACCCGGGCGGAAAAATGCGGGGCGAGGCGGCGATAGAGAGCCAGTTCCTCGCCGAGAGGGCCGTCGGGGTCGTCGGCGGCCGGTTCGGCGGGGGAGGGGAGGCGCATGGCCCCGATGGCGTATTCCCGCGCCAGATCGAGGACCATGGTGCAGAGGGCGGGGAAGAGGAGGCAGTGCTGGTGGCCATCGAGATGGTCCGGCGCAAGACCGGCTGCAATGACCCTCTCGATTTGCGCCGAGAGTTCGCGGTGGAGGGGGTCGGGATCGATCTGTCCTTCGGAGAGGATCCGCCGCAGCCCCTCCTTGCCGGGGAACTCGCCCGCCACCGTGGTCAGGGAGGGGATCGGAGCGGTCAGGGGGCGTCCTTCCGAGAGGTTGAGATGAATCCCCAGGGGGAGTCCGAGGTCGAGGGCCTGCCGGGCGGCGCTCGCAAAGCTCGGGCCGTTGGCCAGCAGCGAGGCGCTGGTGACGATGCCGCAGGAGAAGCTGTGGAAGATTCCCCGGTCCCGCTCGATTCCGGAGCCGAGGTCGTCGGCGTTGATGATCAGTCGGCGCATGGGGGGGATATTAGCATGATCTTCGCGATGGGCAGAAGGGGTTTTAACCGGGGAAAGCGGATTGGTGTCAGCCTCTGTTGAGGAAGGTCAGGGCGTCCTTGACCGAGTTCTGGTCGAACTTGAAACGGAAACGGATAAAAGGTCCCTGGGCGGTGTAGTCGGCGGCGGAAAAATCCTTGTCGGTAAAGCCGGTGAGGTTGTAGCCGGCGGAGAGCCAGAGATTCTTGACCGGGCTGAAGCCGAGGTCGATGCCGGTGCTGGAACTGCGCTGATTGTGGGTCCAGCTGGTCAGCAGTTTGCCGTGGGCGCCAAGATCCCAGCGCGGAGTCAGGTCGTAGCGCATTTCGCCGCCGATCAGGTCGGTGTAGCCGCTGAAATCGCCGCCCCCGAAGCTCTCGCTCACATATTTTCCGCCGTAAAGGAAGGCCAGGTGTATCTTTTCGCCGTAACGCCAGGCCGCCTTGAAATTGTCAATGACGCGCCAGCTCTCCAGGTCGCTGCCATTGCCGCTCTGGCGTTCACTGCGCAGGTCGAGACGGTTGAGGAGAATCTGACGCCCCGTCACCGGGCGCCAGGCGAGTCCGAAGCGCATTTCGGCGCTGCTCGTCGTCGTGCCGGTGCTGAAATCGGCGCGGCGCACTCCGGTGTGCAGGCTGAAGCCGAGGCCGTGCCGTGGTTCGATGATGTAGCCGCTCTGCACCCCCCAGCGGTCTTCGGTGTCGCTGGTGCGGAACTCGAAGCGGTTGTCCCAGCTCCACAGGGTGCGGCGAAGATTGCTGCCGAGGGAAAGAGCGGTGAAGTCCTCCTCGTTCTGTGACGCCGCCGGTTGCTCGTCATTGAGCGGCCGGCTGCTGCGGCCGCTGAGAAGCTGGCTGCGGTCGACAGAGCCGTCGAGGGACCATTCCGGGGTGACTTGCCAGGTCTGACTGTAGCCGAGGGTGGCGAAGCGGCGCCGGCTGTCCTCGGCAAGCTGTTGCTCGACGGAGGAGCGGATCTGGCCGCCATCCCAGGGGGTGGCCAGGAGGCCGAGGCGGGTCCCTTCGCTGCTGCCGTCGCTGCCGGAGGTATACTCCTGGGCGCCGAAAAGGGTGACCGAGCGGGTCAGGGCATAGTCGGCGCCGATGAGGGTGCGGGTCGGATAGTCGGTATTGTCGTTTTTGCCGATGGACTGCTCGTGGGTGGTTTTGAGGGTGAGTTTTTTACTTGCCCGCCAGTCTCCGCCGAAAAGGATCTGGTCGGAGGTGCCGCTGACCCCGTCCGTTCCCTGGTCGGCGGCGTGGCGCAGGCCGGTGCTCAGGGAGTACTTTTCCGCCCGGTAGCGCAGGTTGCCGGCGCCGACGTCGCGGGTGACCCCGGTCGCAAAATTCTCCTGCCGCGAAAAGTCGCCGGCGAGGTCGAAGGCCTTGTCGAATGCGTAGTTGCTTTCGAGGCCGTATTTGCGCATTCCGACTTCGCTGGCATTCTGCTGGCCGAGCCCGAAGCCCTCCTCTTTTTCCCGCAGGTAAAGAGTCGATTTGAGCTTTTCGGTGCCGTAGCGCAGTTCGGCGAGCCAGGCGTTGGCCGTCGTATCCACCGTCGGCGAGCTGTTCTGACTGGTGGCATACTCGGTGCGCAGAACGGTCTGCCCGGTGATTTCGACCGTGGCGTCAGCGGCCAGGAGATCGGTTTCATTGAAGCCTTGTCCTTCGTGGATCAGGGTGGCGCCGACCTCGAGGCGGTCCTCGAAGAAGCGCAGATAGCCGCGGCCGCCGTAGAGGGTATCCCGGCTGTCGCTGCTATGGGTCTCGTAGTCGACGACGATATAGGTCGGGTTAAAGGCCTCGTCCTTGCTGGCGACGGGAAATTTGAAAAAGAGTGTCCCGGCGGTGTAATCGATATCGTAGTCGACATGGCGCTGCAGGGTGCGCGTGGAGACGATGCGTTCGCTGTGCAGGCGGTCGCGGGTCTCAAGGAGAAGTTTTTCCGAATTGATGACGAGGGGGGTGCGACTGAGGCGGTAAAGGCCCGAGGTGCCGTCGCCGCGCAGCTCGTCGCGAACAAAGGATTGGGCGGTTTGGCTGACGAAGAGGGAGAAGCCGGCCCGCTCCCCGTCCAGCTCCGATTGGAAACCGGTGAGGCTGCGGTTGTAGCGGCCGAGCTCGCTTTTTGTCAGACCGGCCTGGATGTCGCCGAAGGTGGCGTGGAATTCCTCGCGCTCGATACGGGCGAATAGCTTGGCGGCGCTTGCCGCCGCGTACCCCTGGGCGGTGGCGTCGCCGTAGAGGGTGAAGTAGCTGTCCGGGTCGATGGTCTGGAAAAGGGTGCGATCCTGGCGCGACTCCTTCTCCGAGTCGTAGGCGGCGGTCAGCAACCAATCGCCCTTGATCTGTCCCGAGGCAAAGAAGGCAAGCCGGCCGTCGATGGAGTCGTCCCCGCTCACCCCGGCCGGAAGACCCTCCCCCTGGCTGCTGACGCGGGTGGTGCCGGCGCTGCCGCTGGCGAGGCCGACGACGATCCAGTCCCGCACTTCGGGCTTTACGGAGAATTCGATTTCTTCTTCTTCGCTCCCGTAGCCGAGGACTATGCGGTAGCGTCCGGCGCGGTTGACCGGTTCGAAGCGGACCAGACCGTCGCGGCCGATTTCGACCATGGTTGTCTCGGGCGAGCGCGGCGAGCGATGGCGCTCACTGCCGAGGGGGATGAGGGTGCCGCTTCTCAGTTCGAGTTGCGTCGTCCCTTCGATGGCCTCACCGTTTTCGTCGAATAGACGCAGCTTGAGCGTGATCGGGGTGCGGCCGTCGGCGACGTTGCCGCTGCTGTCGAATACTTCAATGTCGTGCACGGCGCCGATGCGGGAGATCTCCACCGTCTGATCGAAGCGGGCGTTTCCGAAGGGGTCGACACAGCGCAGGCGCAAAAGGTGCACCCCGGGGGCGCCGAAATCGACGCCGATGTAGGTGAGCAGGCGGGTGTTGCTGGCCGGTTCGTTCTGGGTGAAGCCGATGCTTGAGGCCGGGATCTTGCGGCCATCAAGGGTCAACTGCGCCTCCAGCCGCGCATCGATACGTACGCGCACGCTTTCAACGGAGTGCGGCAGACGCTCCCCCTCTCCGGGGGAGAGTATCCCGAGCGGCGGCGGGACGATCGCCGGAGCGTTCTGTCGGCCTCCCCCGGCGCTGGTGGCGACGCTCTGTTCCGGACCGTCGTTGCTGGAAATCTCCTCGGCGGCTATCGGAACCGCCACCCGGTGCAGCACGTACAGATCGGTACGACGGTTGCGGGCGCGACCGGCTTCGCTGGTGTTGTCCGCAACCGGTTCCGTTGCGCCCCTGCCGATGACGACGATGTCCTCCGGATCGATCGGCAGCTGTGCGGCCAGCTCATCGGCGACGGCGCGGGCCCGCGCCGCCGAGAGTTCGGCGTTGTCGCGAAAGGGGACCCCTTCGTGCCAGCGGATTTGCCGGGCATCGGTGTGACCGGCGACGAGAATCCGCAGAAGATCGAGTTTCCTCAGGTCGGCGGCGATGGCGGCGATCTCCCGGCGATCCGCTTCCGTCAGGTCGGCCTTGAGGGTCTCGAAGCGCGGTTGCAGGACGAGCTGTTTTACTTCGCGCCGCTCGGAAGCGGCAATCCAGATCAGGGCGCATTCGGCGGTCGGTGTCGAGAGGTCCTTGTCCTTCGGTGTGGAAAAACGCAGCCAGGCCCGGGCCTGGATCTCCCGGGTCAGGGCGTTGTTGTCGAGCAGGGCGGCGAAACGAAGTTCTTTTTCCCAGTCGGTGGGCGGGTCGGCGAGATCGAAGATCAACTCATTCCCTTGGCCAAGGTCCGGGTCGGCGAATTTGAGCCCTTCGGCAGTTGCCGCCGAGCCGGGGATAAAAGTGACACCGGCGGGGAGGGAGACGTGGAGTTTCAGGTTCTTAAGGGAGACCTGCCGCCCGGAGAGAGCGACGCGGTAGAGGGCACGGTCGTCGCCGTCGAACTGATTTTCGAGGGCGATGTTCACCGTCCCGGTGAGGCGCTTTTCGCTGAGATAGAAGTCGGCGAGCCAGAGCGTTCCCCCCTGCAGTTCGATGAAACGGGAGGTCGGCGTTTTGGCAAAGCGGGTGTGATCTTCGCACAGCGCCGGTTCGAGGTCGCCGGGGATGGTGACCGGGTCGAGCTGGATGACGTGGCTGCCGGGGGAGAGCCCTTCGATGTGGTAGCGCCCTTCGCTGTCGGTGATGACGAAGGTGCCGTCCTCGAGATAGAGGCGCACGCCGGGGACGCCGATCTCCTGGGCCGAAGCGCCGCAGTCGGAGCGCTGGACCACGCGGCCGGCGAGGAAGGAGCGTTCGCTCAGGAAGTCGTCGCCGACGGTCAGGAGGACTTCCGGGCGGTTGGAACGGAGGTCGGTTCCGGAGAACGCCTGGGCCGGGGTCGGGTAGGAACCCGGGGGGGCCGTTGCGACTGCGGCGACAAAGTCGATAATCCCTCGGCCGCCGGCGTCCAGATCGCCGACAGGAAAAGTCAATGTCCGCCCGTCGGCAGCGATGAGAGGATCGGGGATGGCCCTGCCGTCGCGGCGGGCGCTCCCCTTCTGGTAGCGGAAGCCTGCCGGCAGAATCTGGATGATGCTGACGGCCGGAGCGGTCGCGGTGGTCGAGAGATTCTCCACGGTCAGGGTCAGGGGGACGGCATCCCCCTGGCCGACCACACTGCGGCTTGTGGCCAAATGAAGCCAGAGCGGGGCGCTTCCGTCGACGGCGGCGGTGATGGACAGGGGGGTGCCGCCGTCGTCGTAGGTGAGGGCGATGGTGCTGCCGGCCGGGGCGGTCAGGTAACCGTTGTAGGTTGTGACGGGATCGGCACCGGCCTGGATGTAGCCGACGAAGAGGCCGCTGTTGACCGAGTCTTCGTAGAGGCGCAGCAGTTCGCTCTCCCCCGAGACGGTGACGGTCAGGCGCACCAGAAGGGTGTCGATGCCGGTCGGATCGAGGTTCTGGTCGTGATCGTCGATGCGGAAGACGACCAGCTCTTCCTCGGCATAACGGAGGGCGGCGGCCAGGGTTCCGGGACTGTACGGCGGCAGGAGCGGGGTGTAGACGCCGTTCGGCGGGTCGCTGGGGCTGAAGTCGGGAATCGACAGTAGCAGCCCCGCCGCATCGGCCGTCAGGCGCAAAAATTCACCGGTGGCCACCGTCGGGGGGGGGGTGGCGACGACCGTGACGGTGTTGGACGCCTGGGTGATCGGCGGCCCGCCCTTGGCGTAGCGGATCGTTGCCGTGTTGTCGATTTCAACGGCCAGGGCCGATGTTGCGAAGCAAAAGGTCAGGGCCAAAACGAGGATCGCCCGTCCCTGGGCATTTCGGAAGGAAATGCCCAGGGACCGGCGGGCCCCCGGCCGGCACGTGCCGGCCGGGGACGCAGCGGTCTGCTGTGAAGCCCTCGACGCAACAGGACGCAACTTCCCCGTCCCCGCCGCCGGAAGGCGGCGGGGGAAGAGAGTGCGCAAGGCTGCGGTGAGGGTTTTGATCATCGAGCTCTCTTGGTTGCGGGGGACGAACCCAGGTCCGTCCCCCGGCGCGGGGTTATTGAATGGCGGCCTGGTAGCGAATCGCCGTGGAGGCGGCCGCGGCGACCGATCCGCCGGTGGTCGTGCTGGCAACACCGCCGACTCCGGCATAGACGGTGAGGGTCGGGGCGCTGTAGGCGGCTGCATCATTGGCGGCGGCGTCGACGACGTCGAAGGTGCCGTCACCGTTGGTATCGATGTCGACCGAGGCGGTATCCAGGGCGAGGAAGGTCGAGATGGAGTCGCTCATCTGCACGTCGGTGGCGCTGCCGGGACCGGCGTTTTCGATCACCACCAGATACTCGAGGGTGTCGGCGGGGACGGCGCCGAAGGCGGAATTGCCGGTGACGCCGCTCTGGTAGTAGGTGTTTCCGCCGTAGACAAGCGGGATTCCCCCGACGACGGCGTTGCTGACATTGCGCGAGTACTTGGTCACGGTCAGGGCGCCGGCGACGACGCGGGTGTTCCAGGCGGTCGTAGTGTCGGTTGAGAATGCGTTGCCGTCGGCATTGAAGCCGGAGACGCCGAATTCGTCGGTGGCGGTCATGGCGTGAACGTGGTTCTCATCGAGGTCGGGAGCAATCAGGGTTCCGGCGGTGCCGCTGAAGGTGATGCTGACAACCTCACCGATCTGCACACCGGCCGCACCGGCAACGGCCGTTGCATCGCCGGTCACGACCAGCTGTGTGGCGGTGCTTCCGGCGGCAACGAGATACTCGTTACCGTTAATCAGCACGCGGGTGGTGCCGACGACCAGGGAACCGGTGGCGAGGTTGCTGACCGGGATGGTGGTTACCGTGCCATCGTAGACTCCGGCGCCGCTGGAGATGGCGCCGACCAGGACGGGGGCATTCGGCGCAATATTCCAGCTGCCGGCGCCGAGGGAGGCGAGGACCTGGGTGGTGCCGTCGGTGATGGTGGCGGTGGTCGTGCCGTTGCCGGTATTCTGCAGGTCGACGGTGTAGCTGACGGCGCCGCCGTTGCCGACGGTGTCGGTTGCCGGGCTCAGGGTCCCGTCGAGCCAGGCCAGGCCGCTGACGAGGTTGACGGTCACATCGACGATGTTCGAGGCGACGGCAGTTGCCGATTCGGCATAGGTGACCGAGGCCTGGTTGCTGATGGTGGTGCCGGCGGAAAGGGCGGCAAAAGCGCTGCCGGTGGTGAGGGCGATCAGGGCCAGGGCCGTGATCAGGGTCGCGATAAAAAGACCGCGGCGGTTCTGTTGTCTCGAGTTCATCTCATTCTCCTTGTTTGTTGGGTTGTTCATCGTTTTATGGCTGAAAAGGGTTCGATGGATCTGTCCGGGCACAAGATCTGGAGGTCTGTTATGTCGCCATGACCAGCGGCCGGGCGGAGAAGGCCCCGACCGACAACGGGGGGGCGGGTGGCGATGGATGGACGATGAAGGATGATCGGTCATGGCAGAGACTCCTGGCAAAGGGGGAATCGGCTATTCGAATTGGGATCAGCGGACGGTTGCCCGGAAGCCGACGTTCACCGTCGCCTTGGCCGGTATCGAGGCGATCTGCCACTGGATATGGGTGTATTCGTCCGGCGAGGCCAGCCGCTCCTCCAAACTGCCGTCGCTCGTCTTGATCTTGTAGGAGAGGAGGGTCGGCAGCTTGTAACTCTGGCCGCCGTCGATGGAGAAGGTCACCTCGCTGTTGTCGCCGAAGGCGCTGCCGACCTGGAAGACGACTTCCTTCGGGATCGGGTCGTTGACCTTGACTGCGGTGGCGGTCTGGTCGCCGACATTGCTGCAGGTCAGGGTGTAGTGGATGATCTGTCCGGTCGTGACTTCTTTGGCCGGGGCCATGCGCACCACTTCCTTGCCGTCGACGACCTCCTTGACTTCGACTTCGGCCTTCAGGGTGATTTCGATCCTGGGCTGCGCCCAGGCGCTGGTGGCGCAGAGGAGGAGTCCGAGGAGTGCTGCGTTGAGGAATAACTTCATGATTGATCTCCTTCTTTATGGGTGAGGTGGGTTACTTGACTCGTACCTTGAAGCGCAGGATAAAATCTGCGGCGGCGCTGAAGCTGCCGGTCATGGGGATCTCCCAGCGGACGACGCTTCCGTCTTCGCCGGCCGCAAAGTCGGGGGTAAAAGTGCCGCCGCTGTTGTAATAGACCGGAGTGCCGAGGGTCACCCCTGAGGCACCCGGCGTAAAGTCGAAGGGCTGGTCGGGTGGCGCCACGCCGTCGTAGTCGAGGATCAGGGAAACGAAGGGGCTGAGGTTGTCGATGACCCTGACCGCAGTCGCCGCCCCGGGCCCGCTGTTGCTGCTGACGATGGTGTAGGTGATGACGTCCCCCGAGTTGACCCGTGCCCTGTCGGCGGATTTCACCAGGGTCAGATTCGGCAGCGGCATGACCACCTCCAGCGTCCCGATGCCGTAGTCGGCAACCGCCCCTTCCGTCCCCTCGTCGGCATCGACGCGGATCGACCAGTTGCCAAGGGGGGCGTCGATCGGCAGGGTGTAGATGAACTCGTACGTTTTGGTTGCCGCAAGCGAGTCGGCATAGACTGTCATCGGCTGGGCCGAGACTTGCGCAGTCCCGAGGCTGTCGGTCAGGGTGATGCGCGTGGCAGTGATGTCGAAACTGCCGAAGGGGTCGGAGACGGTGGAGCGGATGTGCACTGTAGTCCCCGGCGCGATGCCGCCGACGAGGGGGGTGCCGCCGGTGTCGAAGAGATCAATGCTGTCGACGTTGATCACCGTGGCGCTGTTCAACTCCACACGCGAGGTGTCGGGAGTGCCGGTGAAGGCGGCATAGGGGAAGATGTAGATCTGTTCACCGGTCAAGGCCCCGAGGTCGTTGTCAATCGTCAGGGACAGGACGCTGCCGACCGGGATGGTGACGGCCGGTGTTGCCAGGTTGAAGGTGTAAACCGCCGGCAGAACGTTGGCGATGTTCAGGTTGGTGAAGTACTGCTGGGACAGCACAACCGGGCCGGCGCCGGCATTGTAGCTCAGGGTCAGCTGCAGGTTGCGCAGGGTGGCGCTGTCGTCGGCCATTTGCAGCACGACGGCGCTGTTGGCGTTGAGCGTCAGGGCGGTTTGCAGCACCGGGGTCAGGTCCCAGCGCACCGGGGTGTCCTGGCGGCGGATGCGGACGCGGATCGGCGCCGGGTAGGCGGTGAGCGGTATGCGCGACAGGGCCTGGGGAATGGTGGGAAAGTTTTCGCTGTCCGGGGCGCCAAGGTAGAGTTGCTTGGTCCCGGTGACGGGGAGCGTACTGGCGGCGATGGTCACCGTCGGGGCGATGGCGGTCCCGCCGGTCCCACCGGGGTTGCTGATGTCGGCGGTGTTGTCGATGGTCGTGCCGTTGGCGCCGGTCACGACCACGGTGAAGGTGATGGCCAGGCTGCCGCCGGCGGGGACGCTGAGGCCGGTGATGTCCAGAAATCCCGTGCCGTTTGCTCCGGATCCGGCATAGGTGGAGGCGTTCGTGCCGCCGCCGGTGCCGGTGACGGTAAAGCTGGTCGCGTTGGCCGGGATCGTGTCGGTCACCCGGACATTTTGCGCCGCTTTGCCGAGGGTCTCAATCAGGGTGATGGTGTAGCGGAGGGTGTCGCCCGACTCGACGTCGCCGCCGTTGAGGTCGGTGACGCTTTTGGTCGAAGTCGAAAGATCCCCGGCAAGGGTCGGGATCAGGTTGACACTGGCGCTGTTGTTGGCGCTGTCGGTGTCCACTTGATCGAGAGCGACCAGGCTGGCGGTGTTGGCGATGGTGGTTCCGGCCGTGCCGGGGTCGGTTTGCGCCGTGATCTGCAAGGTGGCCGTGGCGCCGACGGCCAGCGTCGGGATCTGCCAGCGGCCGAGGGCAAAGGTTCCGGTGGTGGCCGAGCTGCCGATGAAGGTCACGCCGGCGGGCTGGAAGTCCTCGATGGCGACGTTGGTCGCCAGGTTGGGGCCGTTGTTGAGGACGCTGACCGTGTAGGTAAAGAGTGTGTTCTGCGCCGGTGCCGGGTCGCTGACGATTTTGGTTACGGCGAGATCGACGGTGTTGACGAAGATATTGACGCTGGCGGTGTTGTTGCCGGGGATGACATCCCCCTGGTCGGCTGAAAAAATGGTTGCCGTATTGTTGATGACCAGCTTGCTCGATCCGGCGCGGACGCGGGCGGTGATGGTCATCGTTATACTGGCTCCGGTGTTGATGCTCAGGCCGGTTCCGGGAGTGGCGCTTTCCCAGAGGCCGTCGCGCAGGTCGCCGGGCAGGTGGTTGTAGACGCCGGTGCCGGCGGCGCTGACAAACTCGAGTTCGGGCGGAAGGATGTCGCGCATGAAAACGTTGGTGGCGTTGCGCGGTCCATTGTTGGTCACGGTCAGGGTGTAGGTGAAGTTCGCGCCGATGATCGGATTCGCATTGCTCACCGTCTTGGTGATGGCCAGGTCGGTGCCGGTGATCGCCACCTGGACGCTGGCGATGTTGTTGACCTGGTTGGGGTCGGGCTGGGTGGCAGCGGTGATAAAGGCATTGTTGGTCACCAGATTGCCGGCGGTGCCGTTGTTGACCTGCACGGTGAGAGTGAGGGTGGCGCTGGCCCCGTTGTTGAGGCTGATTCCCGACCAGACCCCGGACGTCTTGCTGAAGGAGCCGGAGATATTGCCCGCCGCCACCGGGGTGATGGCGACACTGTCGGCCTTGTAGGCGACCTCGGGGGGGAGAACGTCCTGAACACTGATCCCGGTTGCCTGGCGCGGCCCAAGGTTGGTCAGGGTAAGGATGTACTCGAACTGTCCCCCCACCCCGGGCGTCAGGTTGTTGGCGGTCTTGGCCAGCATCAGGTCGGTGCCGCCGACGGCGATGTCGACCTTGGCTTCGTTGTTGGCATCCATGCTGTCGGCCGGGGTGACGCCGCGCAGGGTGGCGACAGTGGTGATCGTCTTGAGGCTGGCGGTGGAAAAGACCGTGGCGGTAACGGTCAGGGTGGCGGTTTGGCCGCTGGCGAGACTGGCGAAGTTCCACAGTCCGGTGCCGGTGTTGTAGGTGCCGAACTCCGGCACCCCTGAAATGGGGAAGAAGGAGATCTGGTCGAGTCTGGCGCGGAGCTGGATGGTGCTGGCGGTGGACGGTCCGTTGTTGGTGACCCTGACCGTGTAGGTGACGACGTCGCCGACGGCCGGTGTGCTGTTGCTGACAGTGATGCTGACCGCCAGATCGACGGTGCCGATGGTTACCGTGGCGCTGGCGGCGTTGTTGCTGGCCACCGGGTCCGGCCGGGAGGAGCTCAGCACAGTGGCGGTGTTGACATGGCTGCTGCCTGCGGCGCCGGTGACCGTGGCGGTAATGGCCAGGGTGGTGATGGTGCCGGCGGGGACGCTGGCCAGAGTCCAGTCGCCGCTGCCGGGCAGATAGCTGCCGGAGCCGCTGTGGCTGACGTAGGTCAGGCCGGCCGGCAGCAGGTCCCGGATCACCACATTCGTCGCCTCAAGGGGACCGTAATTGCGCAAGGAGAGGTTGAAGACGACATTTTCCCCGGAGGTGACGATCGCCTTGCTGACGCTCTTGCTCAGGGCCAGATCGGCGCCGCCGACGGTCAGGGTGACACTGGCGCTGTTGTTGGCCGGAACGACATCGGTGGGGGACAATGCCGTCAGACTGGCGGTGTTGGTCAGCACCCCGGAGACCCCGATGTCGACGGTGACCGTCAGGGTCAGGGCCGCGGTGGTTCCGGCATCGAGGGCGCCTATGCTCCAGAGACCGTTGGCACTGGTGTAGCTGCCGCTGCCGGCCGCCGCCACAAAGGTCAGCCCCGTCGGAAGGAGGTCGGTGACCTGAACGCCGCTGGCATTGACCTGTCCGAGGTTGCTGGCGGTCAGGGTGAAAGTCAGGGTCTGACCGGCGACCGGGGCGAGGGTGCTGGCGCTCTTGGTGACCCGGATATCGGTGCCGGTGGCGGTCACCTGCAGGAGGTCGGTACGGACGACCGGCGGGGTGGCGGCGCCGGCTGCGGTCAGAATATCGAGATAGGTCGCCATCACGCTCTCGCCGGCCAGGATCTGAAGAGTGTTGTCGCGACTGGTGCGCCCGCCGGCGGCGCTGGCGCTGGGGAGGGTGCCGGTAAACTTGCCGGCCACCCCGGTGGCGGTCAGGGTGATGACCTCGGTGTCCCCACCCGAGGTGACGAGGGTGACGACGACGGTTTGGCCGGGGTTGAAGGAGGGGGTCTGGTCGGCATCAGTGACCCGGACATAGACCGTCTGGCCGACGGTGATCACCGTCGCCTCTTCATTGCCGGCAAGGGATTTGACGAAATCGACCTGGCCGTTGCTGCCGGTGGCCGGCAACAGGCCGCTTGGGGTGAAGTAATCCCCCAGGCCGTCGTAGAGGGTGATGTTGCCGGTCGAGCCGATGAGGTCGGAGCCCGTGGCATTGAGTTTTTGGGCGTTGTTGGAGGTACCGCCGATGAAACGGATCGCCGTCCCGTCGGTCATCCCGGTGGCCCCCTTGAACACCGCGTAGGGGAGTTTGAAGTCGAGAAAATAGTCGGCATCACCGCTGCTGAAGGTGTTGGCGACGCTGACCTGAAAGTAGCCGGTGAGCGGATACTGGGCGACGAACTGTTCCGCGGCGTCGGACGGCTCGCCGATGGTCCCCTGAACGGTATTTCTCTCCAGAAACACCCCTTCGGCGGAAGGGAGGCCGCTGCACATGATCAGCCATTCGTAATCGTCGGCATCCTGGTCGATATCGAGTTCGATCCCCCAGCCGGAGGACTGGAGTCCACTCCCCTGGCGCGGGTCGCCGTTGAGGCGGATGCGGAAGTTGAGGTAAACGCCGTCGTTGTGGAAGTAGACCGGTGCATCGGTCGGCGTCGAGACGATGTCGATTGATTTCGATGCGTCTCCGGTCGGATCCTGGAGGATGGCGCCGTTTCGGGTCAGGGGAATCCACTCTCCATCCAGTGGCCAGGCCATGACAGGCGCTGCGCATGTCAACACCAGCAATGTCGCCAGGAGACAGCGGCAGAGGGTGCGGGTGCAGTTTTGGATTGCGAGGAAAAAGGTTTTCACGACAGGGCCCGTCCTTGGGTCTGGATTATTGTACTTTCGTACTAGGAGCCTGTCGGACTATCCATGAGCCGGCTGCAAAATCGTCTATTTGGTCCATATCCGAGCTTCTTTTCGACCAATAGAGACGACTATTGGCTCTCAAACAAGCCCGAATCTGTCCTCAAATATCCAATTTTTCGCTTCGGCCCGTATAGTCCGACAGGCTCCTAGTACTTCAAAGAGAAAGCGAGGGTGCCGACTCCCCCGGAAAGACGTCTTCTCCCCCCCGATTCCGTTCCGACAACAGTGAAATAAAGGTCTCAACCCGTTCAATCGAACAGTGCTCCCCTGCACACCCGTTCAGGTCCGAGGGGAGAGATTCCCGGAGGCAATGGCAAACGGTTGGAAAATACGGGTGTTCTTCAAATCCATGATCGACCAGTGAAAGCAGGTAGTTATCCAATTGCCGGCGCAGGGACTGGAAACCTTCCGCTTCTTTGCCGCCGGCGACCCCGCGCCCCGGGCATCCTGAGGCCAGGCTTTTGCCCAGAACCCGCAACCGTACCGCCAGGTCAAGGGCCTGTTTTTCGGAGTGCATCTGAAATTGATGAAAGGCCTGGGTGATTGGTGCATCGATCGACCGGCCGGGGCCGAAAGCCAATTTGTCACCATGGGGACACTTTTTGATTTCTGTATTCATTCGTCGATTCGCTCCCGGTTGGCCTCGAAAAAAAATAGCCCAGGTTCTCGGGGAGAATGGGCGTCGACACAATGGTTGTGCCTGTTCCATACTCCCCGTCTCTTCGGTAGCCCGGCGACCCTTTCCCCCTTCGCCGATTCGGCCGCTGCAGCCAGGGCTGTCGCGGCGAAAGTGGCGGTATTGAAGGATGAGGGCCCGTGGCTTTGCGTCTCCGGATTTCTCCGGGTTTGCCCTTGTCGGAGTATGGTGGGGTTCAATTGTGGTGTTGCCGGTTTTGTCTCGGGGAAACCGCGAGGCGGGATCCCTCCTGGTGAATCAATGCCAGGCCGTAAGAGGACATTTTCCCGGCCGCTGCCGGGACGGTAAATCAGGACTTGTGCTCTTTCGCCGGAAAGAGAGTTGCATTTTTAATCTATCCACTATTTGTGCCAAGAAAAAAGTTAGCAATTTCAAGCAACTATGGATTGGGATAGGTTGCAGGGAGGTCTCTGGGTATCTATTTTGGATACCCATATTGATTAGTCGTCCACTTCGCCACACATGCCGTACCGCGTCAATCGGCGGCGGAATGTGTAGTAATTCATGTCGAGAAGGCGGGCTGCGACCATCTTCTTTCCCTCCGCCGCGGCCAGTGCCCGCGTCAGCGCCCATTTTTCCACGTCGGCCATTTCCAGCGGGAGGCTGTTGGCACAGCCATCGTTGCAGGTAGTCAGGTCGTTTGCAGGTTTCCCGGCGGCAGGGGAAGGCTCACCCAGGGTCCCCTGCAGGATGGCCGCAGTCACCCTGCCGTCTGCCATGACTGCCGAGTGCTTGATGGTATTGCGCAGTTCCCGGATATTTCCGGGCCAGGAATGGGACTGCAGCAAGGTCAGCCCGCCCTCGGAAATTTCCGGGGTCGGCCTGCCGATTTCATGGCAGGCTTCGAGCAGAAACTTGGCAGCAAGGCCCGGAATATCTTCGGGAATGGTCCGTAACGGCGGCATTTCGATCATGAAGGTTGCAAGGCGGTAAAAGAGGTCCCGGCGAAAAGTCCCTGCCGCGGCTTCGGCGGCCAAATCCTTATTGCTGGCGACGATGATGCGGATATCGGCGGGAATTTTGCGATTGCCGCCCAGCGGACGATAGTTTTTCTCTTCCACCAGCTGAAGGAGCAAGGCCTGCACCGAAGGGGGGACGGCATCGATATCATCGAGAAACAGGGTTCCACCCTGGGCGGCGTGGACCAATCCTTCCCGTTTTTTTTCGGCTCCAGTAAAAGCGCCCTTTTCATGCCCGAAAAGTTCGGCAGCCACCAGCGATTCGGGAATGGAACCCAATTGAACGGTGATGAAAGGCTTTTCGGCCCGGGTACTGAGATCGTGAACCAGCATCGCCAGCCGGGATTTGCCGGTGCCGGTTTCCCCCTGAATCAGCAGGGCGTAGTTGCTGCGGGCGATCCGCACGACTTGCCCGGCGATTTTCCTTAGTTTGGGTCCTTTGCCGAGGAGTTGCTCCACTGAATTGTGCAGTTCGCTTTCGAGGCCGAGTAACTGTTTTTTTTGCAGCACCGGAAGTGCCGCCTTGTTCAGAGTGGCAAGGAGCTTTTCATCCTTGAACGGCTTCGGTACGAATCCGGCCACCCCGAGCTCTATCCCCCGCAGCAGATTGGGAACATCGGAATAGGCGCTGAGAAGAACCACCGGGGTTTCCGGGCTGAGTTTGCTGAGCTCTTCAGTGAGGGCGAGACCGTCCATAAGGGGCATGATGATATCGGTCAGGACTAGGTCGGGCTTTTCCCGCTGGAAGATCTCCAGCGCCTGGCGGCCGTTGTCGGCGAAGAGCAATTTGCCGCAATAGGGTGAAAGGAGGTCTCCCATTGCCTTGCGCAATAGATTCTGGTCTTCTACAAACAGCAGGGTCATCTGTTTTAAGTTGTTCATAATGACCTCTTGAATTGGCCTGGGGAGAGAGCCACGGGGCTTTTCTCTATCCGATTGTTCTGGGCCTCTGTCGTTGTCCCAGAAGACGGCGGCTCTCCCCGGGCCGGTGGGCGAGCTGTTTCATTGTGGTCAAGTTATTGAATTTAATAACAAAAAGGCGCCCCTTTTTCAGCAAAAAGGGCGCCTGACATCACCGGAGCGGCAAGCGTCCGGTTCGTCTGAGGCCCTCTCTTCGGCAGCCCGGCTGTCCTCACGTGGAGGCCCGCGGCTTTGTGCTGCCGGATTGATCCGGCATTACTCTTATCGGAGAGGAACTGTTTTTTTGTCTATCCAGGTCGACCTTAGGGTCATTCATCCCTGTAAGTCAACAACTATGTCCTTATTTTTAAATGTGTTTTGCCTTATGGGAGATCGGCGAGGGGAATATAACCAAATTCGATATATTTAAGGGTAATGCATAAAAAGTGCCGGATGAGTCCTGGCTCCTTTGATATTTGCAGAAAAAACACCCCAGGGGCCGGCGGGCCCCTGGGGTGTTTTTAAATCCGAGTCCGGTGACGGGAGAGTCTTGGGACAACTGGTGGTGACTGACGAAACGAAGGCCAGGAAACGGGCGGTTACGCCAGGACCATGCGCACCACCCCGAGTAGCTGCTCCGGCTTGAAGGGCTTGACGATCCAGGCCGAAGCGCCGGCGCTTTTCCCCTCCTGCCTTTTACTCTCCTGGGATTCGGTCGTCAGCATGAGGATCGGCATGAAGCGGTTGGCGGCGTCCTTGCGCACTTCGCGAATCAGCGCCGTCCCGTCCATCTTCGGCATGTTGAGGTCGGTAATCAGCATCTGCACGTTCTCGGTGGCGAATTTGGCCAGGGCGTCCTCGCCGTCGACCGCCTCGACCACATCGTAACCGGCCTGCTTCAGGGTGAAGGACATCATCTGGCGCACACTCGCCGAATCGTCGACCGTCATGATCTTTTTCTTCTTGGTCATTCTCTCCTCTTCATTCCTGGGGTGTTTGGGTGGTGAGTTGATGAAAACCCGTCAAAAAATGGACAGGGTCAAAAAATCGACAGGATCGAAAAACATAAAGGGGCAAAAAAACGCCGTCGCCGGAGGGGTACAGCCGGGAAGCGCTCAACCGGGAGGGCTCAGCGGAGCTTCATCCGAGAGTGCCGGCGGTTGTTGTCTCCGGAGTGCCAGGATCCGTCGAGGGGACGGATCGGTGAAAAAAGTACATCTTTAGCATGAGCCGTGCCGATTCCTCCAGGCCGGCAACATATAATCTGGCCTCCCAACCCGGGGAAGGGACGGTCTGAAATGAAAAAAGCCCCGCCGGTTTCCCGGCGGGGCTTTGTCTGTGTCAGAAGAACCAGGGCGATTACTCGCAGAGGTCGATCTTGATGTCCCAGTTCTTGATCCTCATGGTGCCGTTTTTGGCGAGGTTCTGCTGCATCTTGAAGCAGCGATCGAAGAGCTGGGGTTCGTGGCCGATACCCTTGGCCAGGCACTCCTTCTTCGCCATGTCGAAGTATTCCTGGATGATCGGCTTGTACTCGGGATGAACGCACTTGTCGATCATCATCTGGGCGCGATCCTTGGGGGCGAGGCCGCGAAGGTCGGCAAGACCCTGCTCGGTGACCAGCACGTCGAGGTCGTGCTCGGTGTGGTCGATGTGGGGCGCCTTGGGGACGACGCAGGTGATGCCGATGGGGTCGGTCTTGGACGGACGGGTCGACGGCGAGTGCATGATCTTCAGGAAGCCGTTGCGCAGGAAGTCGCCGGAGCCGCCGAGGCCGTTGATCATCCGGGTCCCGCCGACCAGGGTCGAGTTGGCGTGGGCGTAGATGTCGAACTCGACGGGGGTGTTCATGGCGATACACCCCAGCCGGCGGATCGGCTCGGGAGCGTTGGAGATCGACAGGGGGCGCAGCACGATCTTGTCAGCGTACTTCTCCCAGTTGTCGAAGAAGCGGGGGAAACCCGGCGACTCGGAAAGGGAGAGGGAGCAGGAGGAGGCAAAGTCGAGCTTCCCCGAGTCGAAGAGGTCGAGCATGGTGTCCTGGAGAACCTCGGTGTAGACGGTGAGGTTCTTGAAGGGACCCTTGGCCAGTCCGCCGACGACGGCGTTGGCGATGGAACCGACACCGGACTGCAGGGGGAGGAGGTTCTTCGGCAGACGCCCCTTGGCGACTTCGTTGCTGAAGAAGTCGATGATGTGAGCGGCGATCGCCTCGGAGGTATCGTCCATGTCGGTGAAGGCACGCCCTTTGTCGCGGCGCTTGGACTCGACAATGGCGATGATCTTGTCGGGGTCGCAGGGGACGGAGGTGGTGCCGATGCGGCTGCTGGCCTTGGTGATCAGGTAGGGCTGGCGGTTGGGGGGATTCTGGGACATGACGATGTCATGCATCCCCTCGAAGGAGGGCTGTCCGGTGTTGACCTCGAGGATGATGCGGTCGGCGACCATCATCAGCTCGGGGACGACGCCGCAGGACGAGGTGAGAACCAGGCCGCAGTCCTCGGTGATGGCCGAGACTTCGATGATCGCCAGGTCGATGCGGCCGTTTTCGGTGTAGAAACCGTAGCCGAGGTCCTGGGCGAAGAGGGAGAGGTGCTTGTCACCCATGCGGATGCGCCCCTCGTTGATCCCCTTGGAGATGTCCTTGCCGGTCTGGTAGGGCCAGCGGCGGTCGATCATGTCGAGCTGGGCCCAGCGGTTTTCGGTCTCGGCCCCGACGGAGGCGCCGATGAAGAGGTTGAACTTCATCTTCCCCTGCAGGTTGTTCTTCTCGACGTGGTCGGCGAGGGCGATCGGAACCGCCTTCGGGTAGCCGGCGGGGGTAAACCCGGACCAGCCGAGGTTCATGCCGGATTTGAAGAACTGAATGGTTTCCTCAGCCTTCATGACTTTCTTCATCAGGGACTTGCGACGGATGCGACTTTCCAGTGTGCCGAACTCGGACATTCTCTCTCTCCTCCTCGTGAAATTGCCGGTAGCGCCCGAAGTGGTGCGTTCCGAACGGACTCTGCAGGAATGAATTAAAACAGTGGTGATTTGTGCTCTTGGCGTCCCCCGAAGGGGCAATAGCTTGAATTGGTGAGGTTCTGCAATAAAAAAAAGCCAAATGCCGAAAAACTCAAGTGGCCTTGGCCATGTTTTTAAAATTCCGTTATAGGATGCCGATTTTTATAATATGCCGTAAACGGCAAGTCAAGCAAAAACATCCTTTTTCCGCTGTCCGGACTGGGGGCCTTTCGTCGATTGACGCCGAAGAAAAAGCTCCCTCGACAAGAGCGTCGAGGGAGCTGTATCCGGCCGATCAATAATCCTTTTCCAGGATCTTTTGCCCCTTGGGGACATATTTGCTGCCGGGGAACTCCCGGTACAGGGCGTTAAAGGTATTTACGGCCTTTTCCCTCTCCCCGGCCTGAAGATAGGCCTGGCCGAGATAGAAGTAGGCCTCGTCCTTTTTGGCGAAGGCCGGATAGGTCGCCAGGAGCGCCTCGAGGCGGTGAATCGCAGCCCTGGCTTCGCCGGTGCGCTGGTAGAAGCGACCGACGTAGAGCTCATGCTCGGCCAGGCGCAATTTGCAGCGTTCGATAAGACCCTTGATTTCTTCCTCGCGGGGATCGCCGGGATAGCGCTTGAGGTAACTCTGGAAGGTGGCCAGGGCGTTGTTGGTGGCGGTCTGGTCCCGATCCGCCGAGAGAATTTGCTGGTAGTAGGACATCCCCAGTCGGTAGAGGACCTGGGGGGTCTCTTCGTGGTCGGGGTGCTGTTTAAGGAAGTCTTCGTAGGCGGCGGCCGCTTCCACGTACTCTTCGGCCATGAAATGGGCCTCGGCAATCTTCAATTCGGCCCGGGCGTTGAGTTCCGGGGAAAAATAGGAGTCGCGGACCTTCTCCCAGGCGGCGATGGCGTCGGCGTACTGCTCCCTGGCGAAGAACTCTTCTCCCTCCTGGTAGTAGAGATCGGCGGATTTTTTCGGGGGGACGGTAGTCGTGGCGCAGGCGGCGGCCAGGAAGAGGAGAGCGGCGGCGAGAATCAGTTTTTTCATGGTCGGAGTGTCCTGGTTAGAGGCGAAGGTCGCCGTAGAAATTACGGGATGCGCCGGGATTTGTCAACGTCATTCCAAAGGCGCAGGGCGAGTCGGCGGCGCCTGGCCCTGAGGTTTTGTCCCCTCCGGGGGACGGGGCCGAAGCGGCAGAGATCCTCCTCTTCCCAGAGGCGCTCGAGGGCGGTCCATGTCTCTGTCCGCACTCCGCTTTGCATCAGAGTTGCGGCGATCTCCCGGCGGGAGAGGCCCCTCGGGGCGCGGCCGAGGAGGCGTGCCAGAAGGTAATCGAGGTCGGCATTCCGGCGCTGTTGCCGTCCCCAAAGGGCGAGGGCCGAGACGCCGGCTAGGGGAAGGAGAATCCGCAAGGCCCAGGCGCCCCATCGCCCCGGCGGTGGATTGAGGGACGCCGAGAGGAGGCGATAGGACTCTTCCTGCGGATCGAAGGTCGCCAGGGTAAAGGCGAGGCTCCCCTTCTCTCCCTCCCCCGGGAGATAGAGGTAACGCAGGGTTCGCAGGGCCGTCTCCTCCGTAAACGAGAGATCGTCGCCGAGAAAGACGAGGCGCTCGCCGCGTCCCGGGGCCGCCCGGGGAGCGGGGACGTTGGAGAGGACGCCGGTTCCGCCGATTTCCAGGCGCACCTCGCGGGTGCCCGTCCCCTCGCCCCGCAGGGTCAGGGTATAGCGGCCCACCGCTCCGGAGAAGTCGCTCGGGCGCCCTTCTTCCGGGAGGGGGCGCACCCGCAGCCTCAGGGGGGGGGCGGCAATGAAGTCCTCTCCGAGGGAGACGCCGCCGCCGGAGAGGCGGAGCGTTCCTGTTTTTAGGGGGCGCAGAAGGGTCCGGCCGCTTTCCACCAGGATTTCCCCCTCGGCGGTGGTCTCGCGGCGCGGGAGGAGGGGAGGGAGCTCCTCCTGCAGGAAGTCGTCGAGGAGCGGCCAGGCCAGGGAGGGACGCTCCCGCAGGGCCCCCTGCCGGCGCACCTCCAGGGTGAGAATCACCTCCTCGCCGAGATAGGGGGCAGAGTTTGACACCAGCAGCCGCGCCTCCAGCAAAGGGAGGGGGGCGGCGCTGCCTGGTGAGGGCAGGAGAAGGAGGACCAGGAGGGAGAATAACAACGTCACCAGTCCCTCCCCGGCCGGATTTCGAACAGGGGGACGGTGGAGGCGGCATCCCCCCCCGGGCGGGCGATTACGGTCTCGAGAAGCTGCAGGGCCTGGCTGCGGCTCAGGGTTCCGCCCTCCCTCTCCTCTCCCTTCTCTCCCGGGGCGCTGCCGTAGGGGAGATCCTCCCCGAGCGCCCGCAAGGTCAGAGCGAGGTTGGTGCGGACCTGCCGATCCCCCGGCAGCAGAAGGATGGCTTCTTCGAGAGGGGACAGGGCTTTTTTGGCGTCTCCTGCACCGAGCAGGAGGGTGCCGGCGTTGTAGAGGGCCGCCCCCCGTTCGGTCCCCTCCAGGATGCGGGCCGCGGCGGCAAAGAGCCGGGCCGCCTCCAGGGGACGGTCGGCTGCTGCCGTTTCGAGGGCCTCGGCGTACAGACGCCGGGGGGAAGGGTTATCCCGGGGGTGGCAGGCCAGAGTCAGGCCGCAAAGGGTCAGGGCGACGACGGCGGTCACGGTCCCCCGCTTTGGCCCGTGACGGAAACGGCCGGGCACTTCGCCGGCCAGAAGAAGGAGGAGAACGAGGGAGAGAATTGCCGTGGAACCTTCGGCGGTGGGTTTTCTGTTTGCCAGGGAGAAGCGTTCGATGAGGGGAGCGACGGAAAAGTCTTCCCCGGGCACCGGTAGGAGGGCTCCATCGGTGGCCCCACATATCGTTTCCAGGACTTCGGCTTCGAGGCGGGTCAGCAGCGGCTCCCCCTGAGGGTCAAGGCGCGCATGTCCCGCGGCGTCGAGGACCGGGCTCCCCTCGGGCGTCCCCAGGGGGACGGCGTAGACCGGGACGCCGGAGGGGAGGAGGGGGGGCGGGGTACCCACCGTACGCTCGCCGTCGCTGAAGAGGATGACCGCCTGCGGTCCCGTCTCGCCGGCAAGGGCCTTGAGGGCCGCCGTCACCCCCTCCTCGGGGGCCGAACCGGGGACCGTCACCGTCCCCGGGGAGAGCCGATCGACGAAAAAGGCGAGGGCCGCAGGGTCGGCGGTGAGGGGGACCTGCAGGACGGCCTCGCCGGCAAAAAGGACGAGGGCGAAGCGGGCCCCGGGGAGGGCGGCGAGAAGGGCGCGGATTTCCCTGCGGGCGCGCTCGAGGCGGCTCGTCTCCCCGTCGGAAGAGGCCATGCTCGCCGAAACGTCGACGGCCAGGGCCAGGGCCGGCCCGGGACCCTTCTCTTCGGCCGGTGACGATCCGAGGAGCATGAAAAGGAGGGTCAGGGCGGCCAGGGTTGCCAGATCGCCGAGGATCCGGTGCGAACTCCCCGGGAGCCCGAAGTGAGCCAGACGTTTCCGGCTGGAGCGTTCGGCGAAAAAGAGGAGCGCCAATAGGAGGAGGGTCACCGCTCCGAGGATCATGGCACCCTCCGCAGCCAGAGGCGAAAAAGGACGATTTCCAGAAGGAGGAGGCCCGCCGCCAGTTGCAGCAGGAGAGGGGCGAGTTCCTGGCGAATCAGGCGCTCGCGGATTTCCAGGGGGGTCGTTTCGAGGGCGTCGATGCGGCCGTAGACCTCCTTCAAGGCGTCGCCGCTGGAGGCGCGGAAGTAGCGGCCGCCGCTGAGGCGGGCGATCTCTTCGAGCGTCCCTTCCTCGAGGGCGTCGCGCAGGGGGGTGCCGTCGGCCAGGCGGCCAATCTCCCCCGCCGGACCGAGGGGGACTTCGGCCCCTTCCTCGCTGCCGAAGCCGACGGGGTAGACCCGGACGCCGAGGGCGGCGGCGGCCCGTCCCGCGGCCAGGGGGGTGAGGCGGCCGCGGTTCGAGGTGCCGTCGGTGAGCAAAACGACCGCCTTGCTTTTGGCCGGAGAATTCCCGAGCTGGGCGAGGGCGGCGGCCAGGGCGTCGCCGAGGGCGGTGCCGCTGCCGCTGCGGTCGGCAACCGTCTGCTGCAGCCGGGCCAGAAGAGGTCCCTTGTCGAGGGCGGGGGGGGAAAGGAGGTAGGGGGCTCCGGAGAAGAGGATGACGCCGACACGGTCGTCTTCGCGTTTCAGGAGAAAGTCGGCCGCGGCCTCCCGGGCGACGGTCATGCGGTCGGGGGGCATATCCCGAGCGCCCATGCTGGCGGAAATGTCGAGAGCCAGCATCAAATCGACGCCGCGGCGCACGACAGTGCTGGTCCGTTCGCCGAGGACGGGGCCGGCCAGGGCGATCAGGAGGAGGAGGAGGGTCAGGGCGCGCCAGCCGGGGTGCAGCAGCGCCAGACGAACGCGCCAGCCCATGGCCAATCCGGCCAGGGGGGCGAGGGAGGAGAGGAGAATCCCTTCCCGGCGCCGCGGCAGCAGGGGGAGGAGGGCCAGGGGGGCCAGAAGGAGGAGGGCGGGAGTGACAAAGGAGAGGGTCATCTCCCCTCCTTTTCCAGCGTCTCGATGGCCGCTGCCGCTTCTTCGATCTCCTCCTCCGAGGGGACGCCGGGAGCAAAGCGCAGCCGCTCCAGGCGCTCTTCCAGAAGGCGGCGCTCGGCTGAGTCGTCGGGGATCAGATCGAGACGGCGCTGCAGGGCGGCCAGGCGGGTCACCGGACCCTCTTCCTTTTGTCCGGAAAGAAGGCGGCGGATCCGGGCCAGTCTCCACAGAAGTCCGAGGAGGAGAGCCGCGGCGGTGAGGAGGAGAAGGGGCCAGAGGGGAATGTCGTCCTCCTCCGGGGGCGGGAGGTCCATCAGCGGGGCGGCCACGCTCTCGGCGTCCAGGCACTCGTTCACGGCAAGCTCCAGCGGCTCCGTCGCCCACTGGCGGCTGCGCCCCCGGGTCAGAGGGAAGGACGGAAGGGTTTGGAGCCCCGGACGCATGGGGAGGAGAAGGATCTGCAGCTCCCCTTCGCTCCTGCGGGGCGGGGCGAGGAGGGCAAAAGAGCCGAGATCGGGGAGCCCGATGAGTTCCGTCCCGCTGTCGGGGAGGGGGATGGCCACCAGGAGCGGACTCCCCAGGCAGGGGCGCTCGGGGGTGAGGACGGGGACGGGGGCGGCCCCGGACAAAAAGATCCAGAGGATCAGGGAAGAGCCCAGGCGCCTCATCGCTCCCTCCGGCGCCGGCTGCCGAAGAGTGAGCGCAGGGCCGGCAGCGGAGGCTCCTTGTCGTCGACAAAGGCGTGGTCGATTCCCAGCCGCTGCAGTTCGGCCGCCAGCCGGCGGTCCGAATCGTCCCAGGCTTTTTCCATGGCGGTGCAAGCGGCACGGCTGCCGAGGTCGACCAGGCGCCTTGCGCCGCTTTCGGCGTCGGCGACCAGGGTCAGGCCGCTGCCGGGGCACTGCCGCTCCCGATGGTCGCGCAGCACCAGCGCCAGCAGGTCGTGGCGGGCCAGGGTCCGACGGAGGAGTTGGTCGGGGAGGGGGGCGTGGAGATCGGAGAGAAGGATCAGCATCCCGGGGCGGCGATGGAGAGCGAGAGCGGCGTCCAGGGGGGAGCTCAGGTCGGTCCCTTCTCCTTTCGGAGAGAGGCCGAGCAGGGTACTGAGGATGCGCAGGGCGTGATTGCGGCCGCTGCCGGGGGGGATGAGTTCCTCCATGCGGTCGCTGAAGGCGATCAGGGCGACGCGGTCGCGGTTCTGCACCGCGGCAAAAGCGAGGAGAGCGGCGCAGCGGGCCAGGAGGAGGCGCTTTGCCGGGGTGCAGCTGCGGGAGACGTCGGCGATGAGGGTCAGGGTCCGGGAGCGCTCCTCCTGGTAGAGGCGCACCTGGGGGGTGCCGCAGCGGGCGGTGAGGTTCCAGTCGAGCTGGCGCGGGTCGTCGCCGAACTGGTAGGGACGGATCTCGGCGAATTCCATCCCCCGGCCGCGAAAGTGACTGCGGTACTCGCCGGCCAGGGTGCCGGCGAGCTGGCGCCGGGCGGTGATTTCCAGGCGGCGCACGGCGGCGGGGATCTCCAGGGGAGGGATCAAGTTGCCTCCTCCGTGTCAGGGGGCGGGGACGGCAGCGAAGATGCGCTGCAAAAGGGCATCGCTGGAAATCCCCCGGGCTTCGGCCTCGTAGGAGGGGACGAGGCGGTGGCGCAGCACCATCGGGGCCACGGAGAGGACGTCGTCGGGGACCACGTAGGGGCGGCCGCGCAGGAAGGCCCGGGCCCTGGCCGCCTGGGCGAGGGCGATGCTCCCCCGGGGGGAGACGCCGTGGTCGATGAGGGTTTCCATCTCCCCGAGGCCGAAGGCTGCGGGGTTGCGGGTCGCCGCGACCAGGTCGAGGAGGTAGTCGCGCACCGGCGCGGCGAGATAAAGGGTGCGTACCGCCGCCATCGCCTCGGTGAGAGGGGCGTGGCCCACCACCGCCTGCAGGTCGGCGGGGCCGTTGCCGTGGCGCTCGAGAATCTCCTCTTCCTCGGCGCGGTCGGGATAGCCGACGACCACCTTGAGCATGAAGCGGTCGAGCTGGGCTTCGGGGAGGGGGTAGGTCCCCTCGTGTTCCAGGGGGTTCTGGGTGGCCAGGACCAGGAAGGGGTCGGGGAGGGGGTGGGTCTCGTCGCCGAGGGTGACCTGACGCTCCTCCATCGCCTCGAGGAGGGCCGACTGGACCTTGGCCGGGGCGCGGTTGATCTCGTCGGCGAGGACGAGGTGGGCGAAGACCGGCCCCTTGCGGGTGCGGAATTCGCCGGTTCCCGGATGGTAGATCGGCGTGCCGACCAGGTCGGCGGGGAGGAGATCGGGGGTGAACTGGATGCGGCGGAAGGAGAGGTCGAGGGCGGTGGCCAGGGTATTGACGGTGAGGGTCTTGGCCAGCCCCGGCACCCCCTCGATGAGGACATGTCCCCGGCAGAGGAGGCCGATGAGGAGCGCCTCGACGAGGTCCCGCTGGCCGACCACCACCCTGGCGATCTCGGCCAGGAGCGGGGCGACGAAGGCGCTCTTGAGGCGGATCTCGGCCTCGAGTCGGCTCAGGTCATCGCGGGCGGCAACTTCGGTCACGGCGCACTCCTCGGGTGGCGGGGCGTGGGATTTTTCGAGTATAGACATCCGCCCGGTGCAGTTCAAGGAGAAAGCCGTCAGGTCGCGGCCAGCACCCCCCTGAGTTTGGCCAGGGCGTTTTTCTCCAGCTGGCGGATCCGTTCGCGGCTGATGCCGTAGTCGTCGGCGAGCTCCTGCAGGGTGCGGGGGGCGTCGCAGAGGATGCGGTCGTGGACGATGCGCCGCTCCCGGTCGTTGAGAGCGCAGAGGGCGTCTTCGACCCGGGAGGTGAGGAGGCTCTCCTCCTGGCTCTTCATCAGGACCTCTTCCTGGCTGGGGCGGTCGTCGGCGAGGGTGTCGAGGAGGGAGTACCCCTCCCCCTCGGTCAATTCCAGGTCGAGGGAAGCGTCGCGGGCGGCCATGCGCACCGTCATCTCCTCGACCTCTTCGCTGCGCACCGAGAGCTCGGCGGCGATCTCCGCGGCCCCGTCGCCTCCGGCAAGACGCTGCAGCGCCGCCCGGGTCTGGCCGAGCTTGTAGAAGAGTTTCTTCTGCGCCTGGGTGGTACCGATCTTCACCAGCGACCAGCTTCTGAGGATGTAGCTCTGGATGGTGGCGCGGATCCACCATACGGCGTAGGTGATCAGGCGCAGACCGCGCTGCGGGTCGAACTTTTTCACCGCCATCATCAGGCCGATGTTCCCCTCCTGGACGAGGTCGGCCAGTCGGAGCCCGTAGGAGCGGTATTCGTTGGCGATCTTCACCACGAAGCGCAGGTTGGCGCAGATCAGCTTGTGGGCGGCCTCCAGGTCCCCTTCGTCGTGGTAGCGGACGGCAAGGGCATGTTCCTCTTCGCGGTCGAGGAGGGCGAATTGCCGGATGCTGGACATGTAATGTTCGAAGGAATCAGTGGCGGCGGGGAGCTGCAGGGTGGTCATTGTCATTCCCTCCCGGGATGGTTGATCCCATATCAGGGACCAAGGCTTTTATCCGCAGATGTCGCAGATGGGCGCAGATGAAACCGGGATCAAGGGACCCCGGGCAAAGATTGAATTCCCGGGTTTATCATCTGTGTAAATCTGCGACATCTGCGGATAGTTTGAAGGTTTTGAGGAACCAGACCCGACGGTTCAAAAGTTTTGACAAAATGGAGAAGATTGATCTTGAAAATCGGCGCATTGGCACTCTCTCTGGTGGAGTGCCAATAGATATAACAAATCACATCTCCTTCGGCAACAGGAATATGGGCAGAGACGCCTGTGCAAAGGCGCACTCGGCGACTCGCCGGTTGACAGCCTTGAAGGCCCCCTCCATAATGGTCGCCGTCGCCCTTTTCCATAGAAACTTTGCGGACAAAAAAAATGCAACTCGTCTATATCGGACTTTTCGGCGCTCTTGGCTGCCTGGGACGCTATTTCGTTTCCGGGTGGAGCTACACCCTCTTCGGCCGCGGCCTCCCCTACGGGACGTTGGCGGTGAATGTCATCGGCTCCTTTCTCCTCGGTCTGATCATGGAGGGGAGCCTGCGCAGCACCTTCCTCTCCCCCGAGGTGCGCATGGGGATCACCGTCGGTTTCATGGGGGGATTTACGACGTTTTCCACCTTCTCCTACGAGACGATCCGCCTCATGGAGGACGGCAGCTTCCTGCAGGCCGGGGCCAACGTCCTTCTCAACGTTCTGGTCTGCCTGGTCTTCGCCGGCCTCGGAATCTTTCTGGCGCGGCAGCTGTGATCCCGCAGCAAGAGTCGAGGACGACCTATTTTTGCCAGGTCTCGGAATAATGAAGGGCGCAAACCTGTTTCACGCGACGCCGCAACGACGCAACGAAAATCCGGTTCCTGACCTTGATCCAAAAACGTGGCGTCGTTGCGGCGTCGCGTGAGGCAAAGATCTTGTTTTGCAGGAGGATGAGATGACCAGACTCGAAGGGGAACAGGTGCTGATGCGGATCTTCATCGGCGAGGGGGACCGCTGGGAGAAGAAGCCGCTCTACGAGGCGCTGGTGGAGATGCTGCGCCGCGAGGGGATGGCCGGGGCCACCGTTCTCAAGGGGGCGATGGGCTTCGGGGCCCGCAGCATCACCCACAGCGACAGGCTGCTGCGCTTTTCCTCCGATCTGCCGGTGATCGTCGAGGTGGTCGACAGCCAGGAGAAAATCGATGCCGTTCTTCCCTTCCTCGACGCCATGCTTGAAGGGGGGATGGTCACTCTGGAGAAGGCCCGGGTGATTCGCTATTTCAAAGTATGATGGTAAAGATTAAAGCTTCAACGCGGAGAGCGCAGAGAAGGTCCGGAGAACGCAGAGAAGAGCATAACCGGAAGCGTTTTCTTGGTTTAATCTTAAAACCAGACTTCTCAGCGTACTTTCTTTTTCCTCTGCGTCTCTCCAGAAGTAGGCGCCCCGAGGCGAGTGAGCACCGCGAACGGGCGTTGAGATCTCCGTGCCTAAAGTTTAAAGAGAGGAATTCGAAATCATGATGAACCGGATCAAGGCCCTTCTCGGTGCTGCGTCCGCCGAGGAATCGGCGGACCCTGGCGAACGGATTCAGGTGGCGACCTGCGTTCTGCTGCTGGAGATGGCCCATGCCGATGAAACCCTTCACACGCTGGAGGCGCAGCTCGTCGGCGATCTGCTGAGCCGCCGCTTCGACCTGCCGCAAAAGGATGTCGATGAACTGATGGCCCTGGCCGACCGGGAGCGCCACCAGAGTCACGACCTCTTCCAATTCGCCAAAGAGATCAATGCCCACTTCTCCCGGGAGGAGAAGCTGGAGATCATGGATACCCTGTGGCGCATCATCTACGCCGACGGAGTTCTCGACAAATACGAGGACGCCCTGATCCGCCAGCTCGCCACCCTGCTGCGCCTCACCCACCGCGAGATGATCGACGCCAAGGTCGCCGTTCTCGACGAACTTAATCCCGGGCGCTGAACCCGATTCCTACCATGGTCCCCTTCCCCCTGACCTCCATCGTCTCCCGCGCCCAGGAGCTCCTCGGCGAAGTCCTGAATGCCGGGGAGCTGGCCGTCGATCTCACCGCCGGAGGCGGCCGCGACACCCTCTTTCTCGCCCGCCGCGTCGGGCCGGAGGGGAGGGTGCTCTCCTTCGACATCCAGCAGGAGGCCCTGACCCGCAGCGCCGGACTCTTAACCAACGCGGGGATTTCCCCGTTCTTCCACGGCGCCCCTCCGGCCTCTCCGCTCCCTTGCGGGGTCCACCTGATTCACGACTGCCACAGCCGCCTTGAGAACTATCTGGACGCCTCTCCTTCTGCGGTCATCGCCAACCTCGGTTTTCTCCCCGGGGGAGACAAGGCGAGAACGACCCTCCCGGCGACGACCCTTGCCGCTCTCGGCTGCGCCCTCGAATCCCTTGCTCCCGGGGGGCGCCTGGCTGTTGCCGTTTACGTCGGTCACCCCGGCGGTGCGAAGGAGGGAAGGGTCGTCGAGGACCTGTTTCAATCCCTGCCGCCCCAGCGCTGGCAGGTCCTGCGCCTGCAGGTTTTCAACTGTGCCACCCCCCCTTTTCTCCTCATCGCTGAAAAGCGCTCCTGACCGACCCCTCCCTCCCCGTCCATTTGACATCCCGCCACGGCTGCTAGAATGAAATCAAGCCTTCAGTGAAAGGGATTCCATCATGAAAAAACAGATATGGCCGGTAATGCTCGTTGTCCTCTGTGCCCTGATCCCCGTCTTCGCTTTGGCGGCGCAGGGCACGGAAACGGAAAAGATCGATGTGGCCGTCGAGGTGCTGGAGCAGAACCTGACCATCCCCGAACGGGGGATTCCGCCGCAGCTTCTGAAAAGCGCCGAGGGGATCGCCGTCATCCCCGGCGTGCTCAAGGTCGGTTTCGTCGTCGGCGGCCGCTACGGGACAGGGGTGGTCATGGTGCGCAAGGAAGGCGCGTGGAGTCCGCCGGTCTTTATTTCCCTGACCGGAGGGAGCCTGGGTTGGCAGATCGGCGCCCAGTCGACGGACCTCATTCTGGTCTTCAAGACCCCGCGCAGCGTCGAGGGGATGATGAGAGGCAAGGTGACCCTCGGTGCCGATGCGGCCGTTGCCGCCGGACCGGTGGGGCGGCAGGTCGGGGGGGCCACGGACGCGGCGCTTAAGGCCGAGATCTATTCCTACTCCCGAAGCCGCGGTCTCTTTGCCGGGGTCTCCCTCGAGGGATCGGTCCTGCAGATCGATGACGAGGCCAACGCCGCCTTCTACGGCCGGAAAGGAATCAGCGCCGGGGAAATCTTTGCCGGCACGGGGATTGTCCTGCCGCCGGCAGCCGAAAAGCTTCTCAATGCGCTGCGTCGCTACGATGCGGGTGAGGGGGAGTGAGAGGGCAGGAGTTTGTCCTGGATAGCACCTCTTCTCCTTGACTGAATACTGGTGTTTCGGGTTCGGTTTGCGCCAAAAACGTTGCGTCGTTGCGTCGTCGCGTGAGGCCAAGGTCCTGGCTTTTCTGGCTCTGTTTGTCAATCACCCTGAGAGGGACATCTCCCGGGTGGTGCTTAAAAAGAAATTACAAAAAGGCTGGTTTCACGCGACGACGCGACGACGCAACGAAAATCCTTGATCTAATGCTTGTCTTGAGAAAAATTCAATGTCGTGTCGGGAAGGCGCGGCTCCTAGAAAAAGTATTTCAAAAAAACGCCGCCGCTGTCGCCGACGGAACCGAACTCGCTACGCGGCACCGAGAAGGAGAGGGTCGGAGCGGGCTTCTTTCCGCCGGTGAAGCTCCAGAAGAGCTGGAGATCGAAATTGTCGGCCAAGGAGATATCGAGCAGCGGCCGCAGGAGAAGGGAGCCGTCGGTGAGATTGGAAATCACCAGGGCGTTGAGGGTCACCAGGGGATGGGCCTCCCAGGACGGTCCGAGCAAAAGGTAGTGGCGGCCGAGGAGGAAGCTGAGCCCCTCGACAAAGGGGGCCGAGGCGGCCACCTGCGGGTAGTCGGCGGGTTCGTTGGCGCCGGCGCCGTTATACAGATATTCGGCGATCAGCACCAGGCCGCTGTCGAAGCGGTACCACCCCTCGGCGGCGCCGATGGCGAAGCGGTTTTCGCGATCCCCTCCGGCAAGACCGACATCCTTGCCGTCATAGACGGAAATCTCCCCCTTGAGCCCCAGCCCTCCCAGGCTCCCCGCCAGCCCCGCCCCGATCATCTCCCTCTCCCGCAGAACCCCCCCCAGGGCCAGAATGTCGATTCCCCGCAGGTTGTACGAGACGGTCGCCAGCCAGGCATTGTTCCTTTTTTCGTCGCCGAAGACCACCGTTCCGCCCAGTTGGCCGCCGAGGCCGAAATAGCGCACCCCCTTCAATGCGTCGACACCGGGGCGCACCTCGGCGTCGAGGGCGTCGGGCGGGAAAGGGGCGATGACGTCGAGGGGGGAGAAGAGAAGAATGCGCCCGAAGCCGATGGCCTGGCGGCCGGCGACCCAGTCGATCCCTCCGAGGGTGGCGCTGAGGTTGAGCCGGTCGATGGAGAGTTGTTGTTTGAAGTGTTCGTCTCCGTCGCGGTCGGCCTCGAGATCGAGGCGCCGGTTGGTGGACGAGCGGGGGAGGGGGAGGAGTGCGGCCGGATCGCTGTAGTACAGAAGGGACTCGGCGGATAGCTCGACGCCGACGCCGGGGCGCGGCTCGGCTTCGAGGTCGAGACGCAGGCGGTTGGCGGAGAGATCGGCGCTGACCGGAGGGCTCTGGAGGTGCATGTTCAGCGACTTGACAAAGCCGCTGAAATGAAGGGTGTCGCTCCCGGCGGCGGGAACGCCGCAAAGAAGGAGGAGGGCAAGGGGAGCAAAAATCCGGACCGATCGGCGGCGATTCAAGGCGCCTCCTCCGTCGGCTCGAGGTCCTGCCGTGAATCCGATTCGAGGCGGCCGTCCCGGAGGCGGATCACCCGCCGGGCGTAGTCGATGACCATGGGGTCGTGGGATGAGAAGACGAAGGTGGTCTTCTGCTCCCGGTTGAGCCGGCGCATCAGCTTCAGCAGTTCTTCGCTCGTCTGGGTATCGAGGTTGGCCGTCGGCTCGTCGGCGAGGATGACCGACGGTTCGGCGGCCATGGCCCGGGCGATGGCGACGCGCTGTTGTTGTCCGCCGGAGAGGTCTCCCGGCTTGCGATTTTCCAGCCCGGAAATCCCCAGGTCGGAAAAGAGCCCCTCGATGCGCCGCCGGCGCGCAGTGCGCGGCACCCCCTGCAGCATCAGGGTGAATTCGGCGTTTTCCGCCGCGTTGAGCACCGGAATCAGGTTGTAGGACTGGAAGATGAAGCCGACCCGGCGCAGGCGAAAATCGGCCAGGGCCCGGGCGCTGCACTCCCCGACATCCCGTCCGTCGATGACGACCGATCCCTGACTCGGCCGGTCGAGACCGCCTATCAGGTTAAGGATGGTCGTCTTGCCGCTCCCCGAGGGGCCGGCCAGAACCGTGAACTCCCCGGACTCGATGGCCAGGGTCAGTCTGTCGACCGCCGTGACCTGCTGATGGCCGAGGGGGTAGATCTTGGTGACGTTGTCCAGTGCGATCAGGGGCATGGTAACTCCGTCGTGGAGAAGGTGTCGCCTGCGGAGCGCCGGGGCGTTTCAGACATGGCGCATCGCCTCGGCCGGTGCGATCCGCGCCGCCTTGCGCGCCGGATAGAGAGAGGCCAGCAGGGAGAGGGCGAGGACGTAGAGGGCGATGCGGACCATGTAGGTGAGATCCCAGGCGGCGCGCATCACCGGATCGAAGACCACCCCGCCGAACTCGAGAGACTCGGAAATCAGGGAGCGCAGGTCGATGCCGTATTCGACCAGGTACCAGGTGAGGGCCGCGCCGAGGAGCGTTCCGAGGGTCATGGCGACGAGACCGAGGACCAGGGCCTCGGCCAGGACCATGCGCCGCAGCCTCCCCGGGGTGGCGCCGAGGGCGAGGATGACGCCGAATTCGCGGATCCGCTCCATCACCGACATCAGGAGGGTGTTGACCACCCCGATGGTGACGATGAGCATGATGATGATGAAGATGACCCGCTGGCTGGCGTAGTCGAGCTTGATGGCGTTGGCCAGGTTGGGCATCGCCTCCTCCCAGCTCAGGACCCGCACTTCCCCGCCGGGGGGGAGGAGGGCTTCGAGGAGGGGGCGCACCCTCTCTTCTTCGGCGCGTCCCTGCAGGATCACCGCCAGTTCGTGAACCCGACCGGGGATGCCGGCCATGGCGGCGGCCCGCTGCCGTCCGACCATCACCAGGGAGCCGTCGAGGTCCTTGATTCCCGTCTCCACCGACCCCCGCACCCGCAGGAGTTCGCTGAGAAGGTCGCCGTCCGGCCCCTGCAGGGTGACCACGAATTTGCTGCCGACGGATATTTTCAGTTCCTTCAGCAGTCGGCTGCCGAGGAGGGCGTCGCGGCCGTCGCTGCTGCCGATCATCTCCCCGGCGACGATTTTTTTCAGGAAGGGGTTGATCCCCGTCTCGGCCGGCGGATCGACGCCGGTCACGAGGACGCCGCGGCTCTCGCGGCTCGACTGGGCGAGGGCGGGGAGATAGACGCGGGGGAGGACCCGGGCGACCCCGTCGATGGCGGCAATCTCTTCGACGAGCGTTCCGGGGTCGAAGGAGAGCTCCTCCTTGCGGCTGCGGGCGTAGTCGCCGCGGTAGACGGTCAGGTGCCCGGAGCCGGCCCGCACCCCGCTGTCGATCATCTGGGCGTAGACGCCGAAGGAGAGGTTGTGACTGGCCTGGGTGAGCATGACGCTGAGGCTGATCGCCGCCAGGGTAATGAGGGTGCGGCGGCGGTTGCGCCAGAGATTTTTCCAGGCGAGGCGGAGAAATTCCATGGTCAGTCCTCGCGGATGGCCGCCACCGGATCGAGGCCGGCGGCCCGGTTGGCGGGAAGGAATCCGGCCAGCAGGCAGACCACCAGCAGGAGAAGGGACGGGACGATGAAGTTGGCCGGTTCCATGACGACGCGCAGCCGCGGCGCGATGGTGCCGCCGGCGTAGGTGATGGGGGTGATGGACTCGGAGAGGTCGATCCCCACCGTCGCCATGTAGAGGCTCAGCGCCAGACCGAGAGATATGCCGAGGGCCAGGGAGACTCCCCCCATGGCGAGGGTTTCCAGCAAAACCATGGCCCGCACCCGCCAGGGGCGCATCCCCAGGGCCATGAGGATGCCGAACTCGCGGGTCCTCTCCATGACCGACATGAAGAAGGTGTTGAGAATCCCCAGCCCGGTGGCGAAGTAGAGGATGGTGACGATGATCAGCCGGCTGACGTCGGAGGCGGCGATCGCCTCCTGCATCTCGGGGAGGAGTTGCCCCCAGTCCGTGGCCTCGAGACCTTCAGGGAGCTGCCCGTTGAGCTGCGCCGCCGTCGCTCCCGCCGTCATGGGATCCTCCAGGGACGCCGCCAACTCGTGAACGCGGTCGGGGAGGACGGTGAGCCGCTGCAGGGCGGAGAGACCCACGAGGACCAGGCCGTTGTCGTGGCGGCTGTCGCCGGTGGCAAAGATTCCCCGGAGCGTAAAGAGGTCGTTGCCGATGGAGCCGTCGGCGGCCTGGGTGACGAAGACCAGTTCGTCGCCGGGGTTCACCCCGAGGCGTTCGGCGAGGCCGCGTCCGAGGAGAGCGCCCTTTTCCGGGTCGTCGGGAAGGTAGGACCCGGCGACGATCTTCTCCTGGAGGCGGGTGACCTGGCGCTCGGAGGCCGGCTCCACGCCGAGAATCTCGGCGGGATCGCTCCTCTGGCCGTGGGAGACGAGACCGAAGGCGCGCAGCCGCGGGGAGATCCCCCGGACCCCGGAGGTCGAGGCGATCCTCTCGAGAAGCGCGGGGTCCGGAGAGAAGTTGTCAAAGAAGTCGCGATCGTCCTGGTACCCCGTCACCGAGACGACCAGGTGGCCGTAATACTGCTCCGTCGCCGAGGCGAGCATGTCGGAGAGCATGCCGGAGAAGATCCCGAGGGAAAGGATCAGCAGGGAGGAGGAGACGACCATGGCCGAAACGGTCAGGGCGGTGCGCCGCTTGTTGCGCCAGATATTGCGCAGGGCCAGACGCCAGAGCATGGTCAGCGCTCCTTGAGGGTGCGCAGGGAAAAGAAGGAGGCGGTCAGGGGGACGTCGAAGTTGATCTCCTGGTACTGGAGGACCGTCTCCTCCCCCGGCTTGTCGAGGGGGCGCACCGTCATGCGCATGGGGAGGGTGCGCCCGCCCGTCGTCCGGACGTCGGCGAAAAGGATCTCGCGCACCGGTATCATCCCCTCGTCGTAATAGGTAACCGTCCCCGGCACCAGGAGCGGCTTGAGGATTTCATAGACGATCTTCCCCCAGACCACCGCCGCATTGACCTTGGGGAGACATTCGATGAGATAGTGCTCGGGACTCTCCTTGAGAAGGGTGAAGGTATAATCCTCGTCCACATGACTCGCCTTGACCAGATCGTCGTTGGTGATGTGACTCCCCATCCACGCCCCGCCCATCATCGACGGCGGCACCTTGATCACCCGATCGACCCGGGGGAGATAGTTCCAGACCTCCTTGTCCACCTTGAGGGTGGCCACCCCCCGCTCCTTGGGCGGAGCGAGAATCCGCACCAGAAAGCGGTCGCGCTCCAGGGACCAGGCCTCCATCTCCAGGGAGCGCTGCCAGTGTTCGGTCCTGACCCGCATCTCGGTGCGGGCGTGGGAGCTGCTCCCGTGGTACTGCTGCTCGACATGACGGATCAGCTCGCGCAGCTCCAGGGCTTGGACCGATTGAGCGGTACATGGGATCCCGGTCAGGAGGATGGCTGCGACGAAGAATGAAAGGGAGGTGCTGCAGGAACTGGGCATGAGGGGTCTCCGGATGAGTTGGTCGATCCTCTGCAATTCTACACGGGATCAGGGGATGCGCCAGAAAACATCCCCCGATCCCTGATGAATTGACAGCAGTCCCCCTGAAGTGTTTAACTGCAGAATCGCATTCGACTTTCGACAGGGGCATACTCGGAGAAATCCGACGACGCAAAGCCATGGGTCCTCGGTTCCGCAAAGTGCGGTTCACGGATTGCCAGGTTGCCGAAGACGCTGCACCAGCTTGAAAAGGCTGAGCTGTATCTACTTGGCGCTTATCCCCTGTTCGGTGATGAGCGCCATTTTTGTTCCTGCCGCCTGCTTAATAAATTGATCTATTCAATCCGGGAGTATTCGCATCGTGAAGCAGACACTCCATAAATTCCAGCGCCTTCAGGATCAGACCGGCCTCGCCTATGTGCTTGTGATCGCTATGCTCCTGGGGACTATTTTTGCCGCCGAATTCCTGGTCATGTACCTTTTGCCGTTCATCGTCGGCAACAAGTCGGTCTTCGTCGCCAATCTTTTGGACGCCGCTCTCCTCTCCCTTGTCAGTGCCCCCTTCGTCTGGCTGCTGGTGGCCATGCCCCTGCGGAAGGCTGCCCTGTCGGAAAAAAACCGCGGTGACGCCATTCTCCGCTCCGTGGCCGACGGCGTCATGATCTTTGACAAAGAGGGGGTGATCAGGACTTTCAACAGCGTTTCGGAAAAGATGTTCGGCTATACCGAAGCGGAGGTGGTCGGTCAGCAGTTCAGCTTTCTGGTAAAACCCGAAGGGACAGGATGGGACCAGGACGATTTTCTTCCCCTCCCCAGCGGACCCAGGGGCGGGAGCGAACGCATCTGTTATGAAACGCTGGGGTGGCGGCGAGGGGAAGACCCCTTTCCCATTGAACTCTCCATCAGCCGCACCCGGCTCGACGGACAACCGGTCTTTATCGGCATCGCCCGGGACATTACGGAGCGCAAACAGGCCGATGCAGCGTTGCGGCGCAGCGAAGAGCGGTTCCGGTCGATCTTCGAACACGCCGTGGCCGGCATGAATACCATGGACAGCCAGGGACGGCTCGTTCAGGTCAACGATGCCTTCTGCCGGTTTCTCGGCTACAGCGGCGATGAGCTGCAGGGAGTGGCGATCGAGGATCTCACCCATCCGGAGGATCGGGCCGAAACCTGCGAGGCCCTGCGCGATGCGGCCGCCGGTCTGCGCCAGGTGTTCAACGGCGAAAAGCGCTACCTCCACAAAGACGGTTCAACGGTCTGGGGGCATATCTCCCGGGCCTGGGTCTTCGACGACGAGGGACGGCAGACCTATTCCATCGGCCTGGTGCAGGACATCACCGAGCGCAAGCGGGCGTCGGAGGAGCTCGATTACCTGACCCACCATGATCCCCTGACCCTGTTGCCGAACCGCCGGCTCCTCAACGACCGCATGGTCCATGCCCTGGCCCGGGCTAAACGCTCCGGAAACCAGCTCGCCCTCCTGCACCTCGATCTCGACCGTTTCAAGGTGATCAACGACTCGCTCGGTCTGGAGTGCGGCGATCAGGTCCTCAGGGAAATGGGGAGCCGGCTCAATAGCATGATCCGCACCGCCGATACCGTGGCGAGGCTGGGTGGGGACGAGTTCGTCGTTCTGCTCGAAGAGGATTGCGATGTTCAGAAGGCGGCGATCGTCGCCCAGAAAATCCTCGCCGAGATCGCCGCTCCCCTGTCGGCCGGCGGCCAGACCCTTGTTCTGACCGCCAGTCTCGGCATCAGTTTCTACCCGTCCGACGGCGGCACCCTCGAAGAACTCCTCAAGAGTGCGGAAAAGGCCATGTATCGGGCCAAGGAGGAGGGGCGCAACACCTACCGCTTCTACACGGCCGGGATGAATGCCCGCTCCCGGGAATTGCTCCTTCTCGAAGGGGGGCTGCGGCAGGCCCTGGACCAGGATGAGTTCATTGTCTATTACCAGCCCCAGTTCGACCTCCTGTCGGGAGCGCTGGTCGGCAGCGAGGCGCTGCTGCGCTGGCAGCACCCCCAGCTCGGAATGATTTCTCCCCTCGACTTCATCCCCATGGCCGAAGAGACCGGGTTGATTGTCGCCATCGGCAACTGGGTCCTGAAGAGCGCCTGCCTGCAGAATCAGCTCTGGCAAGAACGGGCCGGACGCCCGCTGCAGGTCGCCGTCAACATGTCCGCCCGCCAGTTCCGCCATGCCGACCTGCTGCAGGACGTTGTCGCCGCCCTGCAGGAGAGCGGTTTGTCGCCGGACCTGCTGGAGCTGGAGATCACCGAGAGCATCCTGATGGCCGATGTCGAGCAGGCCATCGAGGTGATGCGTCAACTCACCGTGCAGGGGATCCATTTTGCCATCGACGACTTCGGAACAGGCTATTCCTCCCTCAACTACCTCAGGCGCTTTCCGATCTCCAACCTGAAGATCGACCGCTCCTTCGTTCAGGATGTCACCACCGATCCCAATGCCGCCGCTATCGCCCAGTCGATCGTCATGCTGGCCCACAACCTCAATCTCCAGGTGGTGGCCGAGGGGGTCGAGACGGCCGAACAGGCGGATTTTCTCCGTTCGGTCGGCTGCAACCTGGTCCAGGGGTTCTTCTTCGGCCGCCCCGCGTCGGCGGTGGAATTTGAAAGACTCTATTTTAAATGACACCCGAAAAGGGCCGCCGAATTTCTTTGAATAGGCAAAAGATCGTACCGGCAGGCCGGATCCTCAGAATTCGAAGGCCAGTTGGGCACCGAGAAGTTCGCGGCGGTCGGGAACGTTGCCCTCTTCGTCGGCACTGAAATCCTGGTCGAACCTGCCGCGCAGGTATTCCAGAGAAAGGGTGGCGTCCTCCCAGAGACTCCAGGAGACGGCCACCCCGTACTGGCGTTCCGGTTGGCCGGCGAACTCGTCGCTCCCCTCGTAGCGGGCGGCCACCTCCACCTGCTCCACCGGCGCCCACGACACTTCGAGGTTCCAGGCCAGCGGCCTGTCCCCCTTTCCGTTGCCGTCGGCATCGAGATCGGCGGCGTCGAAGGACTGCACTCCCCCGAGAATCTCTGCGGAGGCTCCGAAGGGGCCGTGTTCGACCGTCGCAAAGGAGGACCAGCCGCCGACCCGCCGCCGGTACTCGGCGAGCAGCCCGGCATCGCTGTCGGCAAGGTCGGCCAGATAACTGCCGCCGAGCTCGATCCCCTCGGCCGGAGTGAGAACCAGGCTCGCTCCCCAGTCGTCAATCTGGTCCTCTTGACCGATTTTCCCGGCGTCGCCGTTGAAGACGAAGGCGGAGAGGGAGAAGAGGTCGTGGCCGTAACCGAGAAGCAGAGCCGTCTCCCGGGTCTCCCCCAGCGCCAGGGTCAGCGGGTCGCTGATGAAGTGGCTGTGATAGACCCCGAAGGGGAGGTAAAGGCGCCCGAAGCGACCGAAGAGCGAAGGGAAGTAGATGTCGACGGCGGCCTCGTCCACCTCGAGATCGGTGTCCTCGTCCCCGAAGGCACCTTCCTCGAAGAGGAGGCTGATGTTCCCCCGCACCCTCTCGGTCAGCTTCACGCCGAGGGCGATCTGGGCGGTCGCAAGCGTCAGATCGCTGGCGGCATCGGCGGTGCCGTCGGCAAAATCCACGTTCTCGGCCGCGGCTTCCACCTCGATCAGGCCAGAGATGGTGATGCGGTCGGTGATGTTCCTGGCCCGCCCGGCGGCCTTCTTCTCGGCGAGGGTGTGGTAGGGCTCGACCTGACGCTCCCCGGCCGAAGGATCGGGTGTTTCCGGCGAGGCCGGTGTTTCACCCCCGGCGGCGGTGTCGCCGTGGGCGAAGCTCGGAGCGGGAAAAGTCAGGGCGAGGAGCCCGCCAAAGAGCAGGGCAGGGACGATTCGGGACATCTTGCCGGTCATTGCTTTCCTTTCTCCTTCAGGCTTATGTAATGCAGTTAAAGTATCCGCACCTGCCTTGCGGACAGTCTCTGATCGATACGATTTACTGGCGCCGCGCAGCCCGAGAAGGAAGAGGGTTGGTCCGTCTCCTCGGTTGGTTGATATTGAAATCGGTTTTCATTTTGATCGAAAGGCGCCGACCGGGTCAAGGCAAAAATGATTATCGTTTTCAAAGAATGACCGAATTCTTTCCAAATCCGGCGGCTAGGTCCCGGCGGGGGATGCGCATTCACGACCCGGGAGATTCGATGGACACCGGGCGCTTTGGGCTCATTCCTCTCGTCAAATACCCGGGGGGATCAGTCGCTGTGCTTGACCAATTCCCCTCTCTGCATTACAGTGTCTCCCCGCTGGAAAAAACACGACCCTTCAGGAGCTTATCCCTAATGACCCGAATCGAATTGCCCCGCGAGAAAAAGGTGGGGCATCTGACGTTGCTCCGCCAACAGCGCAGCTTGACCTCCAGGGAGTTCAACGCCCTCACCGCCGATGAACGCCTCGAAATCATCCGCCACGCCCAGGGGATGAACAAGTACAACCTGATGCTTGAAGCGGCCGATGTTGCAGAGCTCGTCCCCCGTCTGGCCGCCCAGGAAGTCTATCTGCTGATCAAGGAAATGGGGAGCGAGGACGTGACCGAGCTCCTCGACCTGATCTCCACCGATCAGTTGACGACCATTCTCGATCTCGACTGCTGGCAGGGGGACACCCTCCAGGCGGAGCCTTCGCTGGTGTGGATGCAGTATCTCCTCGACGGCGGCGAGGAGCGGGTCATCCGCGCCATCAAGGAGCTCGACTTTCTGCTGCTGGTCCTCATGTTCAAGAAATTCGTCACCGTCCCCCGCGGACCCGAATCGTACGATGACGACGATGAGCGGATGGAGGCGATGGTCGCCGCCGGCGGCTACGAGCTGGAGTTCCACGACCCGGAGAGTTCCAAGGTGGTCAGCGCCGTTCTCGACATCGTCTTCCGCCACGAGCGGGAGGAATTCACCCGGCTGATGGAATGCGTGCGCTGGGAGCAGGAGGCGATGCTCGAGGAAGAGGTCTACGGCCAGCGGGTCGGACGCCTGCAGGATCACGGTTTTCCCGATCCCTTCGAAGCCCAGCGGGTCTATGCCCGCCTCGATCCTGCCTCTTTTGCCGTCGAGAACCATCGCAAGAAGGGGCTGGGGCTCGTCAGCGAAGAGGGGGCCGCACCCGGTTTCATCCTCACTGTCGCCCGTCCCCGCGACCTCCTGGCCGAGGTTCTGGCCGGGGGCCTGCGGCCGGAAACGGCCTGGGAGCTGACCTTTCTCCTCAACAAGGTCATGAGCGCCGACAAGGTTGACGTCGGCGACCTCGCCTCCGTCCAGACGGCCATGGAGGAGGTCTACCGCTATCTCAACCTGGCGCTGGAGGAACTCTCGGAAGGGGATGTGGCGCGGGCGGCCACCTGCTTCGACGATGTCTATCTCGAATCCCTTTTCCGCCTCGGTTTCAGCCTGACTCTCGAGCTGCAGCAGCGGGCTCTCCGGGTGCGCAAATCGGCCGGAGCTTCCTATCTCGACGGCCCCTTCCGCGCCCTCCTCGACGGCCTGGTGCGGAAAAAACCCCGTCTCTTCGAAGGGGTCCTGGAGGAAAACCGCGGCGGCGAGCGCCCCTTTGCCACCCTGCGCGATCTCCGGCTGGCCGGCGAGTGGCTGGAGCGCCTCGAGCTGCAGCTGCAGCTCTTTGCCGGACACTTCCCCTTCGAGCTCCCCCTCCCGGAAAGCCTCGACCTGTCCGGCTGTTACCCCGACGATGCCGCCGATCTGACCCTCTCCGACTTCTTTCTCACCGCCCTGGCCAACCGCCTCCAGGGACGGGACTTCCTCCCCGAGCCCTTTCCCCAGGCGGAGCTCGGGGCCCTCCACGACCGGGTCTGTCGCGACGGCCTCCTCGCCGAGGAGCTGCGCCGGGACACGGGGCAGTGGCTCGAATCCCTCCTCCCGGGGACCGGACCCTTTGCCGATTATTGCCTCGATCTGTGGGCCGAGGATTTTTGCACCCGCTCCTCCGCCGAACTCGACCCCCGTTATCTCGGCGGGCTGATCGTCCGGAGGGGTTGATTATTTCGGACTGACTTCGAAAACGAAGCGGGAGAGTTGAGCCAAGGATGATTGGGAGGGGGCGCTGGCAGGAAGCGGCCCCCCCTTTTTTTTTACCAACGTTTCAGCCCATCTGTTTCCGTAGAAGAAGCCGGCAGGGGGGCCAAAGGTGACAGATTTTGTTTTCGGCAGGTGACAAAAATGGGCAAATAATTTCAAAGGGTTCCCTCTCTTTTTTTTCCTTGGATCCGAAAAAACCCTTTTAATCCCGGGACTCCTAGGCGGTCATATTTTTCATTAAAGAACAAAACATATATGGTGGAAATTAATAGAACTTGATGGAATTTAATAATTTGAATACCTAATATATTGGAACATAACTATTTTTGAATCCGTCACTGTATCCGGTCGATGAAGCAGGCCTGGGATTTGCATATTTCTGGCTATTCGAAGCCTCCCGGGCCAGGATTTGCGCTTCTTCATCGAGCCCGACCCAGGAGAAACATCCCTGGCCGCGGTGTGGAAGTGGAGCAGCTGATCCGGGGGAAATTCTTTTCATGTTGCAGCAAAGGAGACAGAAATGAAGAAAATGTTCCTGATGGTTGCCATGGTTTTTTCCCTGACACTCGTCGCCGCCGCCAGCTCCCTGGCCTTCGACAATGTCACCCCTTCGGATGCCTACGCCCTGGCGACATCCAGCCCTGACTTCTACATCGTCGACGTCCGGACCATCGCCGAGTGGCAGTGGGTCGGCCACCCCGGAAAGAACAAAGCCGGAGAAGGGGCGGCCCTCGAAGGGAAGGTCGTCAACATCTCCTCGATGATTGAGAAGAAGGGGGTTCTGATCGACAACAAGCGCTTTCTCAAGGATGTGGAGGAGCGCTTCCAGGACAATTGCGACGCGGTTCTGATCCTTATGTGCCGCAGCGGCGGTCGCAGCGCCGCGGCCGCGGCGCTTCTCGAGGCGAAGGGATACAACGTGCTGAACATGACCACCGGTTTCGAGGGGGGCACGGACGCCAACGGTTATCGCACCAAAAACGGCTGGAAGGTCGATGGTCTCCCCTATACCTTCGCCGGTGAGGGCTATTCAAAGTAACTTTTCTCGACGCGCTTAAGAGTCAAAGCTTCGACACGCGCTGTCAAAGAACCGACCGTGCTGTTCGGCAAATAAAGAAGGAAGGGACCGGCCCGTAGCCGGTCCCTTCCTGTCCTGCGTTCGAGAACCCGTCATTGAACAATGCAACACCCAAGAAAGGAGCTCAGACTTTGCAGAAAACTATTTTCAAAGCCGCTGCCGTTTTGGCTACCCTCCTCATGGTCGCCGGTCTGGCCGCTGCCGCCGACGAATTCGTGCTGCGACCCAAATATCCCAATGTGAAACCGATCTCCACCGACGAACTGGCCAGGGTTTATGACCAGGCAGTCATCGTCGATGTCCGCTCCGACATCGAGTACGATGTCGCCCATATCACCAAGGCCGTGCACATTTCCATTTCTCAGGGAACTTTTATCGGCGAACTGGAAAAGGCCCGGGCCAAGGAGAGCGCCTCGCCTCTGGCGTTCTACTGCAACGGCACCACCTGCGCCAAGAGTTACAAGGCGGCCGAAGAGGCCATGGCGGCCGGTTTTGCCAACGTCTTCTGCTACGATGCCGGCGTCAACGCCTGGATCACCACCCATCCCGAAAAAGGGACCCTGATGGGGCGGACCCCGGCGGTCAAGGAAAAGCTTCTCAGCGACGAGGCCTTTTCCGCCCGCAAGATCGGCTATGCCGAGTTCGCCAAAAAAGCTTCCGAGGCCAATTCCCTGGTGATCGATATTCGCGAGCCCTTCCAGCGGGCAAAAGACCCCCAGCTCCCCCAGAACAAGATGCTGACCCTCTCCGGGGTGCGCAACATCCCCTCGGACCGGCTGGTTCCTCTCCTCAAGAAAGGGGAGTTCAAGGACAACCAGCTACTGATCACCGATGCGGTGGGCAAACAGGTACAATGGCTCCAGTATTACCTGGAGGACAACGGGTATAAGAACTACTTCTTTCTCGACAACGGGGTGCTGAGCGCCGCAAAGGCCGGGGCCGTCAAGTAGCCGATTGTTCCTTCTCCGTCGGCGAACGACGGAATCGGAAAGGTTTTTTTAACTCCGATCGTCTGGCCCGTGGCGGGTGCCCATGGGCCGGACTTTTTTGTCAATTCCTGAACCGGGGCCTAGCCGGGGGGAGCCTTTGGTGATGTTCATGAATTGGAACAAGTCCATCACGGCCAGGTTTATACTTGTTTTGTTGCTGGTGCTGCTGGTCGGGCAGGGGATCGGAACCTTTTTCTTTTTGCGCACTACGCGCATCAAGTTGCTGACGGACCTGCACGGCCGGATGGAACGGACCGTTGGCCAGGCGGCGGCGGTGGTCGCCGACCCGCTGTTGAACTACAACTTCCCCTTCATCGATTCCTGTCTCGAAGGATACCTGCAGGATCCGGACATCCTCTCCGTGGGGGTGTTCGACGACAAGGGGAAGGTCATTGCTGAAAAATCGGCAGGTGAAATCGACCTTGAACCCTTTGTTTCCACCCGGACGATCCTCTCCGGAGAGACGGTTCTCGGGGAATTCAGGATCACCTATGCCGGGCGAACCATCGACGCCTGGATGGACAAAAGCCTGATGGTCATTCCGTCCTATCAACTGGCCATGCTCGTTGCCGTCGCCGCCATCCTCATTCTCCTGCTCAACTTCCATATCCGCACCCCGTTGTCCGAAATTAACCGGGTGGTGAAGCGAGTTACTTCCGGAGATCTTACCGTGGCCATGCCCCGTTTCCGGGAGGACGATATCGGCGTCATTGCCCGGGGCGTCGGCTTTCTCGTTGAAGGGCTGGCCCGGACCATCGCCCGAATCCACTCCATTTCCAAAAACTCCTTCGGTGCCATGGGGGAGCTCAGCGTCACCTTCGATCACGTCAACAGGGTGATCGGTCAGCAGCAGGCGTCCATTGGCGAGGTCTCCCGTTCGGTTAAAAGCGCTTCCGAGGCCCAGCAACGCATCGTCGAGGGGACCGCAGAGCTTCTCAACCTGTCCGAGGGGAATGCCTCGGCCCTTCTGGAGATGAAGGCGACTTCGGAGGAGATCGCCGGAGGTACGGAGCAGCTCAGCGGCAACATCAACAATTCCCTCTCCACGCTCACCCAGCTGACCCAGACCGCCAAGGTGGTCGCCGGGATGGCCGACGAGGTGACGCGGGCGGTGGAGAGCTCCTCCTCCTCCATCGAAGAGATCTTCGGCTCCCTCAAGGAGGTGGAAAGCATTGTCCGCCAGTCGACCCTCCTCAGCGATGAAACGACCTCCATTATTTCCGAAAAGGGGATGGCGTCCGTCGCCAATGCGGCCCAGAGCATGCGCTCCCTTGAAACGTTCATGGCGGCTCTGTCTTCGTCGATCAAGGGGATGGAGACGCGCTCCAGGGACATCGGCCAGGTGCTGACGGTCATCGGCGAGGTGACCAATCAGCTCAAACTCTTGAGTCTCAATGCCCAGATCATCGCCGCCCAGGCCGGCGTCCACGGTCAGGGGTTTGCCGTCGTGGCCAACCAGATGCGCCAGCTCTCCGAACGCACCGCCAACTCGACCCTGGAGATCGAAGGAATCGTCTCTCTGCTGCAGGAGGAGATCAACGGGGTGGTCCAGGGAGCCGGTGATGCCACGCGGGTCGTCGGGGAGAACAACCGGGTGGTACAGGAGACCGCCGAGGTGTTCAAGGAAACCCTGGGAGCCTCGCAGCGGGCGGCGGAGATTTCCCGCAAAATCGAGCGGGCCTCCATCGAGCAGACCCGGGGACTGGAGCTGGTGGTACAGGCCACAGAGCAGGTTCGAAGCCGGATTTTCGAGGTCAATCGCGCCACGGACGAGCAGGAGAAGAGTACGGCCTATCTGCTGCGCAATCTCTCTCCGCTCAGGGACGGCATGGAAATGACCCTGCGGGCGACGCAGGAGCAGGTGCGCAGTGCCCGGGTGATCGCCGACAATATCGAGCTGGCCAACCGGAAAACGGTGGATATCTCGTCCGCGGCCCAGGAACAGCAGGCCGTCAATCAGCAGATCATGGCGGCCACCGAAGACCTGCTGGGCATGGCTGCTGAAACTTCCGAACAGGTCCAGGGAAATGCCCGGATCCTGCAGGCGCTCAACGATGAAATTGCCCTGCTCAAGGGGGAGATGGAACAGTTCCGGATTTCCGGCTGAAGGGCGCGGGAAGATGGACGGACAATTGATTTGCCGGCAAGCGAAAAGGCCCGGGTGCAGATGCACCCGGGCCTTTTTTCGGTGTACGTGAAAAACCAAAAAGAACACGTCAAAGGCCTGTTTCACGCAACGACGCGACGACGCAGCGAAAATCAATCCTTTGACCCTGATCCAAAAACGTTGCGTCGTTGCGGCGTCGCGTGAGGCAAAGGTTCGGGGTCCAGGGAGGAGTAAAGCTCGATTGACGGAACTTTAAACCTACCAGAGCCCCATCATCCGCAGGTGGCGCAGGAGGTTGACCGCCCCCATGAGGGCGACCAGGATTCCGGCGATGCGGATCATCCAGCTACGGGCGCGGGTGCCGAGCCAGTGGGCCGCGCTGCCGAAGAAAAAGAGGGCCGGGAGGGTGCCGAGACCGAAGGCGAAGAGAGTCACCCCGCCGGTGACCGGCGAGGCGCTCTGGGCGGCGGTAATCGCCATGGCGTAGAAAAAGCCGCAGGGGAGAAGGCCCATGACCAGCCCGAGGGGGAGGGCGGCCAGGGCCGGCGGAAGGCGGCGCAGGGAACCGATGGCGCCGCCCAGGGCCTGCATCGGCGCGGAGAATTCGAGTTTCATGAGGTTGAGCCGGGCAAAGAGACCGGCGCTGCCGAGGCCGACGGCGATCACGAAGAGATCCGAGGCGACGAGAATGACCCGCGTGGCGCCGGAGAAGATGTCGGTGTAGGCGATGGCCGAGCCGAGCCAGCCGACGAGAAGTCCCACCAGGGTGTAGGTCAGGATGCGCCCGGCATTGTACAGGAGGTGGAAGACGATCCCGCCGCGCCGCCCCTCCGCCGAAAGGGAGAGGGCGGCGACCAGTCCGCCGCACATGCCGATGCAGTGCCCCGAACCGAAGAGGCCGGTGGCCAGGGCGAGGGTGTAGAGGGGGTCGATCATTTCAGCAGGACCCGATCCATATCGAAGATCAGGGTCTTCGCCTCGCCGTTGGGGAGCAGGATTTCGAAGGTGGCCCGCCAGGCCCCGGCCATGGTGAAGATGGCCTCGCCGCGGTAACTCCCCCCCTTCTCCGTGACCGCCGGCCGGTTGATCGGCATCGCCATCGCCGGCATGCTCAGGTCGCAACGGACGGAAGCCCCGGTGAGCGGCGATCCGGCGTCGTCGGTGAGTTGCAGCTCGAAGGGAATTTGCGTCATGGCGACCAGGGGCGCCTCCTTGAGAAGAAGCACGGCGTTTAGGCCGCCAGAGGCCCTCTCCACGAGGCGCGTTTCTCCGCCGGCCAGGGCCGGAACGGCCAGGGCGGAGAGGATCAGGAGGAGGGTCAGAACCGCGGCGGCATGACGCAGGACATCAGGGGAATGGGGATTTTTCATCAACGTCTTCTCCTTGGCGGGTCGGTGGCAGGTCGTCTTCGAGCATCCGGTATTTGGCGCCTTCGATATCGTCGAACTCCCCTTTCTTTACCGCCCAGATGAATACGAGCCAGACTCCGGTGCCGAGAAAGAGGGAGAGGATGATGAGGATAAGGGTGGAACTGTGCATGGGGTACTCCCTTAAGCAATAACCGACAGTTTATCCGTCGGGGGGCCAAGGTCAAAGGTTTTTCAGCCGCAGCGAATTGCCGACGACGCAGATCGAGCTGGCGGCCATGGCGGCGGCGGCGTGAATCGGCGCCAGTTCTCCCGCGGCGGCCAGGGGGAGGGCGAGGATGTTGTAGGCAAAAGCCCAGAAGAGGTTCTGACGGATGATGCCTAGGGTGCGCCGCGCGACCTCGACCCCGGCGACCAGGGTCGTCAGATCGGGGCGGGTCAGGACCAGGTCGGAAGTTTCGAGGGCGATGTCGGTCCCCCCGGCCATGGCGCAGCCGACGTCGGCCTCCGACAGCGCCGGGGCGTCGTTGATGCCGTCCCCGACCATCAGCACCCGCTCCCCCCGGGCCATCGCGTTTTTTACCCACTCGGCCTTGTCGCCCGGGCTCAGGGCGCCGTGGACCTCGTCGATGCCGAGCCGGTCGCCGATGCTCCGGGCGGCCTCGACGGTGTCGCCGGTGAGGATTGCCGTGCCTATCCCCAGCCGCCGGAGCCGGGCCACCGCGTCGGCCGCCTCCGGGCGCAGGGTGTCCTCGCAGAGGATGCTGCCGAGGTAGCGGTCGCCGAGAGCGGCATGGATTTCCGTCAGAGCCTCACCGGAAAAGGGGTCCATGCCGCCAATCCCCGCCTGTTGCAGGAATCGCCGGCTGCCGACCCGCAGCATCCCTTCCTCGAGGTCGAGTTCGACGCCGAGGCCGGGGAGGGTGCGAATCCCCCCGCCGTCGCCGGATTCAAGACCGCGCCGCCGGGCTTCGGCGACGATGCACTTCGCCAGGGGGTGGTTCGAGCCCCCTTCGGCGCGGGCGACGAGGTTAAGTAGGTCCTCCTCGCTCCCGGCCAAAGGGCGGATGGCGGCGATCTTCGGCTTCCCCTCGGTGAGGGTTCCGGTCTTGTCGAAGGCGGCCAAGGTGAGGCGCGCCGTCCCTTCGAGGACATCGCCGCCGCGGAAAAGGATCCCCCTCTCGGCGCTTGCCCCCGTGGCGACGAGGACCGCCGTCGGCGTGGCCAGTCCGAGGGCGCAGGGGCAGGCGATGACCAGCACGGCCACCGCCGCCAGCAGCGGATCGACCGTGCCGGCGGCCCAAATCCAGTAACTGAAGGTGGCGCCGGCCACAAGGACGACGAGGGGGACGAAGAGGGCAGCCACCCGGTCGGCGAGGCGCTGAACGGGGGCGCGGCGCGACTGGGCCTCCTCGACGAGGCGGGCGACCCGGGCGACGAAGGAGTCGGCGGCCGGAGCCGTGACCTGCACCCGCACCGAGGCCGAAAGGTTGAGGGTCCCGGCGGTCACCGGGTCCCCGGCGATCCGGAGGACGGGGAGGGGCTCGCCGGAGACCGCCGCCTCGTCGATCTCGGTGCTCCCGGCGAGGATCGTGCCGTCCACAGGGAGGCGCTCTCCGGGACGAACGAGGAGGATGTCGCCGATCCTCAGGCTCCCCGTGGCGACCACCTCCGTCGTCGTCCCGATTTCCCTGTGGGCGATCTCCGGGGTCAGACGCAGGAGACGGTCGACGCCGCTGGCCGCCCGGCGCCGCGCCGACCCTTCGAAGAGGCGGCCGGCGAGGATCAGGGTGACGATCATCGCCGCCGTGTCGAAATAGACCTCGCCGCCGCCGTAGAGGGCGAAGAGGCTGGCGCCGTAGGCGGAAAGGACCCCGAGGGCGATGAGGAGGTCCATGTTGGCGGTGCGGGTGCGCAGGCTGCGCAGGGCGCCGCGGAGAAAGGGCCAGCCGGAGTAGAAGACGACCGGCGTCGTCACCAGGGCGGCAAAATACTGCATCAGCGTGCGCGAGGCGGGATCGATCCCCTGAAAATAACCGGCGTAGAGGGCCAGGGAGTAACCCATCAGCTGCATGGAGAGGAAGCAGGCGGTGCCGAAGCGGATCAGCGTGGTGCGCTGCTCTCTCTCCTCGGCCTGGCGGGCGGCATCGTAACTGAAGGGGCGGGGAGTGTAGCCGAGACGGGCGACGGCGGCAAAGATCGCTCCGGGGGAGACGGCCAGGGGGTCGAAGACGACCCTTCCCCGGTGCGTTCCGTAGTTGAGGCGAATTTCGCTGACCCCTGCAAGAGACCCGACATACCTTTCCACCAGCCAGACGCAGGAGGCGCAGCGGATCCCCTCGATGAGAAAGGAGAGTTCCCCCTTCCCGTGCCGCTCCGAAACGAAACCGGACAGATAGGCGTCGTCGTAGGTGTCCTGAACCGTCCCTGCCGGAAGCCCGGAACGGCTCAACTGCCGTTTCTCGTAGTAGGTGCCAAGACCGGCGCCGCTGATGATGCGGTAGACGCTGCGGCACCCCTGGCAGCAGAAGCGCAGCTCCTGTCCGTCAATGCGGTCGATAATCGCATCGGCCGGGGGGATGGGCAGCCGGCAGTGATGGCAGGAATCGGTGCTCAAAGTGTGCGGTCCCGTCGTGTCGTGAGGTTGTGGGTCTTGGGTTCCTGCCCCTGGAGAAAGGCGCCTGCAGTTGCCTCGATTGTTTATGACCTTCGTTGCGTCGTTGCGGCGTCGCGTGAGGAAAAGATCCTGCTTTAAGGGCTTGTTTCACGCGACGACGCAACGACGCGACGAAAATCTTTACACCCGAACTCAGAGATTGAACAGGAGGCGCCGGTCGATCCGGGCGCCATCGCGGCTGAGCCGGAGACGGGCGGAAACCTCTCCGCGGAGCTCCGGGGCGATCGTCGCCGTATAGAGTCCGGGGGACGATTCCGCCAGGGGGAGGAGCAGGAGGGTCTCCGGCCGGGAGGCGAAAAGTTCCAGCTCTCCCCGACAGGCGCCGACCGGGAGGCCGGCGCGGTCGGCGAGACGGATTTCGATCTGTCGCCCCCGGACCTCGGCGGTCAGACTCCATCCCAGACTTTCCGCCGCCTTCTGCTCGACCCGGGTGTGGTTGTACCTGAGACCGTGACTGTAATAATTGCGGTCGGAGACGGCGCTGCCGCCGTTGACGGCGCGGTAGGCCGACCAGGCGCTGAAGAGGAGAAAGAGCGCGCCGAGGGTAACGAGGAGCAGGGGCCAGCGGTTGGGCGAAGAAGCGGCGGTCATGGCGGGGAATCCTTTACGGCGGTGATAAAGGCATGGGCCCGGGCCAAGGGTCTCCCGGACGAATTGTCGAGAAAAAAGAGGATCTTCTGCGGACTCTCCCCCTCGGGGACGGGCGTCAGCAGCACGAAATCGAAGCGTCGTCTTTCCCCGGCGGTAAGCACCACCTCCCGCACCGGGCCGCGGAGCCGGAAGGGTTCCCCCTCTGGGGAGGAGGCTCGCAGCGACAGGGTCTGCGGCGTCTGCAGGCGATTGGCGACGTAACCGGTGAAGAAGGAGGCCTGGGTTTTGTCATCCAGCAGGCGGCTGGCCGCCCCGGCATTGCGCGCCAGGGCGAGACTGGCCGCCGGCCGTTGGAGGACCGCTGCGGTCAGGGCGATGGAGAGGGAAAAAAAGAGCAGGGAAACCAGGGCCAGGCGGGGATTGATCAGCGCCCGCAGGCCGCGGTTTTCCAGGCCGAAGGTGTAGCGGATGATTCCTGGTTCGCCCCGGCGGGCCATGACGATGCGGCAGGCATCGAGGCAGCGCCCGCAGTTGATGCATTCGATCTGATAGCCGTTGCGAATGTCGATGCCGGTGGGACAGCTGCGCGCGCAGGCGCCGCAGGATATGCAGCGCGCTGCCTCGTCGGGATGAAAGCGCAGGGTCAGGGTGCCGGGGTCGACGAGCACCGTCTGGAACCGGCCGTAGGGACAAAATTCCCGGCACATCAGCCGTCGCACCAGGGCCAGGTCGAAGTAGACGAAGGCGGCGACGGCAAGGAGGGTAACCCAGGCTCCCCGGGGGAGGGCGCCGCCGAGGAGCGCCGGGAAGAAATCGTAGGGAGAGATGAAGTACCAGATCAGGTTGGCCGCCACCAGCAGGGCGAGGGCGCCGTAAAAGAGGTGCAGCGCCGCCTGCTGCCAGGGTGCCGCCTCGATGCGCCCCCCGGCGACCCGGGCGCCGATGAGCCGGGCAAACCCCTCGGCGAGGTCGGTCAGGGAGGTCTGGGGGCAGGCCCAGCCGCACCAGGCGCGGCCGAGAACCAGGGTCAGCAGCAGAAAAAAGAGGACCAGGGCCAGCCCCAGCAGGAGAAAGAGATAGAGCTCCTGAATGCGGAAGGTTGCGCCGCCGGCGTGCAACGTCAGGGTGGCGATGTCGAGGCGCAGCAGGCTCTCCCCATCGAAGCGGACAAAGGGGATCAGCAGCAGGGCCAGGGTTGCTCCCCATTGGAAGGCGAGCCGCCAGGGGCCGAGGAGATGGGGTCGGATCGGGGTCATGAGTTCAGCTCTCGGGGAGGCCGTCCGGTTGCCTCTCCAGAAGTCGTTATTCGCTGGCCCCCAGGGCTTGCATCTACTTCAGGGAGAGGACAAAGTCCGTCAGGCTATCGATCTCGGCGGCCTTGAACTGGCTGCCGAAGGCGGGCATCCCCCGGGGGCGGCCGTTGCGGATCGATTCGGCAATATCGGCGGCATCGCGGCCGTACTTGAAGCTTCCCGAGGTGAGATCGGGGCCGATCCCTCCCTCCCCTTCGGCGCCATGGCACATGGCGCAGTGGCTGGCGAAGAGTTCCTTGCCGTTTTCGGCCTCCTCCAGCGCCGTCGCCGGGGCCGCCGCGGCAACGGGAGCCGATCCGGCCTGTTGCTGGTGGGCCGCCATCTTCTCCTCGAATTCGCCGCTGGAGCTCCAGCCGGAGAGAAGGTAATAGGCGCAGAAGATGACACCCCAGACGATCAGGCCGTAAAAGAGGACGGCAAAATAAGCCGGCGGTCTGTTGGCCCGGTTCTCGATGATGCCGTCGAATTCGTGGACCGGGTGCTTGTGCTGGTGTTCCTCGAGCATGGACATAAAGGTTTCCTCCCCTTGATTCAATCGTCTTCGAGCATGCGGTGCTTGGGCTCTTCCAGTCGGGCTTTACGCTTGCGGTTGTATGTGCGGATGACGATCACCGCAAAGACGACCAAGAGCCCGAAAGTAAAGCCGAGATAGAGTACCGAAGCCCAGTCCATTTAGTGCCTCTTCTGATATTTGAGGTAGTTGACGAGTTTCCAGACCCGGGTCGAGCCGAGGGAGTCGAAGGCCGGCATCCCCCCCTCGGGAAGACCATTGTAGAGGATTTGATAGAGCTCGGCATCCGCCATGTCGAGATCCTGGATGTCGGGGCCGATGTCGCCTGCCAGGTCCTTGCCGTGACAGACGGCGCAGTGCTGGTCGTAGAGACCTTCTCCCTCGGCGATGACGGAGGAGTCTCCCAGATAGGGGTTGGTCAGTTCGCCGACCACCCGTGTCTGCGCCGCCTGGCGCCAGGGGATGTCGCTGCCGAGTTTCTGCAGGTAGGCGACCACGGCGTCCAGCTCGTTTTTCCCCTGCAACCCGGCGATCTCCTCGTCCGTACAGGGGAAGCCGAGAACTTCCATCTTCCGGCGGGTATGTCCGGTATCGAGGCTCCTCTCGCCGAGAAAGGCGTAGGCCGGCATGTTGGAACGGGGGATCATGGCCGTCGGCGCCGCCATGTGCTGGGTGTGCCAGGCGTCGGGGTATTTGCCGCCGATCCGCGCCAGATCAGGGCCGGTGCGCTTCGATCCCCAGAGAAAGGGGCGGTCGTAGGCGAATTCTCCGGACTTGGAATATTCCCCGTAGCGAAGGACTTCGGCGACCAGCGGTCGGACGGTCTGGGTATGGCAGTTGTTGCACCCTTCGCGGATGTAGATGTCGCGCCCCTCCTGCTCCAAGGGCGTGTAGGGGGAGACGGAGGCGATGCGATCGGCCTCGGTGTTGACCCAGACGAAGGGGAGGACCATGGTAATGATGGTGCCGACCAGCATGGCGGCGGTGGCCAGAATCAGAAAGAGGAACGGTTTTTTCTCCCACATGGCTTCGGTTCCTCCCTCTTTAGGCAGTTTGGCCGACGGCATCGTCGGAGGGTTTCCCCTTGCGAACCGTCAGAATCAGGTTGTAGATGAAGACGCCGAGACCGAGCAGGTAAATGACCCCGCCGACGGCCCGGGCCCACCAGTACGGATACATTTCGATCATCGTTTCCATGAAGGAATAGGTCAGGCTGCCGTCATTCTCCATGGAGTGCCACATGCCGGCCTGCTGTACCCCGGCGATCCACAGGCTGACCGAGTAGATCAGCTGGCCGATGAGGACGAGCCAGAAGTGGAGGTTGGCCAGGGGGATGCTGTAGACCTCCCGCCCGTAGATGCGCGGCAGGAGGTAGTAGATCCCGGCAAAGGCGATGAGAGAAACCCAGCCGAGGGTCCCCATGTGGATGTGTCCGGGGATCCAGTCGGTGTAGTGGATGAAGGCGGAGAAGGAGCGGATGGCCTGCATCGGTCCCTGCAACGTCTGCAGGCCGTAGAAGGTGATGCCGAGAATCAGGAATTTGACCAGATAGTTCTCGCGCATCTGATGCCACTGGCCGTTCATTGACAGATAGCCGTTGAAGACGCTCCCCCAGGACGGAGCGATGAGCATCACCGAAAACGCCATGGCCAGGGTCTGGATCCAGTCGGGAACCGGCGTCCAGAGGAGGTGGTGGGCGCCGGTCCAGAGGTACATGAAGATCAGGCTCCAGAAGGAGATGATCGACAACCGGTGGCTGTAGATCGGGACCCCCGTCGACTTGGGGAGAAAGTAGTAGAACATGGCCAGCGGCGGCGCCGTCAGGGCCATGGCGACGGCGTTGTGCCCGAACCACCACTGGACGTTGGCGTCGTTGGTTCCGGCAAAGGCCGAGTAGGACTTGAAGAGGGAGACGGGAACGGCCGCCGAGTTGACCAGATAGAGGATCGCCACGCCGACGATGGAGGCGAGCATGTACCAGAGGGAGATGTACATCTGCTCCTCTTTGCGTTTGACGATGGTCATGATGATGTTGATGGAAAAGGCCACCCAGAGGATGACGACCATGACATCGATCGGCCATTCCATCTCGTGGTATTCCTTGGAGGTGGTGTAGCCGAGGAGGAGAGTCACCGCCGAGGCGGCGATGGTGATATTGAAGAACCAGAGCTGGAAGGTGGCCAGCTTGTCGCTCCACAGGGGGACCCGGCAGAGGCGCTGGACGATGTAGAGGAACATGGCGAAGATGGTCCCCACCCCCCAGCCGTAGATCCCGGCGTTGGTGTGGATCGGCCGCAGCCGGCCGAAGGTGAGGTAGGGGGGGAAGTTGAGTTCCGGAAGGACCATCTGGAAAGAGACGATCACTCCGACCAGAACGGCCACCAGCCCCCAGACGACGCTCCAGGCAACGAAGCTGCGGACGATGGCGTGGTTGTAAACCGGTTTGTCCATGTAACCTCCTGTAACAATTTGGAAAAAGCCCAGGCCAAGTTTAGGTGACCCGAAGGCAAAGTCAAGCCTTGCATTGCTGACCAAAGTGGTGATTAAACTAGCCGCAGGATGGGCAATTGTCAACATTGAAAAACGTCCAGCGGCAGGTGCGCGCCTTGACACTCCTTGCACCGCTCCTCTATCATGCCCCTGTCCGCGTGGTGCGGATTCCGATCACCCCTCCCCGCCGGATGGCTCCCCATGCAGATCACCCTGGGCAAAAAACTTTTTCTCTATACCAGCGGCATCCTCGTCCTCCTGCTGCTGGTGACCTTTCTGGTCCTGGAACGCAGCCAGTCGCGGCAGTGGGAGGAACACCTCCGCGCCCAGAGCATCTCCTTCGTCCGTTTTGCCACCCCCGAACTCCTCAAGCTCTTCCGCGGCTCCTTTTCCCCGCAGGCCGACGGGACCACCATTCAGGAAGTGAACGATTTTCTCGCTGTCAACGCCGACCTGATCCAGGTGTCCATCTACTCCCCGAATGGACGATTGCTCTACCGCTCCCCCGGTTTCGGATCCTTTTCGACCCGGACTCTGACCGGGTCGGAGGAGGAAATCGCCCCGGAGCGGATGCTCAGCGATCAAACCACCACCCGGACCCTGAGCCTCCCCGGGGGGGGGCGCATTCTCGATCTGGTGACCCCGGCCTTCTCGCCGAGCGGCGCCCGAATCCTCGCCGTGCGTTACCTGATCTCCTATGATTCCGTCGACATCCGCCTGGCGGAGGTGCGTCAGCACTTCCTCCGCATCGCGATCCTGGCCGTCCTCTCTTCCCTGCTCCTGGTGGCCCTGGCGGCGCGGCGGGTCACCCGGCCGATCAAGGAGTTGACCGTCGGCGCCCGGGCGATTGCCCAGGGTGACCTGCAGACGCGGATCGCCACCCCCCGGGGGGACGAGATCGGCTCCCTCGCCCGGGCCTTCAACGAAATGGCCGAAAGCCTGGCCGTCAGTCAGCATCAACTGACGGAAAAGAACCGCGCCCTCTCGGACGCCAACAGCGAGCTGCGGACCATGCAGGAACAGCTGATCCGGGCCGAGCGCCTCGCCGCCATCGGCCAACTGGCCGCCGGTGTTTCCCATGAGATCGACAATCCCGTCGGCATCATTCTCGGCTATGCCGAACTCCTCCGGGAGGACCTCGCCGAAGGCGATCCCCGCCGCGACGACGTCCAGGCGATCATCGACGAGTGCAAGCGCTGCAAGCGGATCACCGGCGGCCTTCTCGGTTTTGCCCGGACGGCTCCGCCCCGCACCGAACCGTTGCAGCTCGCGCCCCTGGTCGAGGGGACCCTGGCTTCCCTGCGGCCGCAGAAACTCTTCCGGGAGATCGTACTGCGCCTGGACAAGGGGCCGGCGCTGCCGCCGATCGTCGGCGATGCCGACCAGCTGCGCCAGGTGCTGGTCGACCTCTTCCTCAATGCCGCCCAGGCGATGGCGGGGAAGGGGACCCTGACCGTGGAAATCCGCCGCGACGGAAAAGAGGGGGTGGTCCTGGTGTCCGACAGCGGTCCGGGGGTCCCCGCCGAACTTCTGGAGCGGGTTTTCGACCCCTTTTTCTCCACCAAGGGGAGCGGCGAGGGGACCGGCCTCGGCCTCTCCCTCTGCCGCAAACTGGCGGAGGCTCATGGCGGAACCCTCCGTGCCGAGACGTCGGACTCCGGAGGAGCGCTGTTTCGATTGGGTCTTCCCCTGGCGACGAAGGAAAATTGTTTTGACAAGGGTCCCGTTGATTCTTTAGGATAGGCAGGATTTCCTACCCCGAGGACGGTGAACCCCCCATGGAAAATGCACTGGAATTACTGAAGGAAGATCTCCTCAAGGTTGAGGCCCAGTTCCGGCGCGATCTCGATTCGGAGGTGGCGCTGATCCGCAAGGTCGGAGAATATGTTCTGGCCAGCGGCGGCAAGCGCGTCCGGCCCATGCTCCTTCTTCTCTGTGCCCGTCTGGTGGGGTATGGCGGCGAGAACCATATCGGTCTGGCCAGCGTCGTCGAATTCATTCATACCGCCACGTTGCTGCACGACGATGTCGTCGACAGCGCCGTGCTGCGCCGGGGGAATGCCTCGGCCAACGCCGTCTGGGGGAACGAGGCTTCGGTTCTGGTCGGCGATTTCCTCTTCGCAAAATCCTTCTCCATCATGGTCCGCAATGGCGATCTGAAGATTCTTCAGGTCCTCTCCGATGCCACGACGATGATGGCCGAAGGGGAGGTGCTGCAGTTGATCAGCACCTGCGATGTCGATCTCGACGAAGAACGTTATATCACCGTGGTCCGGACCAAGACCGCGGTCCTGATCGCCGCTGCCTGCCAGTGCGGCGGGATTCTCGGCAGAATCGGCGAGGAGGAACAGGCCGCCCTTCACGAATTCGGCATGGAACTGGGGATCGCCTTCCAGTTCATGGATGATGCCCTCGACTACGTGGCCGAGGAGTCCGAGTTCGGCAAGGTCCGGGGGCACGATCTCTCCGAAGGGAAGATGACCCTACCGCTCATCGAAACCCTGCGCCGCTGCAGTGCCGAGGAGCGGTCCCGGGTCGCCGAGATCATCGAGCAGGACGAACTCGAAGAGGGTGACGTCGCCGAGGTGGTCGCCCTCATCGAGGCCCATAACGGCATCGAATATACCCGGAACCGGGCCCAGACCCTGATCGATCGGGCCAAGGGACACCTGATCTCCTTTCCCGACGGGCCGGCCAAGGAGGCCCTCTTTGCGGTCGCCGATTACGTGGTCAGGCGCCGGAAGTGAGCCATTCCTCCCGAAGATGACAGCCTTTTAACTGAACCTTCAGGCTCATTCAGCATCCGCCGGTCGACTGACCGGCGGATTTTTTTTGGGAAAGAACTGAAATTACTGGTCTTTTTCCGCAATCCGGTGCAAAGCATGCTCCTTGGCCCGGAATTTGCTAAAACAACAAGCGTCTCCCTCCGGAGCCGGGTCCGAGTCCCGGCCCGGGCAAATCAATACCTGTCCCTTGCGAGCATTTCATGAGTGCCGATATCCTGGTGCATCAATCGGTTTATCACTTCGGCGGCCAGGACTACCCGGTCTGCGTCTACAGCCGCCCCGACGGCAGCCATGTGGCCCGGACGGCTTTTTCCGCCGAGGACGTGATCGTCAACGACGGCCCCACTCTCGAAGAGGTTCTGGCCAAGCATCAGCGCCTCCTGCCGCTGGCCGTCAATTCCCGGCAGCTCCTGCGCAATTTCCGGTCCGAGCGTTAACCTTTCCTTCTCCCTTCTCCCTTCTCCCTTCTCCCTTCTTCCTTCTTCCTCCTTCCTTCTTCCTTCTTCCTTCTTCCTTCTTCCTTCTTCCTTCTTCCTTCTTCCTGCCACCTCCTGCTATAATCCCCCATGGCCGCTCTCAATCTCCAGAAGAAGGTTCTCTACGCCTTCCTGTTTCTTTCCCTTGTTCCCCTGATGCTGCTGGCGGCAAATTCCCACCGCAGCCTCCGTTCGGTGGAAACACTGCTGCGCGACGGCGCTGCCGAGGCTCTCAACGAGCAAGCGGCCGAGGCCCTGGCGTTGCGGGCCGAGATGGTGGCCAAAGAGGTGAGCGATTTTCTCGCCGCGGTGGAAAACGACCTCCACGACCTGGTTCTCCTTCCTCCGGATCGGGACGCATGGCAGGTATTCAGGGACGGTCACCGTCGCCAGGTCTGGTCCCGCGGCGGCACCAACCGGCATCCCGTGGAACAGAAGGAGATGCTTCCCCTCTACAGCGAACTCGCTTTTGTCGGCGCCGACGGGCGGGAACGGCTGCGGATTGTCGAGGGGGAGACCCGCCCCCCCCTGCGGGACGTCTCGATCCCGGCCAACACCACCTACCTCAGCGAAGATTATTTTCTCAAGGCCCGCAATCTCCCCCCGGGGGAGATCCATGTTTCCCGTGTCACCGGCTGGCACGTCAACCGTCAAGAGCAGCTGCGCGGCGCCGGAACCCCCGAGGAAGCGGTCGAGGGGGGGATCTACCGCGGGGTGGTGCGCTTTGCCGCCCCGGTCCGGGACCCCGCCGGCACCCTTCAGGGGGTCGTCGTTCTCTCCCTCGATCATCGCCATCTGATGGAATTCACCCAGCACATCCTCCCCACCGCCGAGCGCTACGTCGTCTTCCCCTCCTACGGCAGCGGCAACTACGCCTTCATGTTCGACGACGAGGGGTGGATGATCGCCCACCCCAAATACTGGGACATCCGCGGCCTCGACCGCTCCGGGCGCCTGGTTCCCCCCTATCGGGCCGGATCGAGCGAAGAGGACATCCGACTGGGAAACATCCCCTACAACCTCTATCAGGCGGGTTTCATTCATCCCAATTACCCTCTGGTCGCCGAAGCCGTGCTCGAGGGGCGCAGCGGGGTGGTGGACGTCACCAACGTCGGCGGCTCGCGCAAGATCATGGCCTATGCGCCGATCCCCTTCGCCTCGGGTGAATACGGCCGCCACGGTTTCTTCGGCGGCGTCACCATCGGCGCCGAAGTCCGGGTCTTTCACAAGCCGGCGGCGGAAACCTCGGCGGTCATCCGCCGCCAGTTCACCCGTTTCGTCAGCGAAACCTGGATGCTGATCACCGTCACCGGCCTCCTGGTCTTCATGGTCGCCTGGCATCTGGCGGGGGGGATCGTCGACCCCCTGACGCGCCTCATCGAAGGGACGAAGGCGATGGCCCGCGGCCACCTGGCGACTCCGGTGCCGGTGACGTCCCAGGACGAGGTCGGCGAGCTCGCCGCCTCCTTCAACGCCATGGCCCGTGAACTCGTCCTGCGCCGGGAACGTCTCCTCAAGACCCTCAAGGACCTGCGCCGTTCCCGCCAGGACATTCTGCGGGAGCGCAACTTCAAGGAAACCATCGTCGAAAACATCGAGACCGGAATTCTCACCCTCGACGAGGAGGGGGGGGTGACTTCGGTCAACGGGCCGGCGCAGCGCCTTCTCGATCTCCTCCCCCGGGACGGGGTGATCCCCGTCGACGACCTCCTCTCCGCCTGGCCGGAAATCCTCGGAGCACTCCAGGAAAGCATCGCCGCGCCCCAGGAAACGCCGTGGAGCCGCTACGTGGAACTCGAACGGCAGGGGAAGAGCCAGACCTTCCGCCTGGCGACCTTCCCCCTGGTCTTCGGCAACGGCGGCGGCCGCATCGTCACCGTGGAGGATCTGACCGAACGGACGGGGATGCGCCATCGGATCGCCCGGATGGAGCGCCTGGCCTCCCTGGGGCGGCTATCGGCGGGGCTGGCTCACGAGATCCGCAACCCCCTCACCGGGGTCAGTCTCCTGCTCGACGAACTGCACGACCGCCTCCTCGGCCAGTCCGGCGACCAGGACCTGATCCGCAGGGCTCTCGGCGAGATGGAGCGTCTCGAAGGGCTGGTCAACGAACTCCTCAATTTTGCCTCCCGCCCCCAGGCCCGTCTCGAAAAGGGGGATGTGGGGGGGGTGCTGCGGGATATCCTCTTCCTGGTCAAGAAGCAGTGCCAGAATGCCGGAATCGTCCTCGAAGAGACGGTGGCCGGGGATCTTCAGGCGATGCAGCTCGATTCCGCCAAGCTCAAGCAGGCCTTTCTCAATCTCCTGACCAACGCCATCGACGCCATGCCCGGCGGCGGCCTCCTGCGCGTCGAGGCGCACAACGAACAGGGGGGGGTGCAGATCGTCGTTTCCGATACCGGCGTCGGTATCCCCGCCGACCGCATCCCCCTGGTCTTCGAGCCCTTCTACACCAGCAAGGGGGAGGGGACCGGCCTCGGTCTGGCCATCACCCACAACATCGTCTCCGACCATGGCGGTCGGATCGAGGTCCGCAGCCATCCCGGCCAGGGGAGCACCTTTCTCCTCTGGTTCCCCGGCACACCCTCCTGACCTCCCTTCTTTTTTCGCCTCCCCCTCCTTTCGAGCCGCGCCGCAGGTGGCGAAAATCCACCATTTTTTTATTGCCTTTACCGCCCCCCCTCCCTAGTATGAACGGGTCTACGACAAGTATTAAAAAAAACGTTTGTTCCCCTTCCCCCCTGCTGCGGAAGGGGACCGGAGTAGTTATGGACAAAATCCTGATCGTCGATGACGAGGCATTCATCCGTGAAAACCTCGAGCGGATACTGACCGAGGACGGCTATCGCCCCATCTCCACCGAAAGCGGCGACGAAGCGGTGCGCCAGGTCGGCGAGGAGGATGTCGACCTCGTCCTTCTCGACCTCAATCTGGCCGGCAAGAGCGGTCTCGACGTCCTGCGCGAACTGAGGGAGGTCGACCCCGAGGTGCTGGTGATCATCATCACCGGCTACGGCACCGTCGAGAGCGCCGTCGAGGCCCTGAAAATGGGGGCCTACGACTACATCAAAAAGCCCTTCAAGGCCGACGCCATCCGCCTTATCGTCCGCCTGGCCCTGGAGACCCAGAATCTGCGCCGCGAGGTGCGGAGCCTGCGGCGCAAGACCAAGGAGGGTGACCTGTCGGGGACCGGCGACATGGTCGGCTCGAGCCCCGAACTCCTCGATGTCTTTCGGCAGGTGCGGGAGGTCGCCAAGCACGAGACCTCGACGGTGATCATCACCGGCGAGAGCGGAACCGGCAAGGAGCTGGTGGCCCGCGGCATCCACAACCTCTCTCCCCGCCGGGACCGGCCCTTCATCGAGATCAACTGCGGATCGCTCCCCTTCAACCTCCTCGAGTCGGAGCTCTTCGGCCATGAGCGCGGCGCCTTCACCGATGCCAAGACCCGCAAGATCGGCCTCTTCGAAGAGGCCGGCGGCGGGACGATCTTCCTCGACGAAATCGGCGAGATGGATCTCGGGCTGCAGGTCAAGCTGTTGCGGGTCCTCGAGGATCGCAAGATCCGCAGGCTCGGCGGCATCCGCAATATCGACATCGATGTGCGGGTGATCGCCGCCACCAACCGCAATCTCAAGGAGGCGATCGAGGAGAAGGTCTTCCGTGAGGATCTCTACTACCGCCTCAACGTCTTCCCCATCCATGTGCCGCCGCTGCGGGAGCGGCGCCCGGATATCCCGCCGCTCCTGCACTCCTTCCTGCAGCGCTTCAATCGGGAATTCAACAAGCACATCCGGGAGATTTCCCGGGAAGCCCTGGATCTGCTGACGCGCTATGCCTGGCCGGGAAACGTCCGCGAGCTGCGCAACGTGGTGGAGAGGATCTGCATCATGAACCAGGGAGACGTCATTCGTCCCGATGTCCTCCCCCGGGAGATTCGCGGCGAGATCGCTCCCCGGGAGAGCCTCATTTCCTTCGAGATTCCCCCGGAGGGGATTCTCCTCGAGGCGACGGTCGAACAGCTGGAAAAGGAGTTGATCGCCCAGGCGGCGAAAATCACCGGCGGAAATGTGGCCAAAACGGCCCGTCTGCTCAACGTTCCCCGGGGAACGTTGCGCTACAAAATGGAAAAATACCAGCTCTCCGGCGTCGATTGAGCCCCTGGCGGCAGTGGCCGATTTCCGCCAGGGCCGCCAGGGGCCGTCTATCCCCGCCCGGCATCCGATCCTTTATTAAAGCGGCCAAAATCGGCCGCTTTTTCTTTGTCCGCCCGGCCGGAACCGGGAATGATTTTATAACGGAATTTTAAATTCGGTTTTTTTGTGTACACGACAAGTCACCGAAAACGATAAGAATTATACGGAATGTACTTCGCCGTCGGGGTCGCTCTATCCAGGCTTGGCACCTGTGTTGCTAAAAGTGAAAAGGTGTCTCGTCAAATCAGGTCGAAACTTAAAATCCCTGACCGAAGGAGTCTGTAAACGATGATGGCTTCAGTATGGAATCGCCTCTGGAAAATGCACGACGAAACCAAAGGGCTGGTCCTCTTCAGTCCCCGGGCTCTTCTCAAGGGGCTTGGCAGGCATCTGGCCTTCAGTAACGGCAGGCAGGAGCATGAAGTCGACCTGGCCGACGAGATGGAGGAGTCCCCGGCGGAGCACACCCGCCGCGTCACCTCCGGCCCCGGCGGCGTCGAGGAAGGGGAACCGCGGGAGTACACTACCCGGCAGAAGATCGGTCTCGTTCTCGGTCCCGTCCTTTTTTCCCTGATGCTCCTCATCCCCACTCCCGCCGGGATGGAGCCAGCCGCCCAGAAAATGGCCGCGGTGGCTCTGCTGATGGCCTGCTGGTGGATGTGCGAGTCGATTCCCATCCCCGCCACCAGCCTTCTCCCCATCACCCTCTTTCCCCTGATGGGGATCATGCATACCAGCAAGGCGACGGCACCCTACGCCAGTCATCTGATCTTCCTCTTCATGGGGGGGTTCATCCTCGCCCTGGCGATGCAGCGCTGGAACCTCCACCGGCGCATCGCCATGAACATCGTCAGAATCGTCGGCTTCTCTCCGAGCCGGCTGATCTTCGGGTTCATGGCGGCAACCGCCGTCCTCTCCGCCTTCGTCTCCAACACCGCCACCGCCGTCATGATGATGCCGATCGGTCTGGCGATCATCGCCCACGTCATCGAGGAGGGAAAAAAGGAAGGCCTCGACAAGGAGATCGATTTTTCCCCGGACAAGTTCGCCTTCGGCCTCAACCTCATGCTCGGGATCGCCTACGCCGCCTCCATCGGCGGCATCGCCACCCTCATCGGCACACCGCCCAACACTGTTCTTGCCGGGTACCTGCAGAAGACCTACGGCTACGAGATCACCTTTGCCAGGTGGATGCTCGTCGGTGTCCCCCTGGTGGTCATCCTCCTCCCCCTGACCTGGCTGTGGCTGACCCGTTTTGCCAACCCCATGAAACTCAAGAAGGTCCCGGGCGGCCGCGCCCTGATCAACGAAGAACTGCGGGCGATGGGGAGCATGAACACCGGTGAGCGCTGGACGGCCCTGGTTTTCGGCCTGACCGCCCTGGCCTGGATCTTTCGCGCCCAGATCAGTTTTCTCTTTCCCGATCCGAAACTGGTCACCGACGCCGCCATCGGCATGACCGGGGCCCTCGTCCTCTTCCTGATCCCGGTGAACATGAAAAAGAACACCTTCGTCATGGACTGGCACTGGGCCTCGAAGATGCCCTGGGGGGTGCTCATTCTCTTCGGCGGCGGCCTCGCCATGGCCGACGGCTTCAAGGTCACCAAGCTCGCCGAATGGGTCGGCAGCCAGGTCACCCTCCTCGAGCATGCCCCGATCCTCGTCCTGGTGATCGCCGTGACCACCCTGATCATCTTCCTCACCGAGCTGACGTCCAATACCGCCACCGCCGCCATGGTCATGCCGATCCTTTCGGCGGTCGCCATCGGCCTCGGCCAGAACCCTCTGCTGCTGGTGATTCCGGCGGCCATCGCCGCCTCCTGCGCCTTCATGCTCCCGGTGGCCACCCCCCCCAACGCCATCGTCTTCGGCTCCGGGTACGTGACGATCCCGCAGATGGTGAAGAGCGGCTTCGGCCTCAACGTCCTCGGCATCGTCCTGGTCACGGTTTTGACCTATGCCCTGGTCATCCCGGTCTTCGACGTGGTCCTCAACGAAATCCCCGCCTGGGCGACGATGGTCGTCAAGTAGCCGTCCGCAACCGTTTCTCCTTGGCCCTGCTCCCCCAGGGCCCCTTGCCCCGCCCGGACCCTCCTCCGGAGCGGGGCGTTTTTTTTAGGAAGAATGTAGAATACAGAATATAGAATACAGAAGGTAGAAGGAGGAATACAGAAGGAGAGGGAAGGGAAAACCGCTTTTTCAGCTGTCTTCTATATTCTATATTCTGTATTCTATTTTCTATGTTCTGTTTCCAGAAAAAGGAGTGCAAGTTGCAGCGAAAACGCATTGTCATCGAAGGGATCGTGCAGGGGGTCGGCTTCCGCCCCTTTGTCTACCAGCTCGCCCTTCGCAGCGGGGTGGACGGCTGGGTTTTGAACGACAGTTCCGGCGTGACCGTCGAGGTCGAAGGGGAGGGGGCGTCCCTGGCCTCCTTCGTCGCCGCCCTGCAGAGCGAGCTGCCCCCCCTGGCCTCCATCTCCCGCTGTGAAATCATCCATATCCCCCCGCGGGGGGAGAGGGGTTTTTCCATCCGCAGCAGCGCCGGCGACGGGCCGAAAACGGCCCAGATCGCTCCGGACAGCTGGGTCTGCCCCGACTGCCTCGCCGAGCTCTCCGACCCCCTGGACCGCCGGTATCGTTACCCGTTCATCAACTGCACCAACTGCGGCCCCCGCTACACCATCGTCACCGGTATCCCCTACGACCGACCCAACACCACCATGGCCCCCTTCCCCATGTGTCCTGCGTGCAGCGCCGAGTACCGGGACCCCGCCTCGCGCCGTTTTCACGCCCAGCCCAACGCCTGCCCGGTCTGCGGGCCGCGTCTGCAATTGAAGAACGGGGCGGGGGACGGAATCGCTGGAGAGCCGCTGGCGGAGTCGGTGGCCCTGCTGCAGGGCGGGGCGATCCTCGCCGTCAAGGGGCTCGGCGGCTACCACCTGGTGGTCGACGCCGCCAACGACCGGGCGGTATCTGAACTGCGGCGGCGCAAGGCCCGGGACGAAAAGCCCTTCGCTCTGATGGCCCGCTCTCTAGAGGACGCGGCCCGCCTGGCCGATTTCGATCCCCTGGAAGAGTGGCTGCTGACAGGGAGCGAGCGTCCCATCGTCCTGTTGCGAAAGAAACCGGGTCATACCCTCTCGCCCCTGATCGCTCCGGGGAACGGTTACTTCGGGATCATGCTCCCCTACACCCCCCTCCACTTTCTGCTCCTCGAAGAGTTCCCGGCCCTGGTGATGACCAGTGCCAACCTCTCCGACGAACCGATCGCCTCTGGCGACGGCGAGGCCGAGACGCGCCTTAAGGGGATCGCCGACGCCTATCTGAGTCACGACCGGGAGATTTTCACCGGGACCGACGATTCCATCGCCCGGATCCTGGCCGGCAGGGCCCTGCTCTTGCGGCGCTCCCGCGGTTATGTCCCGCGGGGGATCGCCCTGGCCGCTCCCCAGGTGCAGGTTCTCGCCCTGGGGGCCGAGATCAAGAGCGCCGTCTGCTTCACCCGCGGCGACAGGGCCTTTCTCAGCCAGCATATCGGCGACCTGAAGAACCCCGAAGTGTTCGCCTCCTTCGAGAGGACCATCGCCCATCTCGGGACGATTCTCGAGCTGCAGCCGGCCATCGTCGCCCACGACCTCCATCCCGACTACTATTCGAGCCGCTACGCCGAAGGGCTCGGCGGCGTGCGCCTGGTCGCGGTGCAGCATCACCACGCCCACCTGGTGAGCTGTCTGGCCGAGAACGGTTTCGGCGGCACGGCCATCGGGGTGATCTTCGACGGCATCGGCTACGGCGCCGACGGCACCCTCTGGGGGGGGGAATTTCTCGTCGGCGGAGCCGACGGCTATCGGCGCGCCGGGCACTTCGTCCCCCTGGCCATGCCCGGCGGCGACGCCGCCACGGCCGAGCCGCTGCGCATGGCGGTGAGCGCCCTGCAGCACGCTTACGGCGCCGATCTCCCCTCCCTGCCGGTGCTCGACGGGATTTCGCCGCGGGATCTGAAGATTTACCTGCAGATGATCGAAAAGGGGATCAACGCCCCCCTGACGTCGAGCTGCGGACGGCTCTTCGATGCCGTGGCGGCCCTGGTCGGGGTACGGTTGAGGGTCAGTTACGAAGGACAGGCCGCCCTCGAACTGGAGATGGCTATCGGCGATACGGTCGACAACGGAATCTACCCCTCTCCCCTCGGCGGCGCCGGCGACCGCATCCTGGTCGATCCCGCCCCCCTGATCCGCGGCATCGTCGACGATCTCATGGCAGGCGTTGCCGTTTCCCGCATCAGCGCCCGTTTCCACAACACCCTGGCGGCGGTGATATCCGCGGTCTGCCTCCTCATCCGACAGGAGTCCGGCCTCTCCTGCGTCGCCCTCTCGGGAGGGGTCTTCCAGAACCGTTACCTGACGGAAAAGACCATTTCCCGCCTGGAGAAGGGGGAATTTACCGTCCTCACCCACTCCCTCGTCCCACCCAACGACGGCGGCATCGCCCTCGGCCAGGCCGTTGTCGCCGGCCGCTCGGCCTCCTAGTCTCCTGTCGAAATTCTTTACATCTCTTCCTCCTGCCCAACCCTCAGTCTAAAAATTCAACAAAAACAATATTTTAATGTTGTGGCACTCTTTATGCTCTCTATCAGGGCAACAGGTTCAGGATCCTGGAAAAGGGAAATCCGGCTTTGGAATATTTCTCGAAGGAGGAGCCGGTAACCGCGCAGGCAAAACATTTCAGGAAGAGGAGGCGTCATGAAAAGAATATTCGGGTTATTCGTTATTGTTCTCATGCTCGTCGGGGTGACATCGGCGGCTCATGCCCTGATGATCGTCGACCCCTTCGGGGCTGGATTCGGACCGAGCGGGACATTCTTCGCAGGGTCGCTGAATATCACGCCCCCGGCCTTAAGCACCGTCGCCGAAGCCGTGCCGCTGACGATTATTGAAACCGGATACAGCGACCAATGGCATTCCACGACCTTCACCCTGGGGGCAGGCACCCTGGCGCGCCTTCTGGACGGCGTCTTCCTGACGGTGGCTATTGTCGAAGAAGGGGACATCTTTATCCCGGTGAACGGCGAGCTTCCCCCCGACACCGACAACGGAGCGCCCGTTCCGGAACCCTCCACTTTCCTCCTTCTCGGTGCCGGACTGGTCGGACTCGGCATCGCCCGCCGGCAGCGGAGCAAAAAGTGAGCACTGCGAACGGGCGTTGAGAATTAAAGATTAAAGCTTCAACGCAGAGAGCGCGGAGAAGAACAGGAGAACGCGGAGAAGGGCAGGGGCAGAACCGAAAAGCTTGGTTGGGTTTAACCTTAAGACTGGACTTTCTCAGCGTTCTCTCTCTTCCCTCTGCGATCTCCAGTTGTCGGCCAGTACGGGTTATAGCCTGTTTTATGAACGAAAAACCCCCGCAGCAGCGGGGGTTTTTTTGTGGCAGGAAAGGGTCGGATCCAGTGGGGGAGGGGGGTAACTTTTGTTTCACCGCCGCCGATGGTTAATCCATCGGAAAAGGCTGATTAAAAGGAGGTTTGTCGTAGGAGAAGGGGCGGATTCCCCATCGGGGTTACCCCTCCGGTGTGAAATTTATGCGCCGACAAGTGGTAAAAATCGTTGTAAAAACAAGGACCTGTGGGATGTTATGTGTCTTGGCACCCCTGTTGCTCTTGTAAGCATTGTCGATGCGGAGCAAAATCCGCCCATGGCCTGCCGGGTTGGAGGCGTTTTATTGCAGGAGGTTTCCATGTCACAGGGAGAAAAGTTGAAAAACCGGGGAAAGGCCCTTCATCACCTCGGATTGCACGAGGACCGCAATGTCCACCCGGGGGTGGACGTGTTGCGCGTGCCGGGGGGATGGATCTATCTCTTGATCCGCCCCGACGGAGAGGGGTGTATCACCGATGCCGGGGTGTTTGTCCCCTATAACGAAGAATTCAAGGAGGGTTGAGGGGGCGAGGCGGACCCCCGATCAGATCCCCAGGGTCCTGGCCAGCTTGAGCATCATCTCCTCGATGGGGCGGCGGCCGACGGCAAAAACCTTCTCCAGGGGGGTCAGTTTCATTTCTCCGCAGGAAAGGCCGATCATCTTCCCCGATTCGCCGGCTTGCAGAGCCTCCACGGCGGCGACGCCGTAGCGGGCGCCGAGGATGCGGTCGAAGGCCGAGGGGGACCCGCCGCGCTGATAGTGACCGAGGACCATGATGCGGGTTTCGAAGCCGATGCTGTCCTTGATCCGGTCGGCGATCTGCTGGGCGGAGGCCGTCCCTTCGGCGACCATGATAATGGAATTGTCGCGCCCTTCGCTGAAACGCCGCCGCAGGTTGCGGCAGATTTCGGCGAGATCGTAAGGGGTTTCGGGGATCAGAGCGTACTCGGCGCCGCAGGCCAGAGCCGAGGCGACGGCCAGGTAACCGCAGTTGCGGCCCATGGTTTCGACGACGAAGGTGCGGTCGTGGGAGGAGGCCGTGTCCTTGAGACAGTCGACGGCGTAAATGATGTTGTTGAGGGCCGTGTCGACCCCGAGGGACATGTCGGTAAAGGGAATGTCGTTGTCGATGGATGCCGGTATGCCCATGGTGCGTATCCCCAGGCGGTGCAGTGCTTCGGCGCCGCGCAGCGAGCCGTCGCCGCCGATGACGATCAGCCCGTCGACGCCGAGTCCCTTGAGGTTTCCGGCGGCCAGAAGCTGCCCTTCTTTTTCCACCATCCGCTTTTCGCGGGCACTCTGCAGAAAGGTTCCGCCCCGCTGCAGGATGCCGCTGACCGAACGGGTGGTCAGGGTTTCATGGTGGCTCTCCGGCATCAGCAGGCCATGATACCCCTTCTGAAATCCGATCACCTCCAGGTTGGCCACCAGGGCCGCCCGCACCACCGCCCGGATAGTGGCATTCATTCCCGAGCAGTCTCCCCCGCTGGTCAATACGGCAATTCGTTTCACGGCTCTCCCTTTTCCCTCGTCGCATCGGGTCGAGGGAGATCCTCGCGCCCGGCGGCAGTCCTGTCCCTGGAGTAAACCACCCGGTGCGCCCATTGTCAAAGCCCATTTTTAGCGGTCTTGACACCCCTCCCGCCACTGTTATTCTAATCTTGGAAAGTTCGAAAAGATTCCTCTCGCAGCCTGAGTGATGAATCTAAATGAAACTGTCAATCGCTCGAATTTGCCACCAAGGCACCAAGCCACCAAGAAAAACTGTTTAAACAAAGAGGTTTTACCTTTGTGTCTTGGTGCCTTGGTGGCCAAAAAAAAGGTTTTCGCGACTGACCCTGGCAGGAGAGCGAGATGTTTACCAAGGAACCGCCGAACTTATCCGTCGTTCCTGTCTATCCCATGCGGGAACAGGTCATGTTTCCGCACATGGTTTTGCCCCTCTTCGTGGCCAGGGAGGGGATGGAAATCATCGACGCGGCCCTGCAGGGGGATCAACTGCTGGTTCTGGCAGCCTGCCTGGAAGGCAAAGAGCCCTGTCCCTGGGAGGGCCTGTCGCGCATCGGCACCGTCTGCCGCATCAACCAGGTGCTGCGCTTCCCCGAAGGGGGAGGGAAGGTGGTGGTGGAGGGGCTGCAACGCGCCCGCCTTCTCGGCGCGGCCCAGCGATTCCCCTGCATTCTGGCCCGGATCGAAACGGTCTCGGAGGTCGACAGCCGCGGTCTGGTGACCGAGGCGCTGGTGCAGAGCGTCAACGCCCTGCTCAAGATCGCCCTCGCCTACGGCCGTCCCCTGCCGGGGGACGTGGTCAAGATGATCGACCAGATCGAGGATTCCGGGCGCCTTGCCGACCTGGTCGCGGTCTATCTCAACCTGGGGATGAAGGAGCAGCAGCACCTCCTGGAGCTCCTCGATCCCCTGGAGCGTCTCAAGGAGGTCTACCTTCTCCTGACCGGCGAGGTACAGAAACTCCAGGTGCGGGGGGAGGTGCAGTCCGAGGTCGCCAAGCGCCTGGGGCGCACGCAAAAGGAATATCTGCTGCGGGAACAGATGAAGCAGATTCAGGAGGAACTCGGCGACGAGGATCCGCGGCAATCGGAAATCAACGAATTGCACCGCCGCATCCGCCAGGCGGAGATGCCCGAGGGGGTGCGCGCTGTCGCCGAAAAGGAGCTGGCCCGTCTCGAGCGGATCAACCCCTCGTCCCCGGAACACACGGTGGCCCGCACCTATCTCGAATACCTGTGCACCGTCCCCTGGAACCGCGGCACGGAGGATCACCTCGACATCGGCCGGGCCGAGGTCATTCTCGACGAGGACCATTATGACCTTGCGGAGGTCAAGGAGAGGATTCTCGAGTATCTGGCCGTCCGTTCCCTGCGCAAGACGACCAAGGGGCCGATCCTCTGCTTCGTCGGACCCCCCGGGGTCGGCAAGACGTCCCTGGGGCGTTCCATCGCCCGCGCCATGGGGCGCAAGTTCATTCGTATCTCCCTCGGCGGGATGAAGGACGAAGCGGAGATCCGCGGCCACCGGCGCACCTACATCGGCGCCCTCCCGGGACGGATCATTCAGGAAATCTGCCGGGCCGAGTCCAGCAATCCGGTCTTCATGCTCGACGAGGTCGACAAGATCGGCCAGGATTTTCGCGGCGATCCCGCCTCGGCCCTCCTCGAGATTCTCGACCCGGAGCAGAACGACACCTTTACCGATCATTACCTCGACGTCCCCTTCGACCTCTCCCGGGTCATGTTCATCACCACCGCCAATATCCTCGACCCCGTTCCCCCTCCCCTCAAGGACCGGATGGAGGTCATTCGTCTGGCCGGCTACAGCGACGAGGAGAAGCTCAAGATCGCCTTCCGCTACCTGATCCCCAAGGAAGTGGAGGAAAACGGCCTCGAAGCCGCGGGAGTCTCCTTCGAGGAAGGAGCCATGCGAAAAATCATCAAGGACTATACCCGGGAAGCGGGGGTGCGGGGGGTCGAGCGGCAGATCGCCTCCATCTGCCGCAAAATCGCCCGGGATGTGGCCCAGAAGCGCCCCCCCCGCCTCCTGGTCACTCCGGCGGCCGTCGAAGAGATGCTCGGGCCGCGAAAGTTCTTCAGCGACGTCGCCTCGGAAGAGGACCGCATCGGAGTCGTCACCGGCCTGGCCTGGACGGAGGCCGGCGGCGACATCATCTTCGTCGAGGCTTCGCGCATGGTCGGCAAGAAGGATCTCCACCTCACCGGCAGCCTCGGCGAGGTGATGCAGGAATCGGCCCGGACCGCCCTCTCCTACGTCCGGGCCCATGCTGTGGAATTCGCCATCGAGGCGGATTTTTTCGAGAAAAGCGATCTGCACATTCATGTCCCCTCGGGGGCCATTCCCAAGGACGGCCCCTCGGCGGGGATCACCATCGCCACCGCCCTGATTTCCCTCCTCAGCCAGCGCCCGGCGCGGCGAAACGTGGCGCTGACGGGAGAGCTGACCCTCTCGGGACGGATTCTCCCCATCGGCGGCATCAAGGAAAAAGTCCTGGCCGCCCGCCGCGCCGGCGTCACCACGGTCCTTCTGCCGGAACGCAATCGGGAGAATCTACGCGATCTCGACGAAGAGACCCGCGCGCAGATGACGATCATTTTCGTCGACACCCTGCAGGAGGTGGTGGAGGCGACGCTTCTCCCCGGCCGTCCCAACCGCGCGATGGGGGATTTCGCCGGGCGGGGGGCGGTTCCCGGGAGTGCTGCTCTGTGAAAAGGGAGAAGGGAGAAGGGAAAAGGGAGAAAACTGAAGGCAGAAAATAGAATACAGAATACAGAAATGAAAACTGGGGAGAGTTGATTTCATCGGGGAATTTTTGCAGGTTCCGGCCCTTTATGATAATGTGGCCGATCTCTCCGGGCGGCTGCTCACCCTGGTCGAAACGGCCGCGGAAGGGGAGGGCAAGAGTCCCTTTTTTAAGGAGTCGTTTTCATGTTCCGTTTTTTCTTTCGCCGGGGGCTTCCCGTTCTGGTCCTCTCCCTTCTCTGGGCCGGCACCGCCTTTGCCCAGCCCCTCGAGGAGAAGGTGTATGAACACACCTTTGCCAACGGCCTGCGCCTCCTTGTCGTCGAGCGCCACGAATCCCCCACCTTTGCCGCCTATATCACCTTCGGCGTCGGCTCGGTCAACGAAACGAGCGAGACCCGGGGGGTCGCCCACCTTCTCGAGCACATGCTCTTCAAGGGGACCGAGACCCTCGGGACGAAGGATTTTGCCAGGGAAAAACCCCTTCTTGACGCCATCGAGGAGGTCGGCGAAGCCCTCGACGCCCAGCTGCGTCAAGCGCCGGCCGACCCGCAGAAGATCGCCGAACTTGAAAAGGAACTGGCGCGCCTTCAGCAGGAGCACAGCCGGTATGTGGTCAAGGACGAATTCTCCCGCATCTATTCGGAAAACGGCGGGGTCGGCTACAACGCCTATACCAGCAAAGACCTCACCACCTACCTGATATCCCTGCCGGCCAACAAACTCGAACTCTGGGCCTCCCTCGAATCGGACCGGATGAAGAACGCGGTGCTGCGCGAATTTTACACCGAGCGCAACGTGATCATGGAGGAGCGGCGCCGCTCCTACGAGAGCGAGCCCGACGGCCTCCTCTACGAAAACCTGCTGGCCGCCGCCTTTACCGTCCATCCCTACCGCAATCCGATCATCGGCTGGATGTCGGATATCGAGAATCTCTCCCTGAAAGAGACCCGGGGTTTTCTCCACAAATACTACGCCCCGGTCAACACCGTGATCACCCTGGTCGGGGACCTCGACACCGCGGCGGCCGTCTCCCTGGTCGAGGACTATTTCGGCACCCTCCCCGCCGGGGAGCCGGTGCCGAGGGTCACCGCCGTCGAACCGCCGCAGAAGGGAGAGAAGCGGATTCATATCCAGTTCGACGCCGAGCCGCAGCTGGCCATCGCCTTTCACAAGCCGACGCTGCCGGAGCGCGCCGACTACGTCTTCGATGTCATCGACCAGATTCTCTCCCAGGGGCGCACTTCACGGCTCTACCGCGCCCTGGTGGTGGAAAAGGGGCTCGCCGCTTCCGTCTCCACCTACTCGGCTCCCGGTTCCCGCTATCCCAACCTCTTTGTGGTGTCCGCCACCCCCCGCCATCCCCACACCCTGGCCGAGGTCGAAGAGGCGATCTATGCCGAACTGGAGCGCCTGGCGAAGGAGCCGGTGAGCGATGAAGAACTCGAGCAGGCGCGCAACCGCCTGCGCGTCGACCGCTTGCGCTACCTCAAGGGGAACAGCGGGCTCGCCCGGATGCTGAGCTATTACCAGAGCGTCGCCGGAAACTGGCGCTATCTCGTCGGCTACGATCAGGAAATCGCCTCCATGACCGCCGCCGAGATCATGGAGACCGCCCGTCTCTGGCTCGTTCCCCGCAACCGGACCGTGGCGATTCTCGACAAGGAAGAGGACTGATTCATGAAACTGCGATTTTCGCCTCTGTTGCTGCTGGCCCTCTCCCTTCTTCTCTCCTCCTGTTCTCCCGGGGCCGAGATGCTGCGCCCCGATCAGCTCAGCTTCCCCCCCCTCGTCTTTCATCCCCCGGAGGTTGAGCGCCTGGAGCTTCCCAACGGTATCCGCCTCTATCTCAAGGAGGACGCCGAGCTCCCTCTCCTCGAGGTGACGGCCATGATCGGCGCCGGCAGCATCGGCGATCCCCCCGGGCGCACCGGGGAGGGGATGCTCTATGCCGCAGCGCTGCGCACCGGCGGGGCCGGCAGCCGCTCCCCCGACGAGGTCGACCGGATGCTCGAACGGCTGGCCGCCGACTTCTCCGCGGGGAGCGACGACTATGCCACCACCCTTGAGCTTTCCCTGCAGAGCGGCGACCTCGACGCCGGCCTCGGGCTCCTCGCCGACGTCCTCCTCAAGCCCGGTTTCGCTCCGGAGCGCCTCGAACTGGCCCGCAAACAGGCCATCGAAGGGGTGCGTCGCCAGAACGACGATCCCGGCTCCATCGCGTCCCGGGCCCTGATGAAGGCTCTCTACGGCGATCATCCCCTGGGGCGGACTCCGACGGTGGAGACGCTCTCCGCCGTGGATCGGAACGATCTGCTGGACTTCCACCGCTCCTACGTCCATCCCGACAACCTGTGGCTTGCTATCTCCGGCGATTTCGACCGTGCCGCCCTTCTGGAAACGCTCCATCGCCTCTTTGGCGACTGGCCCCGGGTCCCCTTCACCCCCCAGGCGATCCCTCCCCTGACCGGCAGCCCCCGGGGGGCGCTCCTGGTCGCGCCGAAGGAGATCCCGCAGACGACGATCCTTCTCGGCGAAATCGGCATCGACAAGTCCGCTCCCGACCAGTATGCGGTGCGGGTGATGAACTACATCCTCGGCGGCGGCGGTTTCAATTCCCGCCTGATGAGCGAGATCCGTTCCGACCGGGGGCTGGCCTATTCGGTCTACTCCTACTACCAGATCGGTCGTCTCCTCCCCGGCCCCTTCGTCGCCGGCTGCGAAACCAAGAGTGCCTCCACCGTCGAGGTGGTGCAGCTGATGCGGCGGATCATGGAGGAGATGCGCAGCGAGCCGGTCGCAGAGCATGAGCTTCACCTGGCCCGGGAGAGCCTGGTCAATTCCTTCATCTTTGCCTTCGACGACAGTCACGACGTCGTTACCCAGGCGATGCGCCTCGATTATTACGGTTATCCCGAGGGGTACCTGGAGACCTTCCGCGACAGGGTGGCCGCCGTCACCGCCGCCGATGTTCTCGCGGCCGCCCGCGCCCGCCTCCACCCCGAGACCCAGACGCTGGTTCTGGTCGGCGACCAGGCCGCCCTCGAGGCCGTTCCGGCGGCGCTGGGGAGGCCGGTGGAGATCATTCGGGACGGAGAATGACCGCGGCGCTCGAACTTTTTCTCGCCTTTGCGGTGCAGCTCTTCATCATCGTCGACCCGGTGGCCGGTGTGCCGGTCTTTCTCGCCATCACCCCGGACAACAGTCGGGATGAGCGCGTCGCCATGGCCCGCCGCGGCTCTCTGGTCGCCTTTGCGGTGACGGCCCTTTTCATCCTCGCCGGTCCGGCGCTCCTCGGGTACTTCGGCATCGGTCCATCGGCGGTGCGGATCGGCGGCGGCGTCCTCCTCTTCGCCATCGCTCTCGAGATGCTCTACGGCCGGGTCACCGGCACCGAAACGAGCCAGCGCGAGGAGCGCCTCGCCCAGAAGAAGGAAGACATCTCCATCACCCCCCTGGCCATCCCCCTCCTGGCCGGACCGGGGACGATCACCACCGCCCTCATCTTCTCCGGGAGAGCCGAGGGCATACCGGCGCACCTCGCCCTCCTCCTGGCGGCGGCGGCCGTCTTCGCCCTCGGCTACCTCTTTTTGCGGCAGGCCGATACGGTCCTGAGGGTAATCGGTAAGCTGGGGATGACGGTACTCACCCGGATCCTCGGCCTCATCCTCGCCTTTCTCGCCGTCCAGTACATCGTCGACGGGGTGCGCATCGTTCTGGCGCCCCTTTCTTGATGGTCTCGCAAAAACCTCTAACCTGACCACAGAGTCACAGAGGCACAGAGAAAACCTCTTAATATGGAAATGGTCTCCTCCGTGATCTTTGCGCCTCCGTGGTGAGAATTGATTTTGTTGCGTTGTCATCTATCTTGACCGGCAGGAAATCCGGGATATCCTTGTGCCAATCCCCGCGGTCAAAGAGGATCGCAAAAAATTCAAATTCCCAGTGAATCGGGACGTTCTGCAAAAGGTCAAACCATGCTTCTTGAAAACTACCGGCACCTGGTGGGGCGGGTCGATGCGCTGTGCCGGCGCATTGAAGCGGCCTACGGGCAGCATCTGGCCTGCCGCAAGGGGTGCGATTCCTGCTGCCGTCACCTCAGCCTCTTCCGGGTCGAGGGGGTCGCCCTGGCCCGGGCCCTGGCCGGGCAGGACCCGGGTCTGGTGACGAGGATTCGGGAGCGGGCTCGAAAGGCGACACCTGACGGCCCCTGTCCTCTCCTGGAGGACGGCGCCTGCCTCCTCTATGCGGCGCGGCCGATGATCTGCCGCACCCACGGGCTTCCCCTCATCTTTTCCGAGGGGGAAGGGCGGCGTGTCGACTTCTGCCCGCAGAATTTTCAGGGACTTGCCTCCCTGCCGGCCTCCTCCGTGGTCGATCTCGATCTCCTCAACGCGACCCTGGCCACCATCGACGAGCTTTTCGTCGCCGAGGCCTTTCAGGGGACGCCCCCCGGCGGGGAACGGCTCAGCATCGCCGAGGCTCTCCTCCTCCAGGGGGATTAAAAACGGTTTAGGAACAGTCCCTTCGGAGATAAATAGTCAATTTTATTGCAATCGTAACGGTTTATGCTGTACTTATGACAGGTCCTAAAGACAGACGGAATTTTTTCCGGGAGGGGTTATGCCGATTCAGGTCGATATTTTTGCTTTAATCATCACGATCCTGTTTTTGATGATTGCCGTTTTTTTGATTCCGATGATGATTCAGGTCAAACGAACCGCACAACAGGTGGACGTCGTTCTCGGCGAGGTTCAGCGCGATCTTCTCCCCATGCTGCGGGAGTTGCGCCAGGCCTCCGAGAAGATCAACAGGGCGTCGGAGCATGCCGAACAGGGAATGGCCCAGGCCGGGCACTTCCTTGAATCCGTCGGTGAAGTGGGGGACTCCATTCACGGCGTCACCCGTTTTCTGCAGCACGATCTCGGCCGCTACGCCGGCAACGCCGCAGGACTCTGGCTGGGGATCCGCTCGGCCAGCAAGGTCATAATGAAACAGATGAAAAAACAACAGGGAGGTCAATGAGCCATGGCAGACGAATGCAGATGCAGCGGTGTGGGGAATGTTTTTCTGGCTCTCGTAATGGGGGCCGCGATCGGCGGCGGGTTGGCTCTGCTCACCGCCCCCCGTTCGGGGAAAGAAACCCGGGACAAGGTCCGGGACATGGCGGACGATGTACGGGACAAGGTCAACAAAATCACCGAAGAGGCTGAAGCCCGCATCCGTGAAGCGATCGAAGAAGGGCGGGAAGTCCTGGTTGAAAAGGGCGACCTGATCAAGACCGCCCTGGAGGCCGGAAAAGAAGCGATGGAAGCCGAGCGGGCCAAGCATCCGAAAACGGCCTGAGATAAAAACCACCGCGGTGAAAAAGCCCACGTTTCGTGGGCTTTTTCATGCCCGTACGCTGCCCTCGGGAGTCTGCCCAGGTCATGGTCGATGTGATAGAGAAGATCAAACGCTTCATGCGCCAGAAAATCTGGGAACTCGACCCTCGGGAACTCACCCGGATGCGCCTCGTTCTGCTGCGTCACCTGCAGGTCGCGGTTCTGGTCTGGCGGGATTTTTTTGCCGACCGCTGCATGTTGCGCGCCTCGGCCCTGACCTACACGACCATGCTGGCCATCGTCCCCCTTTTGGCCCTGATGTTCTCGGTCCTCAAGGGGCTCGGGGTGCAGAACACCCTCGAACCCTTTATTCTCGACAAGATCGCCATCGGATCCGCTGAAATCGTCAGCGCCATAATCGCCTATATCAACAACACCAACTTCGGTCGCCTCGGTACCGTCGGCCTTGTGGCCCTGGTCCTCTCGGTGCTGGCTCTTCTCTCCAATATCGAAGAAATGTTCAATCATGTCTGGGGGGTCACCGAGACCCGGTCCCTCTTCCGGCGCTTTTCCGACTATTCGTCGGTGGTCCTGATCGGGCCGGTTTTTCTCCTGGCGGCCATTTCCATGACCACCACCCTCAAGAGCCAGACCTTCATCCAGACCCTGATGGGGATGGCCTATGTCGGCGACCTGATCTTTTTGCTCTTCAAGGTCCTCCCTTACGTGGTGATGTGGGCTGCCTTCACCTTCCTCTATCTCTTCATGCCCAACGTCAAGGTCCAGTTCCGGGCGGCGCTGCTCGGCGGGATCTTCGGCGGCACCCTCTGGCAGCTGGCCCAGTGGGGGTACCTCAATTTCCAGGTCGGGGTGGCACGCTACAACGCCATCTATGGAACCATGGCGGCCCTCCCCATCTTCATGGTCTGGATCTATCTCTCCTGGGTGATCGTTCTTCTCGGACTCGAGGTGACCTACTCCATCCAGAACCTCCGCTCGATCCGCCGGGAAATCTGCGGGGAGGACGTCAATTTCGCCAGTCGCGAACTGGTGGCCCTGACGATTCTCCTGGCCACTGCGGCCAACTTCCTCAAAGGGGAGCGCCCCTGGGACCTGGAGAGGATCACCGAGGAGCTCGAACTCCCGCCGCGCCTGGCCCGCAGCATCCTCAACGAACTCGTGAAGCTCGGTTTTCTCTCCGTGGTGCACGACGCCGCCGACAACGACAATGCCTATCAGCCGGCCCGTTCTCCGGAAGCGGTTTCGGTGCACGGCGTGGTGCAGGCCCTCAAGGAGGACGGAGCCAGCGTCACGCGTCTGCGCAGGACCGTCGAATGGAAGACCATCGCCGGTCTCGAGGCGGACCTCGACGTGGCCGGCCGCGAGGCGCTCGGGAATCTGACCCTGAAGGATCTGGTGCTGAAGATGGAAGGGTCGCGGGAGAAAAAGGAGGAATCAGGCTGATTCCAAACGGAAGGCGCCGTCTTCGAGGACGGCGTAGGAGTACTGGTCGATCCAGTCGCCGAGTGCGACGACGGTTCCGGCCCGGTCGGAGCTGAGAAGGGGATGGTGAAAATGGCCCGTCACCACGGCCTGATGCCCCTCGGAAAAGCGCCGGCGGGCATGGGCCAGGATCAGTTCTTCCGGTTGGCGGCGGAGACTTCGGGTGCCGTATTGCTTGCGGCTCTGTCGTCCCATCCAGCGGGAGATCGCCCAGGGGAGATCAGGGGTGACGAGGCGGGCGAGAAAGAGGGTGAAGCGGCTGTGCAGCAGGCGCCGCAGCAGCCGGTACCCCCTGTCCGCCGGGTCGGCCAGGTCGCCGTGGGCGAGATAGATTCTCAGACCGTCGACGTCGACGGCCGCATCGTCGGCAATCACCCGGCAGCCGAGAACCTCCTCGAAAAAGGGGCCCATGTGAAAGTCGTGGTTCCCCTCGACGAAGACCAGCTCTGTGCCGGCCTCCCGCAGGCGCCGCAGGGCCTCGAGGACCGGCACGTAGGCGGAAAAGACCGCATGGCGGTAGCCGATCCAGAATTCGAAGATGTCCCCCAGAAGATAGAGGGTGCGGGTCTCCCCCCGCAGCCCCTCGAGAAAGGTCAGGAGCCGGCGGTAATTCTCGTCCCCGGGGTCGCGCAGATGGGCATCGGCTAGGAATACGTCTTTCATGGGGGAGGACTATAATAAGCGGCAGGGAGAAAGTCAACGATTCGCAGGGAAAAGGGAAAAGGGAGAAGGGAAAAGGGAGAAGGGAGGCAATCTCTGTGTCTCTGTGGTAATATTTGCAGGCTGTAACCTTCCGGAAAAGGATTCAACCAAAATATGTCCGACACCATCGATCTGCATCTGCACAGCACCTGTTCCGATGGCGGCTATTCTCCGACGGCGGTGGTCGAGATGGCTGCCGCGGCGGGGCTTGCCGCCATCGCCCTGGCCGACCACGACAATATCGACGGCATCGACGAGGCAAGGGGGGCCGGCGACCGGCTCGGTATCGAGGTTCTCACCGGGGTCGAGCTGTCGGTGGTCTGGGAGAATTTCGAGGACATCCACCTCCTCGGTTACGGTTTCGACCACAAAAACGCCGCCCTGATGGAGGCCCTGGCAGGTTTCCGGGATTTTCGCGAGCGGCGCAACGAGATGATCGTCGTCCGGGTCAACGAGAGGCTGGCCGTCGAGGGGCGGGCGCCCATCGATTTCGCCGAAGTGCAGGTCAGCGCCGGCGGTACCGTCGGGCGTCCGCATATCGCCATGGCCCTGCGGGAGAAGGGGTATGTCCGCAACAACGAGGAGGCCTTCAACCGCTACCTGGTCCCCTGCAATGTCCCCAAGCGCGCCTTCCCCATCGCCGAGGCTATCGCCCTGGTACATGGCGCCGGCGGGGTGACGGTCCTCGCCCATCCCCCCTTCATCACCACCGAGCGCAAGACGTTCCTGCAACTTCTCGACACCCTGATCCCCTTCGGGCTCGACGGCGTCGAGGCCTGGAACAGCGGCTCGAACAACGATGAAATTGACTGGTATATCACCGCTGCCCGCCGTCGCGGCCTCATCGTCACCGGCGGTTCCGACTTTCACGGCAACGAGGAGGGGAGTGTGCGCATCGGAAGCGGCCGCGGTAACCTTAAGATCCCCTACGCCTGCGTCGAGGAAATCCGCCGGCGTTTGAACCGGTGATTTCCCCGCTCCGGCCGACTTTAGCCTTGACTTTTTATTGAGACTAAAGGTATAGATTCCCAGTACTTTTTCTTTTTTTTGCCCTGGTTGCAGGTGCGATCGCCCCCTCCCGCCGTGAAACGGCAAGGATTTGAATCATGGCACGTTCTCCAGCTCTCTCCGTCCTTTTTTCACTCCTTCTGTTCCTCCTTGTTCTGGGCGGTTGCGCCTCCTACACCGATCTCCCTCCGGGGACGGTCCTGGCCGTTACCGGGTCGCCGGTGATCGAGCAGGAAGACGTCTCCGTCCCCCTTCTGGCCGCCGAAGAGCCCCCTCTCCTCGACTATGTCGTCGGCCCCGGCGACGTCCTTTTTGTCAACGTCAACGGTCGCCCCGAGCTGGGGAGCCCCGGCACGACCGGCGGCTCGACCCGCATCCCCGGGAGTCGCATCGACGGGGCCGGCAACCTGCGCCTCCCCCTGGTGGGGAGCGTCTTCGTCGCCGGGTTGACCGTATCCCAGGTCCAGGAACGGCTGCAGGAGGTCTTCGCTCTTTATCTCAACACCCCCTGGGTGGTGGTCGAGGTCGCCGAGTATCACAGCCAGCCCCTCTACCTCCTCGGCCAGTTCCGCAACGCCGGAACCTACTACATGGATCGCCCCCTGAACCTTCTTCAGGGGCTCTCCCTCGGCGGCGGCATGGTCGATTCCGCCAACCTGCGCAGCGCCCGGCTGATCCGCGACGGGCAGACCGTCCCGGTCGATATCTACGAGTTGCTCCGCCAGGGTGAAACCCAGGGGAATCACTGGCTCAAGCCGGGGGATACCCTCTTTGTGCCCGATGACAAGAACCAGAATGTCTTCGTCTTCGGCGCCGTCAAAAAGCCCGGACCGGTGCCGATGCCCAACGGCCGCCTCTCCCTGGCCCAGGCCCTGGCCTCCGCCGGCATCGACGGAACCACCGACAACGAGAAGCATCTTCGCATCATCCGTTCCCATTCCGCCGTCCGGGGGGAACTCATCGTCGTCGATCTCGAGCAGATCCTGCGCGGCAAGAGCCTCCCTTATCCGCTCTCCGAGGGGGACATCATCTTCGTGCCGCGCAGCGCCATCGGCAACTGGAACCAGGCTCTCGGCGAGATCCTCCCTTCGCTGCAGACGTTCAGCGCCATTCTGCAGCCCTTTGTCCAGATCAAGTTCCTCCAGGATAATTAGCCGGGGGGGTCACCCGCTCCCTTTTTCGCCGCAAGGATTTTTTAGCGCCATTCCTTTCAGGATTCACCATGGATAACCAGAACCCGCAATTTTCCACTCCGCCGACCGAGGAAATTCATCTTCAGGACTACCTCAATGTCCTGTTCCGCAGGCGGCGTGTTTTTCTCCTCGCCTTTGCCGCGGTGGTGATCTCCGTATCTCTCTACACCCTGCTCATGAAGCCGGTCTACGAGGTTTCGACGACCCTCCATGTACGGGACGAAAAGGTGCGGGGGGGCGGGGTCCTCGATGACCTCGGCCTTTCGCGTCAAAACCCGGTGGAGACCGAGATCGAAATCCTCAAGTCGCGGACCAACGCCGAGGATGTGGTGGAGCGTCTCAACCTCACCTGGCAGGTCGCAGAACGAAGTGCGGATCTCGATTTCCGGATTCTCGAATTTGCCAGCAGCGCCGAAATTCCTGCTTTTCGCGTGGAAATCACCGGACCCGATACTTTCCAGGTGCGCGACAGCACGAAGCAGATCCTCGGCCAGGGGACGAGCGGCAAACGGCTGCAGCAGGGGGATCTCACCCTGGTTCTCGACGGCCTGAGCGGAAAAGCGGGGGACAGCTTCAAACTGACCCTTCTCCCTTTCAATGACGTGGTCAGCGCCCTGCGCGAAGGGGTGCGGGCCTCGGAGGTCGGCAAGGGGACCAACATCATCCGCGCCTCCTACCAGAGCACCGACCCCGTCCGCGCCCGTCAGGTGGTCAACACCCTGGCCACCGTTTATCTGGAGCGCTCCATCCTCCTCAAGACCGAGGAAGCGCGCAAATCGGTGGAGTTCATCGAGAAGCAGCTCGAAGAGGTGCGCACCCTCCTCGATTCCGCCGAAAAGAGCCTCGAAGTCTACAAACGGGAGGCGGGGATCGTGCGCCTCGACAGCGAAGCCCAGTCCCTCATCGAGCGCCTCTCCCTCGCCGAGAAGGAGCGCAGCGCCGTCTCTCTGCGCCGCCGGCAGGTCGATTTCGCTCTCGAGACGCTCAACGCAGCCATCGAACTGGAGCAGGGGTATGCCCCTTCGGTCCTTCTCGACGATCCGGTGGTGGCCGCCCTCGCGCAGCAGCTGGCGGCTCTCGAAGTCGAGAGGCGGGGTCTGCTGGTCGAGGTCACCGAAGCCCATCCCTTGATGCAGGCGCTGCAGGACCAGATCCGCGAGATCCAGTCGAAACTCCTCAACATCTACCAGAGCACCCGGCAGAGCCTTTCGGTACGCATCGCCTCACTTACGGCGGACATGGACCGCTACGAGGCCGGCCTCCGCAAACTCCCGGCCGCCGAGCAGCAGCTGGCGCGCCTCACCCGCCTGGCCACGGTCAATGCCGACATCTACACCTTCCTCCTGCAGAAGCATGAGGAGGCGCGCATCGCCCGGGCCTCGACCATCAGCAACATCAGCGTCATCGACTCGGCCATCACCCCCGATCGGCCGGTCAAGCCGCAGAAGAAAAAGAACCTCCTTCTCGGCCTCATCGTCGGTGCCATGCTCGGCATCGGTCTGGCCTTTTTTCAGGAATATCTCGACGATACCATCAAGGACGCCGACACCGCCAAACGCATTCTCGGCCTGGCGATCCTCGCCGTCATCCCCCACATCGGTCCCCGTCCCGGAAAGCCGGAAAAAATCGGCGAGGGAGAGGAGCAACGGCCGCTGATCACCCACTTCGCTCCCCGCTCCCCCGCTGCCGAGGCCTTCCGCAGCCTGCGCACCAGCCTCCATTTCTCCGGCGTCGGCGGCGAGAAGAAGGTGGTCCTGGTCACCAGCTGCTTTCCCGGCGAGGGGAAGACCACCATCGCTGCCAACCTGGCTGAAACCCTGGCCCAGACCGACGCCCGCGTTCTGCTGATCGGCTGCGACCTGCGCCGTCCGACGCTGCATGCCGTCTTCGGCGCCAGCCGGACCCCCGGCCTCACCGAGATTCTCATCGGCGACGCCACCTTCGACGAGACGGTCCACCCCACGGGGATTCACCAGCTCGACTTCATCAGCGCCGGCACCACCCCGCCGAACCCCGCCGAACTCCTCGGTTCGCAGCGGATGGTCGATCTCCTGCAGGAGCTGCGCGGACGCTATGACACCATCGTCCTCGATGCGCCGCCGCTCCTGGCCGTCACCGATGCCTCGATTCTCACCTCCCTGAGCGACCGGGTCGCCGTCGTCCTCGAAGCCGGCGGCGTTCAGATCAAGGCTGCCCAGCGCCTCCGCGAGCTCCTCGATGAGGCCCAGGCCCCCGTCGCCGGCCTGATTCTCAACGACAAGACCGGCAAGGGGATGGAATACTACGCCTCCTACCGGGGACGCAGCGGCAAGTACAAGTACGGTTACGGCTACTACTCCAGCGGCTATTCCGACGAGTCTTCCGGTCCGGACTCCTCCGGATGGTGGCAGACCGTCAAGGAGTTCTTCCGCTTCCGGCGCTGATCGTAAGGGCTCAACGCTGTAGGGGCACCCCTTGCGGGTGCCCGATTGTGATTAATTTGACATCGATCTCCCGGAAAGGATACCCGCAAGGGGTATCCCTACAACAGGTCCGATCAAAGGCCTGTTTCTTCTCCCTTCTTCCCTCTCCCTTCTTCCTCATACGGATCTTCAGCCATGAACGACTGGCACTGCCATCTCCTTCCCGGCCTCGACGACGGGGCGCGAAGTCTCGATGAGGCGCTTCTCATGGCCCGTCAGTTAGCCGGCGCCGGTTTTACCGAGGTCTACTGCACACCCCACTGTATCCGCGGCACCTATGACAACACCCCGCAGACGGTGCGGCGGGGAGTCCTTGAGCTGCAGTCCGCTCTGGACGGGGAGGATATACCCCTGCGCCTTCATCCGGGGATGGAATACTACCTCGACGAGTATTTCCCCGAGGCCCTCGACGACCCCCAGCCCCTCGGCGGCACCTCCCTCCTCCTGGTCGAGGCTCCCTCCCGGGCTGAGCCCGCCCTGGTGCGCGAGAACATCCATCGCGCCGTGCGCTGCGGTTTTACCCCCCTCCTCGCCCATCCGGAACGGACGCTCTTTTTCGACCAGGCGCCGCCAGGAGATCTGAGCTGGACCCGGATCGGCCGTGCCCTTCGGTTTTTCTCTCCTCCCCCGTCCCCTGTTGCCACAGAACTCTCCCCCGATTCCGAGCTCGGTTACCTGCGGGACATGGGCTGTCTCTTCCAGGGGAACCTCGGCTCCTTTGCCGGCGTCTACGGAGCCAGGGTGCGCCGCCGGGCGGCGGCCCTGCACGGCTCCGGGATTTACCACTGTTTCGGCAGCGACGGACACAGTCCCGATTCTCTGGAAAAGGTTCTGGAAGGGCTTAAGGCTTTGTAAGAAGGGAGAGGGGAGAAGGGATTTAAACATTTACTCGAAGGAATTTTTCATGGCCAAAATTCTTGTGACCGGCGCTGCCGGCTTTATCGGCTTTCATCTCTCCAACCGCCTGCTGGCGCGCGGCGACACGGTGGTCGGTCTCGATAACCTCAACGATTATTATGACGTGCGGCTCAAGGAGGCGCGGCTCGCCCGACTGGAGGCGCATCCGGGTTTTCGTTTTGTCCGGATGGAACTCTCCGACCGGCAAGGGATCGAGTCCGTTTTTGCCGAAGGAGGGTTCGACAGGGTCGTTCATCTGGCAGCCCAGGCCGGGGTGCGTTATTCCATCACCCATCCCCACGCCTATGTCGAGAGCAACCTCGTCGGGTTCGTCAACATTCTCGAAGGGTGCCGGCATGGTGGGGTCAAGCATCTGGTCTTTGCCTCCTCCTCCTCGGTCTACGGCGCCAGTACCCGCATGCCCTTTTCCATCCACGACAACGTCGACCATCCCGTCTCCCTTTATGCGGCGACCAAAAAGGCCAATGAACTGATGGCGCACACCTATGCCCATCTCTACCGCCTCCCCTGCACCGGCCTGCGCTTTTTCACCGTCTACGGCCCCTGGGGTCGACCGGACATGGCGATGTTCCTCTTTACCAGGGCCATTCTCGAAGGGCGGCCGATCGACGTCTACAATTACGGCAAGATGCGGCGGGATTTCACCTACGTCGACGATATCGTCGAAGGGATCATCCGCGTCGCCGACAACATCGCCCGCCCCAACCCGGACTGGACCGGAGACGCTCCCGACCCCGGGACGAGCAGCGCCCCCTACCGCAACTACAATATCGGCAACAACAACCCCGTGGAGCTGCTGCACCTGATCGAGGTGATCGAGGACGCCCTGGGCAAAAAGGCCGAGAAGATCCTCCTCCCCCTTCAGCCCGGCGACGTCCCGGCGACCTACGCCGACGTCGACGACCTGGTCCGGGACGTTGGTTTCAAGCCGGCCACCTCCATCGAGGAGGGGGTCGGGCGGTTCGTCGCCTGGTACAGGGAATATTATGGGTGTTGAATGAGACATGGCACCTTGGAAAAATTTTCAACGTTGTAGGGGCACCCCTTGCGGGTGCCCGATTGTGATTGATTTGACACCGATCTCCCGGAAAGGATACCCGCATGGGGTATCCCTACAACAGGGCCGATCAAGGGCTTGTTTCACGCGACGACGCGACGAAAACCTTTGCTCCTGGCCCAGATCCTGAAGCGTTGCGACGTTGCGGCGTCGCGTGAGGCGGGGTTAGATTAGGTCTTCAACGCAGAGAGCGCAGAGAAGGACAGGAGAACGCGGAGAAGGGCAAGGTGATTAATAGAGAGGGTGAAGATGAACGAAGAGTTTCTGAAGCAAATCGATGAACTACTGGCTCGCAGGATCGGAACTCTGGAAGAGTCCCTGGGGGATAAAATGGATTTGCTGGCCGAAGGACAACAGATGCTTTCCGAGAGAATGGAGCGCCTGGAAATCCGCCTCGATGAGCGTATCGATGGGGTGGAGCATCGGATCGATAGTGTCGCAGCAGATCTCTCAGCGCATCGCCGCGATACGGAAGCGCATCGCAAGGGGTGGCGGGTGAGTGAAGGGGAATGAGGTCGGCGGGAAAATATATCTGTCACGAATGGAAAACCTTTGCCCCTGCTCCAGATCCTGAAGCGTTGCCGCGTCGCGTGAGGCAGAGTGCAGGTTTGGTCTTCAACGCAGAGAGCGCGGAGAAGGACAGGAGAACGCTGAGAAGGGCAGAATCAGAAGCTGTTTTGGTTAGACAGACAACTTCTCCCTTCTTCCCCAAACAAGGATAGGGAAAGGCTTGTTTCACGCGACGACGCGACGAAAACCTTTGCTCCTGGCCCAGATCCTGAAGCGTTGCGGCGTCGCGTGAGGCAGGGTTAGATTAGGTCTTCAACGCAGAGAGCGCAGAGAAAGACAGGAGAACGCTGAGAAGGGGAGAAGCAGGGGGTGTTTTGAACCTGAAAGCTGACTTGCATATTTACCCTTAAAGGGTTATGTTATGGAAAAGCGGAGGGCACATTACGATTTGCGGGCCATCCAGGCACAGATGTCGACTGTTGCTGGCCTGCGTATGACCGTGACCGCTCGTCATGATGCTTTACGGGCCGGAGTCAGTTTGCAGGCGGCAGTCTCGATTATCCAGACCCTTGATCAGACATGTTTCTATAAGTCGATGACAACGCATCGGAGCCATGATGTCTGGCAGGATGTTTACCATGGTTCATGGCGAGGCAGGATGCTGTACATCAAGTTTCAGCAGGATGCCACCGGATATTTCACGATTTCATTCAAGGATATCTAAAAGATGAATGCGACACGTCATGATCCTCGGCTGGTTTGTCCGGCCTGTGCAAACGGAAAGCTGGTGCGCGAGACGCGAACCGCCCGCTATGAGTATCGCGGCGAGATTCTTGACTACGAGCAGAGCGGTGATTGGTGTTCCTCTTGTGAAGAGGCTGTTTTGACTGGTGACGATATGGCGGCAACTGAAGAACTGCTTCTGGATTTCATGCGGCAAGTTGAGCAGAGGCAGGCTGGTGAGCTGGCACGCATCCGCAGAAAATTAAAGCTGACGCAGAAGCAGGCAGCGGCTCTGACCGGTGGCGGCCACAATGCTTTTTCCCGTTACGAAAGAGGGGAAGCCAGGCCACTTCCTGCGATCATGCACCTGTTTCGTATCCTCGACAGACATCCCGAGTTGCTTGACGAATTGCGAGAAGGCCGTAAGGCTGGATAGCAGGGTCAGGACAGGTCTTCAACGCAGAGAGCGCAGAGAAAGACAGGAGAACGCAGAGAAGGGCCGAGGCAGGGGCTGTTTCACTTCTTCCTTCTTCCTTCTTCCTTCTTCCTTAAACGACAGATCTGGTTTAACCCGCGTAGATCCGCGTCATCCGCGTGCTATTAAGGTTTTGATTTTGAAGGAGGAGGGAAATGGAAGAAAAAGATTTTCGGCGAATTGAAGAGATGATGTCCCGCATGATTGGGCAATTCAGGGGAGAGATTGGCGAAGACTTTCGTTATCATCTTGGTGTTCAGCGGGAAGACTTCCAGCACAAACTGGACCTGGTCGTCGAAGGGCAGCAGACCTTGGTTGAGGGGATAGACCGACTGGAAGGGCGGATGGACGGGATCGAAAATCGTCTGGAACGGGTTGAGGTGAGGGGCGCCGCAGTGGAGATGAAGGTCGACGCGGTGGAGAAAAAGGTCGACGCAGTCGCAGTTGATGTCGCTGCTCACCGCCGCGATACCGAGGCGCACCGCAAGGGATGGCGGGTGAGTGACGGAGAGTGAATAAGTGGGCTTAAGGATGGGGCACCTGACCCCGGGTCTTGCTGAAGCGTTGCGGCGTCGCGTGAGGCAGTGTTAGGTTGGGCTTTTTTCCCGCGGTAAAACCCGTTGCAGTTTCAAAAACTGGAATTGAAAACCTTCCACAGGAGTCGAATCCCGGATGAACATCACTATCGTCGGTACCGGATACGTAGGGCTCGTCACCGGGGCCTGTTTTGCTGAAATGGGGAACAGCGTCACCTGCGTCGATGTCGATGCGGCAAAGATCGACCGGCTCAACAACGGTCAGATCCCCATCTTCGAGCCGGGGCTCAAACCGATCGTCGCCAGCAACAGCAGGGAAGGGCGACTGCGCTTCACCACCGACCTCCCGGCGGCGATGAAGGAAGCCAAGGTCTACATGATCGCCGTCGGCACCCCCCCGGACGAGGACGGCTCCGCCGATCTCAAGCACGTCCTGGCCGTGGCGCGCACCATCGGCCAGAATCTCGAGAGCTACGCGGTGATCGTCGACAAGTCGACGGTCCCCGTCGGCACCGCCGACAGGGTGCGGGGTGCGATCGCCGTCGAACTGGAAAAACGCGGGGTGAAAATCCCCTTCGACGTCGTCAGCAACCCCGAGTTTCTCAAGGAAGGAGCGGCCGTCGAAGACTTCATGCGCCCCGACCGCATCGTCGTCGGCGCCGACACCCCCGAGGCCGCCGACATCATGCGCCGCCTCTATGCCGACTTCACCCGCAATCACGACCGGATTATCGTCATGGGGGTGCGGGATGCCGAGATGACCAAGTATGCCGCCAACGCCATGCTCGCCACCAAGATCTCCTTCATGAACGAGATCGCCGCCCTCTGCGACCGCCTCGATGTCGATGCCGAAAAGGTGCGCCAGGGGATCGGCTCGGACAGCCGCATCGGCTATTCCTTCATTTACCCCGGCTGCGGCTACGGCGGCTCCTGTTTCCCCAAGGATGTCACGGCGCTCGTCCGCATGGCCGAGGAGTGCGATCTCGATCCCCTCCTGCTGCAGGCGGTGCATCGCCGCAACGAGCGCCAGAAACACGTCCTCTTCGAAAAGATCGTCGCCCGCTTCGGCGCCGACCTCTCCGGTTTGACCTTCGGAGTCTGGGGGCTGGCCTTCAAGCCCGGCACCGACGATCTGCGCGAGGCGCCCTCGGTGGTCCTGCTTCACGAGCTCATCGGCGCCGGAGCGCGCATTCTCGCCTATGATCCCGAGGCGATGGAGGCCGCCCGCAGCCAGCTCCCCAGGGCCTGGTTCGAAAACGGACAGCTGCAGCTCGTCCTCCACCAGTACGCCGCCCTCGAAGGCATCGACGCCCTGGTGCTGGTCACCGAATGGAAACCGTTCCGCCACCCCGATTTTTCGGCGGTCAAGAAGATGATGAAACAGCCGGTGATCTTCGACGGCCGCAATCAGTACGAGCCGGCGGTGATGCGCGAAAACGGCTTCGACTACTTCGGCATCGGCCGCCGGGGGTAACTGATCCTGCTCCGGTTTTCAACGCAGGGAGCGCTGAGAAGGACAGGAGAACGCTGAGAAGGGCCGAAACAGAGGCTGTTTCGGTTTGACAGACAACTTCTTCCTTCTCCCTCAAACGGGCATAGGGAAAGGCTTGTTTCACGCGACGACGCGACGACGCGACGAAAACCGTTGTCCCTGTTTTAGATCCTTAAGCGTTGCGGCGTCGCGTGAGGCAGGGTTGGGTTCGGTATTCAACCCTGTAGGGGCGCCCTTGCGGGTGCCCGATGGTGATTGATCCGACCTCGGTCCTCGAAATTATGCCCGGATGAAACGAAGGGAAAAGCGCTCATGGAAGAAAAAGACCTGAAACAGATTGAAGTTATGATGACTCGCGTCGTCGGCGTCTTTGCCGAGGATGTTCAGCATAAATTCGAAATTCTGGGCGAAGGGCATCAGACGCTTTTAGAGAAACTGGATCGGGTCGAGTCCAGGATCGATCAGGTGGAGGTCACACTCACCAAAAAGATTGATGCTATTGTCAACGACTTGTATTCCCATCGCCGCGACATCGAGGCGCACCGGGCAGGGTATCGAGTGCGGGAGGACTGAACAGGGGTAATGAATTTTGGAGCTGGCTCCGCAGGGGCCTGGCCCATTGGGGGTTTCTGGTGCCAACTTGTCCTCTTGGAAGCCCGGGCAGGTTCAGGTTTCAGGTCAGGCCTTCAACGCAGAGAACGCGGAGAAAATCCGGAGAACGCGGAGAAGGGCCGAAGCAGAGGCTTTGTTTTGGGCTAACCCCAGGGTCAGGTTTCTCCGTGCCTCCGTGGTAAAAAAGGCATTTTTTTAAGTCAGGAGTCGTAAATGGCTATCGATGATAAACAACTGATCGCATTGCTGACAAACTTCAAAGAAGAAATCATCCAGTCTGTCGATCATCGGATCGGGATATTTCAAGAAGATTTTCAGCACAGGATGGATCTGGTCGTCGAGGGGCAGCAGTCCCTGGTCGAGCGGATGGACCGATTTGAAGATCGGATGACCGGTATGGAAAATCGCCTGGAACGGGTTGAGGTAAGGGTCGTCGCTGTGGAGATGAAGGTGGACGCGGTGGAGAAGAAGGTCAACGCCGTGGAGAAGAAGGTCGACGCCGTGGAGAAGAAGGTCGACGCCGTCGCAGTCGATGTCGCTGCACATCGCCGTGATACCGAGGCACATCGGGCAGGGTATCGAGTGCGGGAGGACTGAACAGGAGTAATGAATTTTGGATCTGGCTCCGCAGGGGCCTGGCCCATTGGGGGTTTCTGGTGCCAACTTGTCATCTTGGAAGCCCGGGCTGATTCAGGTCTCAGGTCAGGTTTTCATCGCAGAGAGCGCGGAGAAGGTCCGGAGAACGCTGAGAAGGCCAGGAACAGAAGCTTTTTTTGGTTTAACCACAAGGCGCATCAACGGCTGGTTTCACGCGACGACGCGACGACGCGACGAAAACCGTTGTCCCTGCTTTAGATCCTTAAGCGTTGCGGCGTCGCGTGAGGCAGGGTTGGGTTCGGTCTTCAACGCAGAGAGCGCAGAGAAAGACCGGAGGACGCTGAGAAGGGCAGAAGCCCCGGACCTCTTCTTCCTTCTCCCTTCTCCCTCGCCAGATGGAACGATTCTGACATCGGCCGAGCCGGATAATTTCCAGTGTTCTGGTGCCAATTTCCGCCCGGCGCCGCTATTCGACCGGATCAACCCCGAAAAACTCCCACCCGTTCCCCCTCGCATCGCGCCGGGCTCGCCAAAATCCGCCTCTCCTTCGAATTTTTATTCTTTGGGCATAAATTGGCACAAAAAAAGCATATTTAAACAACGCCAGAGAGGGGTCAGGGTGCGGATCTGTCCGTCTCCTCCGGTTTGCAAATACCTGAATCGCGGTTTCTTTTGCCCGACGGATTTTGATTAATCAGTTGACACAGAGAGAGCGCCTGGCATAACCTCAACAAAGAAAAAAAAAGATTTCGTCCTCTCCGATAAGGGCTAACCCGGAGCAATCCGGGGGCGCAGAGCCAAGGGTCCCACTGGGACAGCCGAGCTGCCGAAGAGAGCCATAAGGCCGTATCGTCTGCTGGTTTTTTTTACCGCCCTTCTGCCGTTCTGGAGAGGGGCGGTTTTTGTTTTTTTCCAGAAAACACGATTGTTTCGTCTCCAGGGGGTCGTCATGAACGCTCGTCGCACTGTCCGGTTCCTTCTTCTCCTTGTCCTCCTCTGTGCCCCCGGTTACGCCCTGGCGGTTTGTCCGGACGCGATATCGCCCACATCCGATGCCCCGGGGAAGGCGGCGATCAACGACCTGGGAGAAGTCGTCTGGTCGCAAAAAGTCGACACCCCTGAAGTCGGGATACATTACCAGCTATTCTCGAGCACTCGCGGGCAGTTGACTTTCGATGCGGCGACCAACGTCAACCCTTCGATAAACAAATTCGGCACCGTTGTCTGGCAAAAGGATGACGGTATTCGAAACTCTATCTGGGTCAACGACCTCGGCACAGTCAGGGAAATTTTCCCCGACGGACAAACCCCTGCCATCAACGATGGTGGAGAAATTGTCTTCGTCAAGTCCGGCGAGATTTTTTCCTCCCTGCGCGGTGTCCTCGGTACAGGCGCCGATCCCGACATTAATAACAATGGTGACGTGGTCTGGTCGAATTTGGATTCGACCACCGGATTTGTCCAGATATACGGGCTGAACAGCGGAGAGACACTACCGACACCGCTTACGTCTGACGGGGTGCATCACAACTGGCCGAGCATCAGCAACGACGGCGAAGTGGTGTGGGTTCAGAATGACGGCAGCGGCAACGACCGGGTCTTCTCCAGTGCCGGCCAACTGACCTCCGATTGCCCGGCCGTGCAATATCATCGGAACCCGTCGGTGAACAGTTGTGGCGATCTCGTCTTTACCTCCTGGGACAGCGGGGTGACAGGTCAACCGGGAGAGGTTTATCGCCTGGGGACCTCTGCCCCCTGCGGCGCTTCAGAACCCCCCGCCGGAGGGATGTGCGGCCAGCAGGGGCTGCCGGTCCCCATCCTGGCCGATCTCCCCACCCCCAGCAAACGCACCGCGATCAACGACCTTGGGGAAATGCTCTGGTCCGAACGCGATATTAACGGCTGGTTACAGATTCACTCGAACAAGCGGGGGCAGTTGACCTCCGACCCCTCTCATCATGAATTCCCGGCTTTGAACAATTACGGGGTCCTGGTGTGGCAGCAGTACGAACTGGATTTCTTTTCATCTTCCATCGTTAAGAGCGACGGGGGGACCCCGGTGACGGTGGCGGCGAGCGGGATGCACCCCTCGATCAACGACGCCGGCGAGGTGGTCTATGAGGACTGGGGGGCTATTTACTCAAGCATTCGCACATCCCTCGAAATTCCCGGCACTTTTCCCGATATCAACAATCGCGGCGATCTGGTCTGTTCTGCTTTCGATGCCAACGACAATTCCCAGATCTACCGGCTCGATTACGGGACCACCGTCCCTGTGCAGGTGACTTTTGAGCCGACCGAGCATTACAGCCCGTCCATCAACGACAGTGGCGAGGTGGTGTATGAACAGTTTAATATCAGCGGGCAGAACCGGATTGTCTCCAGCACGCGGGGGGCGTTGACCTCGAGTTGCCCCCTGGATGTCGTACACCTCTTTCCGGACATCAACAGCTGCGGCGATGTCGCCTTCCTCGGTGCCGACGATATGTTCGAGCCGACGACGGGGACCGTCTACCGCCTCGGCGAGACTCTCCCCTGTTACACCTTTTTGCCGACCTCCGCTCCGGCTCTCGATTCGGACAAGGACGGGTTACCCGATGTCTATGAAAACGCCCATGGTCTCGATCCCCTCGTCGCCACCGACGCCCTGAGTGACCTCGACGGCGACGGCATCAGCAATTTCGCCGAATTCGCCGCCGGAACCGACCCCAACAACAATCAGGATGAACCCGGCGTCCCCGGGCTCACCGTCCTTCCCTCCACGGTTGTCTCCGGCACCGGCCCGGTTTCTCTTACCGTCGGTAACCTCCCCACGGGGGGCGTGGTCATCCTCTCCCTGACCTTCGACGCCGATAACAGCGGCACCGTCAATGGCGACGAATGGCCGATGGTCGTCGAGGGGGTGGCCGACGGCGGAACGGCCGGCGAAAATTTCACCGCCGACAGCAGCACCGCCCTCGGCACCCTCGCCACCACCTTCGGCGCCTCCCCTCGCTGGGGGATGCTCGGTACGGGTCAGTACATCGTTCGGGCCGAGGTTCCCGGCGGCCTCTTCTCCCTCGGGACCTTCACCGTCACGGCGGCAACCGGCAGCAAGCAGATTAGCGGCTATGTCGCCAGCGGAAGCGAAGAGGGGACCCCGATCGGCAACGCCCTGGTCGTTTTTACCACCGGCAGCGCCCCGGAGCGCATCGTCTCCTTTGCCTTCACCAACGACACCGGCAATTACACCCTGCAGATCAATGACTCCCTGCCGGTCTCCGGCAAGCTTTCGGCCGTCAGGGGCGCCGGCGGATTTCTCCAGAGTCCGGCCACCGCCGTCACCGTCGAAACCACCTCCTCACTCGATATCCCCCTCGTCCTTTTGCCAAGCGATGCCACGGTGATCGGCCGGGTCCTCAGCTATGACGACGGCCGCCCGGTCTTCGGCGCCCGGGTGCGGGGTTCCTCCGCCCTGGGACACGCCGCCGAGGCCGTAACCGACAGTAACGGCGACTTTGTCCTGGCCGCTCTCGGCGCCGCTCCCCCCGGACTGAGCTGGACCCTCGAAACCGACGTCCCGCCCGGGTATTTTGCCGCCGTCGAGGCCACCTCCGGTCTCTTCCTCCCCCAGGCCTCCCTCGTCCTGAACCCGGGCGGCATCTCCCACCTCGGTTTCTGGGCCTTCCCGGACACCGCCTGGCTCAAAGGGCAGTTCAAGGATGAGACCAATCTCCATACGATTGCCGGGGCCGGCCTTTTTGTCTCCCGGGACGCCAATGAGCTCGATCCGGTGCAGCGCAATCTGCGCACCGACGGCACCAGCGACGCCAACGGATTGGCGATCATCGGTCTGAACCCCGGCAGCTGGTGGGCCATCGCCGAGACTCCCGGGAAGCTGATGGTCAACGGCGTCCCGCGCGACCTCGTCCCCCAGGCGGCCGTGGCCGTCGTTCCCGATCTGTTGCTCGGCCAGACTCGCGAAATGACCTTCAACCCCTACTATGCCGACGGCATCATCGAGGGGCATGTCTTTTACGCGGACGGCTCCCGCGCCGAGAATATCGTCGTCACCGCCGAGACCGGCCATGCCAAAAACGGCGTCGACAAAATTGACATCGGCCCTCTCTACAGCGAGGTCAAGACCGACGCCCTCGGCTATTTCCGCATTCCGGTCCTGGAAGGAATCTGGACGGTGCGGGCCACCGATTACGACAACGGCACCGGGACCATCTCCAAGGAAAAAATTATCGACGTCATCACCAACGGCGATGACATCATCGATGATGTCGAAATTTACGACTGGAACGCCCTCGTTCTCGTCGGCAACCTCTGCAGCAACGGGATACAGGATCCCGGCGAGACCGGCATCGACACCGGCGGCAGCTGCGACCCCGTCCTCGGCGGCCTGCCGCCCGTTGCCGCCTTTACTTTCTCACCCCTCTCCCCACTCTATTGCCAGAACGTCACCCTGAATGCCTCAACCTCCACCGGCGATCCCGAATGGCCCATCGAAAGCTATAAGTGGGATGTGACCGGCGACGGCCTTCCCGACTTCGTCGGCGAAATTCTGACCTACGGTTTCGGCTCGGCGGGAGACCATGAGGTCACCCTGTACGTCAAAAACGAGCTCGACCAGATCGATTTCATCAAGCACACGATCACCACTCAGGATCCCCATGCGCCGGTGGCCGATGCCGGCGGGCCTTACGTGATCAGCGCCGGGGCGAGTCTCGATCTCATAGGCTCCGGCTCCTATCATCCCGATGCCGACTGCAGCATTTCCATGACCTACGACTGGGAAGTCGACGGCGACAATTTATTTGACGACGCCAGCGGGGTGACCACCACCGTTCCCTGGGCCGATCTCGTGAACCTCCCCCGGGATCAGGCGTTGCCCCTGTATCTCGAGGTCGTCGACAATGCCGATGTTCCTCTCAGCGACGTCGACACCGCCACCCTGACCATAAAGATGCCGGTCGCAAGCTTTACCTTCACTCCCCCTTCAGCTCCGCCCTATTGCACCGGGGTCCCTCTCGACGGGTCCGGGTCCATCCATCCGAACGGGGAGACGCTCGTCAACTACGCCTGGGATATAAACAGCGACGGGACCTTTGAATTCAACTCGGCTACGCCGGGGTACAATTTCGAAGCCCCCGCCCCCGGGACCCACACCCTGACCCTGAAGGTCACCGACTCTTACGGCATGACCGCCACTTACAGCGACAATGTCATCACCGATACCTACCAGACCCCGGTCGCCGCCCACGGCGGACCCTACTTTGTCGACGACGGCCAGGAGCTGACCCTCGACGCCTCGGCGACGGTCCACCTCGACGGGGCCTGCGGCGACGGTCTCAAATATAGCTGGGATTTCGGCAAAGACGGCACCTATGAAGTCATCGACCAAACTTCGCCGACCGTCGCCATCCTCTGGACCCAGCTTTCGGCCTTCCCCCGCGATGTGCCGATTCCGCTGCGCGTCAAGGTCGAGCACAGTGCCGATCCGACCAGGTTCAGCACCGCCGATACCAATTTCACCATCAGCAAACTCACCGCCGCCTTCACCTCCGGGCCGGCGCCGGTCTCCTACTGCGGCGACTTCCCCTTCGACGCCTCGACTTCGACCCATTCCAACCCGGCGCGTACCCTCAGCTACGCCTGGGACATGGACAACGACGGTCAGTTCGATGATGTCTTTGGTGAGACGCCCACTTACAAATTCAGCACTCCCGGAGACCATTTGGTGACCCTTCAGGTCACCGACGACCTCGGCTGGACCGACACCATCGGCCAGACGATCACCACCGCCGCCGTCCGGGCGCCCGTCGCCTCCATCGGCGGCCCCTACGTGGCCGACGAAGGACAGCCTCTCCTTCTCAACGGCGAACTTTCGACCCATCCCGATGCCGCTTGCGGCAACACCCTGGCCTACAACTGGGATACCAACAACGACGGCATTTTCGGCGACCTGACGGGCGCTGCGCCGAGCATTCCCTGGACCCAGCTTTCCGGGTACACCCGCGAAGCCGCCCAACCCCTCGCCCTGCGGGTGGAGGACGCTTCCGATCCGGGTCTCAATTCCCTGGATACTACCGACTTTAAAGTCAGTCAGCTCACCGCCGCTTTCACCTCCGGACCGGCGCCGGTCTCCTACTGTACGGCCTTCCCCTTCGACGCCTCGACCTCGACGGTCACCAGTACGACGCGTACCATTTCCACTTACGAGTGGGACTTCGACAACGATCTCGTCTTCACGGACGCGGCGGGAATGACCCAGAGCCATGTCTTTGCCGCCCCTGACACCTCCTATACGGTGGGTTTGCGGGTCACCGATTCCAACGGCTGGAGCGCCGTTTACAGCGCTCCCGTCGTCACCGCCCCCTACCAGACCCCCGTCGCCGCCCACGGCGGACCCTACTTTGTCGACGACGGCCAGGTGCTGACCCTCGACGCCGGGGCATCGGTCCAGCTTGACGGGAATTGCGGCGATACCCTCGTTTACAGCTGGGACTTCAACAGCGACGGCACTTATGAAACGACCAGCACCACCGCGACCGTCGCCATCCCCTGGGAGCAAATCTCGGCCTTCTCCCGCAATGTAGCGATTCCGCTGCGCGTCAAGGTCGAGCACAGTGCCGATCCGACCAAGTTCAGCACCGCCGATACCACCCTCACCATCACCAAACTGACCGCCGCCTTCACCTCCGGTCCGGCGCCGGTCTCCTACTGCGGCGCCTTCCCCTTCGACGCTTCGACTTCGGCCCACTCCAACGCCATTCGCACCATTCAAAGCTACGCCTGGGATTTCGATAACGACGGCGCTTTTGACGATGGAACAGGAGAGTTTCCCACCTACAGCTTTTCCACCGCCGGAAATCACCTGGTGAGTCTCAAGGTCACCGACGACCTCGGCTGGACGGCCACCACAAGCGTAGAAATCACCACCGCCGCCGTCCGGGCGCCCGTCGCCTTGATCGGCGGCTCCTACGTGGCCGACGAAGGGCAGCCCCTTCTTCTCAACGGCGGCGCCTCAAGCCATCTCGATGCCGCCTGCGGCAACACCCTGGTTTACAGCTGGGATACCAACAACGACGGCATCTTCGGCGATCTGACCGGCGCTACGCCGAGCATCCCCTGGACCCAGCTTTCCGGCTACACCCGCGAAGCCGCCCAGCCCCTCGCCCTGCGGGTGGAGGACGCCGACGATCCGGGTCTCAACACCCTGGCGACCACCACCTTCCGAGTCAGTGAGCTCACCGCCGCCTTCACCTCCGGGCCGGCGCCGGTCTCCTACTGTACGGCCTTCCCCTTCGACGCCTCGAGCTCGACGGTCACCTCCGCGACGCGCACCATCGCCAATTACGAGTGGGACTTCAATAACGACGGCGTCTTCCCCGACGCCACGGGAATCACCCAGAGCCATGTCTTTGCCGACCCTGCGACCACCTACACGGTGGGCCTGCGGGTGACCGATTCCAACGGCTGGAGCACCACGACCACCCGCACCCTCACCACCGCCGTCGTCCAGACGCCGATCGCCGCCGTCGTCGGGTCCTACTCCATCAAGACCGGAGAAAATCTCGTTCTCAAGGGCGATCTCTCGAGCCACCCCGATGCCGGCTGCGGCAGAAGCCTGACCTACGCCTGGGATATCGACGGCGACGGCTACGACGACGCCTTCGTCCCCAACCCGACCATCTATTGGGCGGTGCTCAACGGCTATGAAAAGGGTGTAAATCTCCCCTTGAGCCTCAAGGTGACCGACAGCGCAATTTCCACCCTCTTCGGAACCAACGACGGCAGTTGGGCCATCACCAAGATCGACGCCCTGCCGCCGAGCGCTCTGATTGTCCCTGCGGTCTCCACCGGCACCCAGGTTCCCCTCTCCTGGACCGCTTCCACCACCCCCGGGGCGACCTATACCATCGTCGAGTCAAGAAATGTCGGCTTCACCGATATCTCCCGGACCCTGACCGGCTTTGTCGGCACTTCGACGACCCTGACCCAGAATACGGCGGGCCCTTATTTCTACCGGATCATGACGGTCGCCCCCGGCTACTTCGACAGCACCTGGGCCGTCGGAGGGAATTCGTGCAACGTGAATCCCTATGCCCCTACCCCGGGCAATGTCAGCGTCCCAATGACTTCGACCGGCAACCAGGTGACCATCAACTGGACGACCTCCGGGCCGACGGGGGTGACCTATACGGTGGTCGAGGCGCGGGATGCCGGCTTTACCGATATTTCCCAGACCGTTTCGGGAATCACCACGCCGCCGGCCAACTTGACGCAGGATGTCCAGGGGACTTACTATTACCGGGTGAAGGCAACGGCCGACGGCTATCTGGAAAGTACCTGGGGTGTCGGCAGCAATTCCTGCACCGTGGTGACCACCGCCGATCAGCCCGGCTCCTTCGTCGTGCCGGCCAGCAGCACCACCGGCGCCTACACCCTGACCTGGACGGTTCCGGCGATTGCCGAGGGGTTCGAGATCGAGGAGTCGACCACCGGGACCTTTACCGGAGTTCCGACCTATACCCTGCCGACAGCTGTGGCGAGCTTCGACGTCACCGGCAAGGCGCCGGGGACCTACTCCTACCAGATCCGCGCCACCAAAACCGGTCTGATCTCCAGCGCCTGGGTCAGCGGCGGAGCGATCGGCTGCAACGTTCCGGACGCCGACGGCGACGGCGTTGCCGACGGACTCGATATCTGCAACGGCAATGACGCCACCGGCGATACGGACGTCGATCTGACCTGCAACGATCTCGATACGGATGACGACGGCGACGGTCTGCCGGACGCCTGGGAGATCACCTATACCCTCGACCCCCTCGATGCCACGGGGATCAACGGCGCCGCGGGAAATCCTGATAACGATTCCTTCACCAACCTGGAAGAATTTATAAACGTGACCAACCCTCGCGTTGAAAATGATCTGCCGACAGCAGTCCTCACGGCTCCGGTGGCTGGGTTTTTGAATAGCACGACTCCGACTATCAGCTGGAATCAGGATGGGACCGGGTCGGAGATCGCCATAGCCGAGCTCTATGTCAATAGCAACGGTGGTGGCTATACCCTCTTTGCCAGTCAGGTGAATGGCGCTCCGATTGTCACCCCTCTTGCCCAGGGGTCGCATGATTTCAAGATTGTGGTCACGGATGCTGCCGGCAATATCGGTGAGAGTGCCGTGGTGACGGTCACTGTCGATTCGATCTCGCCTGTCCTCACGATGAGGATCAATGACCTTGCTGCTAGTCAGATCGCGACCAATAATGAAACCGTCACGCTTTATCTGACCTGTGACGAACTGGGTGGTTCAGCCTGTGACCAGGTGCGCTTTTCCAATGACGGCACCTTCGACTCCTTGCCCGAAGATTGGCAGACAGTCGGCCCGACCGCACTATGGACTTTGACTGCGGGAGAGGGGAGCAAGACGGTTTGGGGAGAAGGGAAAGATCTGGCTGGGAATATTCATCAGGTGACGGCGGTGATCGAGCTTGATCAGACGAAGCCGGTGATTACCATGGTGAACCCTTTGGATAATCCGCAGAATGTCTTCCTCGGTAATGCTTATGTTGAGGCGGGTGCGACGGTCAGTGACAATTTTGATACCGGCCTGAGTGCTGTGATTGATGCTTCGGCTGTTGTGACCTCGGTCGTTGGGGATTATCCGGTTTATTATGATGTGACTGATGCGGCGGGGAATGCGGCTGTTCGGGTGGTGAGGACGGTGCATGTGTTTAATCAGGCGCAGCAGCCGTCGCTCTTTACGGTTCCGACCAGTAGTACGACGGGTGATTTCACTCTGAGCTGGACCGCTTCGGCGGATGCGGAGGGGTATGAGATTGAGGAGTCGACCACTGGGACCTTTACCGGAACTAAGACTTACGATGTTCTTTTGGGTGCTGATGAGACTTATCTGGTGACTGGAAGGGCACCTGGGACATATTATTATCAAATTCGTGCGGTTCATAGTGTTATGACGCCGAGTGATTGGGTTCAATCAGGGAGTGGATGCCGGGTTGATGAACTAAAAGTCTTGTCACCGAATGGTGGTGAAACGCTTCAAGGGAGAAGCACTATAACGATTATTTGGCATGACACTTCTGAAACCGTCAGTTACGAAATCCGTTATTCAACGAATAGTGGGGCTAGCTGGACGACGATTGTAACTCTTACGTCTCCATCATCTACCTTTGATTGGACAGTACCGGATCTGGCTAGTGTCGCGAATCAATGCCTAGTACAGGTCCTTGCTTATGACGACCGGGGAGTCGTACTGAATTCCGACGTTTCTGATGAGACTTTCACCATCAACGTGCCAGTCACCGTGACCTATCCCAATGCTGCTGGCTTAGTTTTAAGCGGCGGGCAGAATACAAATGTGAACTGGTCGGCAGCGACGAATGCTGTGAGTTATGAACTTTCTTATTCAGTGGACGGCGGGACGACCTGGGTCGGTATCAGCACTGTAGCGGCTCCAACTTTGACGACTGTGTGGTCGATCCCGATTCTTTCAAGCCAAGCAACTCAGTGTCTGGTTCGCGTTCGTGCCCGCAATGACCTTGGGGTCGTGATGAACGCTGACGTGTCAAATAATTTCTTCACGATCAATGTTCCTGTGTCGGTGACCTATCCCAATGCTGCGGGCTTAGTATTAAGCGGCGGGCAGAATACGAATGTGAACTGGTCGGCAGCGACAAATGCTGTCAGTTATGAACTTTCCTATTCGCTGAACGGCGGGACGACTTGGGTTGGTATCAGCACTGTAGCGGCCCCAACTTTGACGACAGTGTGGTCGATCCCGATTCCTGCAAGCCAGGCGACTCAGTGTCTGGTTCGCGTTCGTGCCCGCAACGACCTTGGGGTCGTAATGAACGCTGACGTGTCAAATAATTTCTTCACGATCAATGTTCCCGTGTCGGTGACCTATCCCAATGCTGCTGGCTTAGTATTAAGCGGCGGGCAGAATACGAATGTGAACTGGTCAGCAGCGACAAATGCTGTGAGTTATGAACTTTCCTATTCGCTGAACGGCGGGACAACCTGGGTTGGTATCAGCACTGTAGCGGCCCCAACTTTGACGACAGTGTGGTCGATCCCGATTCCTGCAAGCCAGGTGACTCAGTGTCTGGTTCGCGTTCGTGCCCGCAACGACCTTGGGGTCGTAATGAACGCTGACGTGTCAAATAATTTCTTCACGATCAATGTTCCCGTGTCGGTGACCTATCCCAATGCTGCTGGCTTAGTATTAAGCGGCGGGCAGAATACGAATGTGAACTGGTCAGCAGCGACAAATGCTGTGAGTTATGAACTTTCCTATTCGCTGAACGGCGGGACGACTTGGGTTGGTATCAGCACTGTAGCGGCCCCAACTTTGACGACAGTGTGGTCGATCCCGATTCCTGCAAGCCAGGCGACTCAGTGTCTGGTTCGCGTTCGTGCCCGCAATGACCTTGGGGTCGTGATGAACGCTGACGTGTCAAATAATTTCTTCACGATCAATGTTCCTGTGTCGGTGACCTATCCCAATGCTGCTGGCTTAGTATTAAGCGGCGGGCAGAATACGAATGTGAACTGGTCAGCAGCGACAAATGCTGTGAGTTATGAACTTTCCTATTCGCTGGACGGCGGGACAACCTGGGTTGGTATAAGCACTGTAGCGGCCCCAGCTTTGACGACTGTGTGGTCGATCCCGAATCCTGCAAGCCAAGCAACTCAGTGTCTGGTTCGCGTTCGTGCCCGCAATGACAGTGGAGGATTTTTGAACCAAGACATCTGTGATAATACCTTCACCATTAATGTTTCATCGCCCTAAATTGTATTATTTCTGAGGTGTTTTTTGGTTTATTAACGACAATCAAATTACATATAGAAAGCCTCCTTTGTTAGCCAAGTTGGAATAACCGGGAGGCTTTCTATTGTTTTGGCTAGATATATTGAGCGGAAGTCTATGCCTTACCAACGGCACCACTGTTAGTGCATCATCGTTTCTGTAAATTTCGAGAGACCTGAAAAAAGACAGGTCACAGCTATCCTCTTTGGGTGAATCGCCAAACCCAACCAGAGAGGAGAGAAACCGTGACCTGTCCAGAGGATTATAGCCTACTTCAGGATGTCTTGGAATTGCTCGCTGCTGATCGCTTCAATGGCCTTGGCGAGGCCGTTCGCCACTTGCTCAACGAGGCGATGCGTCTGGAGCGACAAAACCACTTGGGCGTTGGACCTTACGAGCGTAGCGAGGCTCGCCAGGGGTACGCCAACGGCTTCAAGCCGAAAACGGTCCAGACCCGGCTCGGTGAGCTGGAGTTTTCCGTTCCTCAGGTTCGCGACGGTGGATTTTATCCCTCCAGCCTGGAAAAAGGACTTCGCTCCGAACGGGCCTTGAAGCTGGCATTGGCCGAGATGTACGTTCAGGGCGTTTCGACCCGTAAGGTCGCCCAGATCACCGAGAAGCTTTGTGGGTTCGAGGTGACCTCCAGCCAAGTCAGCCGAGCAGCACAAGAGCTCGATATTGTTCTTGAGCAATGGCGCAATCGCCCATTGGGTGCCTATCCCTATGTCTATCTCGACGCCCGCTATGAAAAGGTCAGAAGTAATGGCGCCGTTGTGGATATGGCCGTTCTGGTTGCCATTGGCGTTTCCGACACCGGTATGCGGCAGATTCTAGGCACCTCCGTCGCACTGTCGGAGCAAGAGGCCCATTGGCGCGACTTTCTCCGTCACCTGCAAGAGCGGAAGCTTCATGGCGTCAAACTGTTTATCAGCGATGCTCACGAAGGCCTCAAGGCGGCCCGCAAGGCGGTTTTCCCAAGCATCCCATGGCAACGCTGTCAGTTCCATCTGCAACAGAATGCCCAGGCCTATGTGCCAAAGCAGGATATGAAAAAGAGCGTTGCCACCGACATTCGGAGCATTTTCAATGCGTCCACGGAGATCGAGGCGAAGAGGTTGCTCACCCAGTTTATTGAGCGCTACGAAAAATAGGCACCGCGTCTGGTGGCGTGGGCGGAGAAAAACATTCCGGAAGGACTCGTTGTTTTTTTTGTTCCCTTCGGATCACTGGAGGCGCATCCGGACAAGCAATGTCTTGGAACGCATCAACAGGGAGATCCGCCGGCGAACACGTGTCGCGACCATCTTCCCGAATGATGCCTCCTGCCTGAGACTCATCAGCGCGGTTCTGATGGAAATCTCGGAAGAGTGGGAAACAGGTCGGATTTATCTCACCATGTGATAACCGAAAGTGTCACCCTAAAGAGGGACGCCGAATTTACAGAACGAATGTTGCTTTATCGCACCACTTACACTTTAGGTGTAGTCCAGAGTCGATAGCCTGCGCGCATTTTGCATATTGAATTTGCCAAGGATCATAATGACCCCTGAATTAATAGATAAAAAATCCTCACGTTGGGCCATGTTTTACTCCACCTCAATAATCGGGTCTGCCTCAATTCTGAGTGTAGTGGTCGGCTTAGTTAGGATTAAAGTTGCTGCCATATTGCTTGGTCCCATCGGAATAGGGATGATAGGTTTGCTGCAGAGTATCGTTGCATCTGTATCTACGATGGCGGGGATGGGTGTGACTAACTCAGGAACACGCTATGTCGCACAGTCTCTATCGGACCAAAAGCAGCTTTCTACTGTGCGCGCAGCCTTGTTCTGGGGCACGTTTTTCCTCGCAGGGGTAGGTGGTTTTTTTGTTTGGTCCTTCCGTGAGCAAATTGCAGTAAATATTCTCGGCGAATCTGGTTATTCCTTAAAAATGGGATGGATCGCCCTTGGGGTGGTTCTTTCAGTCGGGACTGGTTCGCAAACGGCTCTGATTCGAGGGATGCATCGTCCAAGAGATATTGCATTGGTTACAGTCTTTGGCGCTGTATTAGGAACCCTTTTTGCCTGTACAAGTATATTAGGACTTGGTGAAAATGGGGTTTTTCTTTTTGTTGTGTCAGCCCCTCTTGCGACTTTTTTAGTCGGGCACTGGTTCGCGAGGAAATTGCCTAAAGTCGAACGGCATGTGGGAATAAAATATGTATGTAGTGATTTTTTTAAGATAATCCGTCTTGGCTTTGTATTGATGTTGGCAGGGCTCGGGGTTGTACTTGGCCACCTCTGGCTCAGAACAGAAATTAGCCAAGAACTTGGGGTGACCCAGCTTGGGTACTTTCAAGCAGCATGGATGATTTCGTCAACATACATTGGGTTTGTGCTGACTGCCATGGGAAATGACTATTATCCGAGGATCGCTGCAAGAATCAACGACTCGCGGTGTATAAATCAGATGGTTAATCAACAAACTGAAATTGCTCTTTTGCTCGGCGCTCCGATCCTGTTAGGGATGTTTCTTTTTTCTCCCGTGGCCGTCATAATACTCTATTCGCCTGAGTTTTTGCCGGCGGCTGAACTTGTGCGATTGTTTGTTTTTGGTGATTTGATAAAAATGACTGCATTTCCTCAGCGTTATGTTGTTATGTCTTCTGGCCGAGGTATCTATTTCCTGTTCGTCGAAACGCTGCCTATCTGTTTATTATTATTGGTCGTCATGATGTTTAAAGGAGCTCATGGTTTATATGCTGTTGGTTGGGGTTATGTCGGGATGAATGTATTGATACTGGTAATGTCGGCTGTGTTTGTGAAGGTCAAGTATGGTTTTGTATGGGATGGTTTTGCTTTGCGCATTTTTTATTTAACTTTAATATTATTGTTGTGCTCATTTTTTGTGGTAAATATTGACAATAAATTGTTATTTTTAGGTTTTTCGATGCTTATCATGTTAATAAGTGTCGTATTTAATATACGTCGTCTATTATTTTTATGCGCTGAAAATCAACCAAAAATATCAATTTTCAATGCCGTAGACAGAATTTATTTTTTATTAAAAAAACAGTTTTCTGTTTTTCGATGACTGTATAGTGGGGGTTTGATGAAGGTAGGTCTTCTTACAATTCATGATATCTATAATTACGGCTCAGTTCTACAGGCCTATGCGACGCAGAGATCATTGGCCTCTCTCGACTTAGACACTTATATTATCGATTATAAATATCCGAATGCCCTTCATAAAACTAATAGAAGTTTAATCTCAGAATTGAAGGCACGTAGTCTTTCCTTTGCAAACTCTGCACTGAAAGATCTTATCCTCGATAGAAAATATTCAACCTATTGCCGTAATTACGCCGAGTCTAAAAAAGCGTGGTATCAGTTATCGGAAAAGGGTTATCCGACGAGAAAGGCCCTCCTCGAGAATGCTCCGATATGTGATGCTTACGTCGTCGGTAGCGACCAAGTTTGGCATCCTCGTAGTGCGGCCAATGACCCGTCTTTTTTTCTAGATTTTGCACCGGCGGGATGTCGGAAAATTTCATATGCATCAAGCTTCGGTGCTACTTCTATTCCTCGAGAGTTATTCGACAATTACCGTGCTGGTCTATTGTCATTAGATTTCATCAGCGTCAGAGAAAAATCGGGAGTAAAACTTGTCAGGGAGTTAACGGGGCGTAATGCAGAACTCGTTCTGGACCCGACGCTGTTGTTGACGAGGGAGGAATGGATGGCACAGGCGGTTTTTCCTCCGATCGATAAGCCCTATATTTTGTGTTATGGGGCGAATTCGCGGAGCACCTACATGGAGCGACTTGCCTTGCACATCCAACGACATACCGGCTGGAAGATCGTCAGGATCAACGGCACTTTTTTCGATGCCTTTGATCGAAAGATTGATTATGTTCTTGATGCAGGGCCTAGGGAATGGTTAGGTTATATGAGTAATGCCGCTCTAATAATAGGGCAATCATTCCATGCTACTGCTTTTGCGGTGAATTTTGGCAAACCTTTTGTATCACTTCTACGTGGCTTACCAGATCACGATTCCCGTCAACGTGATTTCCTAGATATGGTTGGGTGTGGTGAAAACATTATTGTTTGTGGAGAACCAATGCCTGACATTAAATCTATTAATTTTTTTCCTGAAAAACCCCGCACAGAGTCAATTCTCTGTGAACTTCGTGAGTCGTCATTCGAATTTTTGGCTAAAACCTTGTCCTGATTGTCTGAGATGAGAATTGGTATATTTCTATGCACACATGCATACTCGGGGCAGGACTTGTTTTTTTCAATTTGATCCGCGTTTCCATTCTGACCCTCTGGCTTAACCCGACGGTAGTTCAGTTGTTAACGCAAGGCGTTCGCGCAATGCTGGTTGTTGCCTTGTTGGTGGTTCTTTTGGATAGAAGAGGGGTCCGCTTTAACAGGGCGGGTGCGTTCTTTGTGGCAATGACGTTCCCGGGAACACTGATATTGGATGAACCTTTCCAGTCACTGTTGAATTGGACTGGTTGGGTCCTGATTTTTCTTGTTCTCGGTCCGGGCATCAAAAGTGTTTGTGCACAAGAGATCCGTCTAGCTGCTTGGACCACCTTCAAATATGCGTTTATTGCTATTGCTATCCTCTCGTCAATATGGTTCGCCACCAAAATGCCCTCGCTAGGGCGTGGAGTTTTCACTGGCGTCATGATACATAGCATGCTGGTTGGACCAATAGCAGCGATGGCGGTGGTCTTCTGCGTCCACATGGCAATCGCCAAACGGTCCTTGGTTTACTGTTTCGCCACCTTTTTGTCACTCATACCATGCATTCTTTCAGGATCGAGGTCTGCGGTTACGGCGATGACGGCAGTAGTGCTTGTCTTGCTTTTGAAGACGATCAACAGCATCGGCATGAAAAAGAGTTTACCTATGGTCGCCATCGCCCTCCTCTTGGGTGGAGGCGGTGTATATATTTATACGGCTGTTGAATTCGAAACTTCTTACCGGATACTTTCCAACCTCGAGGCAAAAGGGTTACAAAATACGCGGGAAGACCTATGGGCTGCGAGGTTGAATGAATTTCAAGAATATCCATTGACCGGTGTTGGGATGGGTGTGGGAATCTTGCAGTCACAGGGAATGGTTGTGCATACTGGCGTTGTTCAGACCGAATCAAATGAGATTAATATCGAGCCTGGTTCATCTTGGCTGGCATTGCTCTCCATGACTGGTTTGTCCGGCACTATGGGGTTTGTAATCTTATTGATTGGGCTTTTCAGAGATTTAAATTTTAAGGCTCTGCTGAAAAGCACAAATTCACACATCGTGGAAATATTTGCCACTGTTGTGTTTCTTACACTTCACATGGTAGCTGAAGGGTATATATTCGCGTCCGGAAATGCCTTTTGTCTGTTGTTCTGGCTGACGCTTGGTCGGATGCAAGACCTCGCTTCGGTGCGGTCAGATAAGTGTTGTAGGTATTATTTGGCAGAGAGATAATGACATTTGTGTCGGGAAGGTACATTGTTTTTTGGCAGGGAATTGTCAGCCCCCATATGGCCTTTCTTGCCAAAGAGCTGGTGGCGATGGGGTACAATGTCGCCTACATTGTTGGTGCTGTCATGTCGGAGGAAAGAGCCGCGATGGGTTGGCAGGCGCCAAGCATTCCTGAGGTGCGTCTCGAGTTTGTTGAGAATGTCACGCAAGTCGAAACCTTGTTAAATACTTTTCCAGAAGATACGATTCATATCGTTCAAGGTATCAGGGGGTGAGGTAAGTTGAAAAAATCGGACACCAATGTTAAGAAATCTATCTTACGGAGGTGTCAACATGACAAGAGGTTCTAATGGCCGCTATTCGAAGGAATTTCGCATTGAGGCCGTAAAAATGGTGGTTGAAGGAGGTGTCGCTGTCTATGAGGCATCGCGCCAGTTATCCCTGCCGAAATCCACCCTTGAGAATTGGGTAAGGGCGTTCAAGGCCGGAAAGCTCAGTAATATCGGTGGCAAAGGCCAACAGCGCCCGCTGACCGAAGTCGAGCTGGAACTTGACAGGGTTAAACGAGAACTGGCCCAGGTCAAGCAGGAGCGCGACATCCTAAAAAAAGCCGCCGCGTACTTTGCCAAGGAGTCGCTGCCCGGTACGCGGTAATAAATCAACTTCGACCTGAGTACTCTGTCCCTCTGCTCTGCCAGAGCCTGGAGGTTTCACCCAGTGGCTATTACACCTGGCTGAAGCGCCCGGACTCACCTCGGCAGAAGGAGGAGGCACGGCTCGCAATCGAAATCAAGGCGGCTCACAAAAGAAACCGGGAAACCTACGGTCCCGAACGATTACAAACCGATCTCGCCGAGCATGGCGTTCAGGTCGGGGTCCATCGGATCAAGCGAATCCGCAAGAAACACGGGATTCGTTGCAAGCAGGTGAAGAAGTTCAAGGCGACAACAAACTCCAACCATTCACTGCCTGTCGCCGAGAACCTTCTGGACCAAAACTTTGCTGTCGAAGCTCCCAACCAGGTCTGGGTAACTGACATTACTTACATCCCCACCGCCGAAGGCTGGCTGTATCTGGCCGGGCATAAAGACCTCTTCACCGGAGAGATCGTGGGATATGCGATGGGCGAAAGAATGACGAAGAATCTGGTGAGTCAATCCCTATTCCGTGCCGTGTCAGTCAAGCGCCCGGCGACCGGGTTGATCCATCATTCGGATCGGGGCAGCCAGTATTGCGCCTTGGAGTTTCAGAAACTACTGAAGCAGTTCAATATGCAGACTTCGATGAGCCGCCGAGGTAACTGCTACGACAACGCCCCCATTGAGAGTTTCTGGGGGACACTGAAAAACGAATTGGTCCACCATCGTCGTTACGCCACCCGGTGGGAAGCGATGCGAGAAATCACGGAGTACATCGAAATCTTCTACAATCGTCAAAGGCGCCAGAAGCGGCTGGGCTACCTGTCGCCTGCTGCCTACGAACAGGAATATTACAAAGAGCTAAGCGCAGCATAAGAACTTTGGTGTCCGCTATTGACGACCGACCTCACAGGATTATCACTTCCTCTTCATGGCTTGCCGGGTCGGACTCGTGCAAATATACGAATTGGGGTATGCACTTAACTCCACCTCCCACTACGTTTTGATATGAGTTGTGTATGTTAATGTGTGAAAAGTTTTATGGTGATACTTAAAGCTCTAATAAAAAAAAGGGGGGGGCGAATGTCTCAAAATCAAGTCGCACACCTAAAGTATCGTCCCGATATCGATGGTTTGCGTGCTGTTGCCGTTCTGTCTGTTTTCTTTTTTCACCTCAACCACCAATGGCTCCCTGGAGGTTTCGTAGGCGTAGACATCTTCTTCGTCATATCCGGATACCTCATCACATCAGTTCTTTACAACGATTGTAAAACTGGACGGTTTAACCTCAATCGTTTTTATCAACGCCGAGTCGCTAGGATTTTCCCAGCACTCTTCACTGTTGCATTAGCAACACTTGTTGGCGCCGCTTACATCTATACACCACAGGATTTTGCCTCCACCGGTGCTGCTCTGGTTGCGGCGACACTTTCTTTAGCTAACGTAAAATTCATGATGCAGGGCGATTATTTCCATATATCCCAAGACGCCCAACCGTTCCTTCATTACTGGTCACTTTCCGTTGAAGAGCAGTTTTATCTAATCTTTCCGCTGTTCTTATTTCTCATCTTTCGTTATGCACGTCGCTATTTGGTACCTATTCTATTGCTTCTCGGCATTGGAAGTCTCTTCACATGCGTAATCCTTACTCAAATCAAACCTATTTGGGCTTTCTACCTATTGCCGACTCGTGCATGGGAACTATGTGCTGGCTGTCTTTTGGCCGTCACTCCGTTGACTACAATTAATGGTCGTTTTGTCCGAATCCCTCATTGGCTACCCGCTCTAGGACTATTGCTGATTGGATGTTCTTTTGTTTTGCTACATGAAGGCCCTCAGTTTCCTGGTTGGCAAGCTGTCTTGCCTGTCGTGGGTACAGTTGCGATTATCTGGCCACGAGAGACTTTACACGGACCTGTTGCGAGATTTCTTTCGGCCCGCCCAATGGTCAACATCGGGAAGCTTTCTTATTCTCTTTACCTTTGGCATTGGCCTGTGTTTTCCCTGATTGACTACCGACTATACCTCATGCTGGATGAGATGCGTCTTGTGCTGAAAATTAGTCTTAGTCTTCTACTCACTATCTTAACTTATCACTTCATCGAAAACCCAGCACGGACCTTTCTCAATCGCCCACAGAGTCGCCGTGTCGCCTATGTAGCTTTAGGTGCGGTGTTGGTTCTGTGCGTTCCTCTGGGTCTGTCTGTCAGACAAAATAACTTTGTTGATGCAGAGATTAGTGACGTGGCAAAAGGTGGTTTGGAGTTCCCTGGAAATATTGGGGCAGCTACTGTAGTGCTTATGGGGGATAGTAACGGTTCAATGTACGGCAAAGAGATAAAACGAATCTGCTCAGAGTTGGGATATAAATTAAATGTAATAAGCGTTTCTGCTGGGGATTCTCTTCCGGAGCGAAAAACGGATTCGAGTCAACTCTGGCGAGATTCATTGGATGCAGTTAGCAAAATCAAACCTGACTACCTCCTTGTCGCTAACTCTTGGAGTGGTAAACTTCGCAATGACCCAAAACGGTTGGTGGTGGCGCTCGACAAGCTCAAGCCATATGCAGGGCAAATTATTCTGCTTAATCAACCACCCATACTACCGAAGATCGCAAATCGTAAATCTATTCGAGAAGGCGCACGACCACCATTTTTGGAAAATACTGATGTTAGAGCAGAGCGCCTTAAAGTTAACGAATTTCTCATTAATATGCAGACCTCAGGTGTCTCCGTTGTTGATATCTCGCGACATTTTGAAGGTAAAAACGGAGAAGTGCTTTTTCTAGATGAACACGGACGCATTCTCTATCATGATCCTGGTCACCTGTCTGGTTATGGTGCGGAGAAAGTCCACGACGTTCTTAAGCAAGCACTCAGAGAACGACCTGCCGGGTCGGACCCGCGCAACGATCTGAAATTGTTTGGGAAAGTTCCAATTTGACCCCCTAAAATGGCCTTAGAAGCATATTTTTGGGGGTAAAATGGATTTTAATGCAATCTGCCATGCAACTATTGGGAGGGACGCATGCCGCGAGCACACCGTTATTACCTACCTGGCCATGTCTGGCACATCACCCACCGTTGTCATCAGAAAGAATTCTTCCTGAAATTCGCCAAAGATCGCAAGCCCGATGAGTCCCCAGGGCCGATCAAAGGCTTGTTTCACGCGACGACGCGACGACGCGACGAAAACCTCTGATCCTGGTTCAGGGGGCGCGGGGTCAGGCTTCCTACCTTGACACATTGCACCCAGTTGTTATCATCCCCCATGGCACGTAAACCAAGAATACATTTCCCCGGCGCCGTGTATCACGTGATTTTCCGCGGCAACGCAGGCCAGCCCGTCTTCTCTACAGATGAAGACCGAACGCGATTTTTCCTTCTCCTTCAAGAAGGAACCTGTCGCTTTGGCTACCGCGTTCATGCCTTCTGCCTCATGCACAATCACATCCATATGGCCCTGCAGGTCGGTCAGGTAGGACTGCCGGGTCGGACCCGCGCAACAAGCTGAAATTGTTTATGAAAGTGCCAATTTTACCCCCAAAAAAAGGCCTTAGAAGCATGTTTTTGGGGGAAAAATGGATTTTAATGCAACCTGCCATGCAACTATTGGGAGGGACGCATGCCGAGAGCACACCGTTATTACCTGCTTGGCCATGTCTGGCACATCACCCATCGTTGTCGTGACCACTTGTTATCTATATCACCAGGTGCTACAGTATGTCATGTATGATCCTGAAGACCCGGCATTTCAATCGCTGGGCGAAAAAGGCTGGGTTGTCAGACAAAGCATTGTCCGAAGCAGTTGTCGAGATGGTCGGCGGATTGATCGATGCCGTCCTTGGGAACGGGATCGTAAAAAAACGGATCGCTCTCCCGGGACAAGGGAAACGCGGCAGTACACGGACGCTTCTGGCAACCAATCGTGGTGATCGATGGATCTTCGTGTATGGCTTCGAAAAGAACCAACGATCCAATATTTCGGATCGGGAACTGGAAGCCTTGAAGATGTTGGCAGTCGACCTGCTGAGCTTAAGCAAAGAGCAAATTGCCGCTGCGATCGACAGTGGGGCTCTGCTGGAGGTGTTGCATGAAACAAACAAAAATTGACAAAAACCGGATTCTTGATGCAGTACATGAAGTTGCTCGGGATCTGCATACCCTGGATTTTATCGACAAGCGCGCCATGCGTCGTTACGATGCCTTGTGCCTTGAGCCGGTTCCTGACTATACCGCCACGGACATTCGCGCTCTGCGTGAGCGTTATCGGCTCAGCCAGGCGGTGCTGGCTTCCATCCTCAATACCAGCATTTCCACTGTGCAGAAATGGGAGATTGGCGAAAAGCATCCCGGCGGGCCGTCGCTGAAACTGCTGAACATTCTCGATCGCAAGGGGCTGGACAGCCTTATCTGATGCGTTCTACCATCTCAAGCAAGCCTGCCGGGTCGGACCCGTACAACGCCTGCCGGGTCCGTTCAACTGATTCGGGTCGGACCCGTTCAACCGATTGAACTTGCTAGATAAAGTGCCAATTTTACCCCCAAAAAAAGGCCTTAGAAGCATCTTTTTGGGGGTAAAATGGATTTTAATGCAAACTGCCATGCAATTATTGGGAGGGACGCATGCCGAGAGCACACCGTTATTACCTGCCTGGCCATGTCTGGCACATCACCCACCGTTGTCATCAGAAAGAATTCTTCCTGAAATTCGCCAAAGATCGCAAGCGCGCTGAGTGACCCCAGGGCCGATCAAAGGCTTGTTTCACGCGACGACGCGACGACGCGACGAAAACCTCTGATCCTGGTTCAGATCCTGAAGCGTTGCGTCGTTGCAGCGTCGCGTGAGGCTGGGTTTGGTTTGGTCCTCAACACAGAGAACGGTGAGAAAGACTGGAGAACGTTGTGAAGGGCAGAAGAAGAGGCTTTGTTTTGGTTTAACCCCAAGGGCAATCAACGGCTTGTTTCACGCGGGGCTTCCTGCCTTGACAGTTTGTGGACCCGGGGTGTGACCAGCTCAACTGATTGATATTGTAGGAAAAAGTCTGAGGATTGCCTTTGAGATGGCTTGGAGGTATGTTTTTAGAGGAGATAAACCAAAAGTTTCCGCTTGAAGATTTACGCCACACTTCTCACGGATGGATTCGGCTGTACGTGGAACTTTATGAAGAAATATCTTCCTGTAAAGATCGAATGGCTTTTTCTAGGGGAACGAGGTCGCTCTTGGCAGTTTCCCAAAGAATCTGCAGATCAACACCGAAATATTCGTGGATCAGTTTGTCACGTGTTCCGGCGATCTCCTTCCAGGGAAGATCATTGTGTTTCTGTCGCAAACCGGTGGGGATCTTCTTGACAGCCTCTCCAATGACCTCAAGACTTCGAATCACCGCATTGACAGTTTTCTTGTCCGCAGCGAATCCTTCATAATTCATCCCGGCGATGAAAGAAGAAATGTCGCTTATCGCTTCGATGATGTCCGCCAGATAATCGTCAATCGGCCGATCAGTTGACATAACGAACCTCATCAAGAATGCGCTTGCCTATGCCGGGCTTGAGGGCATTGGGCGTGACCAGGTCGACTTTTGCACCCAGAAGGTCGGAGAGCTGATTTTCCAGTTCGATGAATTTGAACATGCCCACGGGCCGCTTGAATTCGACCAGAAGGTCGATATCACTTTCGGAGTGCTGGCTACCGCGGACCAGCGACCCGAACAGGCCGATCCGTTCAACCCCGTATTGCATTCGCAGGATCTCAAGGTGCTTCTCCAGCTTTTCCGTGACCTCGTTGGTATTCAGCATGACGCTCATCCTTTTTCGAGACTGCATAACCATTGTCTGGTTGTTGCTTTGATATCGCAGATACTTTAGCAGAATTCTTCCTGGATGGGAATGCCATGCAACTATTGGGAGGGACGCATGCCGAGAGCACACCGTTATTACCTGCCTGGCCATGTCTGGCACATCACCCATCGTTGTCATCAGAAAGAATTCTTCCTGAAATTCGCCAAAGACCGCAAGCGCGCTGAGTGACCCCAGGGCCGATCAAAGGCTTGTTTCACGCGACGACGCGACGACGCGACGAAAACCTCTGGTCCTGCTCCAGATCCTGAAGCGTTGCGGCGTCGCATGAGGCTTTGGTCTTTACCTGCCGGTTACCTGCCGGGTCGGACCCGTACAACCATTTGAAATTGTTTCGGAAAGTTCCAATTTGACCCCCTAAAAAAGACCTTAGAAGCATGTTTTTGGGGCTAAAATGGATTTTAATGCAAACTGCCATGCAATTATTGGGAGGGACGCATGCCGAGAGCACACCGTTATTACCCGCCTGGCCATGTCTGGCACATCATCCACCGTCGTACTTGTTGACTTGACAGGGTACGGCTATGACGTATAATGTCCGCATGATTACTTTTATTGAATCCCCGCTCTTTACAAGGCAGGTAGCTGATTACCTGAGTGATGAAGAGTTTGCGGAATTTCAGGCGTTTTTGGCTTCGTCTCCCGACGCCGGGGATGTCGTGAAAGGGTCCGGTGGGGTCCGTAAGGTCCGCTGGAAACGAAAGGGAGCTGGCAAAAGCGGCGGGGTAAGAGTCATGTATTTTACGCGCCTGCAGTGCGGTGAGATCTGGCTCCTGCTGATCTACGCGAAAAGCGCTGTTGACAGCATCCCCGGGCATATTTTGAAAGCCCTTAAAGAGGAGATTGAACATGACGCTCAATGACAAAGAACTTCTCAAGCGCGATGCCAATCGCAATATCGGTGAAGAGTTGCTGCAGAGCATCCGGGCGATCAAGTCCGGCAAGGTGGGCCGAACCACTCCGGTTGAGATCTCACCCATCGCCGAGGCCCGACACAAGCTCGATCTTTCCCAAGGTGAATTTGCTAAACTTCTCGGCGTTTCGCCGCGCACTCTCCAGGAGTGGGAGCAGGGGCGCCGCCAGCCTTCCGGTGCCGCAAAATCCCTGATCGCTATTGCCATCAAACGTCCGGAAGTCCTCAAGGAGATCCTGGCGGCGTAAACCGTTCTGGGGACACTCACCTTTTAACCTTGTTTTGGTTTAATCCCAAGGCCGATCAAAGGCTTGTTTCACGCGACGACGCGACGACGCGACGAAAACCTCTGCTCCTGGTTCAGATCCTGAAGCGTTGCGGCGTCGCGTGCTTTGCCTTACTCTTGCCGGGCCGACAGGCAGGGAAGCAGCTGGCGCAGCGCCGCTATGACTTTGGCCTGATCCGGGCCGGCGAGTTCCCCGGTTTTTCTGATAATCAACTTTTCGTCCAGGGTGAACAGTTTCATCCGAATCATCGAAGGTGAGGGGAGGCCGGCGTAATCCAGATCCCGGATCTCAATATCGAGCGGCCAATCCGAATTTTTGGCACTTGTAATCATCGCCATGACGGCCTGGCCAACCCGCTGATTAAAGGTCTGAGCATCGGAGAGAATCAATGCCGGTCTGCGCTTGGTTGTAGCTTTGTCCGTAAAGGGCGCGGGGTCAGGCTTCCTACCTTGACACATTGCGCCCAGTTGTTATCATCCCCCCATGGCACGTAAACCAAGAATACATTTCCCCGGCGCCGTGTATCACGTGATTTTCCGCGGCAACGCAGGCCAGCCCGTCTTCTCTACAGATGAAGACCGAACGCGATTTTTCCTTCTCCTTCAAGAAGGAACCTGTCGCTTTGGCTACCGCGTTCATGCCTTCTGCCTCATGCACAATCACATCCATATGGCCCTGCAGGTCGGTCAGGTTCCTTTGTCAAAAGGCATGCAAAACCTGGCTTTCCGATTCACCCGTTGGATGAATGTTCGCCTGGGCCGGACGGGACACCTGTTCCAGGGAAGGTACAAGGCGATTCTGGTGGATGCGGATGCTTACCTGCTACAACTCGTTCGTTACCTTCATTACAACCCCGTCCGCGTCGGGATGGTGATGATGCCTGCTGACTATTGCTGGAGCAGTCATCGGGCTTATCTGGGGGAGGAACTGCTGCCCTGGTTGACGACAGAGTTGGTGCTGGCGCAATTTCAGCCCAGCCTGGCGCAGGCTCGGTTGGTCTATGCTGCGTTTATGTCGGCTGGCAGTGAAGAAGGTTTCCGCAAGGAGTTTCAGAACGGGAGCCATGCAAACCGTCTCCTCGGTGACGACCGATTTGCCGAAAATGTGCTGACCCAGGTTGAGGGGGTGTTTTGTCCACGTGTCGATGTAGAGCGCCTGCAAGAGTTGGTGCTGGAGGAATTTGACTGTACGCTGGATGCGCTTGGGACACGGAGTCAGAGACATTCTCTGGCCTTGGCCCGTGCAATGATGGGATGGCTGGCCGTGCAGTCCGGGGCGGCGACTCTGACGGATGTTGGTGGCTGGTTCGGCCGGGATGTGGTCACGATGAGCGCGGCAGTACGCCGACTTGCTGAACGCGCAGAGCGGTGTGTGGAATTACGCGAGGTGATGGCACGATTGCAGGCGACATTGGCGAGCAAGGCAACCGGCTCCTGTTGCAGAGATAACTCTTTGCACTCGATGGAAGCTATTGTATTCTCTTCTTAAATCCTTGGTTGAGGAGGTACATGATGACACGTGAAGAAATTCTGAAGTTTATGCAGGATAATAAGGCGGAAATGGCCGAGCGCTTCGGTGTGACCCGCCTCGGACTCGCAGGGAGTGCTGCCCGTGGCGAGATGGTTCCGGGAAGTGATGTCGATGTCATCGTCAGCCTGGACAGCCCGAACCAATTTCGCAGTTTTTTCGGATTGCTCCACTATCTGCAGGACGCTTTGCCGCACAAGATTGATCTTGCCACGGAAACGAGTCTCAAGCCCCTTGTCAGGGCTCAGATCATGAAAGATATCCATTATGTTTGAACGGGATGTCTCTCTCTACCTGGATGACATCCTGGAGTCGATCTGTGCGATTGAAGATTTTACGCGTGGTATCGACTACGACTTTTTCTGCACGGATCGCAAAACCTATTCTGCAACCCTGCGTGAATTCATCGTGATCGGTGAAGCCATCGCGCATATCCCGGAACCGGTCAAGACCGCGTTTCCATCCATTCAATGGCGTCTGATCAAAGATTTTCGTAATTTCATCGTACATGAATACTTTGGTGTCGACCAACGGATTGTGTGGGATGCTGTGCGGCTGGAACTACCACAGTTACATGCGGAGATGTCCCGTTTGAAGGCTTCTCTTGCTGCTCCCTGACACCCTCCTCCAGTACATGGCAAGGGTCTTGCCGTGCTTGCCTGGCCGTGTTCCCGATGAGTCCCCAGGGCCGATCAAAGGCTTGTTTCACGCGACGACGCGACGAAAACCTCTGATCCTGGTTCAGATCCTGAAGCGTTGCGGCGTCGCGTGCTTTGCCCTACTCTTGCCGGGCCGAAAGGCAGGGAAGCAGCTGGCGCAGCGCCGCTATGACTTTGGCCTGATCCGGGCCGGCGAGTTCCCCGGTTTTTCTGATAATCAACTTTTCGTCCAGGGTGAACAGTTTCATCCGAATCATCGAAGGTGAGGGGAGGCCGGCGGAATCCAGATCCCGGATCTCAATATCGAGCGGCCAATCCGAATTTTTGGCACTTGTAATCATCGCCATGACGGCCTGGCCAACCTGCTGATTAAAGGTCTGAGCATCGGAGAGAATCAATGCCGGTCTGTGCTTGGTTGTAGCTTTGTCCGTAAAGGGAAAGGGGACAACGACGACATCGAAGGCATTATAGCTCACGATACGCCTCTTCATCGGCGGCCGAGTCCCATTCGGTCAGCGTCCCTTCAAGAGCCTCCGCAAAGACCAGATCCAGGGGCCTTGCCTTCCTGATCCGGATTTGGTCGTCTTCGATGTCAAAGGCAATGGCGTCCCCAGCTTTCAAGTGCAGGACTTTTCGAACCGGTTCCGGAATGGTCGCTTGATATTTGGATGTGATTTTACTCGTCGCAGTTGTCATCGGTTGACCTCCTTTTGGTAATACTAGCATTACCTGACACGTCTCGCAAGGCGTGGAGGAGCGCCAGGGGAGGGTGACTGCCGGGTCGGACCCGTGGTGACTGCCGGGTCGGACCCGTGGTGACTGCCGGGTCGGACCCGTACAACCATAGTGGTGTCAACTTCCTGGGTTCAGTAGAGCAATATGGTGCTGTTCTGTAAGGAGATCAACCTTGCCGTACCACATCTTCTCACAACCTGTTGAAAAGTCACCGACTCAGGCTTCCTTCTTCGACCGTTGACTGTCCTGGAGAGATCTTTTTGAGGGAAGGCACAACCTAAGCCATTGACAATAGGTTATACGAGGTTGTAATGTTTCTATGATGAACGTCATCTGGCAACCCAAGGCACTCAAACATCTCAAAAAGATCGGCGACCGCTCGGCTCAGGAACGGATCCTTGCCGCAACGCGGGGGTTGGCTGCCTTTCCGGCCTGTCCCAACATCAAATCGTTGGCGAACCACGAATATACCCATCGGTTGCGGGTCGGGAACCAGTGTCCCGATTGGTTAATTCCGTCCATTAATTCTGGTCCTTTTGGCCGCTCCCTGCGTTGGGTCTCCTCGGCTTAAGCCTGGCTAGGCCTGCGTCGACCCGCCTTGGCAGCGACCAAAATGCCTCAGAATTATCTGAATGGACTAACCAAACGGGACACTAACGTGTGTTGTTCAACGTCTTCGAGGAAGTCAGCATCCTCAGCATCGAGGAGGTGAAAAAGCGTGATGAGCAAACCTATTGAGTATCAAACCATCGAACATTGCGGACACCCCGCCTTTGTCCTCGTCCCCTGGGAGGAATGGAAACGAGTCCAACCCCTGCTGGAAGCCGAAAAGGCCCGCGCCGGCGGCATCCCCCAGGAGGTTGTCGAGGCGCACATCCTGCGCGATGAACCGCTTATCAAGGCATGGAGGGAACATCTCGGCATCACTCAGGAAGAGTTGGCCATCCGCCTGGGCGTATCGCAGGCAGCTATCGCCAAATTTGAGCGTCCCGATGCGCGCTTGCGGACCGTCACGCTGAAAAAGATCGCTGCGGCCATGGGACTTGACGCAGAACGGTTGAGGGCCTGAGGAAAAACCGATAACCCGGAAAGGATACCCGCAAGGGTATCCCTACAACAGGGCCGATCAAAGGCTTGTTTCCCGCGACGACGCGACGAAAACCTTTGTTCCTATTTTAGATCCTTAAGCGTTGCGTCGTTGCGGCGTCGCGTGAGGCAGGGTAAGGTCTCGGGTCAGGTCCTCAAGGTTGAGGGCGCAGAGATAGACCGGTGCGGAAGCCACCTACGTTCTCTTTTTATTTTGTGACGGATTTTTTATACTAAGTTGTCTCCTCCTCGCACCCAACCAAAGGAGTTTTCCATGTCCCCCAAAGTCGCCCTGATCACCGGCATCACCGGCCAGGATGGTGCCTATCTCGCCGAATTCCTGCTGAAAAAGGGATACATCGTCCATGGCATCAAGCGCCGTGCCTCCCTGTTCAATACCGACCGCATCGACCACCTCTATCAGGATCCGCACGTCGAGAACCGCAACCTCGTCCTCCACTACGGCGACCTCACGGACTCGACCAACCTGATCCGCATCATCCAGCAGGTGCAGCCCGACGAGATCTACAACCTCGCGGCGATGTCGCACGTGGCGGTCTCCTTCGAGACTCCCGAATACACCGCCAATGCCGACGGCATCGGCACCCTGCGCATTCTCGAGGCGATCCGCATTCTCGGTCTGGAAAAGAAGACCCGCTTCTACCAGGCGTCGACCTCGGAACTCTACGGGCTGGTGCAGGAGACCCCGCAGAAGGAGACGACCCCCTTTTACCCCCGCTCGCCCTACGCCGTGGCCAAGATGTACGGGTTCTGGATCACCGTCAATTACCGCGAGGCCTACGGCCTTTTTGCCTGCAACGGCATCCTCTTCAACCATGAATCGCCGGTGCGCGGCGAGACCTTCGTCACCCGCAAGATTACCCGGGCCGTGGCCCGCATGGTCCTTGGCCTGCAGGACTGCCTCTACCTCGGCAACATGAACGCTCTGCGCGACTGGGGGCACGCCCGGGATTATGTCGAGGCCCAGTGGTTGATGCTGCAGCAGGAGGCGCCGGAGGACTTCGTCATCGCCAGCGGCGTGCAGTATTCGGTGCGCGATTTCGTCAATGCCGCCGTGGCCGAGCTGGGGCTCGCCCTGCGCTGGGAAGGGGAGGGGGTCGACGAGATCGGTATCGTGGCGACGGTGGACGAAAAGAGAGCTCCGGAGAGCGCCCGCGCCCTGGCGGGGAAAACCGTCGTCCGCGTCGATCCGCGGTATTTCCGGCCGACGGAGGTGGAAACGCTCCTCGGGGATCCGACCAAGGCCCGGGAGAAACTCGGCTGGCAACCGAAGACCACCTTTGCCGAGCTCGTCTCGGAAATGGTCCTTTCCGATCTGGAGGATGCCCAGCGGGACGAGCTGTGCAAGACTCACGGCTTCAAGGCCTTCGACTACCATGAATAAAATCGTCTACCGCCAAAGGACCTCGAAACCCGGGAGAGGGCGATGAATTTCATGGAAAAGAGTGCGAAAATCTTTGTCGCCGGTCACGGCGGCCTGGCTGGTTCGGCCATCGTCGCCCGCCTCAGGGCTGAAGGCTACGACAATCTCCTCCTGCGGACCCGGGCCGAGCTCGACCTCCTCGACCAGGGGGCGGTACGGGCCTTTTTCGCCGCCGAGCGCCCTGAGTACGTCTTTCTCGCCGCGGCCAAGGTGGGGGGGATTCACGCCAACAACACCTACCCGGCGGAGTTTCTCTACGAGAACCTGACGATTCAGGCAAACGTCATCCACAGCGCTTACCTCGCCGGCGTCAGGCGTCTCCTTTTTCTCGGCTCCTCCTGCATCTATCCGCGCCTCGCCCCGCAGCCGATGCAGGAGACCGACCTCCTCACCGGCGAACTTGAACCGACCAACGAGCCGTACGCCATCGCCAAGATCGCCGGACTCAAGATGTGCGAGGCCTACAACCGCCAGTACGGCACATGCTTCGTGGCGGTGATGCCGACCAACCTCTACGGCCCCGGCGACAACTTTCACCCGGAAAATTCCCATGTTCTCCCCGCCCTCATCCGCCGCTTTCATGAGGCCCGTCTCGCCGGAGCCCCTGAGGTGATTGTCTGGGGGAGCGGCAGGCCGCTGCGGGAGTTTCTCTACATCGACGAGATGGCCGACGGCTCTCTCTTCGTGATGAATCTCGACGAGTCGACCCTCGCCGAGCACCTCCTGCGTTATCCCAGGCCCTGCTTCGTCAACCTCGGCAGCGGGGTCGAGGTCTCCATCCGGCAGCTGGCCGAAACGGTCCGGGAGGTGGTCGGCTACGGCGGGAGACTGACCTTCGACGCCAGCAAGCCCGACGGGGCGCCGCGCAAGCTCCTCGACGTCTCGGCCATGAAGGCTCTCGGCTGGGAGGCGAAGGTGTCCCTGCGCCAGGGGGTGGAGGAGACCTATGCCTGGTTTCTGAAGAATGTTGATCGGGTGAGAGGCTGAAGGGAGAAGGGAGAAGCTGTCCCTTAATTAAATTAACAACTTGATTGATCTTCGGTTCCGTAAATCGTAAGATTCACCGCTTGTTGAAATGTTGTTGTTTTATCCTGCAAGGGGAACCCGTTGGATCCGATCCAGAGCTGTTACATTTTCATGACGGCGCTCTTTGCGGCGCTGATCATGGTGCCGCCGCTGCGCCGCTGGGCGCTGGAGAGCGGCAACGTCGATCAGCCCGACGCCCGCAAGGTGCATACGGTGGCGATTCCGCGCATCGGCGGCATCGCCATTTTTGTCGCCTTCCTCCTTTCCTGCCTGGTTTATGTCGATCTGCTCCCTCCGGTCCGGGGGATCCTCGCCGGGGGGCTGGTGATCTTCAGCACCGGGCTCATCGACGACATCTCCGGCCTCACCGCCAGGCGCAAGTTTCTCGGCGAGATCGTCGCCTGCCTGGTGACCGTCTTCGTCGGCGGCCTCCAAATCCATACCCTCGGAAACCTCTTCGGAACAGGGCCGATTCTTCTGCCGCCCTGGGCCGCCGTCCCCTTTACGGTCTTCGCCGTCGTCGGGGTGATCAACGCCATCAATCTCCTCGACGGCCTCGACGGACTGGCCGGCGGGGTCTCGGTGATCGCCCTGACCTCCTTTGCCATCCTTGCCTATCACAACGGCAACACCTCGGCGGCGATGCTCTGCATCGCCCTCCTCGGGGCCCTTCTCGGCTTTCTCAAATACAACTTCTTTCCGGCCCGGATCTTCATGGGGGACACGGGGAGCCTGGGACTCGGTTTCATGCTCGGATTTCTGGCGGTCTATCTCACCCAGATGCCGGACTCCCGGGTCAGTCCGGTGGTGCCGGTGGTGATCCTCGGCCTGCCGATCCTCGATACCCTCTGGGTGATGAGTCGACGGCTGCTGCACCGCCTCTCCCCCTTCGCCCCCGACAAGACCCACCTGCACCACAAGTTCCTCGATCTCGGCCTCGAGCACCGCTTCACGGTCATCTTCATCTACGGCATCTCCCTGGTCTGGGGGACGGTGGCGATCCTTTTTCGCGACACCGAAGGGCATCTGCTCCTTTTGACCTACCTCGGGGTGACCCTCTTCCTCTATCTGCTGCTCCGCGCCATGCTCCGCCACCCGGAGCGCTTCACCTTTCTCCGCCTCGACAGCGCCCAGGGGATCCGCCAGGCGGTCCGGTACCGGCAACTGGCCGGAATCATCGACACCCTGGCGCTGGGGCTTTTCCCGCTGCTGGGCGCCTATCTGGGGATGATCCTCTACGTGACCTTCGCCGGAGGGCAGGGGAGCTGGCAGGTGGCCGGCATCCTCCTTGCCGCCGCCGCCTTCCTCTGGATCCTCACCCGCGACCTGAAAAACTCCTATCTGCTGGCGATGCTCTTTGCCGGCGCCCTCGAGCTGACCTACGGCGTGGAGACCTACTATCTCCTCGATCCGACGGTGGGCGGATTCTTCCGCGAGGCTTCAAACCTGATCTTTCTGGCCATGGCCGTTCTCGGCATGCTCAAGCTCTTCTTTCGCCTGGACGGCGATTTCTTCATCTCCACCGTGGATATCCTCATTTTGGGGTTGCTGGCTTTTCTCTCAATCGTTTTCCATCATCTGGCCGTCTCCTTGGACCTCTCCCTGACCCTCCTCAAGGGGGCGGCTTTGTATTTTGCCCTCAAGGTGGTCGCCGGGCGCTATCGTTTCCGGTGAAGACTTGTTCTCCGCGGAGGACGCGGAGAATTTATGATTAAAGACTCAACGCAGAGAGCGCCGAGAAAGGCCGGAGAACGGAGAGAAGAGCAGAACCGGAAGCTTTTTGGTTTAACCCCAGTGGCCATTAAGGGCTTGTTTCACGCGACGACGCGACGAAAATCTCTGCTCCTGCCCCAGATCCTTTAAGCGTTGCGTCGTTGCGGCGTCGCGTGAGGCAGGGTTAGGTTAGGTAGGCAGCTTTTCTCCTTCGACTCGTTTCTCTCCCGATTTGACAAGTCGCATCATCGACAGTACTCTTGATCGTGCTGATAGAAAGACGTGGCCGGAGGTGTGACGTGAAGACGATTGCGGCGAACGAATTGAAGACGCGGGGGGTCTCCTCCATCGAGAAGGCCCTCGAAAACGGCGCCGAGGCGATCATTTCCGTGCGTGGACAGGATCGCTATGTGGTCATGGACATGAAGGAGTACAATCGCCTGAGGGTCTGCGAACTCGAAGCCGCTCTTTACGAAACCCGACAGCAACTTTCCCGCGGCGAGTTTCTTGAGGAGAGCGTCGATGAGCATCTGGCGCGAATCAGGAAGACCGCCGAATGAGCTGGCGGATCATTTATACGCACGGGTATCTGAAGCGCGCCGCCAAGTTCCTCAAACGACATCCTGAAATTCTCCCCCAGTACGAAAAGACCCTGAGACTCCTGGAACTCAATCCGTCGCATCCGTCCCTGCGTCTGCATCGTCTGGACGGCCCCCTGCGGGAACTGCATTCGGTGTCGATCAATCTCAGCTACCGGATCACTCTCGAGTTTTTGCTCGAAGACGGGAAAATCGTTCCGGTGAACGTCGGCAGCCACGATGAGGTTTTTTGAAAGGTGCTGGGAAGGAAGAAGGAAGAAGGGAGAAGGGAGAAGGGAGAAGGGAGAAGGGAGAAGCATCCGCCGCGGTAAAAGTGTCTTTTTCATATTTTGAGGTGTCGATTAATGATCATTCCCGTCATTCTCTCCGGCGGCGCCGGGACCCGCCTCTGGCCCCTGTCGCGGGAGCTTTATCCGAAGCAGCTCCTCCCCCTGGCCGGCGAGGACACGATGCTCCAGGCGACGGTGACTCGCCTTGCCGGGGTCGCCGGTCTCGGAGCACCGCTGGTGGTCTGCAACGAGGACCATCGGTTCCTGGTCGCCGAACAGCTGCGCGCCATTGCCTCTCCGGCGAGCGCCATCCTTCTCGAACCGGTGGGGCGCAATACCGCCCCGGCGGTGGCCGTGGCCGCCCTGCAGGCGCAAAAAGGGGGGGACGACCCGATCCTGCTGGTGCTCCCGGCCGACCACGTGATCCGCGACCCGGCGCCCCTCCGCGCCGCCATCGCCGCCGGGGCCGAACTGGCCGAAGCGGGGCACCTGGTGACCTTCGGCATCGTTCCGGCCACAGCGGAGACCGGCTACGGCTACATCAAGGCCGGCCCCCCGCTCCCCCCCGTCACAGGTCACCCGTCGCCCCTCACCGCCTTCACCGTGTCCGAGTTCGTCGAAAAGCCCGATCTGGAACGGGCGCGGGGATATGTGGCGGCGGGGAACTATTTCTGGAACAGCGGCATGTTCCTGTTCCGGGCCAGCCGCTTTCTCGAGGAGCTGCAGACCTTTGCGCCGGAGATCCTTGCCGCCTGCCGGAAGGCCATGGCCGAAGCCGTGCCGGATCTTGATTTCGTCCGTCTCGATGCCGCCTCTTTTGCCGCCTCCCCCAAGGACTCCATCGATTACGCCGTGATGGAGAAGACCGCCGCGGCCGCCGTGATCCCCCTGGACGCCGGGTGGAGCGACGTCGGGTCCTGGTCGGCGCTGTATGAGATCGGCGCCGCCGACGAAGACGGCAACGTCACCTTCGGCGACGTTTTGACCTGCGATGTCCGCAACTCCTATCTCTATGCCCAGACCCGGCTGGTGGCGGCCATCGGTCTCGACAACCACGTGGTGGTCGAAACCGCCGACGCGGTCCTCGTCGCCCACAAGGATTGCGTTCAGGATGTCAAGGCCATCGTCGAAACCCTCAAGAAGCAGAAGCGTCCGGAGGCCCTCCTTCATCGCCGGGTCAACCGCCCCTGGGGGGCCTACGAGTGCATCGACGCCGCCGAGCGTTTCCAGGTGAAGCACATCACCGTTCATCCCGGCGCGACCCTCTCGCTGCAGATGCACCATCACCGCGCCGAGCACTGGGTCGTGGTGCGCGGCACGGCCAGGATCACCCGCGGCGACGAGGTCCTTGTCCTGTCGGAAAACCAGTCGACCTACATCCCCCTCGGCGTCGCGCACCGCCTGGAAAACCCGGGGAAAATCCCCCTGGAACTCATCGAGGTGCAGTCGGGGAGCTACCTCGGCGAGGACGATATCGTTCGATTTGAGGACAGTTACGGGAGAAGCTGAAAAAACTTCAACGGGGAGAAGGTCCTGAGAGCGCTGAGGAGGGCAGGGCCAGAACCAAAGGCTTGTTTCACTCAACGACGCGACGACGCGACGAAAACCTCTGATCCAGTTTTAGATCCTGAAGCGTTGCGTCGTTGCGGCGTCGCGTGAGATAGGGATAGGTTTGGTCTTCAACGCAGAGAGCGCCGAGAAGGTCCAGAGAACGCTGAGAAGGGCAGGAACAGAAACAGCAGCGTTTTTTTTAACCTTAAGACCAGATGTTCTCAGCGTCCTCCTTCTTTTCTCTGCGACCTCTGCGTTGAAAGTTTTCGATTTCAAAACTCCGTCGAAGGGTTCCAAATGAATTTGACCTGTTTCAAAGCCTACGACATCCGCGGCCGCCTCGGCGAAGAGCTCAATGAGGAGATCGCCTACCGGATCGGCCGGGCCTACGCCGCCTGTCTCAAGCCGGAGAGGGTGGCCATCGGGCGGGATATCCGCCTGTCGAGCCAGGAACTCTGCGCCGCTCTTGCCCGCGGGCTCTGCGACGGCGGAGCGGATGTCTTCGACATCGGCCTCTGCGGGACCGAGGAGATCTATTTCGCCACCTTTCACGAGAAGCTCGACGGCGGGATCATGGTCACTGCCAGCCACAATCCCCTCGACTACAACGGCATGAAACTGGTGCGGGAGGGGGCGCGGCCGATCAGCGGCGATACGGGGCTCGAAGCCATCCGCGCCCGCGCCGAAAAGGGGTCTTTTCCCCAGGGGAGAAAAAGGGGGACGGTCCGGCCCCTGGAGAGCAAGAACGCGTATATCGATCACCTCCTCGGTTACGTCGATTTGCAGCGGCTCAAAAATCTCAGGGTGGTGGTCAACGCCGGAAACGGCTGCGCCGGGCCGGTCATCGACCGCCTGAAGAATCATCTCCCCTTTGAATTCATCGAACTCCACCATGAGCCGGACGGCGCCTTCCCCAACGGCATCCCCAATCCGCTCCTGCCGGAAAACCGCGCCGCCACCACGGAGGCGATTCTCTCCACCGGCGCCGACGTCGGCATCGCCTGGGACGGCGACTTCGATCGCTGCTTTTTCTTCGACGAGCGGGGCGTTTTCATCGAGGGGTACTACATCGTCGGCCTCCTGGCCGAAGCCTTTCTCGCCCGGTACCCCGGCGCCAGGATCATCCACGATCCCCGCCTGACCTGGAACACCGTCGATGTGGTGACGGCTGCCGGCGGCGTTCCGGTGATGAGCAAGACCGGCCACGCCTTTATCAAGGAGCGGATGCGCGCCGAGGATGCGGTCTATGGCGGCGAGATGAGCGCCCACCACTACTTTCGCGACTTCGCCTACTGCGACAGCGGCATGATCCCCTGGCTTCTCGTGCTGGAATTGATGTCGGCGACGGGAAAAACGCTTTCGGAGTTGGTCGGAGCGCGCATGCGTCTCTTTCCGGCCAGCGGCGAGATCAACCGCACCCTCCTTGATCCGGGGGCGGCCCTCAAGGCCGTGGAGGAGCGTTACGCCGGGGAGGGTCCGGCCGTAGATCGCACCGACGGCCTGAGCATGGAGTTTGCCCGCTGGCGTTTCAACCTGCGGATGTCCAACACGGAGCCGCTGCTGCGCCTCAACGTCGAATCCCGGGGGGATGAAGCCTTGATGCGGGAAAAGACGGCGGAGCTGCTGGCTTTTTTGGATAACTAAGTTAAAAGCTTCAACGCGGAGAGCGCAGAGAAGGGCAGGAGAACGCGGAGAAGGGCAAAATCGAAAGCTTTTTTTGATTTAATCCCAGGGCCCATCAAGGGATTGTTTCACGCGACGGCGCGACGACGCGACGAAAATCTCTGAGCCTGCCCAAGATCCTGAAGCGTTGCGTCGTTGCGGCGTCGCGTGAGGCAGGGTTAGGTTTGGTCTTCAGTTACTCTTACAGTGATAATCATATGACTTTACTGGAGGTGGGGATGAACAGGTTGAAGGGAAAGAGGATTCTGGTCACCGGCGGCGCCGGGTACATCGGCAGCCACGTGGTCAAGGCTCTGGGCGAGGCCGGTTGCCAGATCCTGGTCTACGACAACCTCTCCACCGGCAACCGTTGGGCGGTTCTCCACGGCGAGCTGGTCGTCGGCGATCTCTCCGACCGTACGGCCCTGACCCGGGCGGTGGTCGGTTTCGCCCCGGAGGCGGTGATCCATTTTGCCGCCCATATCGAAGTCGGCGAGAGTGTCCGCGACCCCCTCAAGTATTATCGCAACAACACCGCCAACGCCCTGGGACTCCTCGAAGTGCTGCGCGGCGCCGGCGTCGGCTCCCTCATCTTCTCCTCGACGGCGGCGGTGTACGGCATCCCCGAGAGCATTCCCGTCAAGGAGGACGCGCCGCTTTCGCCGATCAACCCCTACGGGGCGAGCAAGGCGATGACCGAGCGGATCCTCGCCGATCTCGCCTGCGGGGACGGGGCCTTTCGCTATGTGGCGCTCCGCTACTTCAACGTCGCCGGCGCCGATCCCTCAAGCCGCATCGGCCAGGATTACAAGAATCCGACCCATCTGATCACCCGCGCCCTGAAGACCGCCGCCGGGGTCTATCCCCGCCTCGAAGTTTTCGGCACCGACTACCCGACCCCCGACGGCACCTGTATCCGCGACTATATCCACGTCGACGATCTGGCGTCGGCCCATCTGGCCGCCCTCGGCCATCTCCTCGGCGGCGGCGACAGCTCGGTCTTCAATTGCGGCTACGGCCACGGGTCCTCGGTGCGGGAAGTGATCGCGGTGGTGCGGCGGGTCACCGGGGTCGATATCCCGGTGGTGGAGGGGGCGCGGCGCGAAGGGGATCCTCCGGCGCTGGTCGCCGACAGCTCCCGGATCAGCGCCGCCCTCGGCTGGACGCCGCGCCACGACGACCTCGAGTATATCGTCCGTACCGCCTGGGACTGGGAACGGGCCTTGGCGTCCCGAGCGGTCGATTCCCGACCTTGATACCCCTCCCTTTTTCATTGCTGTGAGTTCGGGTGACTCGCGGTCCCGGTCGAAGCCAGGTATTAAATCAGATTTTCTTTTGATTTGCCGGTCGGTTGGGCTAGAATAGCTTCCGTTTGCTTTGTTGTGTTCTGTCCGTCAGGGAGGATTGATGATGAAAAACCGTCGGTTTCGGGTTGCCCTTTTCGCCTTTTTTCTACTTATGGCCCTCTGTCCCGAGGGGGCCCGGGCGCAGAACCGCGACCATTCCCTTACGTTCTCCCCCATGGCCGGCGGTTACCGCTTCGAGGGGAACCAGGGGATCGACACCGGCCGTTTCTACAGCCTCGGCCTCGGTTACAACCTCAATAAACACTGGGGGATCGAAGGGGTGGCCGAGATGGTCGACACCGAATTCGAAAAGACCGACACCGAGCTGCGGCTCTACGGCGCGCGTCTGGATGCCCTCTACCATTTTCACCCCCAGGGACCCTTCGTCCCCTACCTGATCGCCGGGTTGGGAGGGGCGCGGGAGGTCTCGAACCTCCCCGGAACCAATGTGGGGGGGGTCGTGACCACCGGCCTCGGCCTCAAGCTCTTTCTTAACAATTTTATTGCCCTGCGCCTCGAGGCGCGCCATGTCCTCGATGTCGATATCGACCGTGATCTGAAGATCCACGGGGCCTTCAACAACCTCGTCTACGGCGGCGGGCTCTCCCTTCAGTTCGGCGGCGGGGAAATGGCCGCGGCACCGAGCGACTCCGACGACGACGGGGTGATCGACTCTCTGGACCGCTGTGCCGCCACCCTCTCCGGAACGCCGGTCGGCCCCGACGGCTGCCCTGCCGACAGCGACTCCGACGGCGTCGCCGACGCCCTCGACCGCTGCGCCGACACCCCTCCCGGGATTCTCGTCGATGGCAGCGGCTGTCCGAAAATGCTCGGCGTCCTCGACAGCGACGGCGACGGTATCGCCGATGAGACCGATTTCTGCCCGGCGACTCCCCAGGGGACCCCGGTGGACGAAGCCGGCTGTCCGAAGACGATCAAATTTGTGGACAGCGACGGCGACAGTGTCGCCGATAACCACGACGAATGCCCCGGGACACCGAAGGGTACGGCCGTCGACCCGAGCGGCTGCCCTCCGGACAGCGATGGAGACGGCGTCTACGACCTCCTCGATCGCTGCCCCGACACCCCCCTCGGGAGCGCGTGGACGACCGGGGCTGCGAAAGTGCCGCCCTCGGCGGGACCGATGCGGCAGATAAGGGCGTGGCCGAGGTCGAGATCGAATATCTCCGGGGTGAGGCGGACTTCTCGGCCAGGGATGCAGCCCGGCTGCAGAGTCTGGCCGACTACCTTGTCAGTCACCCGGAGGCGCGGCTGGTGGTCGAGGGGCATACGGACAGTGTCGGCCCCGCGGCCTTCAACCTCCAGCTTTCCCTGATTCGCGCCGAAAAGGTCCGGCGCACCCTTATCGAACGGTACGGGGTTTCCGCCGAGCGGGTTGAGGCCAGAGGCTTCGGTGAAAGTCTGCCGCAAGCCGACAACAGCACCCCCGAGGGACGCCAGAAAAACCGGCGCGTTCTCGTTCGACTCCTGCGCTAGTCTTCTTTTTGTACATTTTGAAAACGTTTGGAAGCCGACGGTCCTGCCGTCGGCTTCCTCTTTCTGCACCTCCCAGCGAAACGGAAGCCCCTTGACTGACACCCTTGAATTTTTTGCCACCGCCCCCCGCGGCGTCGAATCCCTCCTCGCCGCCGAACTGCGCGCCCTCGGCGCCGAGGTGATCGCCGAGACCGGCTCCGGCGTGAGCTTTCGCGGCCCCCTCGAGACCGGCTATCGGGCCTGCCTCTGGTCGCGCCTGGCCAGCCGCATCCTCCTGCCGCTGGCGCGTTTTCCCGCCTTGACGCCGGAGGAGGTTTACAGCGGTGCGGCGTCCATTTCCTGGGGAGACCATCTCGAATCCGACGGCACCCTGACCGTCGACTGTTCGCTGCGCCACTCCCCCCTGACGCACAGCCATTACGCCTCTCTCAAGGTCAAGGACGCCGTCGTCGACCAGTTCCGCGACGCCTGCGGAGTGCGCCCCTCCGTGGCCCGGGAGCGCCCCGACCTGCGCATCAATCTCCATCTCGAGCGCACCGAGGGGGTCCTCTCCATCGATCTTTCCGGGGAGAGCCTGCACCGCCGCGGCTACCGCGAGGAGGGGATGGCTGCCCCCCTGAAGGAGAACCTGGCAGCGGCCATCCTCTTGCGCTGCAACTGGCCCGGGATCGCCGCCGCCGGCGGGGGGCTGGTCGACCCCATGTGCGGCTCGGGGACGCTCCCCATCGAGGCGGCCCTGATCGCCGCCGATATCGCCCCCGGTCTGACCCGGGAGCATTTCGGTTTTCTCGCCTGGCTGGGGCACGATGCCTCCCTCTGGGAGCGCCTCCTCGAAGAGGCTAGCCTTCGTCGCGACCAGGGGCTCGCCGCCCTCCCGCCGATCGCCGGCTACGATGCCGATCCGAGGGCGATCCGCGCCGCCCGGGCCAACGCCGCCCGGGCCGGGCTCGCCGAGCGGATCTCCTTCGAAGAGCAGGAGCTCTCCGACCTGAAGGCTCCTCCCGGGCAGGACGGGGTTCCCGGCCTGCTGGTGGTCAACCCCCCCTACGGCGAGCGCCTCGGTGAACTGCAGGGGCTCAAGCCCCTCTACGCCACCCTTGGCGAGCGGCTCCGTCAACACTTTTCCGGCTGGAAGGCGGCGGTCTTTACCGGCAATCCCGAACTCGGCAAGGCTCTGGCCATGCGCAGCCGGCGCATCCATTCCCTGTTCAACGGCGCTCTGTCCTGCCAGCTCCTCCATTTCGACATCGACCCCCAGTGGTTCTACCGCGAGCCGGTGATCGCCGTTCCCGGCGAATCGCCCCGCTGGGGCGAGGGGCCGCAGATGCTCGCCAACCGGCTGGCCAAGAACCTGAAGAATCTCGGCCGCTGGGCCAGCCGCGAGGGGATTTCCTGCTATCGTCTTTACGATGCCGATCTCCCCGAGTATGCCGTCGCCGTGGACGTCTACCAGGACTGGGTGCATGTCCAGGAGTACGAGGCCCCCAAAACCATCGATCCGAAGCTGGCCGCGACCCGTCTGCAGGAAGCGATGGCGGTCATCCCCGTCGCTCTCGGGGTGGCGCAGGAAAGGGTCTTTCTCAAGGTGCGCCGCCGCCAGAAGGGGAACGAGCAGTACCGCAAGCTCGACCAGACGGGGGAATTCCACGAGGTTGGCGAAGGGGCCTGCCGGTTTCTCGTCAATTTCACCGACTATCTCGACACCGGGCTCTTCCTCGACCACCGCCTGACCCGGGCCATGATCGGGGAACTCGCCGAAGGGAAGCGCTTTCTCAACCTTTTCGCCTATACCGGCACCGCCACCGTACATGCCGCCATGGGGGGGGCGCTCTCGACGGTGACTGTCGACATGTCCCGCACCTATCTCGGCTGGGCGAAAAAAAATATGGCGCTGAACGGTTTTGCCGACCGTCGCCACGAATTCGTCCAGGCCGACTGCCTCGAGTGGCTCGCCACAAGCCGGCGCCGCTTCGGCCTCATCTTTCTCGATCCGCCGACCTTCTCCAATTCCAAATCGGTGGAGGATAGCTTCGATGTCCAGCGCGACCATGTGGCGCTGCTGCAGAGCACCGTCGCCCTTCTCGAACCGGAGGGGGTGCTGATCTTCTCCAACAACAACCGGCGCTTCAAGATGGACAGGGAGAGTCTTCCCGGGCTGGAGATCGAGGACATCAGCCGCCGGACGATCCCGAAGGATTTCGAGCGCAGTCCGCGGATCCACAATTGCTGGAAAATCCGCCGCCTTTGACGTCTGAAAGCTTTACCTGTCCTGAGAGGGAGGGCAAAGAAGGATGAGAGGTAAAACTGTGACATTTCGATCAGGGGAGACCCCGAGCCGCAACAATCCGGAGATTTTGCTGCGGCAGCTCGTCGCCATCGCCCTGGTGTCCATAGTCGCCATCCTCTCCCTTGCCGGCTACGGGATCTATCGGGTTTACGCCGGGCAGGTCATCGCCAACGCCGAGACCTTGGCCATCCACGTCAGCGAAGTGCTGGTGGCCCAGGAGAGGGGGCTTCTGCTGGAGAAAGGGGAAGACGGCGGCATCGGAGTCGTTCTGCGTTCCGAAGAAATCCCCGACCTGGATCGGCGACTGCGCCGTTTTCTGCGCCCGTTTTCCATCGTCAAGATCAAGATATTTGCCGCCGACAGCACCATCGTTTACAGCACCGACGCAAGCATCATCGGTATTAAGGACGAGGGGAACCCCCGCCTGAACCGGGCCCTCTCCGGGCAGAACGATTCGCAGTTCGTGACCAAGGACCGGGTCCTCGACCTGGCCGAGGAACAGATCATCGACGTCGACGTGGTCGAAACCTACGTGCCGATCCGGGTCGGCCTCGAGCGGGTGGTCGGTGCCATTGAAATCTACGTCGACGTTACCGGCTACCGCCAGGAGATCCGTGAGGTCGTGACCCGCACGGTGATCCTTCTCGGACTCACTCTGATGGCGGTCTTTTTTTGTTCCTTCCTCGTCGTCCGCAAGGCGACGCTCCAGCTCAAGACGGTCCAGGACCAGCTGCAAAGACTGGCCACCACCGATCCCCTCACCGGGATCTTTAATCGCCGGGAGATTCTCGACCGGGCAGACCGCGAGCTGCGCAGGATTCGCCGCAGCCGCCTGCGGAGCCTCGAGAACGTTATCGGCTTCATCATGATCGATATCGATCATTTCAAAAAGATCAACGACAGCTTCGGCCATCAATGCGGCGACGCTGTCCTTTGCGAACTTGCCCGAAGGCTCAAGGGAGCGGTCCGCGGCTATGACGTCATCGGTCGTTACGGCGGCGAGGAATTCCTCGCTGTCCTCCCCGGCGCCTCTTCGGCGAAGGTCCGCGCCGTCGGTCTGCGGATGCTCGAAACGCTGGCGGGTCGCCCCGTCGAGGTCAGGGGGCAGAGCCTTTCGGTCACGGGGAGTTTCGGGATAGCGGTCACCCGAACCGGCGAGGACGACATCGAACCGGCTCTGCGCCGGGCGGACGCTGCCCTTTACCGGGCCAAGATGAAGGGGCGCAACCGGGTCTGCGGCGCCGAAGAGGGTCCGGTCCGTACCGCCGTTGAGGAGGGGGAGGAGGAGACGGGACCCGAAGACACGTTGTGACGGAGGGGTTGGGGAAGAGTGTTTTGCAGGAGAGGGGCCGGAGGGATGATCTCCGGCCTTTTTTCATGAAAAGAGGGTGTGTTCGAGGAGGATCCGCAGCCCGATGCCGATCAGGACCAGGCCGCCTGCGACTTCGACCCGGCGCCCCCAGGCGGCACCGATGCGCCGGCCGAGAAGCATGCCGATCACCGTCAGGACCCCGGCGACCAGACCGATGATGGTCGCCGGCAGCCAGATGCTGACGCCGACCAGCGCCAGGGAAAGGCCGACGGCCAGGGCGTCGATGCTGGTGGCGACGGAGAGGAGGATCAGGGTCAACCCCCGGGTCGGATCGCTGCCGGCCTTGTCGGGATCGTCGTCGGCAAAGGCTTCCCGCACCATCCGGGCGCCGACGAAGGCCAGCAGGGCAAAGGCCACCCAGTGGTCGTAAGCGGCGATCCAGTGTTGGATCGTAAGGCCGGCCAGCCAGCCGATGACCGGCATCAGGGCCTGAAAGAGTCCGAAATGAAAACCAAGGCGAAAAAGATGACGGCGGGTCAGGGGTTGGAGAATCAGCCCGGCCCCGAGGGCGACGGCAAAGGCGTCCATGGCCAGGGCCAGGGCGATACCGAATAGGGTCAGCAGGTCCATTGCGGGTCTCCGGTGGGTGGCGACGGCATGTTTGGCAGCGTCGACCGCGGCGATTTTCCCTGCTGCGCTCCTTCTTGTCAATGGAAAAGGAAGGGAGAAGGGAGAAGGGAGAAGGGAGAAGGGAGAAGGGAACGTTGGGACTTGCCTTGAGAGGGTCGAAGGTTGTAGAATGTCGAAGTTTGAAAAATTCATCAGCCCGTCAAATATTGCGAAAAGGATCCGAAACATGAAAATACTTCTGATGATGACCATAGCCCTTTTTCTTGCGGTCCCCGGCCAGGCCTTTACCCAGGACGGCTGCGGCGCCGGCACCTGTGCCGATTGTCACAGCCTGACCAAGGCCGAAGCCGCCGATCTCCTCAAGGGGGGGGTGGACAAGGTACTCGACGTCTCCTTTGCCGAAATCCCCGGTCTCTGGATGGTCTCGGTGGAAAAGGACAATCAGAAATTCCCCCTTTTCATCGATTTTTCCAAGGCCTATCTTGTGGCCGGCAACGTCATCCGCCTCAAGGATCACCAGAACATCACCACCGCCCGCCAGGCGGAACTCAACAAGGTCGATGTGTCCAAAATCCCCCTGGATGACGCCCTGCTCCTCGGCAAGAAGGGGGCCAAGACCAAAGTCATCGTCTTTACCGACCCGGAATGCCCCTATTGCAAGAAGCTTCATGTCACCTTGAAGGAGGTGGTTCAGCGCAATCCGGAGATCGCCTTTCTCATCAAGTTGTTCCCCCTCAAGATGCACCCCAACGCCTACGGGATTGCCAAGAGTATCGTCTGCAGCAAGTCCCTCGAATTCCTCGAGCTGAGCTTTGCCGGACTCCCCGTTCCTCCGGCCACCTGCGAAACGGATGTGGTGGACCAGACCCTGGCCCTCGTGGAGACCCTGGGGATCCGCTCGACGCCGACCCTGGTCCTTCCCGACGGGCTCATTGTCCCCGGGGCCAAATCGGCTGACGATCTCCTCAAGCTCCTCGGGGGGGGAGCGCCCGTGGCCAAGGCGGTCAAATAACTTGCTATCTCCCTGGCACTCTGGTACAAGTGCCTGTTGAAAAAGACATTAAGGAGGCTGTATACAATGGGTTTGATGGATGGAAAACGCGGCATCATTTTCGGTGTCGCCAATGATATGAGTATCGCCTGGGGCGTGGCCCAGGAGCTGCGGGCCGCCGGGGCGACCCTGGCTTTTACCTACCTCAACGGGGCACTGGAAAAACGGGTGCGTCCCCTGGCGGAAAGCCTCGATTCAGAGTTGATCCTCCCCTGCGACGTCGGCAGCGATGCCGACATCGAGCAGGTCTTCAAGGATGTGGAGGCGGCCTGGGGGGGACTCGATTTCGTCATCCATTCCGTAGCCTTTGCCAACCGCGACGACCTGAAGAGACCCTTTACCCAGACCAGCCGCGAGGGTTTCGCCCTGGCCATGGACATCAGCGCCTACTCCCTGGTGGCCATGAGCCGCTACGCCGCGCCCCTGATGAAAAACGGCGGCAGCATCGTCACCATGACCTACCTCGGGTCGACCCGGGCCGTTCCCAACTACAACGTCATGGGGGCCGCCAAGGCCGCCCTGGAAGCGTCGATGCGCTACCTTGCCGCCGAACTGGGGGAGAAGGGGATTCGCGTCAACGCCATCTCCGCCGGGCCGATCAAGACCCTGGCCGGCTCCGGCGTCGCCGGCCTCAAGGAAAAGATCAAGCTGATGGACCAGTACGCTCCCCTGCGTCGCGCCATCAATCAGGAGGACGTCGGCCGTTCCGCCGTCTATCTCGTCTCCGATCTCTCCAGCGGAGTCACCGGCGAGGTTCACTTCGTCGACGGCGGCTTCAGTACCGTAGTCTGCGCCTGATCGGCGTCGTGTTGCAGTATCGGAAAAGGGCCCTGCCGGGCCCTTTTTTGCTTTCGAGGGGGCTGTATTGATTCAGGGTCATCTCACCGGTCTCAAACCGAGCCAGATCAAGGGGCTGGAGCGGATCTACCGTCGGCGGATTCCGCCGGACCAGGTTGTCAGCGTTGAACTGGCGCGCTATCTCACCGAGCAGTCCTCTGCCCTGCGCCGTCAGATAGGCGTCATTCTCGATCGCCTGGGGACGGTGATTCACGTCATCGTCGGCGACGACCGCGAGATCGTCATCCCCGACCTCTCCGGCTTCGCCCTCGGGCGCAGCGGCCTGCGCGGCCTGCGCTGTATCCATACCCACCTGAAGGGCGAACCCCTCTCCCAGGACGACCTCACCGACCTGGCCCTCTTGCGCCTCGACCTGATGGTCGCCCTCGGTGTCGGCGGGGACGGACTGCCGGGCGCGGTGCATTACGCCCACATCCTCCCCCCCAACCCCGAAGAGAAGAGCGTCGAGATCCTGAAGGCGCCTTCGGTTTACGACTTCGATCTCGATTTCGATCAGTTCATCCGCTCCCTGGAGGCCGAACTCGAGGGGAAGATGGCCGAAACCGTCGATCTCTCCGACACCCGGGAGAAGGCGATCCTCATTTCCGTCTCCCAGGAGTCGCGGCAGGAGACCGAGGATTCGCTCGACGAGCTGACCGAACTGGCCCGCACCGCTGACGTCGTGGTCCTCGACCGGATCGTCCAGCGGGCCCGGCAACTCAACCCCAAGTACCTCATGGGGGAGGGGAAGGTCAAGGAGGTGGTCATCCGCGCCCTGCAGCAGGGGGCGACCCTTTTGATCTTCGACCAGGATCTCTCGCCGGCGCAGGTGCGTTCCATTACCGAGATCACCGAAATCAAGGTCATCGACCGCAGCCAGCTGATCCTCGATATCTTCGCCCGGCGGGCCCATACCCTCGACGGCAAGGTGCAGGTCGAACTGGCCCAGCTCAAATACATCATGCCGCGTCTGGTCGGCCGGGGGACCGCTCTTTCGCGCCTTATGGGGGGGATCGGCGGCCGCGGTCCGGGGGAGACCAAACTCGAGACCGACCGCCGGCGCATCCGCGATCGCATCACCCGCCTGGAAAAGCAGCTGGAGGCCCTTTCCCAGGGGCGTCGGCAGCGCCGGCAGCGCCGCATCCGCGCCGAGGTGCCGATCGTCTCCATCGTCGGGTACACCAACGCCGGCAAATCGACCCTCCTCAACGCCATGACCCAGAGCGCGGTCCTCACCGAGGATCTCCTCTTCGCCACCCTCGACACCGCCACCCGCCGTCTGCGCTTTCCCCTGGAGAGGGAGGTCATCATCACCGACACCGTCGGTTTCATCCGCAAACTCCCCAAGAGTCTGATGGGGGCCTTCAAGGCGACCCTTGAAGAGCTCGAGGATGCCGACCTGCTGCTGCACGTCGTCGATCTCTCCAATCCGCGCTTCGAGGAGCAGATGAAGTCCGTGGAAAAGATCCTCGCCGATCTGGAACTCGACCGCATCCCGACCCTGCTCGTCTTCAACAAGATCGACCTGGTCGATCCCGACGAAGTGGCCGCCTATTGCCGCCGCAATCAGGCCATCGGAGTAAGTGCTCGAAATCGCACGACCTTCCTTCCCCTTCTCGCCGAATTGCAGCGGCGCTTCTGGCCCGACGAAGCGGGAACTCATTGACATGCAAGGCTTTTTTTTATAGCCTGAGCCGTGGCAAAAACCCGGAGGAATGAACATGAAAGTCATCTTGGCTGCGGCCCTGATTCTCTTTGTCGCAGGGTGTCTGCCGTATTCGGCGTCCGAAGGAGTCACCGGCCACCCGGCGAATCCCGACCCTGTGCGTAGCGAAGCGCTCGCTCCCCAGGAGAGTCCCCTCCTCGTCGAAAATCAGGCGCCGGCGGTCGTCGCCACGGATCTTCTTGAGGAGGTGGCCGCCGTCGATCCGGAGACGATCGAGGACAACCTCCTTCTGAACGGTGCCGACCAGCTCCCGCCCGACAACGAGGGGGTGACCGTGGCCCCCGTCGCGGTGACCTTCGACTTTCCCGTCGTCGAAAACGAAAAGGTCCGCTACTTCATCGATTACTACAGCGGCCGCGGACACGGGACCTTCACGCGCTGGCTCGAGCGTTCTGGGCGCTATCTCCCCCTGATGCGCCAGATCTTCAGCGAGGAGGATCTCCCTCTCGACCTGACCTACCTGGCGATGATCGAATCCGGCTTCAATAATCGGGCCTACAGCTGGGCCAATGCCGTCGGGCCCTGGCAATTCATCGAGAGCACCGGACGGATGATGGGGCTCAAGAGCGACTGGTGGTACGACGAGCGGCGGGATTTTGAAAAGTCGACCCGTGCCGCGGCCCGGTTCCTCAAGGACCTGAATCGCCGTTTCGACGGCGACTGGAACCTGGCGATTGCCTCCTACAACGCCGGGCCGGGGAAGATGGCCCACGCCATCCGCAAGTACAACACTCGGGACTTCTGGGAGATCAGCCGCGGCAAGTATCTGCAGCTCGAGACCAAGAATTATCTCCCCAAGCTGATGGCCGCGCTCATCATCGCCAAGGAACCTGAGAAGTACGGCTTCACCGATATCGAGTACCAGGATCCCCACGATTTTGAGACGGTACAGGTGCCGACGGCCACCGATCTCGAGGTCATCGCCCGGCTCTGCGGCGCCGATTACGAAACGGTCAAGGCCCTCAATCCCGAGCTCAAGCGCTGGTGCACCCCGCCGGGGATCCGCGATTACGAGGTGCGGATCCCCCTCGGCAGCCGGGAACGCTTTGAAAAGGGATACGCCCTTCTTCCCCATGAGGACCGGGCCAATTACAAGCGGCACCGGATCGCCCCGGGGGACACACTGCTGGCCCTGAGCCATAAATACAAGATCCGGGTCGCCGACATCATCGCTCTCAACGGCATCAAAAACCCCAAGGCGCTGCGCATCGGCGCCGATCTCATCCTCCCTCTCAAAAAGGGGTATACCAGCCTTCCGGTGGATGAGCTCAAGGACGACTATGTCCGCAGCCGCCGCCAGACCTATACGGTGCGCTCGGGGGACAGCCTGTGGAAAATCGCCCGGCGCTTCAATGTTTCCGAAAAAGAGCTACGGGTCTGGAACCGTCTCGGATGGAGCAACACCATTCGCCCCGGTCAGACGCTCGTCGTTTCCGCCGGGGCGGCCAAGGCCGTCAAGCCGCAAACGGTGGCCGGCAAGGGGACGAAGGACGACGGGCCGGTGCGCAAGATCGTCTACAAGGTCCGCGCCGGGGATACCCTCTGGGGGATCGGTAAGCAGTTTTCGGTGAATACCCGGCAGATCATGGCCTGGAACGAACTCTCGGCCGACCACATCCTCCGCCCCGGGGACAAACTGACACTGATGGTTGCGGGCGGGAGTCGAGGGTAGCATGGAGCGGGCCCTCTTTCTGAGCCGTCCCGACGACGATCTCCCCTCCTGGGTCGGCCGGCTCTATTTCGGGGCCGAATTCTGTCCCTGGACCTTTCCGGAGGCCGCGGAGATCCTCGCCGCCATGGAAGCCGCCCGCCGCTGCGCCGTCCCCTTCACCCTCGCCACGCCGGTCATCGTCGAGCCCTTTCTGGCCCCCCTGCGCCGGGTTCTCGAGAAGATCTCCCCGTTTCTGGCTCCCGGGGACGAAATCCTCATTTCCGACTGGGGGGCACTTTCCCTGGTGCAGGAGACGGCTCCCGGCATCCCGGTCATCCTCGGGAGGGTCCTTTCGGGGCAAAAACGGGGTCCGGAAATCCTCGATCTTCAACTCACCGCCGACGAGTCCCGCTATTTCCGTCAAGGGAGCTGGTATTCCCCCGAGGCGGAGCGGTTTCTTGCCGAGACGGGAATATACCGAGTGGAACTCGACAATCTGCTGCAGGGGATATCTCCTCTTCCCGACGGACTTCGCGCTTCCCTTCATTACCCCTTTGCCATGGTGACCTCGAGCCGCAACTGTCCTTTCCGCGACGGAAATAGGGCGGAGGGGTGCGATTCTTCCTGCGGCGAGGTCTTTGTTCTTGAGAGCCCCCGCAGCCAACTCCCCCTCCTGCAGCGGGGCAACACCCAGTTCCTTTCCAACGACGACCTCCCCGGCGATCTGCAAGGGTGCGGAATCGACCGTCTGGTCTGGCATCCCTGTCTCCCCCGCTAGATTCCCGGGGAGCTGCCGCCCCCTTTTTCCTCTACCCTCCGGCGACATTGGTTTTGACATTTGAGGGCGGGATTGCTAAACTCTGCTCGCTCGTAATCCCCGAAAGGAATCCCCTCCCGCATGTTCAATCTCGCCATTTCTCTGCTGGTCTGCGCCCTCGCTGTCGTCACCCTTTATTTCTTGGCCGGGCTCAACATATGGTATGTCGCCATCATCGCCCTGATCGCCTTTGCCGGCGTCTATATCCTGCTCATGCGACATGTCATGAAAAAGGTCGGCGACCTCATGGAGATCGCCCAGCGCGACATCCAGGCCGGGCGGATCGAAAAGGCCGTCAAGACGTTGGAAAGCGGCTACAAATACGGCGCCTGGCAGTTCTACGTCAAACCGCAGATCGATGCCCAGATCGGCATGCTCCTCTACCTGCGCCGCGATTTTGCCAAAGCCTTCGAGTTCCTGCAAAAAGGCTTTGTCCGCCACTGGGTGGCGATGGCGATGCTCGGTATCTGCTATATGAAGCGCAACAAGACCGCCAAGATGATCGAAACCTTCCAGAAAGCCACGGCGGCGACGAAAAAGGAACCCCTCCTGTGGAACCTCTATGCCCTGTGCCTGGATAAGGTCGGGGAAAAGGAGAAGGCGATTGCCGCCATGGAGAAGGGGATCAAGAAGTGCGGCGGCGACGAGCATCTGGAGGCCAACCTGCAGGCGTTGCGGGTCGGGAACCGGATGAGGATGCAGGACTACGGGGATATGTGGTACCAGTTTCACCTCGAAAAGCCCGGGGCTCTCATCAAGCAGCAGACCAAGGCGATTCAGGGGCGGCGAAAGATCGTGAGGCGCTGATTTTGGCTCCCGGAAAAAAATCCAGAAAATCCCCCCAGAACCCCTTCGCCTCCCTGAAGGGGTTTTGCGTTTCCAACGACAAACCGAAAAAGCCGGTCCCCCCGGTGTCCAAGGCTCTCCCCGAACCGGCCCTCGAGGAGGAGCCCAGGGACGATGGGACGCTTTTCGCCGAGGAGATGGAGCGCCTCGGTCTCTCTCCCGGTGGCCCAGAGGCTTCCCACGAAGAGGCTCCGGAGGAGGAGACAGGGGAGGGTACGGAGAAGATTAGGACCCTTGCCCCCCCGACGGACCAGGAACTTTTTTGCGCGGCACTGGGGACCATGGATGCGGTCTTCGAGGATGAATTTTCCCCTGAGGAGGAGGTGCGGGCCGAACCCCGGCGGATGCGTCTGGTGCGCCGCGGCCAACTCCTTCCCGAGGCGCGGCTCGATCTCCACGGCCTCCATCGCGATCAGGCCCGGGAAAAGGTCCGGTTTTTTCTCGAAAACAGCGTCTATCAGGGGTTCCGTACCGTGCTCATCATTACCGGCCGCGGTCTCGGTTCCGGGAGTGAACCGGTGCTACGCACCGAGATCGAACGCTACCTTACCCATCAGGCCGGAGCCTGGGTCGTCGAATGGGGGAGGGCGCCCCGGCAGCACGGAGGTGAGGGGGCGCTGGTCGTATTTTTGAAGGGGTAGGGCGGTACAAACAGCAAAGGCCGGGACGCTTGTCCCGGCCTTTGCTTATCAGGAGCGGATTATTCTCCGCTTTCGGACGTTTCCACCTTCGGCGCCTTCTTGCGGGGCGCCCTTTTTTTCGCTTTTTCCGCGGCAGCGCCGGGGATCTCCTCTGCGCCGGGAGCGGCAGCGCCCTTTCGGGTGCGGTTGCGGGGGGCTGCCTTCGGGGCCGGTTTCTCGGCGGCTCCCTCCTTGACCGGGCTCTCCTTGGAGGTGGCTGCTACTTTGGCCTTGGGTTTGGCCCGGGTCGCCGTCTTTTTAGCGGCCTTTGCTTCGGCCGGCTTTGCGCCCGCCTCATCGGCCGGAGGAAGGGGCGTTTTGGCCGGCGCCGTCTTCTTGGCCGGTGTGCGGGTTTTCTTCGCCGGTTCCGACGTCTCTTTTGCGGCTGCCGCCGGGGAAGGCGGGGTCACTTCCTCGGCCACGGGGGTATCAGCGGTCGCAACACCCTTTTTGGCCCGGGGAGGGCGCTTGCGCTCCGGCCTTGTTTTTTCCCCGCCGGCCGGGGCTTCAGGCAGGACGTCCGCCCGGGTGGGTGCGGCAGGGGCCAGGGGGGGGGACAGGTCCAGAGGGCGCGCGATGGCGGAGGGCTCCTCATGCCGGGGGGAATCGGTGCCGTTCCCGGACAGAGCCGCTTCCGCGGCAGCCTCTGCGGGCCTCTTCTTGCGCCGCCGGCGCCGTTTGCGTTTGACGCCCTCTTCACTCTCACCTTCGACGGCGACATGAAGGAGGACGGGGAGTCCCTCCTCCGTGGCCGCGGCCAAATCCGGCACCTCTTCCTCTGGCGCCTCTCCCTCCTCGAAATCTTCTTCGCCTTCGCCTTCGCCCCTCCCTTCGGTCGGTGCTCCGCCGTCTTCGCTCCCCTTTTTCTTCTTGCGCCGGCGGCGGCGTTTCTTTTTGCCCCCCTCTTCGCCGGCGGGGAGTTCGTTTTCGACCTCCCTCTCTTCCGGGGCTTCGACGACGGCCTCCTCCAGGTAGTCCGTCATCGGCATCTGGGCAAAAGAAGAGGACTCGATATACTCGGCGGCGACTTCTTCCTTCTCCCGTTTGTGGATGGTCACTTCGGCCTGACTGGCCATGAAGTCGGGGCGCCCCTTGACGAGAATGGTCAGGTTGTGCCGCCGTTCCATCCCCAGGAGTTCTTCGCGCTTGCTGTTGAGGAGGTAGGTGGCGACGTCGAGCGGGACTTCCCCCTCGATGCGGCCGACCTGCCCCTTGGCCGCCGCGGCCTGCAGTTTGCGGAGAAAGGCGATGGCCTGGGCTTCGGGGCTCTTGACCTGGCCGCTCCCCTGGCAGTGGGGGCAGGGGAGGAAGGTCCCTTCGGCGAGGATGGCCTTGATGCGCTGGCGGCTGAGCTCGAGGAGACCGAACTGGCTGATGCGCCCCACGGTGACCCGGGCCTTGTCGTCCTTGAGGGCGGCGGCGACCTGTTTCTCGATCTCGCGGATGTGTTTGCGGTCGCGCATGTCGATAAAGTCGATGACGATCAGTCCGCCGAGATCGCGCAGCCGCAGCTGGCGTCCGACTTCGACGGCGGCTTCCATGTTGGTCCTGAAGGCGGTGGCTTCGACCCCCGATTCGCCGGACATCTTCCCCGAGTTGACGTCGACGGCCACCAGCGCTTCGGTGGAGTCGATGACGATGGAGCCGCCGGAGGGGAGGGGGACCTTGTTCTTGCTGATGGTTTCGATCTGCTCTTCGATCTGGTAGCGGGAGAAGATCGGGCGTCGCTCCTGATGGAGCTTGACCAGCCGTGCATACTCGGGCATGACCTGCTGGAAGAAGTCCTTGGCTTCCTGGAAGACCTCCGGATCGTCGACCAGCACTTCGTCGGTATCGGCGCTGAAGTAGTCGCGGATGCAGCGGATAACCAGGTTCGATTCCTTGTAGATCAGGGCGGGGGACTTGACCTTTTTGGCCAGGGCCTGGATGTTTTCGTTGACCCGGCGCAGATAGTCGAAGTCCCGCTTCAGCTCTTCCTTGGACTGGCCGATGCCGGCGGTGCGGACGATGTAGCCGAGATTCTGCGGGAGGTCAAGGGAGGCCATGGCGCTCTTGAGGGCCTTACGCTGGGATTCCTCCTCGATCTTGCGGGAGACCCCCTTGGTGTCGCTGTCGGGCATCAGCACCATGTAGCGGCCAGGGAGGGAGAGGAAGGTGGTGAGAGCGGCGCCCTTGGTCCCCCGCTCTTCCTTGACGACCTGCAACAGGAGTTCCTGTCCGCGGTGAAGGATGTCGGTGATGCGCGGACGCCCCTTCCCCTCGTGGCTGGATTCGTAGGCCTTGAAGTAGTTGGGGTGGATCTCCCCCATCTGGAGAAAGCCGAAACGGTCGCCGCCGTAGTCGACAAAGGCGGCCTGCAGCCCCGGTTCGACGCGAACGACCAGCCCCTTGTAAATATTCCCCCGGGTCTGCTCCCTTCCGGCAACTTCGATGTCGAGTTCGGTCAGGATGCCGTCCTCGACGATGGCCACCCGGTTTTCCTCGGGATGGGTGGCGTTAATCAGCATCTTCTTGCTCATGTAGATCCTTCCGGAACGTCCCGCGGGGCGCTCCCTGGTGTGGTTACCGGGTCAGCCGGTCGGCTTCCCGTGCGGTTTCCCGATGTCGGCATCCCTAAAGCCCCGGAGGCGTCCCCCGGAGCATGGTGCTCTTAAGGGGAGTCTGGCCGGTCGGCTGGGGGGATGCCGGATCGATCCGAAACCGCCTGATATTCTGCCGCCGCCCTGCATCCGGCAGTCGGGTGCGGTCGGCGGAAAACTCTGCGTCCACCCGGTCTTTGCCTGCGCCTCTTCTCTCGAGCCGAAGGGCGATGGGGACTGGGGGCCTTAGGCCTTATCTATCTTCCAGGGCGCATGCATGCCCGTGGGTTCCTGAGTCGGAGGTTAGCAACCCCTCCGGAAATACGCAAACTATAGCAGACAAAAGGTGTTTTGGATAGGGCAAAGGCGGCCCCGGTCGGGGATACTCCGGCGCGGAGGAGCGGTGTCCTCCGAGAGCTGCTTCTGTGTTTCAAGATGGGGGTAACTTATGGTATAAAGGGCGCATGTTGCATCTACGATCCATAATCAAAGATTTCGGCGGCCGGAAGCTCTTTGCCGGCATTAACTGGCACATCCGCCCGGGCGATCGCATCGGTCTCTGCGGAGAGAACGGAGCCGGCAAGACCACCCTCCTCAAGATGCTGGCCGGCACGGTTTCCGCCGACGGCGGCGACCTTCATGTCGCCCGGGGGACCACCTTCGGCTATCTCCCCCAGGACGGACTGGAACATCGGGGGACCGTGCTCTTTGACGAGGTCCGCAGCGCCCTGGCCGAACTCCTGAAGATGGAGGCCGAGCTGACCCGCCTCGAAGAGGCCATCGCCCTGCGTCATGATGAGGGGGACCTGGCCCGCTATTCCGAGGTGCAGGAGACTTTCCGGCAGCGCGACGGCTATGCCATGGAGGCGGAGATCGGCCGGGTTCTGCGCGGACTCGGTTTTGCCGAAACGGATTGGGACAAGCCCTGCGACCACTTCTCCGGCGGCTGGCAGATGCGCATCGCCCTGGCCAAGCTTTTGCTGCAGAAGCCGAACCTTCTCCTCCTCGACGAACCGACCAATCACCTCGACCTCCCGGCCCGGGACTGGCTCGAGGGATATCTGGCTGCCTACCCCTTTGCCGTCGTCCTGGTTTCCCACGACCGGTTCTTTCTCGATCAGGTGGTCGGACGGATCGTCGAAGTCTGGAACGGCGCCCTCACCGAATACCCGGGCAACTACAGCCGCTATCTCGAGGAGAGAGAGCGACGGGTGGCCGCTCTGCAGGAGGCCAAGGCCCGACAGAATGAGGAAATCGCCAAGATTGAGGCGTTCATCGGCCGCTTCCGCTTTCAGGCCAACAAGGCCTCTCTGGTGCAGAGCCGGGTCAAGCAGCTCGAGAAGATCGAACGGATCCAGGTCCCTCCAGCCCGCAAAAAAATTACCTTCCGTTTCCCCGATCCTCCCAAGGGGGGGCGGCAGGCTCTGGAACTCAAGGGTGTCGTTCAGCGTTACGGCCCGCTGACCGTTCTCGACGGCATCGATCTCTGCGTCGAACGCGGGGACCGCATCGCCCTGGTCGGGGCCAACGGAGCCGGCAAGTCGACCCTGATGCGGATTCTGGCGGGAGTCGAGCCCCCCGTTGAAGGAACCCGAACGGAAGGGCACAATTTGATTTCGGCTTACTTTGCCCAGGACCAGGCCAAGGTCCTCCATGCGGGGAAGACCGTTCTCGAGGAGATCACCGACGACGCCCCCTTCGAGATGGTTCCCCGGGTGCGGGATATTCTCGGCGCCTTTCTCTTCAGCGGCGACGATGTCCACAAAAAGGTGGCGGTCCTCTCCGGGGGTGAACGCAACCGGCTGGCTCTGGCCATCCTCCTTTTGCGACCGGCCAACCTCCTCCTCCTCGACGAGCCGACCAACCACCTCGATCTCAAGTCCAAGGAGGTTCTTCTCGATTCCCTGCAGCACTATACCGGGGGGCTGGTCTTCGTTTCCCACGACCGCTACTTCGTCGATGCTCTGGCCACCCGGGTGGTTGAGGTCGGCGACGGAAAGGCCATTTCCCATTTCGGCAATTACGAGGATTTTTTGCGCAGCAAAGAGACCGTCGGCGATATCAGCCACAGTCGCTTGCGGGTGGAAACCTCCAGCGCCCCGGAAGGCGCGGGAGAGGGGCGAGGGGAACGGCAGCGCAGCCAGGAGGAGCGCAAGGAGAGCAAAAAAAACGACCGGCGCCGCCAGAAGGAGTTGGCCGAGGTGGAGGAGGCCATCGAAGCCCTGGAAGGGGAGCTGGCCGTCCTTGAGGGAGAGATGGCCGACCCTGAACTCTACCGCGATCAGGAGCGCTGGCGTACCGTTTCGGCCCGGCACCGGGAACTGCAGGATTTGATCGCCGACCTCTATCCGCGCTGGGAGGCGCTGCAAATGGTCGAAACCGCATGATGAGGGGCTCATGAACCAGTGTCGGCCCTTTGTGGTTGCCGTGGCCAGTGAAAAGGGGGGGGTGGGGAAGACTACGCTCGCCACCAATCTGGCCGTTTATCTTAAGGCTCTCCACGAGGACCTGCCGGTCACCATCGCCTCCTTCGACAATCACTTCAGCGTCGACAACATGTTCGCCATCGGACGAAACAGCGGCCGTTCGGTCGCCGGCCTCTTCGAGATGGACCCCGTCGCCGACCTGGCGACCATGGGGGAATACGGGGTGCAGTTTCTCGCCTCGGAGCGGGATCTTTCTCCTCCCGACGACGATTGCCTTCGGCTGCGAAAAGCCCTGGCCGGGTCCGGCTTCGGCGGTATTCTCGTTCTCGATACCCGCCCCATCCTCGACTACTTTACCCGCAGCGCCCTGGCGGCGGCCGACCTCGTCCTGGTCCCGGTCAAGGACCGTCCTTCCCTGGTCAATGCCGCATCGGTGCAACAGGCCCTGGTCGCCGGGGGAGGAGACCCTTCCTCCCTCTGGCTGGTGCCGAGCCTGATCGACGCCCGGCTTCGGCTGCGGGAGAACATCGGCATCCGGGAATTCCTGGTCTTCTCGGCCCGGGAACGGGGATACCAGGTTCTCGACACCTTCATCGCCAAGAGTCCCAAGGTCGAAGGATTGGCCACCAATCTGACCAGCCGGGTCTATCCGGTGCTGACCCATGCCCGAACCACCGTCGTCCACCGCCAGTTTCGGGAGGTCGCCTCCTTCGTCCTCGACCGCTACGGAGAGGGATTTGCCGCCCTCTCGTCCCTCGGCAACGACGCATCGTCCGGCGGAGAATCGACCCCCCGCCTTCGGCGACTGGTGGGGGATTGTCCGGTCTGCGGAGCCGGGATCCAGGGGGAGGAGGGGCATTTCTTCTTCGATCAGCGCAGTCGGAGGCGGGGCTTCATCCATGGTCGGTGCCTGGCGCGACTCCTGGAGAATACCGATCTGAAAACCCTGGCCGGAACCGATGGCGGACTCGTTTTCGAGACCGTTTCGGTGGACGAAAGCGGTCCCGAATCGGCGTTTACCCTGCGGCTTTTCGACGGCGGCAGCGCCGAGGTGGTGGCCGAGCAGATGATCGCCGCTGAGGACGGCCTCTTTGACCACTTCTGGCAGGGGGCCTGCGGCCGGCCGGTTGAGGAACTCTATCGGGAGATTCTTCTGGTGACCCTCGATGCGGGGGCTCCCCGGCGCTTTCTCGAAGGGGAGGGACGGGCGCGGTTTTCCTCCTGGCGTCGCCGGGTCCTGCGGGAGGTTTTCCCCCGGGCATAGGAGCCTGTCGGACTATCCATGAGCCGGCTGCAAAATCGTCTATTTGGTCCATATCCGAGCTCCTTTTCGACCAATAGAGACGACTATTGGCCCTCAAACGAGCTCGAATCTGACCTCAAATATCCAATTTTTCGCTTCGGCCCGTATAGTCCGACCGGCTCCTAGCCTGCTGCGGCCATTCCGACCGATCGGGGCGTTTGGTGGACACCGGGGGCGATCATTGTTGACAAGAATGGTCAAATGGGTTAATAAGTTTAGGATTTTTCAATTCTTTTCGCCAATCGTTCCCACTCTCCATCTGTTCGAGGCCTGTCCATGATCCTGTTGCCGCGGGGAAACCCCGTCAAGGAAAAGATCGATCCGGGCAAGATCAATTTGCCCGAAGCTCTCCGTAAACTCCAGTCCGGCACTTTTACCGGCTACCTGCGTTTCGAGACCAAGACCGGGACAGGAGTTGTCATCTTCGAGGCGGGGAGCCTGATCAGCGCTCTCTTCGAATGGGCGCGGGACGGAGAGCGCCTGGTCAACGAGGCGGCGTTTGAGCGCATATTCGAGCAATCCCTGGCCGGGGGGGCGACCCTCGACATCTACCGCCTCTCCACCGAACTGGCCCGCAGTATTCATGCCCTCCTCCACGGCGAGGTCCTCTACAAGGGGCAGGATCTTAAACTGATCGACATCAAGGCGCTGCTGGCCAAGCTCAAAGAGGATCAGATGAGCGGTTGTCTGCGTATCTACACCAAGGAGCATGTCGCCCTGATCTTCTACCGTGACGGCAACCCCCTCGGTTTCTTTCATGATGGCTCCACCGATATCGAAACCACCGCCGGTCACTCCATGTCCGTGGCCCGGGAGCCGGGCGCCAAGATCGATGTCCTTCTGGCCACGAACAACGGCGAGGGGGGGGCGGTCAATCTCCTCCAGACCATCGATCTTCTCAGCGTCTGGCAAAAAATCCAGGACGGCGTCGTCCGCCAGCGCCGCACCCAGGTCGAAGAAGCAAACCGCAGCAAGGAGGTTGTCGAAAAGGACCGGCAGCAGAAGGTGCTGTCCCTGCTGCGGGGAACGGCCGAGAAGCACATCGGCAAAATCGGCGTTTCCCTGGTGGAGAAAGAATTCGACAAGGGCGTGCCTCTGGGCGCCGATAGCCTCTCCGGCTTCTACGAGCGGTTGGCCAAGGCCGCCAAGCTCGTCGCCGGCCCCTCGGCGGTCAAGACGATGGTCGAGGAAATGCAGAAGGGTCTCGGCGCCTTCCTCAAGTAAACATGCCATTTCTGCCGGGACGCTTGTGCCGGCGCGTACACATTTATTCAGGAGGCAGGTCATATGAACTGGGAGTTGCTGCAGGTCGCATTCTGGCTGATCGCCGGCATCGTGTCTTTCTACTTCAGCCTCGGCACGGCCCGGGTCTGGACAAGCATCGCCGTCGGGTTCTTTCTCATTCTCGTCGGTGAGGTCATCCCCAGGGCCATGCCCTTCCTCCCCTGGGCCGACCTCCCCCAGGTCGAGGCGATGGGCCTGATCATCGGAACCATCTCCATCATGGTCATGACCCACGGGTTCCAGGAATATTATGTCTTTTCCAAAACCCTGGAGATCGAAGGGAAAAAGAGCACCGTCTATCTCGGCACCCTGGCAGTCATCGCCGCCTCCCTGGCCTTTATCCTGATCAACCCTGTTCCCGATTCGGCCACCCTTGAGTTGATCAAGATCGTTAGCCTCACCAACTGGGTCTTTTTGTCGCTGATCAACATCGACATGATCCGCAAGATCTACCTCAATATCAAGGACAGTCCCATCAGCAAGGGCTTTCTCGCCTTCATCGCCATATTCGTTTTCATCTTTCTCTGGAAAGGGGCGGCCCTCTACATTCGGATCTATGAACTCGATACCCTGCGTGGTACCTATCCTTTCCGCTACAATCTCTCTTTCATGGTCAGCCACGCCGGCAACGTTCTGGCCAGCCTTTCCGTCGGAGGAACCTTCCTGTACCTGGCGCGCCTGCTGCGCTAGGGTTCTTGGCGAAAAGCGGGGACTGAAATCGAAAAAACCGGAGCTGAGATGCTCCGGTTTTTTTTGTTTCATTCTCATCGTCCGTTCGCGGTGCTCACTTGCCTCGAAGCGCCTACCAAAAAAGCTTTCGGTTCTGCCCTTCTCCGCGATCTCTGTACTTTCTCTGCGCTCTCCGCGTTGAAGCTTTTCCTTTCGTCTCTACGGCCGGAAGGGGAGACGGTTCGTCAAGGCCCGGTTTTTCGAGTATACTGAATCGGCAAGCCATGTCCTGGCGCTCAGTACGAACGGTCCTTTTTTTGGAGGAGCATCGGCTTGTCAGGATAAGACATCAGGGGTGAGGGGAACGAATTCATGAAGAGACTCGCAAGTATTGTCGTCTGTCTGGCCGCCTTCGGTTCGTTGTTCGGCTGCCTCGGCCTGGAACCCGGTTTTGAAACGCCGACGGTGGGGGTCAGTTCCTTCCGTATTCTACCCTCGGAGGGGATGGCGCCGAAGTTTGAAATCGGTCTGCATATTGTCAACCCGAACCGCTCGGCGCTCAAGCTTGAGGGGATCGTCTATTCGGTGATTCTGGAAGGGCACAAGGTGCTGACCGGAGCTTCCCACGACCTTCCTGTGATCGAGGCCTATGGCGAGGGGGATATCATCCTGACGGCGACGGCAGATCTCATCCGTAGCATCAGCCTCATTGCGTCCCTGATGAACCGGCCGCAAGATACCTTTTCCTACGACCTGAACGCCAAACTGGATATCGGTCGACCTGGCCCCCGGATTCACGTTCAGGAAAAGGGAGAAATCTCCTTCAGGGGGGCAAACTAGGACGGCTCCCTAATTCATCCGGTCAAAAACGCAGAGAGCGCAAGCTGATAGCCTTGCGCTCTCTGTTGGTCTGGAGCTAAAGAGGGCGCCGGGTCGGAATTTAACCGAACCGTATTTTCCCCCCGCCTGGTTTTTTACTTCTTTTTGCCCTTGCCTCTGGCCGCCCGAGCCTTGGCCAGTCCGGCACCGAGATCCTTGTCTATGGCCATCTGCCGTCTGCTCTCGGAGTAGTCTTTGGCCGCAAGAGCCGTACCCGCAGGGATGCCAAACTGCTTGCGATAAGCACCCGGCTTTATGTCGTGAGCCGTCTTGAGATGGCGCGCAAGAGTGGTGAAGCTTTTGCCGCAGATCATGCAGGTGATCTGTTTCTTGCCAAAGGCTTTGCGCCGGGTAATAGAAGGAGCAGCTTCTTCCCCCGCAGGCAGTTCAGTTCCGATTGCCTCTCCCTTCTCGAGGGAACTAAGAGCAGAAAATACCTCCTGCAGCTCAGCGACCAGTTCTTCTTTGGACATCTTCGAGTTGGAAGCGTGAGCAGAAACGATATCTGCTGCCATTTCGAGAATTTTGGACATTTAAACCTCCATTAAGGTGTTGTTGAAGTTTCCTTATATCATGATGCAATGGAGGATAAAATGTTTTTTTCAATTTATTGGCAGTAAAAATATAAATAGGGTCCTAACAGGTCGTTGAAAAACCAACTGGGAGGCGACCTGTTCCCTCCCGAAATCATTTTTTTGATCTTTGACAATCTGTGTTTCGTTGGTTTCTTGCCAATTCTCCTTGTTTAGTGGCCCGTTAAGGCCGTTTTTCTGCCATCAATCGGCAGTCTTTGCCCTTTTTGCCTATGTTGACCAAATCAAGTTACGCATTCGGGTCAAATTATAAGCGCTCATGGCGAATTCGAATATCCAACCGACCAGGTCAAGCCCTCGATGTCGCGTCTTGCGCAGACAGCCGACAGTTTTGAGCCAGCCGAAGATTTCTTCAACCCGCTTGCGGATTCTCTGGCTGACCCGGTAGCCTTCATGACGGGTGGTTCGTTCATCAATCGCAGTGCCCTTGTCTTTCCGAGCCACATGCGGCGTTGCCAACCGTTCCCGTAAACCATCGACGAAGACCGGAACATCGTAGCCCTTGTCTGCGCCGACCGTGACCCGATTTGTGCCCGGCAGATTTTCAACCATCTCCAGGGCGGCATCCCATTCGGCGGTGCCATTGGCCAGAGTCAGGCGGCTGTCGACCACCATGCCGTTGCGGTTTTCCATCAGGGCATGACCCATGTAGCAGAGTTTCGATTCCTTTCCTTTGCCCTTTTTGAGGAGTCGGGCATCCGGATCGGTGATCGACTGATGCGTGTCGTTCTTGCGCTTTTGTCCTTTGAAATCAACATCAGGGTTGCGGCCGCCCGTTGCTGGCGGGTCTTGATCCTGATCATCCTTGGGGCGGAAACTTTTCATCGAGGCCCAGGCTTCGATCAGGGTTCCATCTACGGTAAAGTGGTCTTTCGACATCAGTCCGGCCCGCTCGGCAAGTCCCTTGGTCGCCTGGAAAAACGCCGTCGCAACCTCGAATTGCATCAGGCGCTCCCGGTTCTTGGAGAAGGTGGAATGATTCCAGACCTTGTCGTCCATGGACAGCCCGACGAACCAACGAAACAACAGGTTGTAATCCAGTTGCTCAACCAGCATCCGCTCGCTACGAATGGAGTAGAGCACTTGCAGTAAAGAGGCTCGCAAGAGCTGCTCCGGCGGAATTGACGGCCGGCCGGTATGCGAATACATCTCCCGAAACAAGGGAGCCAGATCATTGAAGGCGCTGTCGACCATGATCCGAATCGGACGCAAGGGGTGATCCTTGGGAACCCGAGCTTCCGGTGAAACATAACTGAACATGGCCTGTTGATTCTGGTCTTCTCCGCGCATAACGTTTTCTCCTGCAATATCAGACGTTTATGCGCAAAATTATAACAAAATCAAGATATGAAGGCCAGCAAAATCAAGGGCTTGGGCAAATAGTTTTTCAACAGCCTGCTAAAATTATGGTCCTAAATTTGAGGTATCTGGTTGCAAAGGGTGAAATATGACCCACCATGAAAAATTTGAAAATCTTTTGCAAGTCCGTTTCGGGTCTCATTTTAACCCAGGTTCGATTTGCTCCCTTGTTCGCCATTTTGACTTCCATCTCTTCGTCTCGCCCTTGAAGGGCTGAGGTCCTCCAGACAAGTAGCGCAAAATTAATACAACAGGAGATAATGCGAGGTAAATCAATCAGGACGTTCTTCAGTAGAATTTCGGGTAAACAGAATAGCAACGTTCAGTGAACGCTCCTGTTTGAAAAAAAGGTCGCCCGGGCAGGGCGACCTTGTATGCTTCTGCCGCTGGCAGGCCTGGGAAACGGGTCCTGTTGGTGGACCTGCATTTGGCCTTTGCCGGACCAGGAGAAGTAGGCCTATGGTAACGAGGCCGGCACCTCGCCGGAAACGGGTTGTGAATAATCGGAGACCTTCCCCCCCGCGCGGGCTCTGACCTGGTAATAGAGAATGGTTTCGGGAGGCGCAGTAGCGTCGATGTACTGCAAAGTGTCTCCGCCGACGGTGCCGATGACGACGAAAGGTCCGCCGAAAAGCTCCGCACGGGCAATTTCATAACTCGAGATCCCTTCGGACGTTCCCGCAGCAGGGGACCAGCTCAGGTGAACAGCACCCTCCGCCACTGCAAGGTGCAGGGAAGTCGGCGGCTGGGGTATGTTGGAGGCCACAACAGAGGAGCAACTCCAGAGACACAGGGCCAATAGCCCCAGGGCTAATTTTACATGTATGGGAAACATCGACATTTTCCTTTCCGCCAGCCCGGTGTGATTTGACGGCAGCAGGGGAGAAAAACCGGGCGGCGGCCAGGACGGACGCCGCCCGGTGAGTTCGTACCTTTTAACGCGTCCTACGGTTGGACCATGTAGGGGCGCATCATTTCGTTGTCCTCATGATCGAGGATGTGGCAGTGCCAGACATAGCCCGTACCCCCGGGGAAGCCGAAGGCATCCAGGGTTCCAATCCCCGCGGTCGGGTCGAAGGGGAAGGTGTTGGTCCCGGCCAATGTGGTCAGCGGAGCATCCTGTGTGGCGTAGCGGACCACGAAACGAGTCACCTCGCCGGGGTAGACGATGCCCGTATCCTTCCACCCGTTTTCGTTGGCCAGAGCTGGTGCCGGATTCTTCTGCAGGTAGGGGGTGACGTCCGGATTTCCACCCACCACGGTGCTGCCGACCGGGAGGGTCGGGTTGCCGATGTTGGAGTAGGGGTAGGGCGGGCCATTGGCCGGCAGAAATGCGCCAAGGGGGAAGGCCGCATTGTAGGCCTTGAGATACTTATTCGTCTGGAACGGCTGACGGTTGAGGAGCTGGAACTGAGTCAGGTGGAGGTGGATCGGGTGCGCGTCGGCTGTCAGGTTAACGATCTCCCAGACCTCGGTGTCCCCTATCCGTGGGAGTTCCGTCAACCAGTTGGTTCCCACTTGTGTGCTTCCGGGAATGGGGGTGGCCGTTCCGGCCTGAAGCCCGTTCCACTTGGTGTTGTTGAGCAGCACCTCAAGGGGGCCTCCCATGCCCATCACCTCGTTGAGGGTCAGCTGCCGGGTGAGGGTGGCAGTTGCAGGATTGAGGCGAAGGATGGGATTGACGCCGCGCAGGGTGGCGCCGGGAAGGGCCGGATTGAAGACGGCGGTATCGGGGGTGGTGACGGTGGTGCCGACCACGATCTGCATGATCTGGCCGGTGGTTTTGGGATCGACGGGTGCCCCTTTGGGGAAGGGGGTGCGGGCGGTGTTGTTGAGCAGCAGGGTCTGTCCGGCATAGGCGCTGAAGTCGATGATGATATCGGCCCGTTCACCAGGAGCGATGAGCATCCGCGGCGAGGGGAGCCCGGCGGCCAGGGCGACCGGATCGTTGAGAAGGGTCGGTGCGTCGAGGAAGCCGCCGTCCGTGCCGATCTGCCAGAAGGCTGGCCCGGGAGCGCCGGTCACCGGGTTGATCAGGGCCATGCTGTAGAAGCGGGCGTTGGAACCGTTGAGCAGGCGCAGACGGTACTTGCGCGGCTCGACGTTGAAGACCGGCCAAGTCTTGCCGTTGACGACGATGGCGTCCCCCACGAACTCGGGAATCCAGAAGGGATGTATGGTCGGGTTGATGCCGAGGTCGGGGAAGAGCAATTGGCCGGCCGTGTCGAACATTCGGTCCTGGATGACCACCTCGACTTCGTACATCGGGTTGTCCGCCGCTCCGCCGGGGAGGTTGGTCGGTGTGTTGGCCGGATCGCGCAGGAAGTAGAATCCCGCCAGACCGCCATAGACGTTGAGCCGGGTGGTGCCGAGGGCATGGTCATGGTACCAGAGGGTGGTTCCCTGCTGGGCGTTGGGGTAGGAGTAGACGTTGGTGACGAATCCCGGGCCGGTCGAGACCGGGGCTCCGGCGGCATTGGGGGTGAACCAGGCGTCGGGGGCGCCGTCGAAGGCCGAGGGGACTTCTCCTCCATGCAGATGGGCGACGGCGGGAACGGGACCGGCATAGGGGAGCATCATGTTGCAACCCGGTGTCATCATGCAGGTCAGAGGATCGGCCCAGTGCAGGGTCTGATCGACGGTCAGGTATTTCTGCAGCTTGGGCGGATTGGCCGGGTTGGCCGGATCGACCAGATTGTTGATATAGGTCACGTTGGTCGGCGTCCCCCGCTGCGCCACAATTGTCGGCCCGGGGTAGGTGCCGTTATAACCCCAGACGGTGGTCAGGGGGAAGGGGAGGGGGAGGACCTGCTGGTCGAATTCAGACATGGTGACGGTTAAAGGCAGAGTGCCGTCGATGCGGGCCGGAATGGGCAAGGGATCAATGAACTTCGGAATGGCTTTGCCCGGCAGAGGAACCTGCAGGATCTGTGTCGAGGCCACGGCCCCGCCACCCCAGAGCATCAAGGTCGCAGCCAGCATCGAGATGGCTGCACGATAGTAGATTTGCTTCGCCGTTTTCATTGACTATCCTCCTTCCGTGAGTTGTTCTTCCGGCAGGTTCCAGCATTGAAAACTGTCACACTGAATGAAAAAAAAGACCAAGCGTCCTCCGGATGGTTTCTCCTTCGGCAGCTCGGCCATCTTCACTTCGGGAAGATCCGTCACTTTCCGTCCCCTCCTCGCGGAGGGTTTGGCTTTGTCGGGCTCAAAGTCAGGAATTTTTTCTGACCTGATTTTACTTACTAACAGTCGGCTGGCAAATTGCAAGATCATCAAGGATTTTTTTATGAGTGAAAGGCATTGATATTTGGTCTTTTTCTGACCCGCCTCTTTCATGTCGGGAGCAATACGAGGGAGCGAACGCTGATGTTTGAAAAACTCGGTATCACCAAGGGCTTGTATCTCAACAGGTACACAAAAGGCCGCCCCTGAAGGACTGCCTTTTGTGTACCTGTTGTCGTCGGGGCGTTCGCTTTGGCGCTCTACTTTGATCCCTTGAAGCGGTCACCGAGGGCGGCGAAGGGGGAATGGCCGAGGGAGGGGCGGACCTGTTGCTCGGTCGGGCCGTCTGAGCTGCGCTGCTCCTGTATGCCCCGGGTATGCTCGTGGTCGTGGCAGTAGAGACACAACAGTTCCCAGTTGCTGCCGTCGGGGGGGTTATTGTCGTGGTTGTGGTCCCTGTGATGGACCGTCAACTCACGGAGTTTTTTTCCCTCGAATTCGCGGGTACAGCGGCCGCAGACGTGGGGAAAAAGCTTCAACGCCTTCTCCCGGTATCCGGCCTGACGGTTTAGCTCTTCCTTGCGCATCTCGGCGACGATATCGTCACATCGTTTGTTGTCAGAATTGGTCATGAAGCCTCTCGGGGTTGTTCCGGATATAAAAATCCGGGCGGATCGTGTCGTTTTTTCAAGAGACGGCGCACCGGGCCGGAAGGCCTATCATAAGCCATCGCCAGGGGAAAGACAATGAGGGTGCGAGGGGACTGTTGCTTTTTGAAAAGCGCTCTGGGACTGGACACATTTTTTGAATTGGGATCCCACTTTGGAAAATATTTAGTAGAATATCCACAACGTCACTACTTTTTATCAAGGCAGGATAATTATGAATGCAAGGAACGATAAATTGAAGGTTTTATGGGCAGCCACATTCTTCGCCCTGCTTTGTTCCTGTACGACAGTCCCGGTACACCCACCTCTTGAAAATGTTTTGGCCTACGTGGTTCCGGAAGATGAGCAACTACTGAGCCGTCACGCACCTGTTTTTGTGATAGACAATTTTAAAGAAAAATACAACCGGATCGGAACACCGAGCGCAAAAATCACAGAAGATTCTGAAGAGCTCGTCTATGTAGATCCTGCAAAAGCGACCGTCTACACACGGGTGGACAGGTTTGAAACGTCAAAAGACGCTTACACCAATCTTGTCTATCGCATACACTTTCAAAAGGTCCCGGGCGGATTTATTCCTTTCTATTTAGGCAAGGGACGCAATACCGGTCTGATCGTCCTTGTCACGCTCAATAGCCGGAATGAGCCGGTCCTATACACCCTGGTGCATACCTGCGGCTGCTATCTGGCTTTTGTTCCCACGTCATACCTGCCCGCAGATCGTTTTCCCGACTATTGGGAGAACGGACGACAGTCCGTCTATGGCGAAAGTCTCCCCGGTCTTCTGGATTACGAAGATTTGTCCCCCGATGGGCAAAAAACGATTGTCCTGGTGCGGGAGGGATCCCACAGGGTCATGGATATATGGTTTTCAGATGCCGATTCCTTGCAGAAGTACCATACGGACGCCATGGAGATGTTGCCTCTCGGCTCCCTGGAAATGCTCCTCCTGGAAAGCGACCGGACAACCTCCTTCTACGAAACCTGCGGCCCCCGTGAGGGGTATGTCAAGGGGAGCGAAAAGATCCGGGAGAGGCTGCTGATGAGCTGGTGGGCCCTCGATTGGCGGGTCGGGGAGGATAAAAAGTTGGGCAAGGATAAAAACGACGGGATCCTTTTCTACACGAGTCTTAAACCGTGGGCCAGGGAAGAATCGGACTTGCGGGACTTTGTCACTTTCTTAAGATATTGGAAATGGAAACTTTAGGAGCCTGTCGGACTATCCATGAGCCGGCTGCAAAATCGTCTATTTGGGCCATATCCGAGCTCCTTTTCGACCCATAGAGACGGTTATTGGCTCTCAAACGAGCCCGAATCTATCCTCAAATATCCAATTTTTCGCTTCGGCCCGTATAGTCCGACAGGCTCCTGGGGCCATTTTTAATCTTGATTTGCCCGGTGTGATGCATGGTAAGGTGGGGCCTTCCGCAGGCTATGGCCCGGCATCCTCCTCCTTCCACCTCTCACACTTAAGGCCTGATAACGATGCGACAGAATTCGATATTTGTGACAGGGTTGGCCGTGTTCAGCGGTCTCACCTCCTTCATCTTTGTCTATTACGCCGTGGGCATATTCACGGCCGACAATCCTCCTGAATGGAGTCGGGTTTTAGCCTACGTGGCAGCGGGTTACGGCTTGGGGAATATCTACATTCTCAGTTGGGCATGGCGCATCCGCGGCACCGGGGCGACCTGGGCGAACAAGCTCATCGCTCTTTGTTTTCTCGGCGTATTCCTTCTCGACCGGTGGAAGGGCGGCGTTGAGAGCCCCATGGAATATGTCGGCATCCTTACCGTTGCCGGCGTTCTCCTTCTCAACTGGTTTGCCGTCAAGAAAATTTCCGAGAGGCACACCCCCGAGGTGAAATCATCCCGGCCGCGCAGGTAACTTCGGGCTCCCCCGAATCCCCCACGAGAACTTGAACAGAATAGAAAAAAGGGGCAGGCCGGAAATGGCCTGCCCCTTTTCGTTCTGCTGATTTGTCCGGCGACCGCCTAGACGATGGCCTTCATCCCCTGCATGGCGGCGCGCAGTTCTTCGCCGACTTCCTCGATGAGGTGACCGCGGATCTCGGCGTTGACGGCGACCAGGGTGCTGTTGTCGACACTGTTGTCCTTCACGGAGAGCCCCTTGCCGATGACGTCGGTCCCCACTCGGGACATGAAGTCCTTGAGGAGGGGGACGCAGGCGTGGGCAAAGAGGTAGCAGCCGTACTCGGCGGTGTCGGAGATGACGCGGTTCATCTCGTAGAGCTTCTTGCGGGCGATGGTGTTGGCGATGAGCGGCGTCTCGTGCAGCGACTCGTAGTAGGCCGACTCGGCCTCGATGCCGGAGCAGACCATGGTCTCGAAGGCGAGCTCGACGCCGGCCTTGACCATGGCGACCATGAGGATCGCCTTGTCGAAGTACTCCTGCTCGGTGATCTCTCCGGCGGCTTCGGTCTTCTCGAAGGCGGTCTGGCCGGTCTCCTCGCGCCAGGTGAGGAGCTTGACGTCGTCGTTGGCCCAGTCTTCCATCATGGCGCGGGAGAACTCGCCGGAGAGGATGTCGTCCATGTGCTTCTCGAAGAGGGGACGCATGATGTCCTTGAGTTCGGAGGCCAGGGAGTAGGCGGTCAGCTTGGCGGGGTTGGAGAGACGGTCCATCATGTTGGTAATGCCGCCGTGCTTGAGGGCCTCGGTGATCGTCTCCCAGCCGTACTGGATGAGCTTGACGGCGTAGGGGGCGCCGATGCCGTTCTGCGTCATCTTGTCGAAGCAGAGGAGGGCGCCGGCCTGTAGCATGCCGCAGAGGATGGTCTGTTCGCCCATGAGGTCGGATTTGACCTCGGCGACGAAGGACGACTCGAGGACGCCGGCGCGGTCCCCCCCCTGGGCGGAGCAGAGGGCCTTGGCGATCTCGAGGCCGTCGCCGTTGGGGTCGTTTTCGCCGTGGACGGCGATCAGGGTCGGGACGCCGAAACCGCGGACGTACTCGGCGCGGACTTCCGAGCCGGGGCATTTGGGGGCGACCATGACGACGGTGAGGTCCTTGCGGATCATCGTCCCTTCTTCGACGATGTTGAACCCGTGGGCGTAGGAGAAGACCGCCCCCTGCTTCATCAGCGGCACCACGGTATTGACGACGTCGGTGTGCTGCTTGTCGGGGGCGAGGTTCATGACGATGTCGGCGGTGGGGAGGAGCTCTTCATAGCTGCCGACCTTGAAGCCGTTTTCCGTGGCGTTTTTGTAGGACTGGCGCTTCTGGGCGATCGCTTCCTTGCGCAGGGTGTAGGAGACGTCGAGGCCGCTGTCGCGCATGTTGAGCCCCTGGTTGAGCCCCTGGGCGCCGCAGCCGACGATGACGATCTTCTTCCCTTTGGCATATTCGCAGCCGCCGGTGAATTCATCGGCGTCCATGAAGCGGCAGGTGCCGAGTTCCTGAAGCTGGCGACGAAGCGGCAGGGTATTGAAATAGTTCTGTCCCATGGTGTTTCTCCTTGTCTTGGCTGATGTCAAAAATCGAAGTCTAGCGCACTCTACTAGAAATTGAATATTGCGTAAATTGATTTGTTACGCATACTATGTTGCGTTTAACGCAATTTTTGTCTGGTCGAGGACTGCCTTTACCACGGAGGCACAGAGGCACGGAGAAAAGCCAAAATATCTATTGAATTTCTCTGTGCCTCTGTGCCTCTGTGGTAAGGCTTTGTGGGTTGCCGTTTTCCACTAAGCACAAAGAAAACTGAAGGAAAGGGGATTGATATGGATACCCGTGAACTGGAAATATTTCTCACTGTCGCCGAGACCCTCCATTTCGGACGTGCCAGCCAGGCCTGCAACCTCAGCCCCTCGGCGCTGACCCGCACCATCCAGCGCATCGAGGAGGAACTCGAGCGGCCGCTTTTCGTTCGCGACAACCGCCGGGTGACCCTCTCGGCCGCCGGGGAAAAGTTGCGCGTCTATGCCCGGCAGAGCCTGCAGGAATGGCAAACCTTCCGTTCGACCCTCCGGGAGGGGGAGGCCGTCGCCGGTCCCCTCTCCCTTTATGCCTCGATCACCGCCGTCTACAGCCTCCTCCCCGATCTCCTCGAGGCCTTTCGCGGTGCTTATCCGGAGGTGCAGCTCGAGCTGCGTACCGGCGCCGCCGAACAGGCGGTGATCCTGGTCAGCAGCGGCGAGATCGACCTCGCCGTCGCCGCGCTCCCCGACCGGCACCGCTCCCAGATCGAGTTTCTCCCCATCACCACCACCCCGCTCCTCTTCATCGCCCCCGGGGGCGGGATGGTCGCCGGGCTCTCACCCGAGGGGAGACTCGACCTCTCCCGGGCGCCGCTGGTGGTGCCCCAGTCCGGGCTCTCCAGGCGGCGCCTCGATCAGTGGTTGAAAGAGAAGCGCATCACCCCCAACATCACCTCCGAGGTCTCCGGCAACGAGGCGATCATCGCCATGGTGCGCCTCGGCGTCGGCGTCGGCATCGTCCCGCAGCTCGTCCTCGAGCGCAGCCCCTTTCGCGACGAGGTGCGCGTTCTTGACGGAGGCCCGCAACTGGAGCCGTACATCGTCGGGCTCTGCACCAGCAGGCGCAATCTGCAACGTCCTGCCGTGCGGGCCTTCTGGGCCCTTGCCGAGGAGCGCTCCGACGCCGGAGCGGGGTAGGGGGACATCCTCCTTCGGTTCACGATAAAAAAGCCCCGATTCCTTTGAGGAGTCGGGGCTTTTGGGCAGTTCAGTGTAGATTTTGACACTCTAAGGCAGTTTTACTTTCTGTAGTCAGCGGGACTTTCATGAACTGCGCTGGAAATTGGCACAGATTTGACATAAAGGGTTTCCGGCGCGATATCGAGATCATTGGGCCAGCAGACCGTATCGAGGGCCACATAGGCCTGGGCAAAGAGTGTCCGATCCTTCAGTTGATTGAAAACGCCTTTATCCAGATAGGGGCGGACATCAAAGAGCCGCACCTCTCCCGTATTGAACTCGATCTCCAACTGGTAGTTTTCCCGTGGAACCACACGAACGACCGATTCCATGTTTCCTCCTAACGCAGCGGTTCTATCGGAAAGGGTGTCTGCCCGTTGACGGCCAATTCCCAATCAGCCAGCAGGTCTTCCTTGTGGATTTCAAGCCAGGCTTGCACCAGTTTCATCTTGGATGAAGGAATCTCTCCTTCAAGAACTTCTCCGTCAGGGATCGAAACGGAGGCTTGTTGGCTTTGGTAGCGGGCGTGAAAATGGGGCGTCTGGTGTTTCTGGTTATCGAAAAAGTAGAGAGTGATGATGATTCCGTAGAATACACTGATTGTCGGCATTGACAACACCCTCAATGCACGAAGCCCCCGGCCGCATCAGCGAACCGGGGGCTTCGGCTTTTCTCACAACTTGATTATAGGCCGAGTTTCTTGAAAAAGTCGTTCCCCTTGTCATCGACGAGGATGAAGGCCGGGAAGTCTTCGACTTCAATTTTCCAGACCGCTTCCATGCCGAGTTCGGGGAAGTCGATGCACTCGACTTTCTTGATGTTTTCCTCGGCGAGGACTGCGGCCGGGCCGCCGATGGAGCCGAGGTAGAAGCCGCAGTGCTTCTTGCAGGCGTCAGTGACCTGCTGGGAGCGGTTCCCCTTGGCGATCATGATCATGGAGCCGCCGTTGGCCTGCAGCAGGTCGACGTAGGAGTCCATGCGCCCGGCGGTGGTGGGGCCGAAGGAGCCGGAGGCTTTCCCCTTGGGGGTCTTGGCCGGGCCGGCGTAGTAGATCGGGTGTTTTTTCAGGTACTCAGGGAGCGGCTTGCCGGAATCGAGAATTTCCTTGAACTTGGCGTGGGCGATGTCGCGGCCGACGACGATCGTCCCCTTGAGGAGGAGAGGAGCGCCGACTTCGAGCTTGGAGAGGTCGGCGAGAATGTCCTTCATCGGTCGGTCGAGATCGATCTTGGTGCCGTGGCCGTGTTTGCCGCGGTACTTGTCGGGGATCAGGCGGCCGGGATTGCGGTCCATCTCCTCGACGAACAGCCCCTCGCGGGTGATCTTCGCCTTGATGTTGCGGTCGGCGGAGCAGGAAACGGCCATGGCGACGGGGCAGGAAGCGCCGTGGCGGGGGAGACGGATGACGCGCACGTCGTGGGCGAAATATTTGCCGCCGAACTGGGCGCCGATGCCGAGCTTCTGGGCCGCCACAAGGAGGCGCCCCTCGAGTTCGAGATCACGGAACGCCTGGCCGTGCTCGTTGCCGGAGGTGGGGAGTCCGTCGAGTTCCTTGGCAGTGGCGAGCTTGACCGTCTTCAGGCAGGCATCGGCGCTGGTGCCGCCGATGGCGAAGGCGATGTGGTAGGGGGGGCAGGCGGCGGTGCCGAGGTATTTCATCTTCTCGATGAGCCACTTCTCGAGGTTCCCGGGGGTGAGGAGCGCCTTGGTTTCCTGGTAGAGCATCGTCTTGTTGGCGCTGCCGCCCCCCTTGGCCATGAAGAGGAACTTGTAGTAGTCCCCCTCGGTGGCCATGATGTCGATCTGGGCGGGGAGGTTGGTGCCGGTGTTCTTCTCTTCGTACATGTCGAGGGCGACGGTCTGGGAGTAGCGCAGGTTCTCCTCAGTGTAGGTCTTGTAGACCCCCTTGGAGAGGAACTCCTCGTCCCGGGCGCCGGTCCAGATCTGCTGCCCCTTCTTGGCGACGACGGTGGCGGTGCCGGTGTCCTGACAGACCGGGAGCTCGAAGTTGGCGGCGATTTCGGCGTTGCGCAAAAAGGCCATGGCGACGCCGCGGTCGTTGGGGGAGGCTTCGGGGTCGCTGAGAATCTGGGCGACCTGCTCGTTGTGCTCGGGGCGCAGCAGGAAGGAGACGTCCCTCATGGCGGTGTTGGCCAGCACGGCGAGGGCTTCGGGATCGACCTTGACGACGTCCTTCCCTTCGAACTGGGCGACGGAGACGTACTTTTCCGAGCCTTCGAGCTTGCGGTACTTGGTGGTGTCCTTGGCGAGGGGAAAGGGGTCCTGGTACTTGAAGTCAGGCATGGTCTTCTCTCCTTTGGGGGATATGAAAGGGGGCCGGGAAAGACCCGACCGCCAGGGGAACCGTCAGCGCAGCATTATATAGAAGATGTATACAGTTGTCGATACATCAGAGGTGTATAATTATTCAAAAAATCCGAGCCCGGATGGGGTATGCTTCGCCTGTTCCCTTCATCCCTGCTCTGAATTCCAAAGGAGGTGCAACCATGGGCAATCAAAAGAACTCCGGTCGGGTCGCCGTGATCGGCGGCATGCGGACTCCCTTCGTCAAGGCCGGAACGGTCTTCCGCCATATCTCTCCGCTGGAGCTCTCCTCCCATGCCGTCCGCGGTCTGATCGAACGCTTTTGCCTCGACCGGGAGTCCATCGACCTCCTCGTCTGGGGGCGGGTCCTTCATGACCCTCGGATCTCCAACCTCGCCCGGGAGATCGTCTTCGATCTCGGCCTCCCGTCCAGCATTGCCGCTTACCTGGTCTCCAACAACTGCATCTCCAGCCTTCACGCGGCAACGGACGCCGCCGATGCCATCCTCGGCGGGCGGGCGGAGATCGCCATTGCCGGAGGGGTGGAGTCAATGTCGACGGTGCCGGTCCTCTTCGGCCGTGAGGCCTCGGAAATCTTCCTCGATGCCGGACTGGCCCGGAGCACCGCCGAGAGGGTCAGGGCCCTGCTGAGGCTGCGTCCCCGGCATTTCAAGCCGTCGCCCCTCTCCTTCAAGGAGAATTCCACCGGGCTGACCATGGGAGAACACGCCGAGATCACCGCCCGGGAGATGGGGGCCACCCGCGACGCCCAGGACCAAATCGCCCTGCGCAGCCACCAGCGGGCCGCCGCAGCAACCGAGGACGGCCGCCTCACCGCCGAAATCTTCCCCCTGGCGGGGACGGCGCGGGACACCATCGTCCGCGGCGACACCAGCCTTGAGAAGCTGGGGCGGCTCAAGCCGGTCTTCGACCATTCGGGGAGCGGCACCATCACTGCGGGGAACGCCAGCCCCCTCACCGACGGCGCCAGCGCCGTCCTGCTCATGTCCGAGGAGCGGGCCCTTCGGGAAAACCTTAAACCTCTGGCGTTTTTGCGCGGGGTGGAGTATGCCGCCATCGCTCCCCGCCAGGGGCTCCTCATGGCCCCGGCCCTGGCCGTGCCGCGTCTCCTCAAACGCTGCGGGCTTTCCCTCTCCGAGATGGACATCGTCGAGGTCCACGAGGCTTTTGGCGCCCAGGTCGTCTGCAACCTCAAGGCCTGGGAAGAGGGGAGGGGAGAAGAGGCCATCGGCGCCGTCGACCCGGAGAAGCTCAACCCCCTCGGCAGCTCCATCGCCGTCGGTCACCCCTTCGCCGCCACCGGCGCGCGGATCATCACCACCCTGGCCAACGAGATGGCGCGGCGGGAATCCCGCTACGGGCTCATCTCCATCTGCGCGGCTGGGGCGATGGCCGGGGCGATGATCCTCGAGAGGCCCTGAACCTTTTCACCACAGAGACACAGAGGCACAGAGGAACCCTGAGACCGATAAACTGGGCTGTGGATTTTGGATTGAAATCATAGTATCTTTGGCACCTTCTGCGCCTCGAAAGAGAACTCCGGTCTTGTCGATGGACCTGCTCGCGTATTCCCCTTCAGATTTTGTCCCTTGCTTGAAGGGTTTTCTCTGTGTCTCAGTGCCTCTGTGGTCGCATATTCAAGGTTTAAATCATGCAAAAAATCCTCAAGCAGATTCTCACCTCCCGCGTCTACGAGGCGGCCGTCGAGACCCCTCTCGACGAGGCCCCGGGACTCTCCGCCGCCCTCGGCAACCGGGTTCTTCTCAAGCGGGAGGATCTGCAGCCGGTCTTCTCCTTCAAGCTGCGCGGCGCCTACAACCGCATCGCTCATCTGACTGTCGCGGAACTCGGGTGCGGGGTGATCGCCGCCTCGGCCGGCAATCACGCCCAGGGGGTGGCCTTCTCCGCCCGCCGTCTCGGCGCAAGAGCAGTAATCGTCATGCCGGTGACCACCCCCGAGATCAAGATTGCCGCCGTGCGCGGGTACGGCGCCGAGGTCGTTCTGTACGGCGACAGCTACTCCGAGGCCGCCGAGCACTGCGCCCGACTGGTCGATGAGAGCGGGATGATTTTCATCCATCCCTTCGACGATGAACTGGTGATCGCCGGCCAGGGGACGGTGGCCGACGAAATCCAGCGGCAGAACTCCGGGCGCCTCGACGCCGTCTTTGTCCCCGTCGGCGGCGGCGGTCTCATCGCCGGCATGGCCGCCTATCTCAAGGCGCTGCGCCCCGAGGTGCGGGTGATCGGCGTCGAGCCCCAGGACAGCGACGCCATGGCCCGCTCCCTGGAAGCAGGCCGACGGGTGATCCTCGATTCGGTGGGGATCTTCGCCGACGGTGTGGCGGTGCGCGAGGTCGGCGTCCTGACCTTCGATCTCTGCCGGCGCTATGTCGACGAGATCATCCGCGTGGACACCGACGAAATCTGCAGCGCCATCAAGAGCAACTACCAGGCGACCCGTTCCATCGTCGAGCCGGCCGGTGCCCTGGCTCTGGCCGGACTCAAGAAGTATGTCCGGAAGCGCAAGGTCTCGGGGGAGACGCTGGTCGCTGTCAATTCCGGCGCCAACATGAATTTCGAGCGTCTGCGCTACGTCGCCGAGCGCACCCAGAGCGGGGAGAAGCAGGAGGCGCTCTTTGCCGTGACCATCCCGGAAAAACCCGGCGCCCTGAAACGTTTCTGCGCCGAGGTTCTCGACGGGCGCAACATCACCGAGTTCAACTATCGCCTCTCCGACAGGGAGCGGGCGCACATTTTCGTCGGCATCTCCATCCGTGAGGAGGAGGAACGGCAGACCTTTGCCGCCCAGTTGACGGCCAGCGGCTTCGATAATGTCGATTTGACCGACAACGAACTGGCCAAGACCCACGTCCGCTACATGGTCGGCGGGCGTTCCGGCGTTGTCGCCGGCGAAGCCCTGTACCGTTTCTGGTTTCCAGAACGTCCCGGGGCGTTGAGCCGCTTCCTCTCCATCATGGGCGCCAGCTGGAACATCTCCCTCTTCCACTACCGCAGCCAGGGGGGGGATTTCGGTCGGGTCCTCATCGGCCTGGAGATCCCCGCCGGCGAAGAGGAGAACTTTCGCTCCTTTCTCGAACAGCTCGGGTACCGCTTTGTTGAGGAGTCGACAAACCCCGCCTACCGACTCTTCCTCTGAGCCCTGTCGTTTCCCCTTCGCCGTGATAAAATAAAGGGGAAAGTCGGACCTTGTTTCAAGAGAGGAGGTGCTTAATTTATGGCGCTTTTCTATGATCCGAGAGATGAATCCGACCTCCGGCGGGTCGAATCGATTCTTCGCCAGGGCGGGATCGAATATTTCCTTCGCAAGGAGCCCGAAGTTGGGATCGGCCCGATGCAGGTCCATGTGGCCGAGGAGGATATGCCGCGGGCCGAGGAGCTCCTGATCGAAAGGACCCTGCACTGACGGGCTGTTTCTCCTCTCCCGAGGATTGGGCGATAGCGCCGGCCTTGACTGTTTTTTCACCGGAAAGCCCCCCATTGTTTCGGCGGATCCGTTAGGGTCCGTGACCGGACTCTCCTCCAGAAGAAGCGGCAGGCTCGAAGGTGTCCCGGTCGGGCGCTTCCTGACCCGTGGATCAGTTTAGGTATGGGAGCCGCATTATATGGATATTCCGTTCTTTTTTTGTCACCGGCGTCCCCGGTGCCGAGAAGGGAAAAGGGATATTCTTATGCCTCAGGCGGTCCCGCTCCCCGGCCTTCTTCCCCGGCGGGAAGGGGCGGAGATCGGCGTTCCGGTGGCACGGACCGTGCACGTGGACCAGGAACTGCACATCGGTCTTCACTCTCAGCCTGATACTCCCCGTTCCCGGCCGGGGACACGGAAGAGCCTGAATGCAATTGACGGCCCTGATCATCGACGATGACCGCTTCATGCGGGAAGTCCTCACCGACCTCCTGGGGAGCGCCGGTTTTCGTATCCTCGTCGCCATCGACGGCGAAGAGGGGTGGCAGCAGGCCGAAGCGCACCATCCCGACATCATTCTCCTCGATCTGGTCATGCCCCGAATGGACGGCGTGGCCGCCTGCCACAAGATCCGCTCCCTCCCTGACCTCCAGGACACCCCCGTCATCATGATGACCTGCCGCAGCGATATGGAAGGGATGGTCAACCCCTTTCAGCTCGGCGCCGACGACTACATCTCCAAACCTTTCGACGACTTTGAACTCATTGCCCGTGTCCGGGGGAGCTTGGCCAAGAAGCGCGCCGCTCGGTCTCTGGCGAGAAAAGCGGAAAATTTCCAGACCCTTCTCGACATCAGCAACTCGGTGACCTCCACCCTCGATACCGTGGAAATTCTTCGCCAGGTTGTCGACAAGATTGCCCATCTCCTCGACGACGTTTACCGCTGTTCCATCGCTCTGGTTCAGGAAGACGAGCGCTGGGGTTACGTGATGGCTTCCAGCGACGATCCCGACCTCGGGGGGCTGCGTATTTTCCTCGATAAATATCCGGAAATCCGTCGGGTCCTTCAGACCGGCGAACCGATACTGATCGATGATGTCACCAAAGATCCTCTCCTGACCGATGTCCTTCCGGTTCTTGACGGTCAGAAATTCAATACCATTCTCGTCCTCCCCGTGGTCTATCGGCAGAGGGTCATCGGTGCCATGGTGGTGCGGGCCCTTCGATCCAATGCCGGGATTTCCCAAAAGGAGATCGAGTTCTGCCAGCTGATCGCCAATATTTCGGCTAATGCCATCAAGAATGCCCATCATTTCGAGCTGCTGCGTGAAGAGTCGGAACGCCTGCAGCTCGCCAAAAACAGCCTCGAACAGGATCTGTGCACCAAGACGGTCTACGAGCAACTCTTTGACAACGCCTCCGACGCTTTGATTGCCTTCGACGGCCGGGGGAGGGCGGTCTTCGCCAACCGCCGGGCCCTGGAAATCAGCGGCTATTCGGCAAGCGAGCTCAAGGGATTCAGTCTCGCCTCCCTCCTGGACCTTCGGTCGATCCGTTTGATTCTGCAGCGGCGGCGGGATGTGATGGCCGGAAAATCTGTCCCCCTCTCCTGCGATCTGGCGATCCGCACCCGTAGCGGGGAGCGGCGCCTCCTGTCGGTGAGCTTCAACAGCCGCCCCGCCTGCGGTGATCTGCAGGTGGTGGCCATCCGCGACGTCACGGAAAAGCGGCAGGTCGAAATGGAGCTCGAACTGACCCGGTCGAACCTCGAGACGGCCAATCGGCAGCTCCTTGAGGTCGACCAGATCCGGGGCGAATTTCTCAACACAGCCGCTCATGAGCTGCGCATTCCCGTGACCATCGTCAGCGGCTACTGCTCGCTCCTCAAGGATATGGGAACGGAGAATTTTTCCGAACAGCAGCGGGAGTTCCTGGAGCAGGCCGTCGAGGGGAGCGATCGTCTGGTCGACCTGATCAACAACATTCTCGATCTCTCCCGTTTCGATGCCGGCAAAATGATACTCGAGGTCGAGGAGAAGGACCTCGTGGCGACCATTCACGAGGTCCTTCCGGGATTTGTCCCCCTGGCGGAAAAAAACGGCCTCCTGCTGAATCTCGGTGTTCCGGAGACTTGCCGCGCCCTCTTCGACCCGGAGGCGATTCACCGGGTGCTGGTTAATCTGGTCGGCAATGCTCTCAAGTTCACCCCCCGCGGCGGGACGGTGACGATCGAAACCGAAGAGGCAGAGGAGGAGGTGCGGATCTGCGTCGCCGACACCGGCAAGGGGATACCCGAGGAGAGGATGGCCGACCTTTTCAAGGAGTTCACTCAACTCGGCAAGGAAGATTCCCGCCGCGGCACCGGTCTGGGACTCTCCATCTGCAAGAAGATCATCGAATCTCACCAGGGGCGAATCTGGGCCGAAAGCCAACTCGGCCAGGGGAGCCGCTTCATCTTCACCCTCCCCAAACCCGTCTGACTCTTCACGTTAATTCCTTTGTTTTTTCCCCGCCGACAGCGCCGCAAAATAATTGACAGTTTTACTCAGGTATGTTATCGATTAGAAAAATTGACGCCCCCGGTGGCTTTTTAAGGAGGATTTTTCTGTGCTGCAAACTCTCAAAGACGACTTCAAGGCGGTGTTCGAACGTGATCCCGCGGTGAGAAACATCGCCGAAATCATTTTCTGCTACCCCGGGTTCCACGCCATGCTCTTCCATCGCCTGGCCCACGCCCTCTGGCAACGCAAATTTTTCTTCGTCGGCCGTCTGACGTCCCATCTCGGCCGGTTTCTCACCGGGATCGAAATCCATCCCGGGGCCAGGATCGGTCGGGGGTTCTTCATCGATCACGGCATGGGGGTGGTGATTGGCGAGACCGCCGAGATCGGCGAAAACTGTACCCTGTACCACGGCGTCACGCTCGGCGGCACGTCCTGGGCCAAGGAAAAACGTCATCCGACCCTCGGCAACAACGTGGTCATCGGGTCCGGGGCCAAGATTCTCGGACCCTTCACCGTCGGCGACAACAGCAAGATCGGCTCCAACTCGGTGGTGGTCAAGGAAGTCCCCCCGAACTCCACAGTGGTCGGAGTGCCGGGGCGCATTGTCATGGCGGGAGCCCAGAAGGGCGATCTCGAACACGGACAACTCCCGGATCCTGAAGCCAAGGCGATCGCCTGCCTCTTCGACCAGATTCAATCGCTCGAACGCAAGGTGCGCGAACTGACCGAGGAGCAGGAGCTGCTGCGGGCCGGGCAACAGAAACCCACCCCGAAGAAAAAGGTCTCCTGAGTCATGCGGCTGTCAACCAAGGCTCAATATGCGGTGCGCGCCATGGTGAGCCTGCATTTGTATGCCGACGGTTCTCCCGTTTCCCTCAAGGTCATTGCCGCCCGGGAGGATATCTCCCTGACCTATCTGGAGCAACTCTTCGTCAAACTGCGCCGGGGGAAGATCGTCGACAGCGTCCGCGGCCCCGGCGGCGGTTACGTTCTCGCCCGCCCCGCCGGCAGCATCCGCGTCGACGAGATCATCGACAGCGTCGAGGAGACCCTGGTCCCCGTCTCCTGCATGGGGGACGACGGCAGCTGCGCCTGCACCGATCAGTGCGTGACTCACAGCGTCTGGCAGGGGCTCGGCTCGCGCATCCGGCAGTTTCTCTCCTCGATCACCCTCGAGGACTTGATTCGTGAGGCCCGGGAGAAGATCCGCTAGATTTTATCCATGCGGCAAAGGGGCGGCCGGGGATTCCCGGGGCTCCTCTTTCCTGCTGAATATCGAACATTTGCACGGTTTTATGGAGGATTGATCAGTGAAACACATCTACATGGACAATAACGCCACTACCGCCGTTCGTCCCGAGGTTCTCGAGGCGATGCTCCCCTTTTACCGGGAGCAGTTCGGCAACCCCTCCAGCGTCCACTGGGCGGGGCGGGCGGTGAGCGGCGCGGTGGAAAAGGCGCGGGAGCAGGTGGCGACCCTGATCAACTGCGCGCCGGCCGAGATCGTCTTCGTCTCCTGCGGCAGCGAGGGGGACAACATGGCCATCAAGGGGACGGCGGAGGCCCTGCGGGAGAAGGGGAACCACATCATCACCACCAGCGTCGAACATCCGGCGGTGCTCAATACCTGCGAGTACCTGGAAAAGCAGGGGTTTCGCGTCACCTACCTGCCGGTGGACAAGGACGGCATGCTCGACCTCAAGGAACTCGAGGCGGCCATCACCGCCGAGACGATTCTGATTTCGGTCATGTGGGCCAACAACGAAACGGGCAATCTCTACCCCATCGAGGAGATCGGCGCCATCGCCCGCAAGTACAAGGTGCGCTTCCATACCGACGCCGTGCAGACGGTGGGGAAGATCCCCGTCGACGTCCAGAAGGCCAATGTCGATCTCCTGGTCCTCTCCGGGCACAAACTCGGCGCTCCCAAGGGGGTCGGGGCGATCTACATCCGTCGCGGCACGCGGATGAACGCCCTGATCCATGGGGGTCACCAGGAGCGCAACCGGCGGGCCGGGACGTACAACGTCGCCGGCATCGTCGGTCTTGGCCTCGCCTGCGAACTCGCCGGTGCCGAAATGGCCGAGAGTGCGGTCCGCATCGCGGGCCTGCGCGACCGTCTTCAGGAGGGGATCATGAGCGCCATCCCCGAGATCAAGCTCAACGGCCATCCGACCAGGCGACTCCCCAACACCCTGAACATCAGCTTCGCTTACATTGAGGGGGAGTCGCTCCTTCTCAACTTCGACATGAAGGGGATCGCCGCCTCTTCGGGATCGGCCTGCACCTCGGGTTCCCTGGAGCCGTCCCACGTCATGGGGGCGATGTGCGTCGACGTCGTCCTGGCCCATTCGAGTACCCGCTTCAGCCTCGGTCGCGACAACACCGAGGAGGAGGTCGACTACGTCCTGGAGATCCTTCCGCCCATCGTTCAGCGCCTGCGGGAGATGAGCCCCCTTTACAACCGCAAGGAGCCCCTCTCCTGCGAGGAATGCCAGGTCATCCGCAAGGTGCACTGATAGGCCAGGAGACGTTTTAACCCTGACACTTAAAGCCAGTTCGCTTTTCCCCATAAAGGAGTCTGCCATGTACACAGAAAAAGTGATGGACCACTTCAGCAATCCCCGCAACGTCGGTGAAATCGAGAATGCCGATGGCGTCGGCGAAGTCGGCAACGCCTCCTGCGGCGACATCATGAAGATTTTTCTCAAGGTTGAAAACGACGTCATCAAGGAGGTCAAGTTCAAGACCTTCGGCTGCGGGGCGGCGATCGCCACCTCGTCCATGGTCACCGAGCTGGCCATCGGCAAGACCCTCGACGAGGCGATGGAACTGACCAACGCCGCCGTCGCCGAAGCCCTCGACGGCCTGCCGCCGGCCAAGCTCCACTGCTCCAACCTCGCCGCTGACGCCCTGCACGAGGCGATCAAGAATTACCGCGAGAAACAGGGGTAATCCCTCCGTCCTCTGACAGATGCCGGATCAACGGGAGGGGCACGGTACGTCGTGCCCCTTCGCTTGTGTACTACAGGTTTATTATGTCGCAAAAAAGAAAGAGAATTGTCGTCGCCATGAGCGGCGGCGTCGACTCCTCGGTGACCGCGGCCCTCCTCAAGGAACAGGGGCACGAGGTCATCGGCATGACCATGCAGATCTGGGACTACGCCAGTTTCACCTCCGGGCACGGCGAGACCTTCGGCTCCTGCTGCAGCCTCGACGATGTCCACGATGCGCGGCGGGTCGCCGAATCCCTCGACATCCCCTTTTATGTGGTGAATTTCGAAAAGGATTTTCAGCAGGCGGTCATCGACCGCTTCTGCGACGACTATTTTGCCGGCCGCACCCCCAACCCCTGCGTCCTCTGCAACCAGGTCCTCAAGTTCGAGCTGTTGCTGCGCCGTGCCCGGGAGCTCGAGGCCGATTATCTGGCCACCGGCCACTACGCGCGCATCGTTGCCGAAGGCGACGGCTATGCCCTGTGCAAGGGCCTCGATCCGGCCAAGGATCAGAGCTACTTCCTCTATACTCTGACCCAGGAGCAGATGGAGCGGGTCCTCTTCCCCCTCGGGGGAATGACCAAGGACGAGGTGCGCGCTCACGCCGCCCGCTTCGCCCTGCGCGTGGCGGAGAAGGCCGAGAGCCAGGACATCTGCTTCGTCCCCGACGGCGACTACGTCCGTTTTCTCGAAGAAGAGCGGGGGGCCGGTAAGATGGACGGCGAGATCGTTCACGTCTCCGGAACGGTTCTCGGCCGTCACTGTGGCACCTACCGCTACACCATCGGCCAGCGCCGCGGCCTGGGGATTGCCTGGCCCTCTCCCCTGTACGTGGTCGGTATCGATGCCGCAAGCCGCCAAGTGCTGGTCGGTGAAAAGGAGCACCTGTCCGTCGGCAGCCTCACGCTCCATGGCGTCAACTGGAGCCTTTCGGCTCCGGAAGGACCGCTGCGCGCCGCCTGCCGGATCCGCTACCGCCACCAGGAAGTTCCGTCGACCATCACTCCTCTCGGCGGCGGGCGGGCGCAAGTGGACTTCGACCAGCCGCAAAAGGGGGTGACTCCGGGTCAGGCGGCGGTCTTCTACGACGGCGATCGCGTCCTCGGCGGCGGGTGGATCGAGTGAGCCGAAGCGTCGCCATCGCCACCCTAGGCTGCAAGACCAATCAGTTCGAATCGGCGGCCATCGAAGAGCGCCTGCGCGAGGCCGGCTACCGTTTCGTCCCCTTCGACGAGGGGGCCGAGCTGGTGATCGTCAACACCTGCACCGTCACCGCCGCCACCGACGCCCAGTCCCGCAACCTGGTGCGCCGCGCCCGTCGCCTCAACCCCGACTGCCGGGTGGTGGTGACCGGCTGCTACGCCCAGGTCGATCCGGCGGCCCTCCTCGCCATCCCCGGGGTCTCCCTGGTTCTCGGCAACGACGAAAAGCGCGACCTCCTGCGCCTGATTGCCGAGGGGGGAGAGACCCCAGCCGCCCACGTCTCCGACATCCGCCAGGCCACCGAAGCCGTCCCTCTTCCTCTCTCCTCCTTTTCCGAACGCAGCCGCGCCTTCGTGCAGATCCAGAACGGCTGCGACGCCTTCTGCTCCTACTGCATCATCCCCTACGCCCGCGGCCGCAGCCGCTCGGTGGATCCCGAAGCGGTTCTCGAACAGGTCGGCACCCTGGTGGATTCCGGTTACGGCGAGATTGTCCTTACCGGCATCCATATCGGCGGCTACGGCCTCGACCTGAGCCCCCCGACGTCCCTCCTCTCCCTGGTACAACGCATCGAAAGCGAAACGAGGGTCGCGCGCCTGCGCCTCGGCTCCCTGGAGCCGACGGAGATTTCCGCCGCGCTCATCGAAACCGTGGCGGCTTCCCCGATTCTCTGTCCCCACTTCCACATTCCCCTGCAGGCCGGGGATGATGAGGTGCTGCAACGGATGAATCGCCACTACGACACCACCTTTTTCCGCAAGCTGGTGGAGACCATCCACGCCCGGATCCCGGAGGCCGCCATCGGTCTCGACGTCATCGTCGGATTTCCCGGTGAGAGCGACGACGAGTTCGCCAACACTCTGGCCCTCATCGAGGAACTCCCCGTCTCCCATCTCCACGTCTTCCCCTTCAGCCGCCGTCCCGGAACCCCCGCCGCTACCATGGCCGGACAGCTCCCCGGCGACCTCATCCGCGAGCGGGCCGCGCGCCTGCGGGCTCTCGGCGACGACAAACTGCGCCGCTTCGCCGAACGCTTTGTCGGCAGCACCCTCGATGTGGTGGTCGAAGGGGGGCGCCACGGCGGCCTCGGCCGCGGCCTGAGCCGCAACTATCTCTCCGTCCTCTTTCCCTGTGATAAAGGAAGGGAAGGGGAGGCGCTGGACCTGCGGATCACGGCCAGCCAGGGGGAGCACCTGTTGGGGGTTCTCCCGTGAGCTCTCCTTTTTCCCGGCGCCGCGAAACGATCCTCGTCCCTTCCGAAGAGGCCGGGGAGCGCCTCGACCTCTTCCTCACCCGGACCCTCGACGGCGTCTCCCGCAAGACGGTGAAGCGGGCCCTCGACGGCGGCCAGGTCTTCGTCAACGGCCGTGCGGAGCGCCGCGCCTCCCTGGTTCTCTGCGGAGGGGATCAGATTCAGGTCTCCTTCGAGGGGCGCGCCCCCTCCCTACCCCCCGTTCTCAGCGAACTCTATCGTGACGCCCACCTCCTGGCCGTCAACAAGCCCGCCGGGCTCCCCTGCCATGCCACGGGAGACGGAGGGGCCAACGCCCTCGATCTGGTCGCCGCGCGCCTGCATGAGGAGTCCGGAGACGCCGCACCACCGATCCTCCTGCATCGCCTCGATGTCGACACCACCGGGGTCCTCCTCTTCGCCCTCGATCCCGGTGCCAATAGGGCGTTGGCCCGGCAGTTTGCCGAGCGGGAGGTGAGCAAGGTCTACCTGGCTCTGGTGGCCGGGAGTCCTCCCGAATCCTTCTCCGTGGCAAATCAGCTCAAACTCGGGCGTCGCGGCCGCATCCAGGCCGTTACCAGCGGCGGTCAGACGGCCGAGACCTCCTTTGCCACCCTGGCCCGGGGCGACGGCTTTGCCCTGGTGGAGGCTCGCCCCCGCACCGGCCGCACCCACCAGATCCGCGTCCATCTTTCCGACGCCGGATTCCCCCTCCTCGGCGACCTCCTCTACGGCGGCCCGTCAACGCTCAAGGTTCAGGGGGAGATTCTTCTGGCCGGGCGCCACCTTCTGCACGCCCGCACCCTCTCTCTGCGCCGTCCCGACGGTGCCCCACTGACCCTCAGCGCCCCTCTTCCGGACGACTTTCTCCCCTTCTGCCGGACCCTTTCCCCACCCGTTCTTCTCTGAAGCGCTTCCCTTCCGGCAAGAAAAGGATTGACTCCTCCCTTTGGAATCGCATATAGCATATATGTCAAAAACATTATGTATTGCGTTCTCTTGTTGCTTCGGGGAAAAGGAGTTTTTCATGGATCAGAAAAAACGGCGGGTGGTGGTGGTCGGCGGCGTGGCCGCGGGGATGAAGGTCGCTTCGCGGCTGCGGCGTCTTGACCCCGAGGTGGAGATTACCGTGATCGAGCGGGGGTCCCAGGTCTCCTACGGGGCCTGCGCCCTGCCGTACTACATCGAGGGGCTCTTCGAGGATCTCGACGAGGTGCGCCAGACCCCCGCCGGGGTGGTGCGCGACGAGACCTTCTTCCGCAAGGTCAAGGGGTTCGATGTCCGCGCCTCCACCGAGGCCCTCAACGTCGCCCGGAAAGCACGGATCCTCCGGGTGCGTGATCTCCAGACCGGGGAGGAAGAGAACCTTGCCTACGACGTCCTGGTGCTGGCGACGGGGAACCGGCCGATTCTCCCCTCCATCCCGGGGATCGATCTCGCCGGTGTCCATGCGCTGAAGAGCCCTGAAGACGCCGGTTACCTGATGGACCTTTCTCGCACCGCCCGCACCGCCGTCATCGTCGGCGGCGGTCTCATCGGCCTGGAGATGGCCGAGGCGCTGGCGAAGCGGGGGATCGCCGTCACTTTGGTGGAGATGAAGGATCAGATCCTCGCCTCGGCCCTCGATTTCGGCATGGCCGCCCTGGTGCACCGCGAACTGCGCAAAAACGGCGTCAACCTGCGCCTCGGTGAAGGGGTGCAGGCCATCGAAGGGGAGGAGGGGCGTGTCTCCCGGGTCCTCACCACCGGAGGGAGCTATGCCGCCGACATGGTGGTCATGGCCATCGGTGTCCGTCCCGAGGTCACCCTCGCCCGGGATGCCGGTCTGGAGATCGGTCCCACCGGCGCCATCGCCGTCGACGCCGGCCTGCGCACCTCGGACCCTTCGATCTACGCCGCCGGGGACTGCGCCGAATCGACGGATCTCCTCACCGGCAAAAAAGTGTACGTCCCCCTCGGCTCCACCGCCAACAAGCATGGACGGGTGGTCGCCGACAACATCTGCGGTCGCAACGAGACCTTTGCCGGAATCCTCGGCTCTCTCATCGTCAAGGTCTTCGACCTCAATGTCGCCCGCACCGGCCTCTCCGAAGAAGACGCTCGCCTGGTCGGCCTCGACCCCGTGACCCTGCTGGCCCCCTCGCCGGACAGGGCCCACATCTATCCCGGGGCCAAACCGATCGTCATCAAACTGGTGGCCGATCGGGCAAGCCGCCGAATCCTCGGCGCCCAGATCGTCGGCCCGGGGAATGTGGACAAGCGCATCGACACCCTGGTGGCCGCCCTCACCCTCGGCGCCACGGTCGACCAGGTCGCAGCCTTCGATCTCGCCTACGCTCCCCCCTTCGCCTCGGCCATGGATCCCCTGATCACCGCCGCCAACGCCCTGCGCAACAAGCTCGACGGCATCGGCATCAGCCTCGATCCGGCCGAGGTCATGGAGCTCCTCGAAGGGGAGGAGGATTTCGTCTTTCTCGACGTGCGATCTCCGGCCGAGTACAGCGAAGTCCGCATTCCCGGGTCGACCCTTCTCCCCCTGGGGATGCTGCGCCAGCGTCTTGCCGAACTCCCCCGGGATCGCCGGATCGTCGCCTTCTGCAAGCTCTCCCTGCGCGGTTACGAGGCCCAGCGCATCCTTCAGGGCGCCGGTTTCGATCGCGTCTGTTTCATGGAAGGGGGGATTCTCGGCTGGCCCTACCTCCTCGAGAGCGGGCCGGTCGTTTCGGCCGCGGCCGGGGCCGCCTGAGGCGGTAAGCCTCCGGGTCCGCCGACCTGCGGCGACCCGGAGTTGATCGTTTCGAGTCCCTTTCCCCTCGGCCAAAGAGACAACCTTTTTTCGCTCAAACGACACGAAGCCCCCGGCATCTCTCAATGCCGGGGGCTTCGTCCTTTTTGGGTCCGCCTCCCGATTTCAGCGATGTCGCGGGTCGGTCAGCGGCGGGGGAACTGGCGGGCGACGTCGGCGAGGATTTCCGGAAAGTCGCTCATCAGACCGTCGACGCCGAGAAGGAGAAGGCGGTCCATGGCGCTGCGTTCGTTGACCGTCCAGACGTGGATCTCGAGGCCGAGAGCGTGGGCGACGGCCAGGGTTTCCGGGGTGACCAGGGTGTGCTCCCCCCAGGTCTCGGGGATCTGCAGCGCCTGGGCCGGCAGGGAGAAGGGGGCGGCGCAGCCGCCGCCGACCCAGGCCATGAAGGCGGCAACCTCTCCGGCGCTGGCGCTGGTGGGGATGGCCCCGCAGATCTTCCGCAGGCGCTGCATGACGTCGTCTTTCTCGGAGGCGAGGAGGACCTCCTCCTCCTTGCCGGCGCGGCGAATAGCTGCAACCGTCAACTCCTCGATGGCCGGAGCCTGCTGCTTGATCTCGATGTTGCACAGGGCGCCGGGGAAGGCGGCAAAGACCTCTTCGAGGGTCGGGATGCGGATGCCGCGGCCGGCAAAGGGGTGACTTGCGCCGCTGTCGTTGCTGAAGCCGTGCCCGGCGTCGAGGCTCTGCACTTCGGAAAGGGTGAAGTCGCAGATAGGCCGGTCGACGCCGCATTGGCGCAGGGCCGTTTCGTCATGGTGCACCACGACGACCCCGTCGCAGGTGGCCCAGACGTCGAGTTCGAGATAATCCATTCCTGAATGGAGCGCGGCAGCAAAGGAGGGGAGGGTGTTCTCGGGAAGATGCCCGGCGGCGCCGCGGTGTCCGAAGAGGCGGGGCTTTTTGGGGGCGAAGTAGCGGCTGGTCATGGCAGGACCCCTTGGGCTGCGGCTCGGCCCCGGGAGATGTCGACCCGGGAGAGGAGGAGGATGCCGACGGCAAAAAAAGCGGTCAGGGCCAGGATCGACAGGCGGGTCGAACCGGTCAGGTCGGCGATCAGGGCGAAGACGAGCGGTCCGAAGACCGAGGCGAATTTCGAGCTGATGGCGTAGAAACCGAAGAACTCGGCACTCTTCCCCTCGGGGATCAGGGCGCCGAAGAGGGAGCGGCTCACCGCCTGGCTTCCGCCGAAAATGATCGCCACCACCAGGCTCAGGACCCAGAAATGCCAGGCGGCGTTCATGAAAAAGGCAAAGACGGTCACGGCGACAAACAGGACCAGGGAAATAAGCACGGCGCCCTTGGCGCCGATCTTCTCGGCGAGGCGGCCGAAGGCGAGGGTCCCCGGCATGGCGACGAACTGGATCATGAGGAAGCAGCCGAGGATCTCCCCCTGGGAGAGGCCGAGTTCCTCGCGGCCGAAGATCGCCGAGACGACGATGATGGTCTGAATGCCGTCGTTGTAAAAGAGAAAGGCGACGAGAAAGAGGAGGAGGTCGGGATAGCTGCGGATTTCAGCAAAGGTTTGCAGGTAGCCGCGCACTCTCCGGAGGGGGGAATCGGCCGGGAGGGGGGCGGTGGCGCCCCGCAGAAAGACGAAGGCGGGGAGAGCGAAGAGGAGCCACCAGGCTCCGGTGAGGAGGAATCCGGCGCGGGTCGCCGCCCCCTTGTCGGCAAAGCCGAAGAATTCGTATCCCTGAATGAGGGCGAAGACTACGAGCAGGGTCAGGCCGCCGCCGAGGTAGCCGTAGGCAAACCCCCGGGCCGAGAGGCGGTCGAGCTCCCCCTCTCCGGCCAGGCTCGGCAAAAAGGCGTTGTAGAAGACGTTGCCGGCGGCAAAGCCGACGTTGGCGACGATGAACAGCCCGGCGGCGAGGAGATACTCCCCCGGTCCGGCGGTGGCGAGGAGGGCCGTGGCTCCGGCGCCGGTGAGGCAGAAGACGATCAGCAGGCGGCGGTGCAGGGCATGCCTGTCGGCGAGGGCCCCGAGGTAGGGGGCGGAAACGGCGACCAGCAGCATGGAAAAGGAGACGGCGTACCCCCAGAGGGCGGTGGGCGGGACGGTGCGGGAAAGACCGAAAAGGGGGAGATGGGCTCCCTGCTCCGGGATCAGGGAGACGAGGTAGACGGGGAGAACGGCGGCCAGAATCACCGTGGCAAAGCTCGAGTTGGCCCAGTCGTACATGCACCAGCCGAACCAGGCCTGTTTTTTGCTCGGAAGATTCATCGGGGGAGAACCTCGAATCCTTTGGGGTGGGAAAGAACTATAGCAAAGAAAGGGAGAAGGGAGAAGGGAGAAGGGAGAAGGGAGAAGGGAGAAGGGAGAAGGGAGAAGGGAGAAGGGAGAAGGGCTGCGTCAGCGTCTCCCCTTTTTTTGCGGGGGCTGGCGGTAGGCGCAGTCCTCGGGGAGCCACTGGACGCCGGCGACGAGCTTGGGAGTGAGTTTGACGCACCCCTCGCCGACGTCGAGGCGCTTGTGATAGACCTTGCACTCCCGGCTGACGATATCGAGGAAGCGGCAGGGGATGGAGGTGGGGTGGATGGTACCATCCTCCTCGACCCACTTTTCAAAGCAGCACTGCCCGCAGCGGTTGCAGAGGTCTTCCCAGTCGGCCACGAATCGATCCTTTGATTGAAGGTAAAAGCCTTCGGAAAAGAATCGCCCGCCGGCTTCTGGAGGCCTGGCGGGCGATGGACTGTACCTTAGGTGTAATACCCCCGACCTATACCAAGGATTTGGTTAGTCGAGGACCGTCATGGCGGTGATAACCACCGGCTCGACGGGGACGTCGGCGTGACCGGCGACGGTGGTGGTCGCCTTCATTTCGATGGCGTAGACCACGTCCATGCCGTCGACGACCTTGCCGAAGACCGCGTAGCCGTAGACCTCGGGTCGGGAGCCGCCGTGGTCGAGGGACTTGTTGTCTGCGGTGTTGATGAAGAATTGACAGGTGGCGCTGTCGACCTCGGAGGTGCGGGCCATGGCGAGGGTCCCGGTCTTGTTCTTCAGGCCGTTGCCGGCTTCGTTCTTGATCGGGGTGCCGCTCGGTTTTTCCTCCATCTCCGCCGTCATTCCTCCACCCTGGATCATGAACCCCTTGATCACGCGGTGAAAGATGGTCCCTTCGTAGTGGCCGGCCCGGGCGTAGGCGATGAAGTTGGCCACCGACAGGGGGGCCTTGGCGATATCGAGTTCGAGAATGATCTCCCCGAGGGAGGTTTCCATCTGAACCAGGGGGTTGCTGGCGCTCATGGCAGAAATCCTTTGCAGATCAATGATGCGTTGAAATGAGATTCAAACGGCCGCGTCTCCATGCCGAACCCCTAAGGGGCGGTCCCGGATTCGCCGTTATCCGGCAGTCCCTGGGCGCAGTCGCTGCAAACAAGCTTCAGTTCGAGATGCCCGAACTCCGCATTGCGCAGCGGACGATGGGCCAGGTGCGCCTCGCAGGCGATCTGGTAACAGAGGGCGCAGGCCCGTCCGGTGCCGTTGGTCGATTTGAGGCCGCAGACATGGCAGGCCCAGGGGGAATTCTCGTTCATGGTTCGTCCTGCCCGCAGTCCGGCGGACCCTTCCCAGGCCGGATGAAAAATCGACCTGTCGGGTCCTGTCCGGGGTCAGCGTCCCTTGGGTCCGCCTTTGCCGAAGGGGGCCTTCTTCGCCCCGGGCTTGAAAGGGGTCCTTTTGACGGACGAATCCTGGCGCACGTCGCCGGTCCCCTTGTCCGGGGCGATCTTCAACTGCTGGCCGCAGACCCAGACGGTCTGCAGGTGGCGGAAGACCGCGACGGGAAGATCCTTGGGGAGGTCGACGAGGCTGAAGGAATCAAAGAGTTTGATCTGGCCGATGTCACGGTTGGTGAGATTGGCCTCGTTGCTGATGGCGCCGACGATGTTTCCCGGCTCCACCCCGTGCATGCGCCCCACCTCGATGCGGTAGCGCACCAGATTGGTGGTGTCCCGCTGGGCGCGGGTAGCGCGGGGTGCTCCCGAGTCCTTCTCCTTCGACTCCTCGATGGCGCTCTCCTCCGGCTGCAGCGGACGCTCTTTCTGCAGGAGGTAGGCGAGGGTGGCGGCGACGCGGCGCAGGCCGACGTCGTTCTCGCTCTGGTAGTTGTCGATCAACTCCTCGAAGAACTCGAGATCCTGACTCTCCATCGCCTCGGAGATCAGCTCCTTGAACTGGTCGGTGCGCCGGTTGGTGATGTCCTTGCGGCTCGGCAGGGTCATGGGGGTGATCGGCTGACGGGTGGCCTGCTCGATGGCCGAGAGCATCCGCATTTCCCGGGGGGCGACGAAGAGGATCGCCTTCCCTTCGCGGCCGGCGCGGCCGGTGCGGCCGATGCGGTGCACGTAGGCCTCGGTGTCGTAGGGGATGTCGTAGTTGATGACGTGGCTGATGCGTTTGACGTCGAGGCCGCGGGCGGCGACGTCGGTGGCGACCACGATGTCGAGGGTGCCGTTCTTCAGGCGTTCCACGGTCTTCTCCCGCATGACCTGGGTCATGTCGCCGTTGAGCGCGCCGCTGGAAAAGCCCCGTGCCTCAAGCTTTTCGGCGAGTTCCACGGTGGCGATCTTGGTGCGCACGAAGATGAGCATCGCCTCGATCTCCTCGGCTTCGAGGATGCGGGTCAGGGCGTCGAGCTTGTGCATCCCCTTGACCTGCCAGAAGCGTTGGGAAATGGTGTCGACGGTGGTCGTTTTGTTTTTGATGCGGATCTCCACCGGATCCTTGAGGTGGCGGCGGGCGACCTGCAGCACTTCCTTGGGCATGGTGGCGGAGAAGAGGGCGGTCTGGCGCCCTGCCGGAGCCAGGGCGAGAATCGCTTCCACCTCATCGACGAACCCCATGCGCAGCATCTCGTCCGCCTCGTCGAGGACGACGCAGACCAGGTTGTCGAGCTTCAGTGTGCCGCGGCGGAGGTGATCCTGAATGCGCCCGGGCGTGCCGACCACGGCCTGCACGCCGCGACTGAGCTGGCGCAGCTGCTGAAGCATGTTCTGGCCGCCGTAGACGGGGAGGACCTGAAATCCCGGGAGATGCCGGGCGTAGGTCTGCATCGCTTCGGCGACCTGCAAGGCCAGTTCGCGGGTCGGAGTCAGGACGAGGATCTGCGGACTTTTCAACTTCGGATCGAGGCGGGAGAGGAGCGGCAGAGCGAAGGCTGCGGTTTTGCCGGTGCCGGTCTGGGCCTGACCGAGGAGGTCGCGTCCGGCCAGCAGGGGAGCGATGCTTTGGGCCTGGATCGGCGAGGGGGTTTCGTAGCCGACCTCTTTGATCACTTTCTGGATGCCGGGAGCAAGGGCGAAGTCGGAGAAGGAACAGGGAATTTCTTCAGTCATTTTGGGCCTGTCGGGGGAATGTCCGGCCGGTGCGCCGGAGGGGTGATCTGGCGAAAGGACGTTTCACCCCGGGGAGCCGCAAGCGGCGAACATGAGAGCAGGATGGATAGCGTCGCAAAAAGAGCACTTTAACCCATTTATGGGTAAAAATGCAACCCTTTTGAAGGGAGAAGGGAGGAGGGAGGAGGGATAAGGGGGGGTCAGAAATCGTGGAAGAGGGCCAGTCCGGCGGAGAAGTCGGGACTTGCGTCGGTAATGCCCCGCCCGAGGTATCCCTCGAGGGCGTTGTCGGGAAGGAAACGCCAGATAAACTTCGCCCGTCCCTCCAGATAGTCCGAAACCCCTTCTGCGCTCTCGGTTGCCCCCCGGGCCTGGAGGGCCCCGTAGAAAGTGGGGGTGAATTGACGACCCAGTCCGCCGTTGTAGCTCAGATAGTTGCGGGTGGCATACAGGTCCGAATCCCCCTGGAAGACGTACCGTCCCTCGGCGAAGAGGTGCCAGTTGCCCAACCATTGACTGACCCCCAACCCCGGACCCCAATCCCATTCGCCGGTCCCCAGCCCCTTCTCTTCGTCGGCCGTAGGGGCCTTCAGATAGAGAGAAGCCCTCAATTGCGGGTGACGTTCCTTCTCCCTCAACAGGATCAACCCTGCCGTCAGGGTGATGTCGCCAAGGCCGTTGGCTGAAGAATCGCTGTCGGTGAATGTCCTCGTGGTCCCCCCTCCCGGGCCGACCGCGGCCATCAGGACGGTACTTCCGTGGGGGGTGCGATAAGGGAGTGTGGCGAGGTCGCCTGTCTGGTTGCTCTGGTACACCAGGGGAACGATGAGTTCGAAGTCGAGACGTTCGCTGGGGTAATAATCGAAGTAAAGAGGGATCGAAACAAAATCGGTACGGGTTTCGCTGCCGTAGTCTCCGGTGACATAGTCGATCCCCAGACCGAAGGAGACGATGGGGAACAGGTCTTCTCCCCCTTCCCCGGCGGCGCTGGTCAGGGGGAGGCCGGTGACCATCAGGAGGACGAGAACGGGAACCAGGGTGAAGATTGATTTGTTCATAATTAGGAAATCCTTCGAGAATGTTCGATGCGGAGGCACGGGTCAGGGCCCCTTGCCGCTACGGACGGGACGCATCGGCATCGGTCGTGTCCGCTCGGGCCGGATTCCACCGGACCAGGCCGGGCGCCCCGAAGGACTGCGCAGGGTCGTTTCCGAATCACTCCCCGGACGGGTCAGGCTCTGCACCATCAGGTAAACCTTGCCGTCCACTCCCTGCGCCTTGGAGCCGCTGACCTTGAGCCGGTCTCCGGCTTGAAGGGGGAGGCCGTTTTTTTGCCAGAAGTCCCGTGGTCCCAGGACCAGGGAGACCTCCTCCCCTCCGGTCTCCATGACGGCGATGGCCGGTCCCCGGTCTCCGCCGACATCCACGCTGACGATCGATCCGGTGAGGGTGACCACCGTGTTCTGGTCATACCCCTGTTGAAGGTCCAGGCCGCTTTTTTCCCATTGATCCGACTCTCCGGACCACCATCCCGCGGTCGCGGCACCTGGAAGGGCAAGGCAGAGCAATGTCGCTGCGATCAAAGCTGAAAAGCGGCCTGGTTTCATGTTAACACCTTTCTATTGATTGTCAGGAGCGCCGTACCCGGTGCCGTCCTCGGGGGCGGGAGCTGCGCCGGAGCCGTCAGCGGGACCGAGGCGCCCCATGGAGCCCTGGCCGTCCCCCTGCCGCGGTGTTCCGTCCTGCACGCCGCTGCCATCCTGGAGATGCTGAGGGTCGCGGATGCGGTCGCGGTCGCGGAGCTGGTCCTGGTCGCGGGTCTGATCCTGGGTGCGGATCTGGTCGTGGGTGCGGATCTGGTCCCTGACCTGGGCGCCGTCGCGGCTCCCCTGGCCGGCGCCGCGGCCTGCTCCGCCGGCGGCCAAGGCGGCGCTCCCCAGGGTGAGAGAGCACAGTGCAGTGATGATGCCGATTTTGATAGCTGTGTTGTTCATGATCGTCCTCCGTTTGGGTGAGTGGTTCGTGCTGCAGCTGTCCTGTGTATTCCACGGAGCGTGCCAGCACGGACGATCCCAGCCAAACGGCCGAAAATAAAGGGTTTCGTCAGTGGTGAGGGGAGACCGATCCTCCCCGGTCGGTGCAAATGCTGCACCTTCGAGCACCATCTTTGCACTCCCTCAGTCGGCGCCGGTCAGGCCGTAGCGCTTCAGGCGGTACTGGAGGGTCCGCTTGGAGATCCCGAGCCGAAGCGCTGCTTCCCGACGGTTATTATCGCAGGCCTCGAGGGTTTCAACAATGGTTCGCCGCTCGATTTCCTCAAGGAGGGGAGCCTCGGTCTTCTCCGGTTTTTGTTTCCAGAGGTTCTCGGGGAGATCTTCGAGTCGCAGGGTCCGCCGGCCGAGGATGACGGCGCGTTCAATGACGTTCTGCAATTCGCGGATGTTCCCCGGCCAGGGGTAGCGGGCGAGGGCCTGCATGGCCGGCGCCTCGATGGCCGAGACGGCCTTTCCGGTCAGGCGGGCCGAACGGCCGATGAAATAAGCCACCAGCTCGGGGAGGACGTCGAGGCGCCGGCGCAGGGAGGGGAGAAAAACCGGAAAGCCGTTGAGGCGATAGAGGAGGTCTTCGCGGAAGCGTTTCTCCTCGACTTCTTGTTTCAGGTCGCGGTTGGAGGCGGCGATGATCCGCACGTCGGCGACGATTTCCCGACTCCCTCCGACCTGTTCGAAGCGGCGCTCCTGCAAAACCCGCAGGAGCTTGGCCTGCAACGACAGCGGCAATTCGCCGATTTCATCGAGAAACAGGGTCCCGCCGCGGGCCAGTTCGAATTTGCCCCGGCGCGCCTGTGCCGCTCCGGTGAAGGCGCCGCGTTCGTGTCCGAAGAGTTCACTCTCCAAAAGGTTTTCCGGAATCGCCGCGCAATTGACGGCGACGAAGGGTTCCTCGCGGCGCGGGCTGTAGAGGTGAATGGAACGTGCCACCAGTTCCTTTCCGGTGCCGCTTTCTCCCTGGAGCAGAACCGTGGCCGGGGTCGGTGCAACTTCCTGCACCAGGTGTTGCACCTCGGTCATGGCCGCTCCGGCAAAGATCAGTTCCGCGGGGGGGAGACCCGCCGCCTCGGTTTCCTTGAGGCTCAGATATTCCCGCTCGCGGCGGCTCCCCTGCAGGGCCTTGCGCACCACGACCCGCAGTGACTCGGGGTCCCTGAGAGGTTTGGTGAGGAAATCCTGCACCCCTTCCTTCATGGCGGCCACCGCCTCCTCGATGGTTCCGTAGGCGGTGAGGAGGATGAAAGGGGGGGGCGTTCCCTCCCGGCGACTGAGGCGGAAAAGATCGAGACCGCTCATCCCGGGGAGCTTCAGATCCGAGAGAACCAGATCGAAACTGCAGCGGCCGAGGAGGGCTTCTCCTTCCTCGGCGGTGGCGGCTTCCTCGGCCACCAGACCCATGTCGGTGAGGATCCTGTGCAGAAACCCGCGAAAGGTTGCGTCATCCTCGACGATCAGGACCCGTTCCTTCATCCATTTCCTCCGGTATTTTCGGCCGTCGGCAGGGCGATGCGGAAGGTGCATCCCGCTCCCGGAGCGCTGGCAAGGACGATGGATCCGTTCATCTCCTCGACGAATTTTTTGCAAATGGCCAGTCCCAGGCCGGTGCCGCGGGCCCGCCGGGTGAAAAACGGCTCGAAGAGCCGCGGGAGATCCGTGGTCGCGATGCCGTCTCCGTCGTCGATGACCTCGATCTCGACGGTGCCGGGACGTAAAGCAGTGCGCACCTGCACGGTGCCTCCGGCCTTTGAGGCCTGTATGGCGTTGAGAACCAGGTTCAGGAGCACCTGCTGCAGATGGTCGCGATCGGCACGTATCACCGCCGGGGTAACGAAACATTCCAGGTGCACCTGTCGGGTCGCCGCCTCGGGTTGCAGCAGTGAAAAAGCGAGCTCGACCATCTCCCGGGGGTCGACAGCCTCGAGGTGCAGGGACGGAGGACGGGCGTAGGAGAGGAGGTCGCGGACCAGGTCTTCAAGGCGCAGCGCTTCCCTGACGACACAGGCGGCAAAGGAACGATTTTCTCCCGGGGGGAGTTTTTCCTCGAGGAGTTGAGCATATCCCTTGATCCCCGAAAGAGGGTTGCGCACCTCGTGGGCCAGGACCGCACTCAGAGTGCCAAGTTGTGCCAGATGCTTCTGCTTGGCCATTTCCTGACGATGACCGGCAGCTCGTCGCACGAAACGGTAAAGAAAAATCCCCATGATCCACCCCCCGGACCCCAGAGCCAGGAGGATGGCGACGTCCGTCCGGGCGCGGCGCACCACGGTGTCGGCCTGGTAGGTGTGCAGAACCAGCCGCAGCAAATACTGCCGGCCGTTGATGTGCAGAGGGGAGATGAATTCATAGGCGGCTTCGCCCGTGCCGAGGAGCAGTCGTCGTTCGACAAAGGCGTTTGACGACCCTTCGGGGTGGGGGAGAGGGTGGAGATTCTTGGTGCCGATGAGATCGGGGTTGGTGTGAAACAGCCAGGTCCCTGAAGGGTCGGCCACGGCAAAGAAGGCGATGTCGCGGCTGTTGACGCCATGCAGCAATGCCAGGGAAGGGTCACGGTTGGCGAGCGCCTCGATGGTCGAGGCGAGGGTCAGCGCCAGCCCGCGGAGGGCTCCCTCGGCGATGGGGAGGGCTGAGCGGTAGTTGGAGGCGGCAAAGGCCCCCAACAGGATGGAGAAGAAGATGCCGGCCGCAAGGAGCCGGCGTCCGGGGGCGTTGTAGGTTTTTGTTTCGGTCATCGGAGTCGTTCACCTTGCCTGCCGACCGGTGGTCCGCGGCGCGTCCTCAGCAATGGGGGCGGGGACCGGGAATGGAGCGGTGAAAACCCGTTAATTATTCTGGATATTGAATATAAAGTCAAGGGGCGGCTGCGCCTCTTCAGGAAAAGGTCAAATTCTCCTGTTCGGCTACGCGGATGAAGGTGGTGCGCTTGGTGAGTTCCTTGAGGGCGCCGGCGCCGACATAGGTGCAGGCCGAACGCACCCCGCCGAGGATGTCCTTGACCGTTTCGGCGATCGGTCCGCGGTAGGGGACCTCGACGGTCTTCCCTTCGCTGGAGCGGTATTCGGCGACGCCGCCGGCGTGTTTCTCCATTGCCGTGGCGCTGCTCATGCCGTAGAAGAGTTTGTAGGTGATTCCGCCGCGCTCCACCAGTTCTCCTCCGCTTTCGTCATGGCCGGCGAACATGCCGCCGAGCATGACGAAGTCGGCGCCGCCGCCGAAGGCCTTGGCGACGTCCCCGGCGCTGGCGCAGCCGCCGTCGGAGATGATCCGGCCGCCGAGGCCGTGGGCGGCGTCGGCGCATTCGATCACCGCCGAGAGTTGGGGATAGCCGACGCCGGTCTTAACCCGGGTGGTGCAGGCCGAGCCGGGGCCGATCCCGACCTTGACGATGTCGGCGCCGGAGAGGAGGAGCTCCTCCACCATCTCCCCGGTGACGACATTGCCGGCGACGATGGTCTTCTCGGGCCAGGCGGCCCGGACCCTGGCGACGAACTGGACGAAGGATTCGGCATAGCCGTTGGCGACGTCGATGCAGATGAATTCGAGTTTGGGGTGGGCGGCGAGGATGGTCCCGAGGCGCTCGAAGTCGGCCTCGGACGAACCGGTGCTCACCATGATCCGCTGGTAGATCTCTTCCCCCTGCCGGGCGAGAAAGGTATCCCAAGCCTCCAGGGAATAGTGCTTGTGGATCGCCGTGAGCATCCCGAACTCGGCCAGCACCTGCGCCACCTCGAAGGTGCCGACGGTGTCCATGTTGGCGGCGATCACCGGCACCCCGCTCCACTGGCGGCGGCTGTGGAGAAAGGTAAAGGTGCGCTCCAGATTGACCTGGGAGCGGCTCTTGAGGGTCGAACGCTTGGGGCGGATCAGGACATCCTTGAAGCCCAGCTTGAGATCGGTCTCGACGCGCATGGCAGCAGTCCTTTCCTGAGGAGCCGGATCACTTTTTTTGGCTAACGAGGGTCAGAAGCCGAGACGCAGACCGAGGACGACGCTGTGGCTGTAGTATTCGCCTTCGAACTTTGCTCCCCCGGCCTCGAGGAATTTCGGACGGGTGGTGCCGAAAAAGCGGTAGCCGAAATCGAGGGCGAGGGCGCCCCCGAGAGCCAGGTCGAACCCGGCCCCCACCTGGTAGGCGAGGACCAGATCGTCGTCGTCGGCCAGGGGCTGGCCGGTGACCCGAAGGTCGTCGGCGCTGAGGCGGGCCGCGCCGATCCCGGCGCCGATGTAGGGGGTCCAGCGGCTCGGATTGCGATGAACCCCCCAGGTGTTGAGCAGCAGACTCTCGGCGGTCAGGTCCCCCGTTCCGGGCACATCCCCCTCCAGGAATTCCACCGTATCGAGGGTGTTGCTGCGCCGGGCATATTCCAGTTCGAAACGACCCTCCCCCATGAAATGGCCGACTTTGAGGTCCCAGCCGAGGACGGCGCTCCCCTGGACGGCGGGGTCGAATTCGAGATTGAAGGTCCCCTGGCTGTCGCTACTCTCGGCGGTCCGGAGGAGGTTCGCCCCTCCGTAGAGGCCGAGATAGGGGCCCGTGTGCTCGGCGAGGGCCGGGGCGCAGAACAGGAGGGAGATTCCCAGGGCAGTTATTATTCGGCGGAACGGTTTCATGGCATCCATCCTGTCGTTGCTGAAAAAGGGGCCCGCATCAGGGGACTGTGAGGGCTCGGGTTGCGGTCTTGCCGCCGAAGGCGGCGGTGAGAGTCGCCGCGCCGCTGTCCACGGCAACCGCAAGGCCGGGCTGATTGACGGTGTCGGCAAGAATGGCGACGTTCGTCTTGTCGACGGACCAGACCGTATCCTCTGTCACAACGTGGGTGGTGTTGTCGCTGTAGGTGGCGGTGGCGGTGAATTGGACCTGGGTGCCGGGGATGAACGTCGCCGGCTGGGCGGAGATCGCCAGGCTCTGCAGGGTTCGCTGGATGACGCTGCCGACATTTGCGGTGGCAGTCTGCACGCCAAAGCCTGCGGTGATGGTGGCCGCCTGGCTGGTCGCTGCGACAACACCTTTGACCCGGCCCTTGTTCACACCGAGGTTGAAAGCCTCCACAGCGGCGGCGGAGGAACTCCAGTTTGCGCTGCTGGTGAGATCCTGGGTGTGCCCGCCGGTGTAGGTTCCGGTCACCGTGAAGCGGTCGCTGGTGCCGACGGTTAGGTCGAGACTAGTCGGGGTGATCGACAGACTGTTGAGGGTGGGGTTAACGACGGTGAGGGGGATCGAACCTTCCACTGTTCCCCGTTTGGCAAAAATTGTTGCTGGAGTCAGGGCAACCGTTGCAGCATCGGCGGTGATCCAGGCCAGGCTGTTATCGCGGACTACCGTTGCCTTTGTTGAGTCGTCCACCGTCCAGTCTGCCTGACCGGTGATGTCGCGCGTGGTGCCGTTGCTGAAGCTTCCGGTGGCGAAAATGCGCTGTGTAGTGCCGAGGGCCATGGTCGGGAGAGGGGTCAGGGAGATTGCAGTCAGGTTTCCTCCCGTCACCTGCAGGGAGGTGTTGGCGTTGACACCGTCCAGGGAGGCACTAATGGTTGTCGTCCCCTCCTTGAGGGTCGTGGTCATACCGGTAGCGGCGATGGTGGTGGCAACCGCCGGAATGGAGGAACTCCAAGTCACATTAGGGGGATTGATGAGTTCGGTGCCATCGGAGTAGTGGCCGGTGGCGGTGAAGGAGGTCTGTGCGATGCTGAGGACCGAGGGGTTGGCCGGGGTTATGGTAATCGACTGCAGCTGCGGAGCCGTGACGGTGACGGTTGTGGAGTCGCTGGCGGTGTCGAAGGTGGCGGTGATGTCAGCGCTCCCTACTTCTATCCCCTTGACCCGTCCTTTGCTGGTGACGGTGTCGCCAACCGTGGCAAAGGACGGAAAGTCGGAGGTCCAGACCGAGTCAAAGGTCAGATCCTGTGAGGTTGCATCGGAGAAGGTGCCGTTTGCCATCAGTTGGATCGTCAGTCCTTTGTGAACCGTCGGCGCGGCTGGGGCAATTGTCAGGGCAGTGATGGTCGCAGAGGTGATCTCCAGATCGTAGGTTGCTGAAATCTCCCCGAGTGTGGCGGTGAGGGTTGCCGTTCCGGGGGCGAGTCCTTTCACCCGGCCGGGAACCTCCGGGGGGGTGAACTCGGCAAGCGTCGGGGTGGTGATTTCCCAGAGGACCCTGTCGGTGATGTCCCGGGGGAAGAGCCCCGAGTAGTTGCCGATAGCCTGCAGGGGAATCGAGGTGAGGGGGGCAATAGATGCAAGAGGGGAAACGATCTCGATGGAGGTCAGTGGGGTGAAATCGTTGGGCCGGGTCGCCTGGTCGTCACTGCCGCAGCCCGCGAGAAAAAGGAGCAACCCTGTGCAAAGCAGTCTTCTCATTCTGATCCTCCTGGAAAATCCCTGCGCAGGGTCAAGGACCCTGCTGCGGCCTTTCGGGCCACAGGGAAAATGATACCTCCTTATCCGCCGCAATCGACGGTGGAGGGGTGAAAAAAATCGAAAGAGGCGTCAGCCGATGGCAGCGGGTGGAAGGGCGTCGCTCCAGCCGAAGTGGTCGATCAGGGCCATGAAATTCTCCTGCAGGGGAGCGCTGACGGTCAGCTTTTCGCCGCTGCAGGGATGGGAGAAGGAGATGTCGATGGCGGCCAGCAGCAGGCGCCGGCAGTCGAGGGCGTCGCGAAAGTAGCGGTTGTGTCGCCCTTCGCCGTGGGTGGTGTCGCCGATGATCGGGTGGCCGAGGTGCCTTAAGTGACGGCGCAGCTGGTGGCGGCGGCCGGTGCGCGGCTCGGCGAGGACCAGGCTGTAACGGCTGGTGGGGTAGCGGCCGACGGCGACGGCGAGTTCGATCTCGGCCAGGCGTCGATAGTCGGTGACGGCGCTTTGGGCGTCCTTCTCCTCCGCTTGCGGATAGTCCATGGCGTCGATCTCCTCGACGAGGGGATGATCGATGGTTCCGCTTTGGGGGGCGATGCCGCGCACCACCGCCAGATAGCGCTTGTGCACTTCGCCGGCGGCGAAGGCCTGGGCCAGGGAGCGGGCGGACTCGACGGTGAAGGCGAAGAGGAGGACGCCGGAGGTCGGCTTGTCGAGGCGGTGGACCGGGAAGACGCGGCGGCCGGTGAGGTCGCGCACCAGCTGCAGGGCGAAGCGGGTTTCGTGGCGGTCGATGGGGCTGCGATGCACCAGGAGGTCGCAGGGCTTGTGCACGGCGACCAGGTGTTCGTCGCGGTAAAGGATCGTCGGCATGGCGGGTACTCTAAAGAGGGAGAGGGGAGAGGGGAGAAGGAAGAAGGGAGAAACTACACCCCGCCTCGCACGGCCATTACCCGTACTTCGGCCCGGGCGTGCACGGTCTCACCCAGCAGAAGCTCCGACTCCACAAGAAGGATGCGGCGGCGCTGTTCGACGACCCGGGCGCGCACCAGGATTTGGCGTCCGCTCGGCAGGGGTTTGAGAAACTTCACCGTGAGTTCGGCGGTCACGGCGAACTCCGCCCGGGAGCGGCAGGCGTAGATCGCCGCCTCGTCGAGGAGGGCCGAGATGATCCCGCCGTGCACCACCCCCTGCCATCCCTGGAAATCGTCGGGGATGGTGAGAGTCGCCTCGGCGCTCTGTTTCTCGGCGTCGACGACGAAGGAGGCCTTGAGGCCAATGGGGTTCTCACTGCCGCAGACGATGCAGCGGGCGTCCTGGGAGACTTCCATGATTGCGCCTTCGCCTCTCGGGTCAGGGGAGAACTTTTTTCCAGGCGTTGATGGTCACGGCGCTGAAGAGGCCGGCCTTGGCGTAGGGATCGCCGGCGGCAAAGGCCTCGGCGTCGGTGCGGCTGTCGAGATCGAGGATGACCACCGAACCGTTCATGTCCCCCGCCTCGTTCAGGGTCGGCCCGGCGGCGAAAAGCTTTGCACCGAAGCTCTTGAGATATTCGACGTGCGCCGGACGGTTGTCCATGCGCACCTGCAGATGATTGGCCTTGTCGGTGCAGCAGATGACGTAGAGCATCGGAGTGATTCCTTTGTCTGTGAGAAAAGAAGGGCAACCGGGCGGTCCGATCGCGTGAACCTGACGTCAGGAGGAAGCCTTAGCATACCAGTACGAGGCAACGATACCGTAAAGGAAGTTGAGTCCCACCACGACTACGGGCATCAGGGTGCCGAAACCGAGGCCGAACATCCCCTTTCCCATGGAGGGGAGGACCACGAAGAGCATCATCGCCGAGGGGAGGAGGCTAAAGAGCATCCCTCTGAGGGCGATCCGTTGCCTGAGAACGGGGAGAACGAGAAGGAGCATCCACAGCCCACCCCAGATCATCCGTTGGTAGAGCCAGGGGGCGGCGAACTCGGGCTTCATCCCGATTCCGATGAGGTCGGAAATCCCGACGACACCCATCGCCCAGATATTGAAACTGTCAAGAAGTCCGCCGAGAACCCCTCCGGTAAATGCTCCACTCAACTTTCGCAACATCACCATTTTGACCCCCTCGGAATTTTGAACCTGCGCGACTTCACTTCCCCAGCGTTCCGATGATCCCCCGCACCGCCGCCGGGATGTCCGCAGGGAGGAGAACGACCTTGGCGTTGTTGGCCGTGGAGATCTGCCGTACTGCTTCGATGTATTTTTCGCCGAGGAGGTAGAGGACCGGCATCTCGTTGGCCTGGATCGCCTCGGTGACCTTCTGGATGGCCCGCTGGCTCGCTTCGGCGAGGACCACCTGGGCCTGGGCGTCGCGCTTGGAGGCTTCGAGGCGGCCGTCGGCGCTGAGGATGGCGGCGGACTTCTCACCCTCGGCGCGGGTGATGGTGGCCCGGCGTCCCCGTTCGGCGGCGGCCTGCTCTTCCATCGCCGTCTGCATGGTTTTGGAGGGGGTGATGTCCTGGATCTCGACGGTCTTGAGGGTGATCCCCCAGTCGGAGATGTCGTCGGAGATGGCGGCCTTGAGCTTGGCCTTGATCATGTCCCGCGAGGAGAGGGCGTCGTCGAGGTCCATCTCGCCGACGATGGAGCGCAGGGAGGTCTGCACCAGGGTCTGGATGGCGACGATGTAGTCGGTGACGCCGTAGACCGCCTTTTCCGGGGAGACGATGTTGAGATAGGCGACGGCGTTGGCGATGATCACCGCGTTGTCGCGGGTGATGACTTCCTGGGAGGGGATGTCGAGAACGATGTCCTTGGTGGTGACCTTGTAGGCCACGGTATCGATGTAGGGGATGATGATGTTGAGCCCCGGTGAGAGGGTGCTGTGAAACTTGCCGAGGCGCTGGATGACGTACTTGCTCCCCTGGGGGACGAGGCGCACCCCGAGCGTGATGGTGACGAGAACGAGAATGACGAAAATAACAACGAGAACGATCCCTGCCATGAAAGTAACCTCCTGAAATGTATATGTGATGACAATTGTCGAGTTAGCGTTTTTCGACGATCAGGGTGTTGCCGGAAATCTCCCGGACGACGACCCGGTCGCCGACGGCCGTCGGCGTCTGGCAGATGAAGGGCCACTCGTCGTTGCCGAGCAGGGGGATGGTGAAGCGCACCACGCCGCGCTGTCCCTCGAGAGGGGCCTTGATCACCTGGCCGCTTTCGCCGAGGGCCGCTTCACGGGAGAGGCCGGCCTTGGTGCGGTCGGTCATCAGAGGCCGGAGATAACGAAACCACAGCCAGGTGAAGAGACCGGAGGCGAGCGCAAAGCAGAGAAGCTGGCCGGTGAGGGGAATCGTCGGGAACAAAAGGAGGAGAAGGGCGACGAGGACGGCGCCGAGGCCGAACCAGAAGATGGTGAAGCTCGGCACGAAGAGCTCGGCGATGATGAGAATCATGCCGAGGGCCAGCCAGTGCCAGTAGAGAAGGGTGAAGCTCATGGACGACTCCTGGTGAGCGAAGGAAAAAACGGGGGAAGCCGGGGGAACCTCAGTCGCGGTAGCGCTTGACCAGATCGCCGTAGGCGTCGATGCGCCGGTCCCGCAGGTAGGGCCAGATGCGGCGCACGTCCTCGCTGCGCTGCCGGTCGAGTTCGACGGTGAGGACCTCTTCGCTCCCTTCGCCGGCCCGGGCGAGAAACTCCCCCTGGCATCCGGCGACGAAGCTGCTCCCCCAGAAGAGGGCGCCGGGGCCGCTTCCGGGATCGGCTTCGAAGCCGACGCGGTTGACGCTGACGACAGGGATGCCGTTGGCGACGGCGTGGGAACGCTGGATGGTGATCCAGGCGTCTCGCTGGCGCTGCTGCTCGTCTTCGGGGTCGCGGGGGTCGTAGCCGATGGCGGTGGGGTAAATGAGGATTTCGGCGCCGGCCATGGCCATCAGGCGCGCCCCTTCCGGATACCACTGGTCCCAGCAGACGAGGACGCCGAGGCGGCCGACGGAGGTGTCGATGGGGTTGAAACCGAGGTCGCCGGGGGTGAAGTAGAACTTCTCGTAGTAACCGGGATCGTCGGGGATGTGCATCTTGCGGTAGGTCCCGGCGATGGTGCCGTCCTTTTCGAAGATGACGGCGGTGTTGTGGTAGAGCCCGGGGGCGCGTTTTTCGAAGAGGGAGGTGACGAGAACGATCCCCAGTTCTTTGGCCAGGGCGCCGAAGGTTGCCGTGGACGGCCCGGGAATCGTTTCGGCCTGGTCGAAGACGGCGGTGTCCTCGCTCTGGCAGAAGTAGAGTCCGGTGTGCAGCTCCTGTAGGACGACAAGAGAGGCGCCGCGGGCCGCAGCCTCGCGGATCCCCTTGATGCTTTTGTCGATGTTTTCGCTGCGCACGGCGCTGCAGCTCTGCTGGACCAGGCCGACGATCAATCTGTTCATGGCAAGACTCCCCGGGGGATCTGCATGGTGACGCAGTGCAGGGAGCCGTGCTGCAGGATCAAGGGGAGGCAGTCGATTCCAATGATCTGCCGCCCCGGGAAGGCGTCGCCGATGGCGGCCAGAGCGGCGGCGTCGTTGAGATCGCGGTAGGTGGGGACCAGGACCGCGCCGTTGATGATCAGGTAATTGGCATAGGTGGCCGGAAGGCGCTCCCCCTCCTCGTCGTAACGGGGAGAGGGCCAGGGGAGGGGATTCAATCGGTAGGGGCGGCCGTCGCGGGTACGCAGGGCCTGCAGCTCCTGCTCCATGCGGCCGAGGGCGTCGAAGTGCTCGTCCTCCGGGTCGTCGCAGCGGACGTAACTGATGGTGTCGTCGGGGCAGAGGCGGGCCAGGGTGTCGACGTGGGAGTCGGTGTCGTCGCCGGCGAGGTAGCCGTGTTCGAGCCACAGGAAGTGATCGGCGCCGAGGAGGGGGGCCAGTGCCGCCTCGATTTCGGACCTGTCGAGGTGCGGATTACGGTTGGGGTTGAGAAGGCACTCGGCGGTGGTGAGGATGGTGCCGCATCCGTCGCTCTCGATGCTCCCCCCTTCGAGAATCAGGCCGATGCTCCGTCGCTCGGTTGTCCCGAAGGCCCCGGCCTCATGGAGGAGACGGGTGATCTGGTTGTCGTGGTTGCTGGCGAATTTGAGCCCCCAGCCGTTGAAGCCGAAGTCGAGGAGGAGGGGCCGACCCTTTTGCAGAACGGTGATCGGCCCGAAATCCCGGGACCAGGTGTCGTTGGCGGGGAGGGCGTAGAGGTGCACCCGTTCCATAAGCGCTCCGGCCTGGCGCAGGATCTCGGCGACGGCCTGCGGTTCGGGGGCGACGATGAGCACCTGCTCGAAGCGGCTGATCCGGGTGGCGATATGGACGAAGACCGGCTCGACCTCGTCGAGGATCGGGTGCCAGTCGCTGTCGGCGTGGGGCCAGGCGAGGAGGACGCCGTCCTGGGCCTCCCATTCGGCGGGGAGTCTGTTGCTCATGATTTGATCCGTGGGTGAGGATTTACGCGCCAGTGGTTCCGGCTGCCTATCCTATAAAAAAATTCCTGTTTGGGCAATTGTTTTCCACCCTTAGCGCCGCTCCTGCGGCGGTGAACGGTCGACAGCCGTTTGGGTCCTGACGTAGTCGACGACCCCGAAGAGGGTGGCCAGGGCCGCAAGGGTGAGAATGGTCGTTTTGAGCCAGGAGGAGAGCCGGATCGGCATCCACCCCCTTTGCCAGGGGAATTCGCCGCCGTAGCGGCGCCGCGCCTCACCGGCGGTGACCAGAAACGTCAGCCACAGGGCCGCCAGGGCGAAGCCGGCCAGGACGTCGCTGAGCCAGTGGACGCCGAGGTAGATGCGGCTCAGGCCGATGGTCAGGGCGAAAAAACTGCCGCCGGTGACCAGTGCCAGCTTCCCCCGCATATTATCGATGCCCCCGAGGAGCAGGTAGACGATCAGACCGTAGAAGACCAGACCGACGAAGGCATGGCCGCTGGGGAAGCTGGCCGAGTCGGGTTGCAGGGCTGCAAAAAAAGGGGCGGGGCGCGGGCGCTGGAAGAGGGCTTTGAGGACGAAGACCAGCAGTTCGCCGCCGGCGGTGCCGACAACGAGAATCAGCGCCGAAACGTCGCGGTTGTTCAGAATCAGCCAGAGCAGGGTCAGGGCGCCGATCATCAGCAGGACCGGCCAGTTGCCGAGGGAGGTGACGATTAGAAAGAAGGTGTCGCTCACCGGGTGGCGCAACTCCTGCACCAGGGTGTAGCTGCTCTGGTCGAGGCGGGAGAGGCGTTCATAAAAGACCCCCCAGGTCAGGGCGCCGAAGAGGGCGGCAAAGAGAGTGCTGACGGCCAGGGCGAAAGTCAGGTAGAGCCCTGCGCCGTGGCGAAGGGAAAAGCGCTCGGCGACAAAGGTCCAGAGCGCCGGGTGGGCGGCGGCGAAGGCCTGTACCTTCGGTTTCTGCAAAAAGGACGTCCAGCGAAGGGAAATCCCCCGCCACAGGTGACGGCCGGCCTTTGCCAGACGGGGGGCCAGGTATTTCCAGAAGAGGGCGTTGCTGACGAAAAGCGCAGCCAATACGGCGATGGCCAGGCTGAAGCGGCCGGTCCACAGCTGCACCAGTTTCCAGCTGGCGCCGAAGACGTAGCCGAGTCCCGGGTAGGCCGCCCCCCAGAGGAGACCGCTGGTCACGGCCCAGACGATGAAGGGGAGGGGGCGCATGTGGGCGCTGCCGGCGACGAAGGGGATGAAGGGACGAAGAAAGCCGACGAAGCGGCCGATGAAGACGCTCTTGCCGCCATGCTCGATGAAAAAGACGTTAGCCCGGGCCATCAGAGCCTGGCGCCTTCGGAACAGGCGGTGCTGACGCAGGGTTTCGCCGAGTCGGGCGCCGGCCCAGTAGCTGATCAGATCGCCGAGGATGGCGCCGCCGGCGGATACCGCGACGAGGGTGGAAATGTCCCCCTTGCCGTGGGCGGCCATGAAGCCGGCGAAGACGATGAGGACGCTGCCGGGGACGAAAATCCCCACCAGTGCCAGCGACTCGACGAAGGAGAGGGCTCCGATCAGCAGGTAGTAGCTCGCTCCGCCGGGGAGGTAGCCGAAGAGGTTTTGCAGCCAGGCTTCCATGGAGGTCGTTCCTCACTGATCGATTTCAATGCACGGGTTCACAGGAAAATCCGGTCTTACGCTTAAAGCAAAAAAAGGGTTCGGTTCTGTCCTTCTCTGCGTTCTCCTGCCTTCCTCCGCGCTCTCCGCGTTGAAGCTTTAACTTCGAGGCACTACTGTCCGGTTAATAGCCGAATAAATTCAGCTGGTTATAATCTTGGGTGTCTGGAATCTGCTTGAGCGCTTCCGCAACCAACGATGAAATGGGCTTTTTCTCGAACAGATTGACCTCCAGGATCTGCAAAAAAGTGTAGAGAGTACATTTGATGCTAAGCTGCCTTTTAGCGATCGCCACAAGTAGATATATGCAAAGAGCTACCCATATCTGGCTCTTGACCGCATTGATAGAAGTCCCGTAGAACGCTTTTATTCGTAGATGCTGTTTGATCCACTTGAAGAATAGCTCCACTTGCCAGCGCTGTTTATAGATGTCTGCAACCGTTGTGGCTCCAATTTCAAAGTGGTTGGTGAGGAATACAAGCCGCTTGTTTCGCTCTTTATCAACATAACTGACCCGGCGCAATCTCTCCGGGTAACCCTTTTTCGATTTCTGGGTGACCAAGGCAATCACTTGGTCGGCTCGGACGCCGGCCTCCTTGTCCTTGGGCAAAGAGTACAACCGCTGGTAGCGTAGGTTGTCCTTGGCCCGCACCACGAAGAAGGCGCCCTGTCGGTGAATGGCATAGAGCCGGGCAAAATCTACGTAGCCGCGGTCCATCGTGTAGATGGCCTCTTCGGTGACGGGCATTTCGTCAAGCATCTTGACGTCATGTACTTTGCCGGTTGTCACGGCCACAAACGTGGGGATGATGCCGCGCAAGTCAATGAGCGTGTGCATCTTGACCGCTGCCTTGGTCGTGCGAAACTCGGCCCACGGAAACAGGGTGAGGCAGAGGTCAATGGTCGTCGAGTCAAAGGCGAACAGTGGCTGCTTCAACTCGATGGCCAAGGGCTCATCCCGGTACAGCTGCTGTGCCATGCCGATCAGGACTTGGCCGAAATCCTGAAAAATGCGCCAATCCCGGCGCTCGTTGGCGTCGGCAAGGGTGGAGCGGGAGACAGCGCCACGAAATCCGATGTGGTAGAGCTTCTCCCGATGAGAGTTCAGGCACGTTTCGATATCCCTCAAGCTCTCGCGACCCGATAGCTGGGCATAAGCCAGGCACAGGAACTGGTCAAATGCAGTAAAGCTTTTGGCCCGGTACTCGCCGCGATACCGTCGGGCACAGAGGTTGAACTCGTGACGCGGGAGAAACTGAAGTAGCTGTCTGAAAACGGTCTGGCCAGCGTTCATGGATGCCCTCCTGAAGTGTCAGGAAGATATCACTCGCGGGCGGGGTGAAGCGATTTCAAATCGAGAAAAGAACAGTTGAGCCAAAGTACTATAATTTTCAGTAGGTTATCGACGTACATTCAAAGTTAACCGGACAGTAGTGACTTCGAGGTTTTATTTTTGTCATTTTACCAGAAGGGCGAAGGGAGACATCACGGTCCGAAGCGCTCGTACCAGGCGTCCAGGATTTGAAGCTTTTCGGCGCCGTAGCGCTCGACGCTGCTGCGCACCTCGGCAAAGGAGCGTTCGCGGTCGTTTTCCTGCGGGTTTTTGGAGAAGAAGAGGTCGGCGTAGGTGACGATCTGCTCTTCCAGAGTGACAGGGAACATGTCCCGCGCCGGCAGGGGGAGGTGACGCGCGGCGATCTCGGCGGCGCTCAGGCCGACGCCGATATGACGGTCGCAGACCAGGGCGTGGCGGGCAAGTCCCTCGGACTCGAGAAGTTCTCGTCCCTTGTAGGCGTGTGCCAGATAAGGGAGGGTTCCGCTGCAGCCGAGCTCCGGAGCGTCGGTGTAGAGAATTCCGATGTCGTGGAGGAGGGCGGCCTCCTCCACGAAGGGGAGATCGACGGGGCAGCGCAGGCGCGCGGCGACGGCCGTCGCCCTGGCGGCGACCCGGGTGCTGTGACGCAGCAGCACTGCGTGGGCCAGGGTGCCGGGGGGATAGTATCTATCGATGAGGGCGAGGGGGTTCATCGTCTTATCCGCAGGGTTATGGAGAGATTTCTGGCCGATCCGGATTGAAAGCCGGCTTCAAATCCCACGGTTCCATTTTATAGCAACCCCTTCGGCAGGGATACCGCAAAAAGTCGAACGCGGTCGAAACATCTTGACCGCAACCCGGGGCGCGGTTAAAATCCGACCGCGGTCGAGAAAACAATTGCGGGAGGGGAAATGGGCGGCATTCGGGAGAGCAAAAAACGCCAGACCCGCGAGGCGATCATGGCGGCGGCGATGCGCCTCTTTGCCGAGGAGGGGTATGAGCGGACCAGCATGGAGATGCTGGCCCGGGAGGCGGGGATAGGCAAGGGGACGATCTATGGCTATTTCCCCACCAAGGATGCCATTTTTCTCGCCTACTGCGAGGAGGAGATCGATTTCGCCTTCGCCGCCCTGGAGCGCCTCTCCGACCCGGCGGCGCCGCTCCTCGAGCAGCTCCTGACCCTCTTTACCAGCCAGTTCGCCTTCGTCACCCGCAACCCCGAGTTCGGTCGCCATCTGGTGCGCGAGATGGCTTTTCCCCGTCCCGCTTCCCAGGAAGCCTCCCGGCAGCTCGACGGCCGCTACATCTCCGGTGTCGGCGCGCTTCTCGAGGCGGCCCGGGAGCGGGGGGAGCTCAAGGAGGATTGCGACATCTTTCTGGCGACGGTGCATTTCTACTCCTTCTACCTCGTCGCCCTCTCCGGGTGGTACGGAGGATACACCCGGACCCCGGAGGAGGTGGAGGGCTCCCTGCGCGCCCTCTTCATCCAGGCCTTCAACGGCCTCGGGAGAGAGCCTTTGGCCGAGCAAGCCGACGCCGGGCTCATCGAACGTCTCAAGCATCCTTTCACCGGCCTTTGAACGCCGGTTGCCCATCGACAGGAGATCCGCCATGACCCGATCGTTTCGATCCCTTTTTTGCCTTCTAACCCTCTGCGTCCCTCTGGCACTGGCCGGGTGCGGCAACGGCAGCAATGCCGAAGAGAAGGTCCAGGAGCCCGCGGCGGAGAAGGTGACCAACGTCCGGGTCCAGATCCTCGCTTCCCAAGACCTTCAGGAGCGCTTCACCCTCCCCGGGAACCTCGAGGCCTGGGAGGATTTGACCCTGGCGGCGGAACTCGACGGACCGGTGCGCTGGATCGGCCCGAAGGAGGGGTCTCGCCTGGCGGCCGGGGAGGCGATACTGCGTATTGACCCGGAGACCCAGGAGGCCAATCTGGCCAGCGCCCGCACCGAGAGCCAGCTCAAGGAGCGCACACTCAGACGTCTGGAGGAGCTGCAGGCCCAGAAGCTGGTCAGCACCCAGGAGGTCGAGGAGGCCCGCAACGAATACGAGGCCGCCCACGCCGCTCTGCAGGTGGCGCAGGTGGCCCTGGCCAAGAGCACCCTCTCTGCACCGGTGGCCGGGGTCCTCGACCGTCTGCTTGTCGACCGCGGCGAATACGTCAAAGCCGGCGCTGCGGCGGCTGTTCTGGTGCAGGTCGACCGCCTTAAAGTGCTGGTCGATGTCCCGGAAAAGGATGTTTCCTTTCTCAAAATCGGCGATCGGGTGGAGGTAATCTCGTCCCAGCTCGAAGGGGAGGGTGTCCCGCCGCGGACCGGGACCCTGATCCATCTCGCCTACCGGGCCGATCCGGCCACCCGGACCTATCGGGCCAAGATCGAGGTCGACAACGGGGACGACCGGCTCCGTCCGGGAATGATCGTCCGCGCCGGATTCCTGCGCCGCGACCTGCCCAACGTCATCGCCGTTCCCCTCTACGCCCTGGTCGATGAAGGGGGGAGGCGGATCGCTTTTGTGGAGGACAACGGAGTGGCGCGCCTGCGCACGGTGGTTCCCGGGGCCGTGGTCGGCAATCAGGTGGTGATCCGCGAGGGACTCAAAACAGGGGAGCGTCTCATCGTTCAGGGGCAGCAGCTCATCGGCGACGGCTCCCGGGTCGCGGCGGGGGAATAAATCCATGCTGATTTCCAACGCCGCCATCGGCCACCGCAGCACGGTTTTCACCCTGATGCTCTTTGCGGTCATCGCCGGGGTTTACTGCTATCTGACCCTTCCCCGGGAGTCGACCCCGGACATCACCATCCCCTACGTGCTTGTGGTGACGACATACGAGGGGGTCGCCCCCACCGACATCGAGACCCTGATCACCCTCCCCATCGAACGCAAGCTCAAGGGGCTCAAGGATGTGGAGGAGATCCGCTCCGTTTCGGCGGAAGGTTCCTCGATGATCACCATCGAGTTCAATCCCAGGGTCGACATCGACAACGCCCTGCAGTGGGTGCGTGACAAGGTCGATCAGGCCAAGGGGGATCTCCCCGACGATCTGGAGAACGACCCTTCGATCCTCGAGATCAACTTCAGCGAATTCCCGATCCTGATGGTCGCCGTCTCCGGGGATGTGGACGAAGCGGTCCTCAAGGGTGTCGGGGAAGAGCTGCAGGACCGCATCGAAGAGATTCCCGGCGTCCTCGACGTGGTCTTGACCGGCGGCCGGGAGCGGCAGATCCGCGTCGAGTTCGATCCGGAGCGGATGGCCGCCTACCAGCTCTCGTTCACGGAGATTCTCACCTCCATCAGCCAGGAAAACGTCAACATCCCCGGCGGCAGCATCGATATCGGCCGCGGCAAGTACCTGCTGCGCATTCCCGGCGAGTTTACCGATCCTTCGATCATCGACAACCTTGTGCTGGTGGCCCGGGACGGCAAGCCGATCTACTTCAAGGATGTGGCACAGGTTGTAGACACCTTCGAAGACCGGCAGAGCCACGCCCGTCTCAACGGTCGCCAGAGCGTGACCCTGGCGGTGAAGAAACGCACCGGCGAGAATATCATTGCCGTCGCCGACCAGGTCTTCGCCCTGCTGTCGGCCGCCGGCGACCAACTCCCCCCCGGTATCGAGCTGGCGGTGACCATGAATCAGTCCAAGGACATCCGGCGCATGGTCGCCGACCTGGAGAATAATATTCTCACCGGGCTGATCCTTGTCGTGGCGGTCATCTTCCTTTTTCTCGGGGTGACCAACGCCTTCTTTGTCGCCCTGGCGATCCCCTTCTCCATGCTCTTTTCCTTTGTGGTGCTGCAGGCTTTCGGCATCACCCTCAACATGGTGGTCCTTTTCAGCCTGATTCTGGCCCTCGGGATGCTGGTCGACAACGCCATCGTCATCGTCGAGAACATCTACCGCCACATGCAGGAAGGGAAGGGGCGGGTCGCCGCATCCCGGGCCGCCGTCGCCGAAGTCGGCTGGCCGGTCATCAGCTCGACCCTGACCACCCTCTGCGCCTTTTTGCCGCTGATTTTCTGGCCGGGGATCATGGGCGAGTTCATGAAGTTTCTCCCGATTACCCTGATGATTACCCTCACCGCCTCGCTCTTCGTCGCCCTGGTGATCAATCCGGTTCTCTGCGCCAGCTTCATGCGCCTGCGCCCCGGCGACGGGGGGGACGGCAAAGGCACCCCCTGGATACTGCGCATCTATCGGCGCATTCTCGAGTTCTCCCTCGGGCATCGCCTCGTCGTCGTCTCCGGTTCCGTCCTCTTTCTGGTGGTGATCTCCGGGATCTACGGCCTGATGGGGCACGGCGTCGAACTCTTTCCAGAGACCGAACCGAACAACGCCTACGTGGAAATCAAAGCCCCGGAAGGAGCCAACCTGGAAACGTCCAACACTCTGGCGAAGATCGTCGAGACGGTGGCTCAAAGCGAACCGGATGTGGAATTCACCATCGCCGAAGTCGGGGTTTCGGCCGGCACCGAGTCCGGCGGCGACGGCAGCTCTCCGGCCAACCAGAGCAAGGTCTCCCTCAACTTTGTCGAGCGGTCCGTCCGCCATGAGGATACCAACCGGGTGCTGGGGCGAATTCGCGAAAAGGTGGCGGGTCTGGCCGGGGCGGAGATCAAGGTCGAAAAGCAGAAGGAGGGGCCGCCCACCGGTGCGCCGGTGAGCGTCGAGATCAGCGGCGAGGATATCGTCATTCTCGGGCTCCTTGCCGACCAGGCCAGGAGCCTCATCGAGGACGTGCCGGGTCTGGTGGATCTGAAGGACGATTTCACCCAGGCCAAGCCGGAAATCCGGGTGCTGGTCGACCGGGAAAAGGCCTCCCTCCTCGGTCTCTCGACGGCCGATATCTCCCGCACGGTCAAGGCGGCGATCAGCGGCAGCAAACTGGGGATCTACCGCCAGGGGAACGATGAATACGACATCGTCGCCCGCCTCCCCGAAGCGCGCCGTCAGACGATGGCCGATATCGAAAATCTGCTGATCCCGACCCGCGACGGCAGTCCCGTCCCCCTCTCCACCGTCGCCCGCATCGAAATGGCCACCGGCTTCGGCTCCATCCGTCATCTCGATCAGAAAAGGGTGGTCACCCTCACCGCCAACACCTTCGGACGCAACAGCAACGAGGTCCTTCGGGAGGCTCAGGCGCGTCTGGCCGGGCTCAATCTCCCCGCCGGCTACAAGGTCGACTTCTCCGGGGAGCAGGAAGAGCAGCAGAAGGCCTCGACCTTTCTCGCCAAGGCATTTCTGTCAGCGATCTTTCTCATCATCCTGGTTCTGGTCACTCAGTTCAACTCCCTGATCCAGACCTTCATCGTCATGACCTCGGTGATCCTCTCCCTCTCCGGGGTCTTTCTCGGACTCCTGATCACCGCCACCCCCTTCGGCATCATCATGACCGGCATCGGCGTCATCTCTCTGGCCGGGGTGGTGGTCAACAATGCCATCGTCCTCATCGACTACGTCAATCAGCTGCGCCTTCAGGGACTTGCCTTGCGCGAGGCGCTGATCCAGGCCGGGATCGTGCGCTTCCGGCCGGTGATGCTCACCGCGGTGACGACCATTCTCGGCCTGCTGCCGATGGCGGTGGGGGTGAGTTTCGACTTCAAGAGTTTCAGCTGGGAAATCGGCGGCGAGTCGGCCCAGTGGTGGGGGCCGATGGCGGTGGCGGTGATCTTCGGTCTGGCGGTGGCGACCCTGCTGACCCTGGTCGTGGTGCCGGTGCTCTATTCCCTCATGACCCGGAAGGAAACTATTCGAGAAGGGTGAGAGATTCGGCCATCCTCGAAAAAGCTGGGCGGAACCGGTCGAAATATTCCGGCGGGGAGGAGAAGGAGAGGGTAAAGGCGCGGCGGTAGGAGGTCAAAAAAACCACCTGATAGGTGCGCTGCGGGGTGTGACCGAGAATCTGCAGGGCCGGGCCGGAAGGGAGTTCGATCTCGCGGCGGTCGGTCACGACGAAGCCGGGATGAGCGGATTGAAAGATTTCCAGCATCTCCTTTATGCCTCCCCGGACCAGGGAGGGGGGGAGGGCGGTGACGCGCCCCCTCGCCGGGCTCCCTTCCCCCGGGGGAGCGGGGGAGAGCCATTCCACCGTGTACGGGTCGGAAACGGCGCCCTTTTTGCCCCCTTTGGTCCGGATCCAATCATGGGGGTATTCGATGGCGAAGTCGAGGTTGGCGTTGAGATAGTACGATTCGTGTTCCGAAAGAGCGTCCTGCGACTTTGTCTTCCCCGCGCAACCGGCACCGATCAGGAGCGCCACCAGGAGCGTCAACAGCCGAAGGCCTCTCCCCATCCCTTTTCCTTCCCTGTTTCCCATCGATCCCTCCCCGCACAAATTCTAGATCTTCAATCGTCGATTGCAAGGATTCATGTCTCCGCCCGGGGGCGGGGATCGAGGGTGCGGAGGAAAAGGGCGGCCAGGGGCAAAAGGATCGTTCCCAGGAGGAGGGCGAGGAGGAGGAAGGTCGGGCGCAGCCCCCAATGGTCCGCAAGGGCGCCGACCAGCGGCCCGCTGCCGACGAAGAGAAGGCGGAAGATCAGCGACTTCAGGGAGAGGATGCTGGCCCGGTTTTCCCGGCTGCTGGAGCGCTGCAGGTGGTTGCGCAGGATCGGCCCCTGCAGGCCGCGCATCGCCGTAAGGAGGTAGTAGCCGAGGAAGCTCCAGACCCCGGCGGTCAGCCCGAGGACCAGATAGCCGGCGACGATCAGGAGGAGGAAGAGCCCGGTCAGTCCCCTGTCGCCGAGATGGAAATGGATCCGGTGGCCGATGAGGGAGAAGAGGGCGACGCTCAGGTTGGCTCCGGCCCACACCGGCCCGAACCAGGCCAGGGGAACTCCGTTCTCCTGCATGTAGGGCTGGATCAGCCACACGGGGTAGAAGGAGGCGATCCCCAGGACGGTGGAGAAGAGGATGGCATAGCGCAGCCGCCGGTTGTCGATGAGGGCGTAGCGGATCTGCTTCAGGGCCTCGGCGAGGTGGGAGGTCACCGCCTGGCGCTGGGGGACGGGGGGCTCCACCAGCTTCCAGGATATCCCGAGGGCGAGGGCCCAGACGCCGACCTGGATGTAGAAAGGACTCAAAGGGGCAGCGGCATAGAGAACGCCGGCAAAGAGGGCCCCGGCCGCCTCGCCGATCTGGGCGGCTCCGGCCATCCGGCCGTCGTAGCGGGCGTATTCGTCTTCCTTCCCCTCAAGGCGCAACGTTTCGAAGAGGAGCGCCGCATCGGAGCCGCTGATAAAGGCGAAGGAAACCCCGAGGAGGATTTCGGCGACAAGGACCCCGGCGAAGGTGTCGGCCGCGGTGTAGAACCCCCAGCCGACGATGCCGATGAGGGAGGCCAGGGTGAGGGCGAAGCGGTAGCCGAGGCGGTCGCTGAGGTAGCCCGAGGGGTACTCCATCAACAGCGTCGCCACCGAGAAGATCCCCTGCAGCAGGAGAATCTCCGTCAGGGACAGGCCGATGTGATCCTTCCAGAAGAGGGTGATGATCGCCATGGGAAAGAGCGTCATCTTCAAAAAGGCAAAGGCGTAGAGTTTGCGGATGTTGCCGGCGGTCTTCAAGGGGGCAGGGGTCAATCCTGCCAGTAGATGCAGGCTGCCGGGCAGCGATCCATGGCCAGCTCGATCTTCTCCTCCGGTGCGCCGTCGGGGTTGTAGACCTCCGACTTGTGCTCATGGTGGTCGTCGTGGTCGCCGGTCATGCGGAAGACTTCGGGGCAGACCAGGGTACAGACTTCGCAGCCGATGCAGGCGTCCTGGTCAACGGCGGGAATGCGCGCCATGGGGATCTCCTTTTTTTTGGGCGGATTTGGTGGCGGCATCCTAGCAGTTTGATCGTCTCTTTTCCAGTGCCGGCAGCAAAGATCCCGTAAATATTATCTTCGCCGCCGACTCCCCCTTTCACCCGGCCGGCGCTGTGTGCTATCTTGGCCGTGGCCCGAGGGGGTCATTCGTGCACGACAGATTTTCCTCAACCTGCCGGCCAGGGGAGATGTCCGTGAAAAGAAGGGTCGGACTGCGTACGGAAATTATCGTCAACATCTCCTTTCTTGTCGGTGCGGCGCTCCTGCTCGGAGGTTTTCTGCTGGTCAAATTGACGGAAAGGGAACTGGTCGCCCAACGGGTATCTTCCGTTTCCGCGACGATGAAGATCGTCGCCGGGGTCCTGGCTCCCGACCTTGCGGAAAAAGATGATCTCAGGGCACGGGTCGAAACGGTTCTCCAGCCCCTCTCCGGAAGTCTTTCTCCTGCAGGCTGGTGCCTTGTCGACAGGGATCTGACGTCGCTGGCCGCTTCTTCCGGTTTTGTCCCGGACCGAACCGAAATCCTTCAGGTCCGCTATCAATCCGAACCCCTGTCAAAAATAGATTACGACTTTAACCGGATCCCCGGGTTTGGCGGCGCGGCCTCGGTTCTCGTCTCGGTCCCTGTTTTTCATCGCCAGCAATTTGCCGGTTCTCTGCAGGTCCGTTTTTCCCTGGCGGATGTTCGCCGGCAGGTCGCCTCAGCACAGAAGCTGGTCATTCTCTATGCCCTCCTGTACGGAACCGTACTCGTTTCAGCCGGCGTTTATCTGTTGAGCCGCAACGTCGTCCACCCCGTACGGCAGCTGATGGCGAGCACCCGGCAGGTCGCCGGGGGCGATCTGGAACAGACCCTTCCCGTTACCGGCCCCAGCGAGATTTCCGATCTTGCCGGTTCCTTCAACACCATGGTCGCCGCCCTCAAGGCGAGCCGTTTGCAAAGCGAGGAGGCTATTGCCACCCTGCATGATGCCAATCTGGAGCTCCTGCAGGCGCAGCAGGAGCTGCTGCGCTCGGAAAAGATGGCCTCGGTCGGTCATCTGGCCGCAGGCATGGCTCACGAGATCGGCAATCCCCTCGGCGCCGTCATCGGCTATCTCGAAATCCTGCGGGGAGATCTTGGTCCCGGCCCCGAAAAGGATCTGGCCGAACGCGCCCTCACCGAAACCGGGCGCATCGACCGTCTGGTCCGCGACCTCCTCGACTACGCGGCTCCTTCGCCCATCGATACCGAACTGATCGATCCCGCTCAGGTCCTGAGGGAGGCCCGGGACATCCTTGTCCAGCAAGGCGCTTTGGCAGCCTTGTCCCTGACCGATGCGCTCCCTTTGCAGCTGCCGAAAACCTCCATCGCCAGACACAAACTGCTGCAGGTCTTCGTCAACCTTCTGCTGAATGCCCGGGACGCCTGCGACCCTGGGGGGACGATCGGGCTCGCGGGAGGTTCGGAGCCGGGCTGGGTCTCCCTTTCGATCTCCGATACCGGGGCCGGGATGAGTCAGGAGATCGCCAGTCACATCTTCGATCCGTTCTATACCACCAAGGCCCCGGGACGCGGGCGCGGGCTCGGCCTATCCGTCTGCCACCGGGTGGTCAGCGAGGCCGGCGGCGTCATTTCCGTGCAGTCCGAACCCGGCAGGGGGAGCAGCTTTACCGTCAGGCTGAAGGAAGCCGAATCGAGGTGCCATGAAACGTGACGATGAAAAGATCCTGGTGATCGACGATGAAGCGCCCCTGCGCCACATGCTGCGTCTGGTCCTCGAAAAAGCCGGGTACAGGGTGATCGAAGCGGCCGACGGCGCCGTCGCTCTTGCCATTCTCGAGGGGGAGCCCTTCGACCTCGTCCTCTGCGATATCCGCATGCCGGAGATGGACGGGCTGGCCTTTCTCGATCAGGTCGCTGCCCGCAAGCTTCCGGTCACGCTGATTATGATGAGCGCCTACGGTTCCATCGATACCGCCATCGAATGCATGAAGCGCGGCGCCTACGATTACATCTCCAAGCCCTTCAAGCCCGATGAGGTGATCCTGACCCTGCGCAAGGCCGAAGAGCGCCTCCGCCTGCGGCGGGAAAACGACCGTCTCCGCGACGAACTGGCGACCGTCTCCCCTCCATCGGGAATCGTCTCCGTCAGCGCCTCCATGGAGCAGGTTTTGAAGCTGGTCCGCCAGGTGGCCGTCTCGTCTTCCCCGGCCCTGATTACCGGGGAAACGGGGACCGGCAAGGAGCTGGTCGCCCGGGCCCTCCACAACGAGGGGGGGCGCAGGGATCGTCCGTTTGTCGCCGTCAACTGCAGCGCAATATCGGCAAGCCTCATGGAGAGCGAACTGTTCGGTCACGTCAAGGGGGCCTTCACCGGCGCCGACCGGGACCGCCCCGGACTGTTCGGGGCCGCCGACGGCGGCACTCTGTTTCTCGACGAAATCGGCGAACTCCCCCTCGAACTGCAACCCAAGCTGCTGCGCGTTCTTCAGGAGGGCGAAATTCGCCGGGTCGGAGAGAGCCGCTCGCGCCGGGTCGATGTCCGGGTGCTGACGGCCACCGCCCGCGATCTCAGGGAGGAGGTGGCCCGGGGGCGTTTCCGCGACGATCTCTATTTTCGCCTGGCCGTGGTGGAAATCCCCATTCCTCCCCTGCGGCAGCGGATGGAAGACCTCCCCTTTCTCGTCGAGCATTTCGTTGCCCGCATCGCCGCCCGCGAGCGGCGATCGCCGCCGGTTTTCACCCGCGCCGCCATCGACCTTCTCCAGGGATATCGGTGGCCGGGAAACGTTCGGGAACTGGAAAACTTCATCGAGAAGACCCTCATCTTCTGCCGGGGGGAGACGATCGACGGCGCCGAGCTCCCCTGGGAGGTCCGCCGTGAAAATCGCACGGAGCCGAGCAGTCTCTCCCTCAAACAGGCGGCATCGCGCCTGGAGCGCGAATATATCGCCAAGGCCCTGGCGGCCACGGGCGGAAATCGGACCCATGCCGCGCGCCTGCTGGAGATCAGCCTGCGCGCCCTTCTCTATAAGGTGAAGGAGTACGGCATCGAGTGAACGGTGAAATAACTGCGTGGTGGTACGCAGAATTTGCGCATTCAGGCGGGACGTTGGGGGGGTAATCGATGAGTGGCACCAGTGTGACCGCTCGCATAGGGGGTCCGCTTTGCTGAAATGTCGTTTACATTCCAGTTCTTTGACCCCGATGGAACGCTGGATGGTCTTTGTTGTGAGCTTATTGGTGCGAATATTGCTCATGGGTTTAAGGCAGGAGGTAGGGGATGAATGCAAGCCGGATGGGAAACAAGGGTTTTACCCTGATTGAGTTGCTGATCGTTGTGGCGATATTGGCTATTGCCAGTGCCATTGCGGTGCCGGGGATCCGTCAAATGCGGCAGAACACTGTGCTGAAGTCCGAGGCGCGGGATCTGCTTTCGGCCTTTCATACGGCAAGACTCGAGGCCGTAAGCCGAAACACCGATGTAACCATCTCTTTTATTAAAGGGGCCTATTCGCCCGCCGGTGGCGTCGGCGAATATACGGTCTTTATCGACAACGGTGCCGGTGCCGGTGGTGTTGCCGGGAACAGACTCCCCGATGGTGATGAGGAGAAGATTATCGAAAAGGCCATTGGTGCCGGCGTGTCCATGCCCTTGTCCGCCAATTCAACTTTCACGGGGACATCTCCGGCGATGTGGGCCGGTTTCAATTACAGGGGACTCCCTCTGGAGAACAACCTCGGGGGAGTGGTCCTGCAAAACGCCAACAGCCGCTATTATCGGCTCGTTATGTCGCCGACGGGAACTGTCCGGATGCAACAGAGTTCGACCGACAGTTGGTAATAAATGGGAATGGAAATCGCCATGAATAAATCAAGTACAAGGCAAAAAGGCTTTAGTCTGGTCGAGTTGCTGGTGGCCCTGGTCATTTCGGCAGTCGTCGGCACGGCTCTCGTGTCGATTTTCATCACCGATTCGCGAAGATTTACCGTCCAGACCCAGGTGGTGGACATGCAGCAGACCCTTCGAGCGGGTTTGGACATGCTCTCCCAGGATCTGCTGATGGCCGGATATGATCCGACGGAGAGCGGGAATTTCGGCATTACGGATATCGGTCTCAGGAATCTCGACAACAATCTTGATACGACAGGGGACAGCTCCATCACCTTTGAGATGGACGACAATGAGGATGGTCTGCTGGATAGTAACGAAACCATCCGTTACGTTCTCTATGATTTTCCCGTCGATACTCCGGACGGACGCACCGACCTGGGGCGAGTTGTCGGGGGAGGGGGGCGCCAGCTCCTCGCCGAGAATGTCGATGCCATCGGGCTGGCCTATGCCTTTGATCAGGACGCTGATCGTGTCATCGATACCTCGGCCGGAGGAAACCTGATCTGGGCCATGGATACCGACAACGACAACGTCCTCGATACCGCCCTGGACACCAATGACGACGGGGTGATCGATGCCGATGATGACGCCGCCGGAGTTGCCCTCCCCACGTTGGTCCAACTCGATCGGATTCGGGCGGTGCAGATTTGGCTTCTGGTGCGTAACGAGACGGCCGACACCGGCTTCATCAATAACGAAACTTATGTGGTGGCCAACCGCCGACTCGCCTTCAATGACAACTTCCGCCGCCGCACCCTGTCAACGATTGTCAAATTCAGGAATTTGGGATTATGAAGAGTCCGCGGAGAAGGGAACAGGGTTTTTCCCTCATCGAAGTTCTGGTGTCCATGTTGATTCTCTCCATAGGGCTCATGGCGGTGGCGTCCATGCAGATCAATGCCGGAAGGAGTGACATTCGTTCCATGGGGATGACCAAAGGGGGAGCCTTGGCTCACGGCAAGATGGAGGAGTTGATCGGGCGCCCCTATGAACACGCCGACCTGGTCGCCGGTGCCGGTGTGCATCCCTGGGAAATCCGCGAGGAATATTCCCTGGGATGGGAGGTTGTCGATAATACCCCAATTCCCAACGTCAAGACCGTGACGGTGACCGTGGAATGGGATCGGGACTGGGAGGGAGGCGATGCAGGCGAACCTTTTCCCCCCCAAACCTATCGGCTCTCCTATATCAAACCCGCAGGGATCTGAAGAGAGAAGAATCATTCGGTATTGTCGAAAGGAATTGGCATGAAAAAGTCGTTTGCCAGGATAAAAAAGGAAGAAACCGGCTCGGTTCTCATCCTCAGCCTGTTGATTCTCATGGTGTTGACCCTTCTCGGCATTTCTGCCTCGAATACTTCGGTCTTTGAATACAAGATCGCCAGCAACGATAAATATCGGGACATGGCATTTTACAACGCCGACGGCGGGATCTACGCAACCGCCAAACTGATCGGCGAAGTGATCACCGGCAGCGCGGATCCCGATCACCCCGGGGTGGTGAGTTATCCCATCGACGGCGGTTTCACAGTTGCCGGAGATTTCTACAAGGAGGCGATGGGTTACAAGGTTCCGGATGACCCTTCGTTAAGTGATCTCAGAATCAACTTGGCCCAAGGGTCCGTGGATATCGACATCGTTTCCCGCAGCGCCCAGCAGATCGCCGGAGGGGGCGCCGAGTTCGGCAGCGGTTCCGGCGGCGCCGGTGTCGGTTCCGTGGGCGGAATCGGCATCAAGTATGAGATCGATGCCTACGGCAATGGACCGGCGAACTCCCGGGTGGTTGTCGGTACGCGATATGTGAAGATTCTCGGGGCATCCGGAGGTTTATAAAATGAAAAGTACATCTAAAAAACTGATTCCTGGCGGAACCCTGACCCTGTTCATTGTCTTCTTGCTGGTCCTGTCGGTCAACGGCCCGGTCTTTGCTCAAACCATGGGCACTTATACCTCCTATCCGCCGGTTATGGCCTCATCGGTCAAGGCCAGTGCCCTGATCCTTCTGAGTAACGACTGGACGGGATTTACCGAGGGGTATCAGCAACCCTATAACGATTCCATCGATTATTACGGCTACTTCGATCCGAAAAAAAGTTACAAGTACACTACCGCCAAAAAGTTTTTCCCCTATCAGGTCAACGCGAGCACAACCAACCATCACGCTCCAGCCGGGTATTGGAGCGGCAACTTTCTCAACTGGCTGACCATGTCCCACGGCGATTTTTTACGCAAGGCGTTGACCGGGGGGCGCCGCGGGGACGATGCCGTCGCCTCGACTCGGCTGGAACGGGCCAATATCGCCACGAGACCCTGGACCAAGGAACCTTTGGACTACACGGGGTACCTCCCCGAAAATTTTACTCCCTTCTCAGGCAGTGTTAAATTCAAGAGCACCGGCATAAAACTCCAGGCCACCAAAGGGAACACGGCACTTGGACAATATGACGTGCAGGTAGAAGTCTGCAGTTCCGAGGTTTCCCTCGAGAACAACTGTACCCTGTATCCAGCCGGCAATTACAAACCCCAGGGCCTTCTGCAACGCTACTCGGACAGGATAGATTTCGGCCTTATGACTTACAGCCATGGGAAAGTCGATGCCGGAGGAATTATCCGTCGCAACATCGGTGATGTCAGCTTCGAATTCTCCCAGACCAATGGCCAGGAAAACAGCGGCATCTCCGGAATGATTCGCTATATCAATAATTACACGGAAAAAGGGTGGGATCCGCTGGGTGAAATGTACTTCGACGCTCTGCGGTTCTACAAAGGGCTGACGACCGCCGGAGCGACCTCCGCCTTCTGTCCGTCGGGCACGAACGACGATAGTTATCCTTTTTTCGGCTGTGCGAGCAATAAACCCTGGGAAGATCCGATCACAACCTGGTGTCAGAAGAACTCGATCGTTATTCTGAATGACGAATACCCCAGCAGAGATCACGAGTCGATCTCCGGAAGTCCCTTCTCCACTTTCACCTCTTCGGACTTCCCTATTGATGCCAGCGCTTGGACAAAAGCGGTCGGCGATGCCGAGGGGATCACCGGTACCGATCGATTTGTCGGAAATATTCTCGGGGGGCTTCAGGACAACAGCTGCAAGGCGACCAAATTCATTAATGATCTGAGCAAGGTCACCGGCATGTGCCCTTCTGAGGGGGATGCCAATGCGAGTTATCTCCTGGCTGGACTTGCCCACTATGCCATGACCGAAGATATCCGGCCGGATATGCCAGGCGACCAGAATGTGCGTACCTATACCATCGCCTTTCGCGCCTCGGACCAAGAATACTTCGTTCCTCCTGCGCCGATGAATCCCCTGTGGCTGGCTGCCAAGTATGGCAACTTCAACGACGTGAACGGGAACAACCTCCCAGACCTGCAGGAGGAGTGGGACGTAGTTCCTCTCGGCGGAGACGGGCAACCGGATGGTTTTTTCTATGCCGAATCGGGGGGCGGCGTCGAGGATGCCCTGGAAAAGGTTTTTGATCTGGTCATCAAGGGTTCGGCTTCGGGGACCTCGGTTTCGGTTCTGGCAACCTCCGGCGAAGGGCAGGGCAACCTGGTCCAGGCCTACTATCGGCCACGTCAAACCATCGGAGGCAAAGATATTTACTGGACCGGATATCTCCAGTCCCTCTGGGTCGACGAAAAAGGATTTATCCGTGAAGATACCAACGCCAACCATTCTCTTGACACCAGTACAGACAAGGTTGTCCGCTACTTTGTCGATACCGACGGTGTGACCAAGGTGATGCGTTTCGATGTCAGCTCTGAACATCCTTACCCCGATGTCCTGAATGATTCCCCTGTAATTAAAGGCATGGACGATGTCGCCGTCGTCTGGGAGGCGGGGTCGCGCCTGGCAAGCCGCTCGGCCGACAGCCGAAAGATTTACACCTATCTTGATCTGGACAACGATCAGACAGTCGATGCCTCGGAGAGAATGGATTTTAACGGGGTGTCAGCCTCCAGCATCCAGCCCTTCCTCGGCCTGCAAAATGCTGTGGACAACGTCTATCTTGGAGCCACCGAGGCTGATCGTGCGCAGAACCTGATCGAATATATTCGCGGCAAGGATCCGATCCTCGATACTTCGTCCTTCATCGACAGCGATAACAGCCTCAATCTGCGTGACCGGGTGATTTACGGACAAACCTGGAAACTGGGCGACATCATTCATTCAACGCCCGTCGCCGTTTCGACTCCGGTTGATAACTATGGCGCAATCTACGGCGATCAGACCTACCAGGCGTTTTACAATCAGTACAAGAATCGGGAAACGACTGTTTATGTCGGAGCCAATGACGGGATGCTCCATGCCTTTACCTCCTGGCGCTACGACTCCACGGCTAAAAGCTACGTTAAGCCTGCCGTCGCCTCCAGCAGTGAAGAGATCGGCGATGAATTGTGGGCCTATATTCCGCAAAATCTGCTGCCTCATCTCAAGTGGCTGGCCCGTCCGGACTACTCGCACGTTTTCTACATGGATCTGCAGCCCAAGGTGTTCGATGCCCGCATTTTTCCCGAGGATGCGACCCACCCTCATGGTTGGGGTACCGTCTTGATCGCCGGAATGAACACCGGCGGAGGGGACATCTTCGCCACCGGAGCCTTCGACGGGTCGACATCTGAAACGCGCTACTTCCGTCCCAGTTACGCCGCCATCGATGTCACCGATCCGCGAAATCCCAGGCTTCTCTGGGAGAAAACCTTTGCCGGGTTGAACCACACCACATCTTTTCCGGCGGTACTCAGGGTGGAGGACTCCAGCGGTACCACCGACAAGGGTATCTGGTATGCGACCTTCGGATCGGGGCCGGCGACCTACGAAGGCACCAGTTCCACCAACGGCCGCATTTATGTCGTTGATCTCCTCACCGGCAATCCTTATAAATCCGGGACCAATGACTGGCTCTTTCAGACGGCCGAGACCAGGGCATTCATGGGGTCCCCGGCCTCTATCGACATGGGGCTCAATTACAATGTCGATGCCTTCTATATCGGCCAGACCTACGATTCAAGCAACAATGCAACCCCTTCCTGGAAGGGGACGCTGTACAAGGTACGCATTCCCTGGGAGGGCACCTTGCCGAATTCTCCCTATGGTGCGTTGGGCACCAATGGAAGATACAATTCCGATCCCACCTCCTGGAGACTGGTTCGTCTGTTTAATTCCCCGCGACCGATCACGGCGGCGCCGGCCCTGAGTCTCGATCAATTCCTGAATACCTGGATCTATTTCGGAACGGGACGCTATTTCAACCTTGGCCTCGGCGGAGACAAAAGCAGCACCGAAACCGAGTACCTCTATGGCATCAAGGATCCCTTCTTTAACAAGGAGCACCAATTAGATCAACCCCTGGCGATTCCACCCAAGGATTATATCTTTAATGACGACTATTACCACAATACCTTGAGCGCCCTGACGCTCGCGCCGGCTAATCTCTTCAACGCCGATCCTTATTCGGTGCTGGATAACGGCACGGTCCTCACCGGTGCCCCGGGAACTTACACGGTCTGGGGAAACTTCGATCTTCTCAAGCGCACTGCCTGGACAAAAGATGGTTGGCAACGAACGTTGCCGTCTTCGACAAGCGCCGAACGGTCTCTGACCAAACCGGCGGTGATCGGGGGGGTCTCGCTCTTTACAACCTTTACCCCTGAAGGCGATGTTTGCAGCTTCGGTGGGAACAGCTATCTGTATGCTCTCTATTACGAAACTGGGACGGCTTATAAACAATCGGTTTTCAAAAAAGTAACTCAAACGACCGTAACCGAAATTGTCGATGGTGTGAGTGTTGAAGTCACCAAAAATGTTTATACCGGTGCTACGGATACGGTCACGGTTGACGGCGAAACCCAGGAAAAAGTCGTCGACAAGACCGACCTCGGTTCCGGTACGACATCCAGTGTCGGTATCCATGTCGGATCACAGTCCGGAGGCGAAGCGACCGGTTATGTCCAGCAGGGGACGGGAAACGTCATCGACTTTGGCTTCAAGCCGGCGTTCAATATCCGCAGCGGCTTACGATCATGGCGAATCGCTGAACCCAATTTTTAGCCGCGTCGTAAAAGCCCTGATGTCGATGGGCTCAGGAAAAAACGCGCAAGGGTCATAAAACGAAAGGCAGCCAGGACGGCTGCCTTTCGTTTTATGGAACAATAGCTCATCCCCCTTTTCCCTGCCTCGCAACCCTTTTATTGATTTCCTCCAGTGATTTACGTATAGTTATCCCCTTGCTGCCAGCAGATTGGAGAGGGGACCACCGTTATGGCCAGGTTCGTTCCGTTTCTCGGAGTCCACTACAACCTCGACAAGGTCGCTGATTCCGCCAGCACACCGGCTCCCTTCTACGAATCCATATTTCCGACATATCAAGTACACTCCATCCCCTTTTTTCTCGCACCTTCTTCAGCTTCGCCTTCGGGGGTTCTTTTTCCCCGTCGTTCGTTTTTTGCCATCGCCTGTTTCCCCGGGAGAACGTCCAGTCATGCCAATATCCGCACCTGACCTGCTCCGAATTCTTCAAAGCCACGCCCGACAGCCCCTGACGTCCACGGAGATTTTCGCCGAACTCTCCCTGTCCCCCGCCGAGCAAAAGCTGGCCATCCGCTTTCTCGACGATCTGGTCCGCCAAGGGGCCCTGGTCAGCCTCAAGGGGGAGCGTTACTCCATCCCCAGCCAGGTGAGTCTGGTCGTCGGGGTCCTTCGGGCCCACCGGGACGGCTACGGGTTTGTTTCTCCCCGCCCCGGCGAGGGGGCGGATGTCTTCGTCCCCGCCCGGTATCTGCGCGAAGTCATGGACGGCGACCGGGTGATTGCCCGGGTCGAGCGCGGCGGCCGCGGCGGCAAGCCCGAGGGGCGCATCATCCGCGTTCTGGAACGGGCGCACCAGACGATGGTCGGGCGCTACGAGGTCGGACGCCGCATCGGCTTCGTCGTCGCCGCCGACCCGCGCATCGCCCAGGACCTCTTCATCCCCCCCGGCGCCGAAGGGGAGGCCCGGCCGGGGCAGGTGGTCGTCGCCCGCATCGACAACTATCCGAGCAAGACCCGCGGCCCCGAGGGGACGATTATCGAAGTGCTGGGCGAAGCCGATGATCCGGCCGTGGAAATTCTTGCCATCGTCCATAAAAATGGTTTGCCGCACAAGTTTCCCCCGGAAGTACTTGCGGCCGCCGAGGCTGTTCCGCGCGAAGTCGGCGCTGAAGAGATGGGTAACCGCGTCGATCTGAGGACCTTGCCGATTGTCACCATCGATGGCGAAACCGCCAGGGATTTTGACGATGCCGTGGCGGTGCGCCAGGAAGAGGGGGGTGGAATCCGTCTTTGGGTTTCCATCGCCGACGTCGGCCACTATGTGGCCGAATCGAGCCTTATCGACGTTGAAGCCTACGAGCGGGGGACCAGCGTCTATTTTCCCGGCCAGTGCATTCCCATGCTTCCCGAGGCCTTGAGTAACGGCATCTGTTCCCTCAACCCCGGCGTCGACCGTCTGACGATGACCGCCGAGATGGTTTTCGACGAGCAGGGAAAACAGGTGGAGAGCCGCTTTTATCCTTCGGTCATCCGCAGCCATGCCCGGCTGACCTATACGGAGGTGCGGGACATGCTGGCGACGGGGGAAGGGGAGGGCGCTCATTTCCAGGGCCTTCTCGGGCACCTGCGGCTCATGGAGGAGCTGGCGGGCCGCCTGACCGCCATGAGACGCCGCCGGGGGAGCCTCGATTTCGATCTGCCGGAGGCCGAGGTCGTTCTCGACCTGCAGGGGCGTCCGGAAAACATCATCCGTTCCGAGCGCAACGTCGCCCACCGCCTCATCGAGGAGTGCATGCTGGCCGCCAATGAGGCGGTGGCTGCTTATCTTACGGCCAATGACGTGCCTATTCTCTACCGGATTCATGAGCCTCCCGATCTCGGGAAGATGCAGGCCTTTCAGGAGTTCATCGCCCACTTCAACTACGGCCTGGTTCTCGACGGAGTCGTCGAGGCCAAGCGCCTGCAGACGCTTCTTGCCGAAGTTGCCGGGCAACCCGAGGAGCGGATGATCAACCAGACCCTCCTCAAGAGCATGAAGCAGGCCCGCTATTCCCCGGACAACATCGGGCATTTCGGCCTGGCCGCCGACTGCTATTGTCATTTCACCTCGCCCATCCGTCGCTACCCTGATCTGTTGGTGCATCGCGCCCTGAGGGAACTCTCCCTTAAGGGTTCCCTGGCGCCGGGGCGCATCAGTCATCTGAAGCAGGTCCTGCCGGAAATGGGGGAACATACCTCCCACCGGGAGCGGCGGGCCATGGACGCGGAGCGCGACATCATTGCCCTGAAAAAATGCCAGTTCATGGAGGAAACCGTCGGTCAGGAATTCGACGGCTTCGTCTCCGGCGTTCAGGCCTTCGGCATCTTCGTCGAAATCAAGGATATCTTCGTTGAGGGTCTGGTTCACATCTCCAGCCTTTCCGACGATTTCTATCATTTCGAAGAGGATCGCCAGCGCCTGATCGGAGAAAATACCCGGAAGATCTTCCAGGTCGGCGACGGAGTGCGCGTCACCGTCGCCAAGGTCGATCTCGAACGTCGCGAGATCGACTTCACTGTCACCGGTCTCGTTCCCCGCCCCCGGCAGAGGCCGAAGGACAAACCGAAAGAAAAACCGAAGGATAAGGTAAAGGAGGGGCAGAAGAAGGGTCGAAGCGGGTCGCGGCGCAGACGGAAAAAAACCTGATCTTCTGTTCAGCAGCCATAAGTTGGAAGGAAGAAATCAAGTGACCCGTCGGACATTTGCTGCGCCATGAGAATTATAAGAGACTTACAGGAAATCACGGCCCCTTTCCCGGGGGCCGTGGTGACCATCGGCAATTTTGACGGGGTGCACCTGGGGCACCGGGAGATTTTTCGCCGGGTGGTAGCCCTGGCCCGGGAATCCCAAGGGACCTCAGTGGTTTTCACCTTCGTCCCCCATCCCCTCAAAGTCCTCTCTCCCGAGCGGGCTCCCCGGCTGATCAACACCTATGCCGAAAAGGAGCGCCTGATCGAGGCCTCCTGCATCGACGTCCTGATCAGTCTCCCCTTCACCGTCGAAACCTCATCGATTTCGGCGAGTCGCTTCGTCGAAGAGATTCTCGTCGGCCGCATCGGCGTCCGCCATCTGATCGTCGGCTACGATTACGCCTTCGGCCGCGGCCGGGAGGGGGACGTCGACTTTCTCCGCAGCAAGGGTGAGGAGTACGGTTTTGCCGTTCATGTTCTTTCTCCCGTCGCCCATGAGGGGGAGACTTACAGCTCGACCCGGATCCGTCAGCTTCTCGCCGCCGGAGACGTCGTCGGCGTCGTTCCCCTTCTCGGGCGGCACTTTACCCTCGAGGGGAGGGTCATTCACGGCGCCCACCGGGGGAGCGGCCTCGGATTTCCCACGGCCAATCTCGATACCGACAAGGAACTCCTTCCGCGCCCCGGCGTCTATGCCGTAAAGGTCAAGCGGGGGGAATCGGTTCTGGACGGGGTGGTCAACATCGGCTACAATCCGACCTTCTGTGCCGAGCGCCTCTCTCTCGAAGTTCACATCCTCGATTTTGCCGGGGATGTGTACGGCGAAACCCTGCGTCTCTATTTCGTCGGCCGCCTGCGGGATGAAAAGCGTTTCCCCTCCCCCCATGCCCTTGTGGAGGCCATCGGCGAGGATGTCCGGCAGGCGCGGCAATTGCTCGGTGCGGCACGTATTATCGAATATCGTCAGTATCTTGATTGCGGCTGAAGGAAGGTAGAAGGAAGAAGGTAAATTCTGTGTTCTGTATTCTATATTCTGTATTCTGAACCAAGGATCTTCCATGCTCGTGCGCGGTACAACTCGAATCTTCGGCATCTTCGGCGATCCGGTGGCTCATTCCCTGTCGCCGCTGATGCAGAATGAAGCCTTCAGTTGCGCCGGCATCGACGGGATCTATGTCCCCTTTCACGTCGCGCCGGCGGCCCTGGAACAGGGGGTGGCGAGTCTGCGGGCTCTGAAAATCGCCGGAGTCAACGTCACCATTCCGCACAAGGAAGCCGTCTGTCAATATCTTGACTTTGTCGACCCCGAGGCGCGCCTGATCGGCGCCGTCAACACCATCGTCAACCGCGACGGCCTCCTCTGCGGCTACAATACCGACGGCAAGGGGCTGCTGCGCTCTCTGGCCGAAGACCTCGAGTTCGCTCCCAGAGGGAAGCGGATACTCCTTCTCGGGGCCGGCGGAGCCTGCCGTGCGGCCCTGGTGGCGCTGGCGCGGGGCGGTGCGGCATGGATCGGCATTGCCAACCGCACACCCGCACGGGCTGCGGCTCTGGTAGAGGAGTTTCACATTTCTCTTGGCGGCACAGCCCTTGCAAGTTTCTCCCTGGCCGCCGAGGATCTCTCCTCCCTTGCCGAAATTGACCTTCTGGTCAACACCTCGGCCCTCGGACTCAAGGGGGAATCCTTTCCAGAAATCCCCTGGAGTTCTTTTAATCCCGGGGCCCGTGTCTACGACATGGTCTATACCCGAAGCGGTACGCCGTTGCTCCACGCCGCCCGCGACCGCGGTTATGCGGCGGCCGACGGCCTGGGGATGCTGGCCGGGCAGGGGGAGGAGTCCTTTGCCCTCTGGACCGGCACCGCGCCGCCTTCTGGCGTGATGAAGGGGCGGCTTTTGGCAGAATTCTCAGAACGTTAAAGACCCTGCCTTGACAGGTTTCGGGCCGTTTCTATAAGATACACGCCAATCAAGTTACGAGGGGAAGCCGCTTCATATGACAAGCAATCGACTCGGAGAACTCCTGGTCCGCAACAAGCTCATCGACGAGAGCCAACTTGCCAAAGCCCTTGAAGAGCAGAAGGTGCAGGGGGGGCGTCTCGGCGCCAGCCTCATCAAACTCGGATTCCTCAAGGAAGACGAACTCTCGGCCTTTCTCTCCCGTCAGTATGGCGTCCCCTCCATCAACCTGGCCGAATTCGAGATCGATCCCGGGGTCATTCGTCTGGTCCCCTCCGATGTCGCCCAGAAATATCAGATCATCCCTATCAACCGGGCTGGCTCGACCCTGATCGTCGCCATGAGCGACCCGTCAAACATCTTTGCCATCGACGACATCAAGTTCATGACCGGTTTCAATGTCGAGGTCGTCGTCGCTCCCGACACCTCGATCAAGGCGGCGATCGACAAATACTACGACCAGAGCGCCACGCTGGCCGACGTGATGAACGATCTCGAGGACATCGATCTCGAGGTCGTTGACGAGGCCGATGATGTCGATGTCAGCGAGCTGGCCAAGGCCAGCGAGGATGCGCCGGTCGTCAAGCTGGTCAACCTGATTCTGACCGACGCCATCAAGCGCAAGGCTTCGGACATCCATGTCGAGCCGTACGAGCATTCGTTCCGGGTCCGCTACCGCATCGACGGCGTCCTCTATGAGGTGATGAAGCCGCCGATGAAACTCAAAGCGGCCATCACCTCCCGTATCAAGATCATGGCCGAGATGGATATCGCCGAGCGGCGACTCCCCCAGGACGGCCGTATCAAGATCAAGCTCGGCGGCGGCAAGGACATGGACTACCGGGTCAACTGCCTGCCGACCCTCTTCGGCGAAAAGATCGTCTGCCGGCTCCTTGACAAGTCCAACCTGCAACTCGATATGACCAAGCTCGGGTACGAGGAGGCCGCTCTCAAGTGGTTCAAGCAGGAGATCCACAAGCCTTTCGGCATGGTGCTGGTCACCGGCCCCACCGGTTCGGGGAAGACCGTTTCCCTCTACTCGGCTCTTGCCGAACTCAACAAGGTGACGGAGAACATCTCCACCGCCGAAGACCCCGTCGAGTTCAACTTCGCCGGAATCAACCAGTGCCAGATGCACGAGGAGATCGGTCTCAACTTCGCCTCGGCGCTCCGCGCCTTTCTCCGCCAGGATCCGGACATCATCATGATCGGCGAGATCCGCGACTTCGAAACCGCCGAGATCGGGGTCAAGGCCGCACTCACCGGGCATCTCGTCCTCTCCACCCTCCACACAAACGACGCTCCGAGCACCATCAACCGTCTCCTCAATATGGGGATCGAGCCGTTTCTGGTCGCCTCGGCGGTCAACCTGATCACCGCCCAGCGCCTCGGGCGCCGTGTCTGCAGCGAATGCAAGGAACTTGAAGACGTCCCCGCAAAGGCACTCATCGACGCCGGCGTTCCCGCTGCCGAGGTCGGTGAATATGTCTGTTACCGCGGCGTAGGCTGCCCCACCTGCAACAATACCGGCTACAAGGGACGAATCGGCATCTACCAGGTCATGCCGATGTTCGAAGGGATCCGCGAGCTGATTCTGGCCGGAGCCAACACCGCCGAAATCAAGCGCGAATCGATGCGCCTCGGCGTCAAGACCATGCGCCAGTCGGCCCTGACCAAGCTCAAGGAAGGTGCAACCACCCTGGAAGAGGTGTTGCGCGTTACCGTCTCCGACGACTAGAATCTTCTCTCCAAGTCGACCATGTCCGGACATTCCCGGGCCTGATCCGTTGAACTCCCCGCAGAGGAACCTGTAAAGATGTCCACAGAACAAAAACCCCAGGCCGCATCCCTCGGTATTCACCAACTCCTCAAGGCGATGGTCGACCAGGGGTCGTCCGACCTGCACATCACCACCGGCACACCGCCCCAGATCCGCATCAACGGCCACATGGTCCCCCTCAAGCTTCCGCCGCTGCAGCCGGCCGAGACAAAGCAGCTCTGCTACAGCATCCTCACCGACGCCCAGAAGCGCAAATTCGAGGAGGAAAACGAGCTCGATTTTTCCTTCGGCGTCAAGGGACTGGCCCGATTCCGCGGCAACGTCTTCATGCAGCGCGGTGCCCTTGCCGGTGTCTTCCGGCTCATCCCCTTCAAGATCCTCACCTTCGACGATCTCGACCTGCCGCCGGTGGTGCGCAGCATCTCCCGCAAACCCCGCGGCCTTGTGCTGGTCACCGGTCCCACCGGTAGCGGCAAGTCGACCACGTTGGCGGCGATGATCGACGCCATCAACAGCGAGCGCCACGAACACATCGTCACCATCGAAGACCCCATCGAATTTATCCATCCCCACAAGAAATGCATTGTCAATCAGCGGGAGGTCGGGGCCGACACCGTTTCCTTCAAGCGGGCGATCAAGTCGATCCTGCGCCAGGACCCCGACGTCGTATTGATCGGCGAACTGCGTGACCTGGAAACGATCGAGGCCGCATTGACCATCGCCGAGACCGGCCACCTCTGTTTTGCCACCCTGCACACCAACTCCTGCGTACAGACCATCAACCGCATCGTCGATGTCTTCCCCACCAACCAGCAGCAGCAGGTGCGCACCCAGCTCTCCTTCGTCCTCGAAGGGGTCCTCTCCCAGAGCCTCCTCCCGAGGGCCGACGGCAAGGGGCGGGCAATGGCTCTGGAGGTCATGGTCCCCAATATGGCGATCCGCGCCCTGATCCGCGACGACAAGGTCCACCAGCTCTATTCGCAGATGCAGATGGGACAGGAGAAGTACGGGATGCAGACCATGAACCAGGCGCTGTTCATGCTTTTTCACAAGAAGCGGATCTCTATGGATGACGCGCTGATGCGCTCCTCCGAACCTGAAGAACTGCGGCAGATGATCGCCAATCCCGCATCGGTGCTGAAACGTCAGGGCCAGATGTCCGGGTCCGGACACGGTAATTAATACCTTCTGCCGGAACTCCGTCGGCAAGTCGTTCCACTAACTGAAAAAGAGGTCGATCATGCCCAAGTTTACCTGGGAAGGGAAAAACCGCAGCGGACAGATTCAGAAAGGGGATATGGAAGCCCCGAACGAGGCTGCGGTCAACAATCAGTTGCGCCGCAACGGCATCGTCCCCTCCAAGGTTAAAGAACGGGGTAAGGGTCTGGATCTTGAGATCAAGATCCCGGGAATGCAGCCGAAAGTGACGACCAAGGATCTGGTCGTCTTCACGCGGCAGTTCGCCACCATGATCGATGCAGGTCTCCCCCTGGTGCAGTGTCTCGACATTCTCAGTCAGCAGCAGGAAAACAAGACCTTTCAGAAAATGCTCGTCGCCGTCAAGGAGAGTGTCGAGTCGGGATCGACCTTTGCCGACGCTTTAAAAAAACACCCCAAGGCCTTTGACGAGCTCTACGTCAACCTGGTGGCGGCCGGTGAAGTCGGCGGCATCCTTGACACCATCCTCAACCGTCTGGCGGCCTATATCGAAAAGGCCCAGAAACTCAAGAAGCAGGTCAAGAGCGCCATGACCTATCCGACGACGATTGTCGGCATCGCCCTCGTCGTCATCTCCGTCATTCTTGTCTTTGTCATCCCGGCCTTCGAAGCGATGTTCAAAGATTTTGGCGGTACTTTGCCGATGCCGACCCAGGTCGTCATCGCCATCAGTAATTTTATCCAAGATTACATTCTTGTCATTTTAGGCGTCGGCTTCGGCTCTGTTTTTCTCTTTAAAAAAATCTATGCAACAAAGCCGGGAAGAGAAAGGATCGATGATTGGTCACTTTATTTGCCCGTTTTCGGACCGCTGATACGCAAGGTGGCGGTCGCCAAATTTACCCGTACCCTGGGGACGATGATTTCCAGCGGTGTTCCCATTCTCGACGGACTGGAGATCGTTGCTAAGACCGCCGGCAACAAGACCGTTGAAAAAGCTATTTATCACGTTAAAAAGAGCATCAGCGAAGGTAAGACCATTGCCGAACCCCTGACCAAATCCGGGGTTTTCCCGCCCATGGTCTGCCAGATGATCGCTGTCGGCGAACAGGCCGGTGCTCTTGATACCATGTTGAATAAAATTGCCGACTTCTATGATGATGAAGTGGACGATGCCGTTTCCAACCTCACTGCCATGATGGAGCCGCTCCTCATGCTCTTCCTCGGCGTCACCGTCGGCGGTCTGGTCATCGCCATGTACCTGCCGATCTTTAAACTGGCCGGCGCGGCCGGAGGGTAATCCGGCGCGATGATCGGAAATACCGAAGAGGGAAGGGGCGGCAGCGCCCCTTCCCTGCGACAGCTGACCTGGTTTCTGGCCATCCGGGTGCTCGTTCTCGTGTTGTTCCTCGGGGGGAGCATTCTGTTGCGTTTTGCCGATGGCAGCGAGATGGCCGGCTCCCCATTGCCCTATCTCTATGCTCTGGTCGGCATCTCCATTCTGCAGACCCTCGGTTCCGCCCTCTGGCTGCCGAGGATTGTCCTCTTCCGGCGTTTTGTTCAGCTTCAGGTGGTCTGGGACCTCCTTTTTTCCGTATCGCTCATCTATGTCACCGGCGGCATCGGCAGCCTCTTCTCCTTTCTCTTCCTTCTGGTCATCATCAGCGCCAGTTTTTTTCTCAGCCGTCATGAGATCTATTTCGTGGCTTCGGCGGCGGCTATTCTTTACGGCAGCCTGCTCGATCTTCAGTATTACGGGTATCTGCCGCTGCTGGAGGGGCTCGTCTTTCCGAAGCAGGTGGACGGTCAGACTTATTTTTTCGCCGTTTTCATCAATGTCACCGCCTTTTTCCTCACCGCCTTTCTTGGCGGAACGCTCTCCGAACGCCTGAAACGCAGTGTCCAGGCCTTCGAAAAAAAGGCGATTGACTACGAGGAACTGGGCAATCTCAACCGCACCATTCTGGCCAACATCAGCAGCGGCCTGATGATCGTTAATTCCCAGGGACGAATTCGTTCCTTCAATGTCGCGGCAAGCAAGCTGACCGGTCTGTCCCTCGAAGAGGTCTACGATCGGGACGTCAGGGCACTGTTCCCGGGATTCGCCGCCTTTGACAACGGCTCGCTCCAGGTCGTCAAGCGCGGCGAGGGCGAATTTGTCGACCCTTCCGGGCGCAGTCTCCTCCTCGGTTATTCCTCGACACTGGTCAGGGATCCCGATGAACAGCCGAGCGCCCTCTTGATCACCTTTCAGGATCTGACGGCGTTCAAGGAAATGCAGGAGCAGTTGCAGCGCTCCGACCGCCTGGCGGCTGTTGGCCGCCTCGCTTCGGGGATGGCTCATGAGATCCGCAATCCTCTCGCCTCGATCAGCGGCTCGGTGCAGCTGCTGATGGAGACCGGCGCCGTCGATAAGGCCGGGCTCCGGCTGATGGGGATCGTGGTCCGGGAGGTCGATCGCCTCAACGGCCTCCTGACCGATTTTCTCGTCTATGCCAAGCCCTCGCCGCCGCGATTCGAAGCCGTCGATCTCTCGGCCCTCTTCGATGAACTGGCCGAGATGGTCACCGTCGACCCCCGATTTGCCGCGGTGAAAATCCGCCGCGAGTACTCGCCGGGGGTCGTAGTTTCCGTGGACCGAAAGCAGTTTCGCCAGGCCCTCTGGGATCTGGTGATCAATGGCGCCGAAGCGATGCCCGAAGGAGGGACTCTCACGCTCGGGGTGAGCCGCGATGGCTCCAGGATCTATGTCGAGGACACGGGGAGGGGGATCCCCGAAGGGATCAAGGAGCGAATTTTCGAGCCGTTTTTCACGACCAAGGATTTCGGCACCGGCCTCGGTCTGGCCAGCGTCCTCACCATTGTCGAGGCCCACGGCGGCCGGATCGAAGCCGAAACGGGGCGAAACGGGGGAGCTCTGTTCACGATTTATCTGGCATCGGATGAAACTGGCCGATGAATCAGTTACTATGGTCGATCAAAACTTCCACGCCTGGATCACAGAGACAAAGAGAAATATAATCAAGACCTTTGCCTCACGCGACGCCGCAACGACGCAACGTTTTTGGGTCAGGGTCAAAGTCAAGATTCTCGTTGCGTCGTCGTGTCGTTGCGTGAAACGGACTTTGATGTTTATTAGATCCTGAGGAAAGCCATTGATTGTAAAAGGTTTCCTCTTCGGTCTCTGCGTCTCTGCGTGAGATGCTTGTAGTCCTTCAAAGGCAAAGGTCTGTCTCACGCAGAGACGCAAAGACCGCAAAGAGGTCAAACACCCAGAACATCCTTTCCTGATTAGCTGTCAGGGCTTATCAGGCCAATATTTATTTGCCGCCGCGGGAGAACGCGAGTTGACTCAACCTAAAAATACGATTCTGGTGGTCGATGACGAAGCGAGCATGCGGGAATTTCTCAGCATTATGCTCACCCGGGAAGGGTATGACGTCGAAACGGCCGAAGACGGCATGCAGGCTGTGGTGCGTCTCAAGGAGCGCAACTTCGATCTGGTCATCAGCGATATCAAAATGCCGCGTTTCACCGGGTTCGAGCTTCTCGATCACATTCGCGCCCGCTATCCCGAAACCATGGTGATCATGGTCACCGCCTTCTCCACCACCGAAGAGGCGGTGGAGGCGATGAAGCAGGGGGCCTACGATTACATCATCAAGCCCTTCAAAAACGACGAGATCCGGCTCATCGTCAAAAATGCCCTGGAGCGCAAGAGCCTGCGCCAGGAGAATCTCGCCCTCAAAAAGGAGCTCGGACAGCGTTATTCCTTCGATAGCATTATCGGCAAGAGCCGCGGCATGCAGCAGGTCTACGACCTGATCCAGAAGGTCGCCGACAGCCGGACCAACTTGTTGATCACAGGGGAAAGCGGCACCGGCAAGGAGGTCGTCGCCCGGGCCATTCATCACAACAGCTCCCGGCGTGCCGCGGCCTTTGTTCCCATCAACTGCGGGGCCATTCCTGAAAATCTTCTCGAGAGTGAACTCTTCGGCCATGAAAAGGGCTCTTTCACCGGGGCGATCCTGCAGAAGGCCGGGCTCTTCGAAGTGGCGGACGGCGGCACCCTGTTTCTTGACGAAATCGGCGAACTGCCGCCGATGATGCAGGTCAAGCTGCTGAGGGTGCTGCAGGAGCGGGAGTTCCGCCGGGTGGGGGGAACAAAAAACATTTCAGTGGATGTGCGTCTCATCGCCGCCACCAACTGCGATCTCGAGGAAGCGGTCAAGGACGGCACCTTTCGCGAAGATCTCTACTATCGCCTCAACGTCATCCGCATCGCCCTTCCGCCGCTGCGGGAACGCCGCGAGGATATTCCTTTGCTGATCGAGCATTTTTATCAAAAGCTCGGTCAGGAAGGTCAGGCGCAGGTGAGCGAGAAGGCGATGCGTTACCTCCTCGACTATTCGTGGCCCGGCAACATCCGCGAGCTCGAAAACGTCGTCGAGCGCTGCGTGGTTCTCGGGCAGGGGGAGGTCATCACCGAAGAGGGCCTGCCGCAGCAAATTGTCGCTCCGGCCGCCAGTGGCGGCGGCACCCTGGCGGCCATCCCCGACGCCGGTCTCGACCTCGATGCCTATCTCGGCGGCATCGAGAAGGACATCCTCCTCAAGGCGCTGGAAAAAAGCGGCGGCGTGCGCAAAAAAGCCGCCGAGCTTCTGGGGATTTCCTTTCGCTCCATCCGTTACCGTTTGGCCAAATTCGATATCGACCCCGGCGGTGACGACGATTGACTTCTCCCCGCTTAGGGTCCTCGCCTTAGAGCGTGACAAAAATTGTCGCTTATGGTTGACGTTAATTGACGCAAAGGGGGCAGCCTCTTCCGGGCCTTCCTGGACGGGCTGGCTCAAACTGCCGATTCCTCGAGGTAAACAATCTTTGCTGCCCTGGAGTTGATAGCTGGCACGGGCGTTGCTTGATAGTAAATCAAACCACAGGAAGCGATTCGAAATACCCATGGGATCAGAAACACTCTGTTACTCTGCCTGTTGCTAAAACCGCCGGACTGTCCGGCACCCAACGCTCTTTATTGAAAGGAGAAACACCATGTTGTCCAAGTTTCGCAAGTCTGAAGAGGGTTTCACCCTCATCGAGCTGCTGATCGTCGTCGCGATCATTGGCATCCTCGCCGCCATCGCCATCCCCCAGTTCGCCGCCTACCGCATCCGCGGCTACAACTCGGCCGCAAATTCGGACGTGCGCAATGTCGGCACTGCCGAAGAAGCCCTCTTTGCTGATAGTCAAGGTTATGGGTCGCCGGTTTCTGGCGTCCTGGCAGCAGCAGCCGCTGTTGCCGCCCCTGCGGTAGTCACTGGCCCGTTGAATGGTGCCACCACCACCGCAGGTACCACCGGTGCTTATATCCACAATGCGCTCGGAGCAGTCCCCTTCTCGCTTAGCAATGGTGTCACCCTTGGCGCCTCACATACTGTTGCTGCTGCTGCCCCGGTCCTGGGAACTAGCTATGTGTTGGTCACCAAACACCTCCAGGGCGATTCTTGCTATGGTCGCGACTCTGACAGCACCTCGATGTATAAGGCTATTCACGCCGTTGGGCCTGCTACTATCCTGGCCACCGGCGACGTGACGGTCTCGGCCCCCAATGTCGATAATCTCGCCGCTGGTGGGCTTGCTAATTGCGGTACTTACAACGTAATGTAAACTGTCCTATCTGCAAAAACATTTCACAATCAAAAGGCCGGGTCTTCCCGGCCTTTTGATTGTGTGGCAGGTCTCTTCACATAAAACACCAATCACAAGACTTGGGCCGAGGCAATGATCAAGATTGAGGGTGTTTCCAAAGAATTCAAAGCTGGGGTCGGCTCCAAACGGGTCAAGGCTCTCGACGACCTGACCCTGACGGTAGGTCAGGGTGAAGTCTTCGGTTTTCTCGGGCCGAACGGCGCCGGCAAGTCGACGACCATCAAGATTCTCATTAACCTGATTTTTGCCGACAGCGGCAGCGCCGTGATTGCCGGTATGGACGTGCGTGACCCGGAGACGCGCCGCCAGGTTGGGTACCTGCCGGAAAACCCCTATTTCTACGATTACCTCACCGCCGAAGAGCTGTTATGGTTCGGCGGCAAGGCCGCGGGGCTTGCTTCTCCGTTGGTACGGGAGCGCAGCACCGAACTGCTGCGCAAGGTCGATCTCTTCGACGCCCGCAAGCGCCAGCTGCGCACCTATTCCAAGGGGATGGTGCAGCGGGCCGGGCTGGCGCTGGCGCTGATTCACGACCCGCAGGTGGTGATTCTCGATGAACCGATGAGCGGCCTCGACCCCCTCGGCCGCAAGATGGTCGGTGATCTGATCCTCGAGTTGAAGGGGGAGGGGAAGACCGTTTTTTTCTCTTCCCATATCCTCGCCGATATCGAGCGTTTCTGCGACCGCTACGGGATTATCGTCGGTGGCCGTTTGCGGCGGGTGGAACGGGTCGACCAGCTTTTGGCCGGCGGTGCCACTCTGGAAGAGGTCTTTTTGGACGAAGTGGCTAAAGCCAGTGAAGGGGTGACCTTATGAGTCTGTGGCCGGTGGCGGCAGTCACATTCAAGGAGGGGATCAGAAACAAGGCCATTTACGGCATTTCGGTCTTTGCCCTTTTAATGCTGGGAGCCAGTTTGCTGATCTCGGGGATGATCATGCAGGAGGTCGGCAAGGTGATGGTCGACATGGCCCTCTCCACCGTTTCCTTGAGCGGCCTCCTTCTCGTTCTCTTTGTCGGCATCAACCTTATGGCCAAGGACCTCGACAAGCGCACCATCTATATGGTTTTGTCCCGGCCCATTTCGCGTTCCCAGTATCTCTTCGGCAAATTTCTCGGCATGGTTCTGCTCATCGTCGCGACGATCGCTCTGGTCAGCCTTTTTGCCCTTGCCGCGATCGCGTTGACCAAGCTGCGCTTTCCCGATTATTTTTTGCACTTTTCCTGGGGGCTGATCTTCCTCTCTATCGCCTTGACGACGCTGTCGCTGATCCTGCTCTCGGCCTTGAGTTTTCTCTTTGCCTCCGTTACCTCGACGTCCTTCATCACCCTGGTGTTGACCATCATCTCCTATCTCATCGGTCATGGCATCAACGACGTGAAGGCCCTCGTCGAGGCGCCGCAGGCGGTCGGTATCCAGGTGGCGCCGTCGACCGTCAAGCTGGTGCAGGGAGCCTATTATCTCTTTCCCAACCTCTCGCTTTTCGACATCAAGATCCAGGCGGCCCATGGTCTTTCCGTGCCGCTCTCGACGATCGGCTGGACGGTTGCCTACGGCCTCGGTTACACCGCTATGGTGATGATCCTTGCCAGTTTGATCTTCAGCAAAAGGGAGTTCCCGTAAGATGCGTCGGATCGTACCGATCGTCCTCCTCTGCGCGCTCCTCCCTCTTCACGTGGCGACCCTGAGGAACGCCGGACGCGAATGGAAGGCTCTTCCCCAGGGGGAGGAAACGGCCTACACCATCCCCGGCCCGGTCCTGAAGCTCACCTCGCTGGAATTCGACGGAGTGGCTGCGGATTTCATGTTTTTGCGGGCCCTGGTTTTTTACGGCAGTACCTTTGAACGCACCGAAAAGCCGCGGGTCAAGGAGTGGGAATGGCGACGCCTTTACAACGATCTTGCAGCCGCCACCGACCTCGACCCCTATTTTCTCGACCCTTACTATTTTGCTCAGGCCAATCTGACCTGGGAAGGAAACCTGGTTCGCGAGACGAATCTCCTGCTCGAAAAAGGGAGTCAATACCGCGACTGGGATTGGATGCTCCCCTTCTATACAGGATTCAATCACTTTTACTTCCTTAAGGAAAACGACCAGGCCAGCGTCTATCTGATGGAGGCTTCCAGACGGCCGGGTGCGACTCCTTTGATTGCCAGTCTGGCGACGCGCCTGGCGCTCAAGGGGAAGCGGACCGAGAATGCCATTTTCTTTCTACGGGAAATGTTGCGGCGCGAGGAGGATGAAGAGGTCAAAAAGACCTACCGCATCCGGCTCGAGGCTTTGTCCGGAATTCTTGCTTTGGAGAGGGCGGTGGAACTGTTTCGCGAGCAATTCGGATATTTGCCGACGTCTCTCGACAGTCTTGTCGAAGCGGGTTTGATCAGCAAAATTCCGATTGATCCCTACGGAGGAAAATTTTTCATTAGTTATGACGGCTCCATAGGGACAACGAGTGATTTAAGGTAAGAAAAAACAAACAAACCTGTTTGCGCAGAGGTGAAATCTGGTTTAACCCGCCCCTCGATCGTCTTTGTCCCATAATATCCGTTTTCTGTCCCTGGCAGAGGGGCCGACCTGAGGAAAACCCCAATGATGAGGCCAACGGTTGTATTATCCTCTTTATCTTGATCTGTACACATTTGTCCTCGGCTGCGTCATCGGCTCCTTCCTCAACGTCTGCATTTATCGCATTCCCGAAGGGCTCTCCATCGTCCGTCCCGCCTCGCGCTGCCCAAATTGCGGTCAGGCGATCCTCTGGTACCAGAACGTTCCGATCCTCAGCTGGCTCCTCCTTCGCGGCCGCTGCGCCCGCTGCGCCGTGCCGATCAGCGCCCGTTATCCCCTGGTGGAAGCCCTGACCGGGATCCTCTTCTGGCTCGTCTTCCATGCCTTCGGCCTGCAGTGGGCGACCCCCGTCTACTGGATCTTTACCGCCGCTCTGGTGGTTATCACCTTTATCGATCTCGACCATCAGATCATTCCCAATGCCATTTCTCTCCCCGGCATCCTCGTCGGCTTTGTCTGCTCTATTGCCATCCCCTGGATTTCCTGGACCGATTCGCTGCTGGGGATTTTACTCGGCGGCGGCAGCCTCTACCTGGTCGCGGCCGTCTACCGCCTCCTCACGGGGAAGGACGGGATGGGGATGGGCGACGTCAAGCTTCTGGCCATGCTCGGCGCCTTTCTCGGTTGGCAGGCGGTCCTCCCGGTCATCTTCTTCGCCTCGCTGATCGGTTCGCTGGTCGGCGTCCCCCTGATGATTCTGCGCCGCGCCGACAGCAAGCTGGCTATACCCTTCGGCCCTTTCCTCGCCCTGAGCGCCCACATTTATCTCTTCTGGGGAACAGCGATAATCCGCTGGTACCTGACGTTTTTTCGCTGAATCCTATTTCATCTCCACACCCCTTCTTCCCCTGGACCGAGCGATTCCCTCTCCAATTCCTCTCCCATTCAACCCATATCTAGTGTTTCGATATCCGATTCATCCTTCATCTGGGGCCATTAGGGATTTATTCTTTAACTGTCCGATATCCTGAATATATTTTCTTGACACCTCTTTTAATAGGCATATAATTACGCCTAATTTGATACTAAGAGATACCTACTCGGGAATACAGTCAGATGCCTACCAATCATGTCAAGGAAATCAGGGAATCCCTGCTGATGAGCAAGGCGGAGCTGGCGCGTAAGGCCGGTATTTCACCGTTGACCGTCGACCGCATCGAAAAAGGGGCCGTGTGCCGTATGTCGACGATGCGTAAAATTATTCTCGCCCTTGGCCTCGGCCTGACGGACAGAGAAAAGGTTTTTCCTGAAAATTTAGGGTAGATGGTACGAGCCTTGCTCGTTGAACAGCAGGTTGGTGAACGTTGGAAAAAATCTTTGCTTGAAGCAGGGGCTTCTGATGCTATTCAAATCAAAAAAAGAAGTAGTCGGCATTGATATCGGATCCAGTTCCGTCAAGATGGTGCAATTGAGAGAATCCAAGGGTGTGTATCACCTTGTCAATTTCGGCATCAGTCCCTTGTCGCCTGAAGCCATTGTCGACAATTCCATTATGGACTCCGGCGCGGTGGTTGATGCTATTCGCGGCCTCGTGGAAAGCCATAACATCAAGACAAAAAATGTCGCCACCTCGATATCGGGTCATTCGGTCATTATCCGCAAAATATTATTGCCGATCATGACTGAAGAGGAGATGGAATCGTCGATTCAGTGGGAGGCTGAACAGTATATTCCCTTTGATATTTCCGAAGTTAATATAGATTTTCAGATCATTGGCCCCGACAACCGCGATCCCTCACAAATGGCAGTCATTCTTGTCGCCGCAAAAAAAGATTTTGTAAATGACTATCTGGCAGTATTCAAAGAATGCGGATTGACGCCAGTCGTTATGGACATCGATTGTTTTGCCATTGAAAACATCTTTGAACTTAATTACGGCTTAAACGAAGATGAGGTTGTCGCTCTCATTAACATGGGAGCGAGTGCCATGAATATCAACATTCTTAAAAATGGAGCATCTGTGTTCACCCGCGATATTCAGGCGGGTGGAAATTCCTTCAATGAAGAGATTCAGAAGCGTTTCGGGATAAGTACCATCGAGGCCGAACAGCTCAAGCTTGGGCTGGGGGGTAAAGACATCAATCCCGCTCAGGTGACCGAGGTGATCTCTGATGCTACGGAAAATCTGACTCAGGAAGTGCAACGGTCCCTCGATTTCTTTTCTGCGACTTCTTCCGATGAGAAAATTCAGAAAATCTATATCGCCGGTGGGGTGGCCAACGCTCCTCAAATCAAGAGTGCCCTGGAACAACGGTTGGGAGTTTCGGTGGAAGTTCTGGATCCGTTTCAGCAGATCGTTATTAACGGGAAGGATTTCGATTTGGAATACATTCGAGCTATCGGCCCGCAATTTTGCGTCGCGACTGGGCTTGCCATGAGGAGGTTGGGCGACAAATGATTCGTATCAATCTTTTACCTGTCAGGGCAGCTCAAAAAAAGGAGCAATTGCGCGGGCAGATCGCTATTGCAGTTTTTGCAACCGTTCTGGCCTTTGCAGCCTTTGGTGCCTTCTATGTGATGCTAGGACAGAAAGTCAGAGACGAGGAGGCGTCTATTGCCGCCAAAAATGCGGAAATTAATCGCTTGAAAACAGCCATCGGCGAGGTTGCTCAATTCAAGAAACTGCAAGAGGAACTTCGCGGAAAACTGGCTGTTCTTGACAAACTTAAAGAAGGTAAGTCGGGGCCGGTTCATCTCCTTGACGAATTGAGCCGTATCTTGCCGGAAAAGGTCTGGCTGACTTCATTTAAAGAAATGTCAGGTTCGATTACCATCAACGGCGTCGGGCTTAATGAAGAATCCGTCGCCCAATTTCTTCGCGATCTTGAGTCCTCCCCCTACTATGTCGGCGTCGATTTGCAGGTTATTGAACAGACCAAGCAGGGTGAGGTTAACCTTCAAAAGTTTGAGATTATCTGTAATGTTGAAACTCCTGTGAAGGATCTGTCAGCGAAGGGAGGGGGCAATTGAATCCAAATGTTGAAAAGCTTCTCAAGCTCCCGGCGTATCAGCGTCTGATAATATTGCTCGGAGTATTGGCCTTGATTGTCGGCCTTTTGGTCTATCTTTTCTATCTGCCGCTCCAGGAGGAGTATGGCCGGCTTAAGGCACAAAATGCCACTTTGCAGGTGAAGGTTCAGGAAGATACGAGGATTGCCAGTAACCTCCCGGCTTTTAAAGCCGAATATCAAAAAATGGAGCAACAACTGGAATCGGCCCTTTCCGAACTGCCGAATGACCGGGAAATACCGACCCTTCTCACCAGTATCGCCTCCATGGCCAAGGACAATGGGCTGGAAGTCTTGCGTTTCAAGCCAGGTAAAGAAGTTCCAAAGGGCTTTTATGCCGAGGTTCCAGTCGAACTTAAACTTGTCGGTTCCTTTCATCAGGTTGCCATGTTTTACCAGGCGGTGAGCAATCTTTCGCGAATAGTAAATATCGGCAATCTGAATATCGCCGTATCCAGTGGAAAAAGTAACGAAAATCTCCTGTCCGTTGAATGTCTGGCGACGACCTTCCGCTTTCTGGAGGACTCCACGGCGACGGGTGGAAAGACCCCGGTAAAAGGAGCTCAGCGATGATCCGTAGTCTTCTTTCCTGGATGACCGCTGCTGCTGTCTGCTCGGTCCTCCTGAGCGGATGTGAAGAAAAGACGCCGCCGCCCGTGGCGCAGCCGAGCACGACTAAAATCCCCGCGCCAGCAGAAAAGAGCGCGATTCCTGACGTTTCTGACGGGGAGAGTGCGGCCCTGGCGCCCGAAGCATACGTTTACAGTCCCCTTGGCCGTCGAGATCCCTTTCAGCCGCTCGTTGCTGTCGAAAAAATGAAGAGTACACCTGCTGCTTCGGAAATCCCTCTGACACCGCTGCAGAAGTTTGATATCGGGCAGTTTAAGCTTATCGGTGTGATCGTCGGTAAGGGTGAGTCAAAGGCTATGGTTGTTGCTCCCGATGGCAAATCCTATATTCTCAAACGCGGGGTACCCATCGGCAAAAACAGGGGTGTTGTCGAGAAAATTCGTCCGGATTCTGTTTTGGTGAAAGAGCGCTACGAGGATTTCACGGGAGCGGTGCGGGAAAATATATTGGAAATCCAACTTCCTAATCGGGAAGGAGTTGAATGAAATGCGACATGCACACTGCAAAAAATCAGGTTTTGGCCTGAGGGGTTTTCTGCTCGCCGGTTTGTTGACTCTTTTCGCTCTTCTGACTCCCCCCGCAGCCCGGGCTCAGGAAGTTGTCGGCGGAGATAAGGACAATCGAATTGTCGAGGCGTCGATCGAGCAAGAAAATGGTACGGCGGTGGCACGCATCCGGACCGAAAAGCCGGTCGGATACCGCTATACCGTGTACGATTCCTTCGATCCTGTTCGTGTCGTAATTGACTTTCCCGGGATGGATATCTCGGGAGTCGATACGCTCATCAAAAGCGATGATCCGGTGGTTAAGGAGATAAGGATATCGTCCTTCGAACTGACGTCCGGCAAACTCGGCCGCGTCGAGTTGGTGCTGACCGATTCCGCCGCCTACGAGGTCGATATTTCTAACAATGAATTTCTTGTCGTATTTGCCGCTCCTTCCCAAGAAACCGCGGCGCCTGATGCGGTCACCGTCCAAACCGCCACCGAAGTTCAGCCCGAACCTTCCGTGGTCGATGCGGAAACGCCATCGGCGGTTGAATCGCCGATGATGGGAGATGAATCCGGATCTCTACAGGTAACGGCGGAAAGTGTTGAAACGGTCGAAGGAGATTCGGCAGGTCTCATGCCGTCGGCTCGATTTGTCGAAGATGTCACTCTCGGCAGGGGGCAGGCCATTGTTTCCACCGACGGCAGGATTGAAAAATTCAAGTACTTCAATCTTTCGGCTCCTCCCCGTCTCGTGCTCGATATCTTTGGTGTAAAACCAAGGTTCAAGACCCGTTCCTTTTCCGGAACCGGGGGGTTCAAGCAGGCGCGGGTCGGCTCTTATCCGGACAAGACCCGTTTCGTCTTCGATGCCGAGGGAAAAACGGTCCCCAAACATGAGGTGGTGCAGGAAAATAACCGCATTCTCCTTTCCTGGGGTGATCGCCAGCCTGCCGCAACACCTGCTGCGGCTTTGCCGGCAGCGGGCAAGGTCGTCGTCCAGAATCTGGATTTTTCCACAGAGAACGGTAAGTCCATTTTCACCATCGAACTTTCAGGAAACACGAGCTATTCCACCCCGACGGAAGCGGACCATATCATTCGCTTTGGAGTGGACAATGCGTCCATTACCCGGTCGCAACGGCGGGTCATCGATGCCTCGGCCTTTCCGAGCGCCGTTAAATTGATTACCCCTTATACCGTGCAGGAAAAAGGTGTTCAGCAGGTCCGTTTCGCCGTCGAACTCAAGGGTTCCGTTCCCTACTCGTTGGAGCGCAAGGGCGACAACCTGCAACTGGTGGTTGAAGACGGTGCCTTTGCCGAAGCGCCTGTTCCCGCCCTTGAGCAGCAGGGAGTCCTCGTCCTGAATCCGCCTCCGGTGGAGGAGCCGACCGCTTCACGGACAAAGGTTCCCGGTTCGGATGGCAACCTTGGCGAGACAACGAGATTTTCAGCTCCCGGCGAAGGTGGTGGGACGGCCCGCAGGGACGAGCCGGTCCGAGCTCCTGTGTCGACTCAAGGAGGAGGCGACTATGTCGGGCAGAAAATATCTCTGGTCTTCGATGATGCCGACATCCGTAAAATCCTGCAGCTGATCGCTGACGTCAGCAATCAGAACATCATCGCTTCCGATGACGTGACAGGAACCATCACCCTGCGACTCATTGATGTCCCCTGGGATCAGGCCCTCGCCCTGGTCCTCGAGATCAAGGGGCTCGGTATGCTGAGCGAGGGGAATGTCATGCGCATTCTTCCCATTGAAAAGATTCGGGCCATGGACGAGGCCAAGTTGACGGCCTCCCGGACGAAGGAAAAACTCGAAGATCTCTATACCGAAGTCATCGAGGTCAGTTACACGGACCTGGATAATGTCGTCGGGCCGGCCAAGGAGCTGCTGACCGAAAGAGGGAAAATTACCGCCGATAACCGTAACAAGCAGGTCATCGTCACCGATGTGGCCTCGGTCATTGTGGAAATTCGCAAATTGGTGAAGATTCTCGACACACCCGAGCGGCAGGTGCTGATCGAGGCGCGGATCGTCGAGGCCAGTTCTACCTTCGGTCGCGATCTCGGTGTCAACTGGCGGGTCAACAACGATAACAACCCCGGCGACCTCCCTTCCAATGCCGCGGATTTCTCCGGTGGAGGCGGTTTTCTCCTGACTCCGTCCATCGCCTCCTCCGGCCTGGCCGGCGGGATTACCTTCGGACAGATCGGGATAGACAGTACGGTTCTGGACCTGAGGATTTCGGCCCTGGAAACATCAGGGAACGGCAAGGTCATCTCCAGGCCACGGGTCACGACCCTCAACGGAGAGGAAGCCACCATCTCCCAGGGGACCCAGATCCCCTACCAGACCGTCAGCGAAAAGGGGACGACGACCGAGTTCAAGAGCGCCGAACTGTCGCTGAAGGTCACACCGGTCATCAACCCGGACGGCAGCGTCATCCTTGAAATCGATGCCTCCAATAGTTCCATCGGTTCGACCGTCGCCACGGGGGCAGGAAGTGCCCCGGCCATCGATACCAAAAACGCCAAGACGAAACTCTTGGTTATGGATGGTGAAACAACAGTCATCGGCGGGATCTTTGTCGAGTCGGAGAATTTTGGCGAGGCGGGAATCCCCTTCCTGCGGAAGATTCCGATCCTCGGACGGCTGTTCCGTTCCAACAGCCAGAGCAGTACGCGGTCCGAGCTCCTTATTTTCATTACCCCGCGGATTGTCAACTGAACCGATACTGACCAATATGGGCTGACAAGAGGACAGGTCCAGGCCTGTCCTTTTGTTATGAAAAACCGAAGGAATTGCAGATGAAATTACGCTATCTGACGGCGGGGGAATCCCACGGGCCTGCTTTGACGGCCATCGTCGAGGGCATGCCGGCCAATCTTGAGATCAGCGAGGACGACATCAATGGCCACCTGGCGAGGCGCCAGCAGGGGCACGGTCGCGGCGGGCGGATGAAGATCGAGACGGACCGGGTGCGTTTCCTCTCCGGGGTGCGCTGGGGGAAGACCCTCGGTTCGCCGATTACCCTCTCCATTGAAAATCGCGACTGGGCCAACTGGGACAAAAAGATGTCGCCTTTGGCCTCCGACCGGGTGGAGGGGATCGCCGTCACCCATCCTCGCCCCGGCCACGCCGACCTCAGCGGAGTCATCAAGTACCGGCAGGACGACGCCCGCAATATTCTTGAGCGCTCCAGCGCCAGGGAAACAGCGGCCCGGGTCGCCGTCGGCGCTCTCTGCCGCAAGTTTCTCGCCGATCTCGGCATCGAGGTCTTCGGTTATGTGGTGGAGCTCGGCGGCATAACGGCCGGGGACGACGGTCAGGATTTTCGCGACCGTTTCTCCCGGGCCGAAGAGTCGCCGTGCCGCACCTTCGACCCGGTCGCCGAGCAGGCGATGATCAAGCGCATCGATGAGGCCAAGGCCGCCGGCGATACCCTCGGTGGAGTAGTTGAAGTTGTGGTCCTCGGCGCTCCCGTCGGCCTCGGCAGCTACGTGCATTGGGACCGGCGGCTCGACGGTCGCCTGGCGCAGGCGGTGATGAGCATCCAGGCCTTCAAGGGGGTGGAAATCGGACTCGGCTTCGAGGCCGCCCGTCTCCCCGGTTCCCGGGTCCACGACGAGATCGGTTACGAAAAAGGAGGTTTCCTGCGCCGTTCCAATCGCGCCGGTGGCCTGGAGGGGGGGATGACCAACGGCGAGGCGATCGTCATCCGCGGCGCCATGAAACCGATCCCGACCCTCTACCAGCCCCTGCAGACCGTCGATCTGGCCACCAAGGAAGCCTTTGCCGCCACCGTCGAGCGCTCCGATGTCTGCGCGGTGCCGGCGGCTGCGGTCGTCGCCGAGGCGGTGGTCGCCATCGAACTTGCCGAGGCGGTCCTCGAAAAATTCGGCGGCGACGCCATGGAGGAAGTGCAGGAGAATCTCGCTGCCTATCTGCGCCATGTGCATGGTTTCTAAATCGGACAATATCCTTCTGATCGGCTTCATGGGGGCGGGGAAGACGACCATCGCCCGGGCCCTCGGAAAGGCGGCAGGATACCGGATCATCGACCTCGATGCGCTGATTGTCGAGCGCCGGGGGCGTGCCATTGCCGAGATTTTCAGCTCCGAAGGGGAGGAGGCGTTTCGCGATTACGAATCGGAGGCGCTGCGCTCCCTGGAACCCCTGAGTCACGCGGTGGTCGCGACCGGGGGCGGGATCATCGGCCGCCAGGAGAATCGGGAATTTCTCCGGTCCCTGGGCGCCGTCGTCTATCTGCGGGCCAGCTGGAAGACCCTCTCCGCCCGGCTCGCCGCCTCCGATGATCGTCCGCTCGCCGATCCGGCGGCCGGGCTCGAGAAGGCCCGCCAGCTCTGGCTGCGGCGCCTCCCTCTTTACGAGCAGGCCGAGATTATCATCGATACCGACGAGAAGAGCCCCGCCGAAGTCGCCCGGGCGATACTCCAGGCCATAGGAGTTGAAGATGTTTGAAGAGTTGACCGTAGGGCTTGGCGATCGCAGCTACTCCATCCGCATCGGCGAAGGGATTCTGGCCGAGATCGGTGAGGCGCTGCAGCGGGTCCGTTTCCCTCGCCGCGTGGCGGTGATCACCAACCCCACGGTGGAGGCCCTCTATGGCGGCGAGCTCTTGCGCCACCTGGCCGCCGCCGGGTACCGGGCCGAGACGATCGTGATCCCCGACGGAGAGGAATTCAAGACCCTCCGGACGCTTGAGTCGATCTATACCGCCCTCATCGAAGGGGGATTCGACCGTTCGTCGGGGCTGATCGCCCTCGGCGGCGGAGTGGTCGGCGACATCACGGGATTTGCCGCTGCCACCTATCTGCGGGGGATTCCCTTCGTCCAGGTGCCGACGACGCTCCTCGCTCAGGTCGACAGCTCCGTCGGCGGCAAGACCGCCGTCAATCATCCCCTCGGCAAGAACCTGATCGGTGCCTTCTACCAGCCCCGCCATGTCCACATCGATGTCGCCACCCTGACCACTCTCCCTCCTCGCGAGTTTGCCGCCGGAATGGCCGAAGTCGTCAAGTATGGCGTTATCCGCGACCGGAATTTCTTCGACTGGCTGGTCGGGGCCCGTGAGAATCTGCAGCGCCTCGACCGCCAGTCCCTGGTGCTGGCCGTAAACAGATCTTGCCAAATCAAGGCGAATGTTGTAGAAAATGACGAAACTGAAAGCTCCCTGCGTGCCATTCTCAACTACGGGCACACCTTCGGTCACGCCGTCGAGGCTCTGGCCGGTTACGGTCATTACCGCCACGGCGAGGCGGTGGCGATAGGCATCTGCGTCGCCGCCGCAGTCTCCTGCGAGCTCGGCCTCTGCCGTGCCGAAGAGGTGGCCGCCATCAGGGCGCTGCTGGTTTCCTTCAATCTGCCGGTGGTTCCTCCGGCCTTCCCCCTCGAAGATTATCTGCGGGCCATGGGCCGGGACAAAAAGGTGAAGGAGGGGGTATTGCGGGTCATTCTCAATTGCGGTATCGGTGATTGCCAGATCCGCGAACTCTCTGATCCCGAACCTCTCTTCACGGCAGCTATTGCGAACCTCTCGGAAGGGTAGACCGACCCCATGTCCGATATTTCCCTTCTCGGCAAAATCGCCGGATACACCGAAATCCTCGCCAGGGATCCCCGATCCACGGTTTTCGTCCCCTTAAGCGAAGCCTACCGGCAGATGGGGATGCTCGACGACGCCCTGCAGATCGCCCGGCAGGGGGTTACGGCTCTCCCCGGCTACTGTCCCGGGCATATTTCCCTGGGGCGGGTCCTCGCCCAGCGCGGGGATCTGAGTCGGGCGATCGCGGCTTTTGAAGCGGCCCTTGCCATTGAGCATGACAACCTGACCGCCATCAAGGGGTTGGCCAGGGTGCGGATCCTCAACAGGCAACCTGAGGAGGCGCTGCAGATTCTGCTGCGCGGCGCCACCATCAATCCCGGGGATGAAGGGGTGCGCAAGATGCTGGCCTCCCTCGGACCGGTGCACAGCAGAGGAGCCGTTGTCCCCGAAGCGTCCCTCCCCGATGAACCCCCGACGGAAAAGCCGGCCGCCGGGGAGCCGATTGCCACCTCGACCATTGCCGAAATCTATGTCCGTCAGGGACTTTTGAAAAGGGCGATGAAGGTCTACCGGGATCTCCTCAAAATCGACCCGCATAACCAGGAGGTGCGCGCCAAGCTGATTGAGCTGAAAGCCCGGGTTGAGGCCCAGGAGGCGCAGGGAACGCTTGGAGGGGGGGATTTGCCGGCGGCGCAATCATCACCGGCAGCAGAGCCCTCCCCGACCCCGGAGACCGTCTTTCCGAAACCGACAATCGCTGCCGTGGCGGCGCCGGTCACAGCAGCCGCGCCGCGGGAAACCAGGGGCGAGATCCACCAGCGGCTTCTCAATCGCTGGCTCGATGCCATTGCCAGGAGGAGGGAACATGTTTAACGAAATTCTGCAGGGAATTGTCCAGCAGTCCGGCGGCGGAATCGGCGCGGTTCTCATGGGGTACGACGGCATCGCCATCGAGGAATATTCCGAACCGACGGAAGGGATCGACCTGCACATGGTCGCCGTCGAATATGCCAACGTGCTCAAGGAAATCAAGAATACCGCCGAAATCCTCGACAACGGCGACATGGAAGAAGTCTCCATCAAGACCGACCGCTTTTATGTTGTCATCCGGGTGCTGACGGACGACTATTTCGTGGCTTTAATCCTCGATCGCGCGGGCAATTTCGGCAAGGGACGCTATCTGCTGACCAAAGAGGCACCCCGCCTGATCGAGGCCCTGAGCTAGGGGAGTGGACATGGACATTCTGGTTCTGCACGGACCCAACCTCAACCTTCTCGGCGTTCGCGAACCCGGCGTCTACGGGAGCGAGACCCTCGGCGACATCAATGGCCGTCTGGTCGCTCTCGGCGCCGAACTGGGGGTGGTGGTCGGGCATTTCCAGTCCAACAGCGAAGGGGCTCTGATCGATCGCATCCATGCAGCGCGGGAAGAGGGGGTACGGGGTCTTCTCATCAATCCCGGCGGCCTGACTCATACCAGCATCGCCCTCCGCGATGCCGTGGCGGGCGTCGGCCTCCCCGCCGTCGAGGTGCATCTCTCCAATATTCATGCCCGCGAGGAATTCCGTCACCACTCTTACCTGGCGCCGGTCGTCCTCGGCCAGATCTGCGGATTCGGCGCCGACAGCTATCTGCTGGCCCTGCGGGCAATTTTACTGAAACTAAAATGATAATTATTGAGTATGAAGCACCCTTATGGTAAATAACAGGTCTCCGCAGGCGCGGCAAATCCTTCCGACGAAGGGTCTCGACGCCCTGGTTTTTTTCAGCCTCCCCAATATCCGATATCTTTGCGGATTTACCGGCAGCGACGGGGCCCTGGTCGTTCATGCCGGGGGGGAATGTTTTCTCACCGATTCGCGTTATACCACCCAGGCACGACAGCAGGTGACCGCCGGCGAGATTCGCCAGTACCGGCTGAAGGAGGACGGGGTCGTCGCCTACCTCCAGGAGCACGGTCTGCAGCGTATCGGCTTCGAGGCCGAGACTCTCGGTTATGCGACCGTCGAGCGCCTCCGGGAGCAGGGATCGGGGGGATCCACCTGGATCCCCCTGACCCGGGAGCTCGCCGATCTGCGCATCCGGAAGTCCGCCGGGGAAATTTCCGAACTGCGCCGGGCTGCCCGGCTCAATGCCGACGCCTTCGAGGAGATTCTCCCCCTGATCCGCCCCGGGGTCAGCGAGAAGGCGATCGCCCTGGCTCTCGAATTCGCCCTTAAGCGGCGGGGAGGGGAGGACAAGGCCTTTGACTTTATCGTCGCCTCCGGCGTGCGCGGCGCCATGCCCCACGGGGTGGCCACGGAGAAGGTCCTCGCCGCCGGAGAACTGGTCACCATCGATTTCGGCACCCGTGTCTCCGGCTACCATTCGGACGAAACGGTGACCCTGGCCGTCGGCGAGGTGGATCCCCGGCTGCGGGAGATTTACGACACTGTCCTCGCCGCTCATGACCGGGCTCTGGCGGCAGTGCGCCCCGGCGTTTCCCTGAAAGAGATCGACGCCACCGCCCGGGACTACATCGCCGGTTGCGGCTACGGCGATTATTTCGGTCACGGTCTCGGCCACGGTGTCGGCCTCGAGGTCCACGAGGCCCCCACGGTTTCGCCCCGCTCCGAGACGATCGCCGCCGAGGGGATGGTTTTCACCATCGAACCGGGGGTTTATCTCCCGGACCTTGGCGGAGTGCGGATCGAGGATACCATCGAGGTCACAGGTGACGGCTGTCGCCTTATTACCTGTCTGCCCAAGGAGTTCCGCACTCTCTCTCTCTGAGGTCGGAGTGCAGAACCTGAAATGTAGCGGGGGGAGGGGCCCGAAAGGGGCTCCGGCAAAGGCCCGTGGCCGTCCCCGTGATTAACAAGCACGATCTTTTCCTGGAAGGAGAACGCTTCAATGGATATCAAGGACCTCAAGACCCTGATCAAAATGGTCACAGAAACTGACATCACCGAATTCGATATGGAAAACGCCGACGAGAAGATCGTCATCAAGCGGGGGCGCGGTCAGGAGGTCATTCATGTCACCTCTCCGCAAAATTATTCCCCTCAGACCCAGATGATGGCGCCTCAGGCCGCCGCTGTCCCCTCCGCGGCTCCCGCTCCCCCCGTCGCACCCGCCGCCGTGGTGAACGATAAACACGAGACCATTACCTCTTCCATCGTCGGTACCTTTTACGCCTCTCCCTCTCCCGACTCCCCCGCCTACGTCAAGGTGGGCGACGTGGTCGAGGTCGGCCAGAGCTTCTGTATCGTCGAGGCGATGAAACTGATGAACGAGATCGAGGCCGAGTTCAAGTGCAGGATCGTCGAGATTCTCAAGGCGAATGCCCAGCCCGTCGAATTCGGCGATCCGCTGTTTTTGGTGGAGCGCCTTTAAAAGGTCTCAGGGTCCGGAAATCGGGGGTGGATGCTGATCGCCCTCTGCTCTTAACGCCTGAAACCCTTTTCGGAGACCAATTCATGTTCCATAAAATCCTTATCGCCAACCGCGGCGAGATCGCCCTGCGCATCATCCGGGCCTGCAAGGAACTCGGCATCAAGACCGTTGCCGTCCACTCCGATGTGGACAAGGAGGCCCTGCACGTCAAACTGGCCGACCAGAGTATCTGCATCGGTCCGGCTCCGAGCGCCAAGAGCTACCTGAACATGAAGGCGATCATCAGCGCCGCCGAGGTGACGGACGCCGACGCCATCCATCCCGGCTACGGTTTTCTGTCGGAAAATGCCGAATTTGCCGAGATCTGCGCCAACTGCGGCCTGACCTTTATCGGTCCCACACCGGAGAACATGCGTCTGATGGGGGACAAGATCAGCGCCCGACAGACGGTCATCGCCGTCGGGGTTCCCATCCTTCCCGGAACCAAGGAGGGGGTGCACAGCGCCGAAGAGGCCAAGAAGGTCGCCGCCGAGATCGGTTACCCGGTGATCATCAAGGCCACCGCCGGCGGCGGCGGACGGGGGATGAAGGTCGTTCACTCGCCCGCCTCCCTCCCCAACGCCTTCGCCGCTGCCCGCACCGAGGCCCAGGCCGGGTTCGGCAATCCCGAAGTCTATATCGAGAAATACTGCGAGGAGCCCCGCCACGTCGAGGTGCAAATCCTCGCCGACAAGCACGGCAACGTCATCCATCTCGGCGAACGCGACTGTTCCATCCAGCGTCGCCACCAGAAGCTCCTCGAGGAGGCTCCCTGTCCGGTGCTGTCGCCGGAACTGCGCAAAAAGATGGGGGATTGCGCCGTCGCTGCCGCCAAGGCGGTCAAGTATACGAGCGTCGGCACCTTCGAATTCCTTCTCGACAAGAACAATAACTTCTATTTCATGGAGATGAACACCCGCGTCCAGGTGGAGCATCCCGTCACCGAGATGATCACCGGCGTCGACATCATCAAGGAGCAGATTCGCAGCGCCGCCGGCCTGCCCCTGCGCTTCAAGCAGTCGGACATCAAGATCCGCGGCCACGCCATCGAGTGCCGCATCAATGCCGAGGATCCGGTCAAATTCACCCCGTCTCCCGGCAAGATCAACGGGTACCATACCCCGGGCGGACTCGGCGTCCGTGTCGACAGCGCGGTCTACGACCAGTACACCGTCCTCCCTCACTACGACTCGATGATCGCCAAGCTCATCGTCCACGCCGATACCCGCGAGGAGGCCATCAGCCGCATGGCCCGCGCCCTCGACGAGTACATCATCGAGGGGATCAAGACCAGCATCCCTCTGCACAAGCGGATCATGGCCAACAAGGACTTCCGCGAAGGGAATGCCGATACCAGCTTCATGGAAAAGCTCATTCTGTAGAACGCCCTCAGGGCCAGGCCCGGTGCCTGGCCCTGATTTTTTTCAACTGGAGTCCCCATGACCTCCCGGTCCCCCTGGCGCCTGATCCGCAGCGGAGCCGGCTCAGGAAGCTTTAACATGGCTCTCGACGAGGTTCTCCTCGAGGAGGTGGCCGCTGGCCGGTCCGCTCCGGTGCTGCGCCTCTACCGCTGGGATCCGGCTACGGTGACCCTCGGCTACTTCCAGCGGGGCGCGGCGGTGGTGAATCTTGAGGCCTGCCGGCGCCTCGGTCTCGACGTCGTCCGCCGCCTGACCGGCGGCCGGGCCGTGCTCCACGATTGCGAGGCCACCTACGCCGTGATCGCTCCCGAGCGCTGCCCCCCCTTTGTCGGCTCGATTCTGGAAAACTATCGGGTCATCGCCGGCGTCCTCTGTCAGGCACTGGAAGGGTTCGGACTGCCGGCGACCCTGGCCCCGGGGCGCGCCGACGGACCGGCAGGGGAGGGGGCCGAGCACAGCGCCTGTTTTACCGCCCCGGCCAGCTATGAAATTCTCTGCCACGGTTGCAAGATCAGCGGCGGAGCGCAGAAACGTTGGAAGGGGGCCTTTCTCCAGCATGGCTCCATCCCCGTCGAACTCGACCCCGAGCGCCTCTTTTGCGCCCTCGATACCGTCGGAGAAGTCTCCGGAGCCGCCGGGGGGGAAAAACTGGCGGCCAAGGTCGGCTGGCTCAACCGCTGGCTGGATGACCCCCTGGACATCGCCGCCGTCGAGGACGCCCTGGTTTTCACCTTCGGCCGCCGCCTCGGACTCGATTTTGTCGTCGACACGCCGACGCCCGACGAATGGGAAAGGGCCAGGGCCCTCGAGACCTGCAAATATGGCAATACAGAGTGGACGCTGCGGGGTTTGTCCCCGAGTCCCGGTTTACCTCGGCACAGGGCATGATATGCTTGACCTGCGATTTTTCTCTTGGAAGGAGAAGACTTTATGAAACGGATTCTGGCTACTTTTTCGCTGCTTGCTGCCGCTCTGCTCCTCCTCGGAATGGGCGATCTGGGGGGCGCCCCGGCGGGGAGTGTGCCGCAGACCGCGGAAAACCTCCACGCCGTGGTGACCGACCGCTCCGGCATTCGCACCGATCTGAGTCAATTTTCCATGGACGGAACCCTCTTTATCGAGGGGAATCGCGGCAGCGGCAAACTCACCGTCGACTTCAAGAAGATTGCCGCCGTCGACTTCGGGCAGGTCTCCGGAGACCGGGTCGCTGTTACCCTTGAGCTCAAAGATGGGGAAAAGCTCGACCTGATGATTCTTCGCCGCGCTCTTTTCTACGGTGATACTGGCTACGGAGCCTTCAAAATCAGCGCCCGCGACATGCAACGTATTGAATTTCCCTGACAAGGCAGCATCCGTGTTATGAAACCAATCCGCCCTCTGATCCTGTCCGCGGCCCTGACCTTCGCCCTGACGGCGGCGCCGACATCTCCTGCCCAGGCGCAGATCTATGACCTGCGCGGCGCCGAGCGCGTCGCCCTGGAGCGCAACCTCGACCTGCGCGCCGTGAGTTATTCCCTGCGCGCCTCGGAATCGCGGCTGCGGGGGGGCTACGGCCTCTATGATCCCGTCGCCAGGGTGCGATTGGCCGAAGGGGAAGCCCGGGACCGGAGCAACCTCTATTTCCTGGCCGATCAGACGACCGTTAAGGAGAGATACCGCCAGTTCGATCTCTCCCTGTCGCAGAAGCTCCCCACTGGCGCCGAAATCGTTGCCGCCTTCACCAACGGCCGGCAGGACAGCACACCGCCGACGGCCATCAATCCCGCCTATCAGAGCGAACTCAGGTTCTCCCTGACCCAGCCGCTCCTTCGGGGATTCGGTCCCACGGTCACCGAGCAGGTGATCCTCTTTGCGGCCAAGGATCGCGACGTCGCTCTCGAGGATCTGCGCGAGCAGGCCTTTGTCCTCCTTGGCCGGGTACGTGACGCCTATTTCGACGTGCTGAGCCTGAGGGACAATCTCGTCTACCGCGAGACGTCCGTGGACCTGGCCGAGAAGGTTTATTCGGAAAACCGCGCCCGGGTCGACGCCGGGGTGATGGCGCCGGTGGAAATTCTCGAGGCCGAAGTCGGACTCAGCCAGCGCCAGCGCGAACTTCTCGACGCCCGGCGGGCCTACGAGGATGCCCTCGACAATCTTGCTCTGCTTCTTAACAGCGGCGAGGCGATCGAGGTGGCCGACGTCACCCTCGATGAGCCCCCTCTGGAGACCGACGAAGAGAGCGGGCTGGCCAGCGCCCTGATCCTGCGTCCCGATCTGCTTCGCCGCGTCCGTGAGATCGAGCGTCTCGATCTCGAGGCGCGCATCAACCGCAACGCCCTTCTCCCGTCCCTTGATCTCGACGCGAGTTATTCCCACAAGGGACTCGCCGGCACCTATAATGACAACCTCAGCGATCTCGGCACGGACGAGCTGCGCAACTGGCAACTCGGCCTGACGCTCTCCTACCCCCTGGGAAACCGCAGCGCCCGCAACGACTACCGCCGCAGTCAGCAGCTCATCCAGGGGAGCCGGGCGCAGCTCGAGGGGCTTCGCGACCAGATCCGCAATGAAATTCGCGCCGCCATCCGCCTCGTGGAGGTCAGCCGCAAGAAAATCGAAGTCTCCGGCAACGGCCGCGCCCTCGCCGAGGAGAAATTACGCACCCTCCTCAAACGCCGCGAAGTCGGACTGGCCACCACCCGTCAGGTCCTGGAAGGGGAAGAAGATCTTGCCCTGGCCCGTACCGACCAGATCACCTCTCTGGCCGATTACAACCGGGCTGTCACCGCCTACCTGCGGGTCACAGGCCTCCTCCTCCAACATGAGGGGGTCGCCCTGAAGAACGGCGGCGCATCTAGCGATCAGGAATCCCTGCTGCAGATGTCCGACCGATGACCTTGACCATCGGCCATATCAGCTATATCAACTGCGCTCCCTTCTTCCATTATCTGCAGCAGTGCGGGTTCGACGGCCGCATCGTCGGCGGGGTCCCCTCGGAGCTCAACCGGCGCCTGGCCTGCGGCGATCTCGATCTGAGCCCCTCCTCCTCCTTCGAATATGCCCACAACTGGCGAAATTATCTCCTTCTCCCCGGGCAGTCGATCAGCGCCAGCGGTCCGGTGAAGAGCGTTCTCCTCTTCACTTCCCGTCCCATCGAGGAACTCGAAGGGGAACCGATCGCTCTTACGGGCGAATCGGCGACCTCCGTCAATCTCCTGCAGATCCTCCTCCGGGAATTTTACGGCCACAAAGAGGTGAACTGCCGCGTCCCTGCCGTTCCGGTCGAAGAGGTCCTGGCCGAAGGCGGCGCCGCACTCCTCATCGGCGACCGCGCCCTGCGCGCCGCGACCAAACTCGGCCGCACTCAGCGGGTCTACGACCTTGCCGAACTCTGGCACCGTCATACCGGTCTCCCCTTTGTCTTCGCTCTGTGGATTCTCCGCCGAGACGCCGCCTGCCGCGACCCCCAGGGGGTGCGCAGCCTTCTCGGACAGCTCGCCGCCTCCCGGAAACGAGCGCTCGCCGACCTCCAAACCCTGGCCGCAAACACCCCCGAAAGAAAGTGGATGGGGGAGGGTGAGCTGATCGACTACTGGCGGGCAATGTCCTACGATCTCGACGGCAGTCACATCGAGGGGCTGCGTCTCTTCTTCGCCCTGGCGGTCAAGTACGGACTCCTCGCCGAGATCCCTGAAATTCACTTCTTTTCGTGAAAACGGGAGGAAAACCCGGAGTATCGCCTCGCCGGCCCTTTTCCGTTGACACTCCGACGAAAAATCGTTTAATAATACCCCCCTTTGCCCGGGTGGTGGAATTGGCAGACACAAGGGACTTAAAATCCCTCGACCGTAAGGTTGTACGGGTTCGACCCCCGTCCCGGGCACCATTTGATAGTTCAGGAAGGTCCAGATTGATACAGGAAACCCGCTAAATTAGCGGGTTTTTCTGTTTTTAGCGTCTGTCACCATCCACCGCCATCTTTTGGCATCTACAGGACAGATAAACAGCCTATGACGGGATTCCCGCCGCCTCCACCAATTGACTGTCCAGAAAGATAGAAACGGCCCCGACATCGGGGCTTTTCTTATGATGAACGTTTTTCGATTTCGCCCGAGTTAAAGGGGCTTGGTCTTTCTTCAGGTTTCTCTACCATGTCTCCTGGGAAAGTGTTTTTACAAGTGGGCGCTAAAGCGGCAGCGTCCCCGCCACACCCTCCACCGATGCGTTTGCCTGCATCAATGTGGGCTGTGAGCCGGCCGGAATCGTCGTAAAAACTCCTTTGGTGAATTTCAATGTGGTTCTAGTTTAACATAAAAAAACCAACAAAATCAGCTTATTGTCAAAGAACAAGAAGGGAATTGCGGATGCAAACTTGCTGATTAAGTATATTTTCATTAAGATTGAAACCTCAAGCCAAGTATTTTCATCTTCCTGTAATTACTAATTACTAATTTTTAGCTTGTATGCTTATTATTATTGTCATATAAATAAATACTTTTTCAATTCTCCGATAAGAGCAAAACTGGGGCGATCCAGTGACGCAAAGCGGCAGGTCCATCAAAGCTTAAAAGGCAGGGGTGGATGGCTGAGCTACCGAAGAGAGCCCCGATGGTTGATCAATCGATGCCTGTCTTCGTTTAAGGGAAGTAGGCATTTTTTTGTTTGGATGGAGTTGTTGCTTGGCATGATTTGAAACAGAAATTGTGTATTCGGGGTGGGGGCTACCGTTTTGGCTGCAGGCAGTGATAAATCAAATCCAATGAAAAAGGCACTAGGGCGCGATGAGGTACTATGGCTGCTTGGTAGCTTAAGTCAACTGCATCGTCTTCCATTTGATGCCAAGCTCGTCGCTCAGCAATTCCCTCCTCCATATACCCAGGCGACTTTCCATGAAGCGGCTCGCAGTCTTGGCTTTAAGACCGGAGCTCATCGGTTAGATGGCAAAAGCTGGCAAGGGATTCCGTTGCCTGCGATTGCCTTCTTGCGGTCGGAATCGCTGGTGCAACCGGTACCCTCGGAGGAGGGTGTTGAAGACTCGCCCGAAGCAACCGACATCCCGCCATCCATTCCCCTGCTGATCGTTAAAACCGATGCCGAAAAGATGATCGGTTTTCGGGCCGGTTCACAAACCCCTGAAGAAATCTTAACTGCAACAGCTTTAGAGCAACTCGAACCCGATCTGATTCTTGTCTCCCGTGATGATTTGCCTGCCGCTGGCGAGGTTGAGGAGATTGCTGGTTTTGCGACCGAGAAGAAGAAATTCGGTTTCGGCTGGTTCGTTGCGGAGCTGCTTAAACACAAAAAGATCTGGCGCGATGTTCTGCTTGCCTCGCTGTCGATTCAACTTGTCGGCTTGGCGACACCGCTCTTTACCCAGGTTATCATCGATAAGGTCGTCGTTCATCAGACCCGCAGTACCCTGATCGTGCTTGGCGTGGCCCTGATCATGTTTATGGTCTTCTCCACAGGCATGAGCTGGCTGCGTCAGTATTTGGTGCTGCATACCGGCAATCGTATCGACGCCGTGTTGGGAAGTAAGGTTTTTCGTCATCTCCTCAGATTACCGCTGCCCTACTTTGAGAACCGCCCGACCGGCACCCAGATCGCCAGATTGCAAGGGGTGGAAACCATCCGTAATTTCGTTTCCGGCGCGGCCATAACCCTGCTGCTCGATCTGCCCTTTCTCTTCATCTTCCTGGCGGTGATGTTTGCTTACTCCTGGGAGCTTTCCCTGATCGCTGTCGGGATACTCAGTATCATTAGTCTGATGAGTTTTTTGATGGTCCCCATCTTCCGCGAGAAACTCAACCTGCAGTTCATGCTCGGCGCTCAGAACCAGGCCTTTTTGACTGAATACATTGCCGGCATGTCTACCGTCAAATCGTTACAGATGGAGCCGGATGTCGACAAAAAATACGGCAACCTTTTTTCCCGCTACCTGTCAGCCGGATTTGCGACCCGTCAGGTCGGTAACACCTACAACGTGATCGCCAACGGGCTGGAACAGACCATGACTCTGTCGCTGCTGCTGGTCGGGGCGTTGCTGGTCATGCGTAACGAGGGGTTCACCGTCGGTATGCTGGTGGCGTTTCAGATGTTCGCTTCACGTATGAGCCAGCCGATGCTGCGCCTGGTCGGATTGTGGCAGGAGTTCCAGCAAGCCAACATCGCCGTCAAGCGTTTGGGCGATATCCTCGATATGCCGCAGGAACCGCACACACTCACTCCCAATCGCGAGAATGTCGGTATAGGGCGAATCGACATAATGGATCTTGCTTTCCGTTACTCCGAGAATCATCCCTGGCTCTACCGTAACCTGAACCTTTCCTTTAAACCCGGTCATCTGACCGTGTTGGCCGGCGCCTCTGGCTGCGGCAAGAGTACGCTGGCCAAGCTTCTGCTCGGCTTCTATCTTCCGCAGGAAGGGAAAATCGCCCTGGATGGCAAGGATATCCGCTATCTCGCGGCCAACGAGCTGCGTAGCGTCTTCGGCGTGGTGCCGCAGGAAACGGTGCTCTTCTCCGGCACGCTCTACGACAACCTGGTGATGGCTCATCCCCATGCGACTTTCACTGAGGTGATTCAGGCCTGCAAGGCCGCGGAGATCCATGAGGTCATCGAATCTCTCTCCGAAGGCTATCAGACCGAGATTGGCGAGCGTGGTACAGGATTGTCAGGTGGACAGCGACAGCGCCTCGCCATTGCCCGGGCGTTACTTAAAAAGCCCAAGATCCTGATCTTTGATGAAGCGGTTTCCAATCTCGATCAACAGACTGCCGAGCTGTTTGCCAAAACCATCAACAAGCTTAAGGGCAAAGTGACGATGTTGTTTATTACCCATCAGGTGCCTAAGGGGTTGCATGTGGATGAGGTGGTGGAACTTGGTGCGATTGTTCGGCAGATGGGGTTGGTTGAAGAGGCGCAGGCGGGGTGATTAGACAGGCTGAATCGAGTTGCGGACTTGTTCTTTAGCTGAAGCAGGTTCATTAAAGCCAATAAGGCACTTAATTGGGCCGCATATCGTTGAACTAAGCGGTGGCTAGGTTGGCCCCCCAAAGACGGGCTTGTTTAAATTAATATTAAGGTTATTTCTAAATTTAAATAAACAAAGTTTCTGGAGGTAACGATGCGTTTGGGTAATGAAAAAGATAAGAAATTCGCTGATGGGGATGAAGCAGAAATAAGGGATCGTAACTGCGCGAAAAAGGACAGTGCTTGGCAGAGTGTAATAAGCCGAGTCAAAAAAACAAACCTGTACCAGATATTTATTGTGAGAGCGATGAAGAGACGCTTCACGAAGTTGATGTATGCAATAACTATCTATTTGCTAATGATTGGCCACATAACTTTTGTCGATTTACTGACGCCACCCCAAAGACTTGATCAACTTGAAACAACAGAAGGTCTTTTACAGGACTTAAATAAATCGGGACGTCGAAGTTATCATAGGATGGTTGTTCGAAAAGAAAATGGCAACCAATACATCTTTAAGGCAAATTTAGATAGTGTTGAATGGAATAAAATAAATGACCTTAAGGGTGAGTTTATAAAAGTTTACTATGATTATGACATTCACCCATTACTTTACAGAGAAAAAATTGTCAAAGCAGTAAGTCATAATAATAATTTTTTAAGAAAGTATGATTATTTCGAAAGATCTGTAGAAGTATACAATTTCGATAAAATTATTTTTGGTTCTTGTTCAGGGGTTGTCTTTATTTTTATTTTTTATATTTACTGGACTAACCGTAAGGAAAATTAAAATTAATTAGGGGGTGAAGAAGATGGCACTACGTGTAGACGAAAAGACAATGGAGGCAGTTGGAACCGTTACTCAACTTATGTCCATCAACGCTAAGCCTGTTGATATTGGTAACGCGGTACGTGCTGCAGCAGATGGAGACGTGGTTGCTCCAGCTCTTACGATGTTAGAAAGTGTTGAAAGCTTTGCCGCGATAATGGGGAAAACATTCAAAAGCGCTGCCGGTGTCTTGGTTGTTGCAAACCTGGTAAATGATGCACGCAATATCAAAAAGGATTTTGATGAAACAGGTTACATAACAGACAGCACTTATCTCGCCACCGCTTCCAGTATTGCAGCAGGCTTAGCTTTAGTTGTTGCTGGCGCTGCCGTGGGTACCGTTGCCGCGCCAGTTGCGTTGGTTGTTGGAACGGTCGCCTCTATTAGCTTGTTTCCATCCGGAAAGTCTTAACTATCTAAAATTACTCACAAATCCTTAGATTTTAGACTTGATTTTTATCTTTAGCCATGGCAGAATTAGCCTCTAACATGTTGAATTTGTTCTGATTTCAATGTGGTCAGGAGGCCTCGTGAGGCAAAAAATCAATCGACAAATGTCTATCTTTGACCTACTGCATACCAGTGCCATCGCCAAGGAGCTGCGCTGCATTTCCCAGATTTTGGATCACACCCCTGCGATTCTCGATGCCGTTCACCGCGACCTGCTCCAAGGGCGGCGTGCGGATACCGGCCGCCTGGGGCTGAATGCCGATCAGGTGCTGCGCTGCGCCATTCTCAAGCAGTATCGTGAGCTCACCTATGAGGAGCTGGCCTTTTATTTGGAGGACTCGGCCGCCTTTCGCGCCTTTGCGCGACTGGAGATGGGTGTTTATCCCCGCAAGTCAATTCTTCAGGACAGTATCAAGAGCTTGAACGAATCGACCTGGGAGAGTCTGCACCAGCTCATCCTCGGCTATGCTGCCGGGGCGAAGATCGAAACGGGGAAGAAGGTGCGCATCGACTCCACCGCCATCGAGACAAACATCCATGCCCCGACCGACTCCTCCTTGCTTTTTGACGGCATCCGGATCATGACGCGTTGGATGACTGAAGGCCATCAGCTCAAGCCCCGCCCAGACTATCAGTTCTCAGACCATCGACGGGTGGCCAAAAAACGGGTCCTGGCGATCCTCAATACCCGCAAGAAGGAAACCCGTGTGGCTGCTTATCGCGATCTGGTAGGGGTGGCCCACAAGGTTTGCGGCTATGCTCGAGGGGCCATCCCCGTTCTGGGAAAATATCAGAACGCCAGCTTTCAAGACGGCTGCACGGCCCACCTTCTGGCGCAAAAACTTGAGCGTGCCCTGCGCATTCTCGAAAAGGTCATCGACCAAACAGAGCGGCGCGTCTTCAAAGAAGAAAGCGTCCCGGCCTCGGAGAAAATCATCTCCTTCTTCGAGAGCCATAGCGACATCATCGTCAAGTCTCGCCGGGACACCGAGTACGGCCATAAGGTTTTCTTCACCGGCGGCGCCTCCAACTTGATCCTGGACTGCCTCATCCCCCGGGGCAATCCGGCAGACAGTGAGCAGTACTGCGAACTCCTGGATCGGCATGAGCAAACTTACGCCAGCATGCCGCGCCAAGTCAGCGCCGATGGCGGGTTCGCATCCAAGAGCAACCTGGCTTTTGCCAAGGATCATCAGGTCAAGGACGCCGTATTCGCCAAGCGTCGTGGCCTGGGTGTGCTCGATATGGCCAAGAGCAACTGGGTCTACAAGCGACTGAAAAACTTCCGTGCCGGCATTGAGGCCAACATTTCCGCGTTAAAGCGTCGCTTTGGCCTGAGTCGCTGCAATTGGAGTGGGTGGCGCGGGTTCAGGCGCTATGTCTGGAGCAATGTCGTGTCGTATAACCTGCTGGTGTTGGCCCGAATCGAGCTGGCTAAAGGTTAAACCCAGCATTCTCAGAGTGGAAAAATGACCCCAGAGGGAGCAGTGCACCCAAAAACTGCGAATCGAAGGCAGTTGGAGCAGGTTTCCCGAGAATCGAAGTTTGAACTGACCGACCCGGATCTTCATACCGACGTCAAGTGGCCCTCGTTCCGTAAGAAAACCGGGGTTTCCGGACGGACACTAGCTTAGGGGTCGCAGCGCTTTTTTCTGATTCTGGAGGTGATGACAAGAGGGAGATACAGGATGCTCTCGATGGCTGTTGGGTCGCACTAGCTGATGCAGGAAGCGATTTCGCAGTCATGATGACGGAAGTTAAAGATGACGTCGCAGATGCTTACAATGAAAGTTTGGACTCTATTGAAGCAGCCATAGAATATGCCTCTGATGAACTGGTCGAGTTTGGGCAGGAGTTGAGAACGGAAGCCCAACGGTTAATCGACGAAGCTCTAGAGTCCGGGGCAGAACAGGCGAAAGAAACTTGGCAAGATGTTGTTGAGACAATTGACAAAATTGAAAAATCTGCAATAGCCGCCAATGCACTTGTACAGGCGACTGCAGAAGAATTCGCTCAAGCCGTAGAAAATATGGTGGATAGAGCCCAAGAGGTTACTGAGCAAATTGAGCAGCTAGGTGATAGCGTTGCGGGAATGGTTGTCAAAACATATTTAGAGTTAGCGAAAAGAGCAGACGAGCTTGGAGATGAGGCTGGTGAATGGGTCGATTCCTCGATTGAAAAATTGGTTCGTATTGCAAACGACTTTGGAGATTACCTGACCGAGGAAGGGTCTAATCTCGTTAACGACATCAAAGCAACAATCTCCGATCTTTTCAATAACGCTCAATCCGCTATCCTTCGCCGTGACCCGCTCACCCTCGACTTAGACGGTGATGGCCTCGAAACTGTTGGCATCAACTCTGCTAAGCCAATCCTCTTCGACCACACAGGTGACGGCATCAAAACTGCTACCGGTTGGATCAAGCCAGACGACGGCTTCCTCGTCCTCGACCGCAACGGCAACGGCACCATCGACAACGGCACCGAACTCTTCGGCGACTCCACTCCGCTGTTCGATGCAGATGGCCAGGTGATTGGCAAGGCCGAAGACGGCTTCGCAGCCCTGGCTCAGGAAGACACCAACGGCGACGGTGTGGTCAATGCACAGGATGCTAATTTCAACGATCTGCGCATCTGGCGCGATCTCAACAGCGACGGCATCAGTCAGGAAGGCGAACTGCAAAGCTTGACCGAGGCTGGCATCACCGCGATCAATGTTGCCAAAACTGAAAATTCTCAGCCCTTGGCTAACGGCAACCTGCTTGCTGACCTGGGCAGCTATGTACGTAGCGACGGCAGCGAAGGTGGCGTAGGGTCTGTTAGTGCTGAGCTGGGGGATATCGACCTGGCGGAAGACACGTTCCACAGTGAATTCGCCGACAGCATTCCTCTCACCGAAGAAGCACAAGCGCTCCCCGATATGAACGGTTCCGGGCAAGTGCGTTCCCTGCGCGAGGCGGCAAGTCTCTCCCCAGAAGTGGCCGCAATCCTCGACCAATATGCGCAAGCCACCACACGCTCTGCACAGCTGGCACTCCTCGATCAACTGATTGTTGCCTGGGGAGAAACCTCGGGACTGGCGGTTACAGGAGACGGCGCTTACGACGGCGCAGAAACCTCCGTGTCCATTGCCGGTTACGCGGAAGGCAGCGCTGGTTACGAAGCCTGGATGACCAAGCTGCAAACCCTGGAGCGTTTCAATGGACGCCCCTTTGCCACACCCGCAGAAGGTGCGGAGAGTGTTTCCATTAACCTCTTTGGTGCTCGGCAAAGTTTCCTCAATCAATCGTGGTCCGCTTTACGCCAGTCGGTTTACGATGGTCTTTTGCAACAGACCCGTCTCAAGCCCTATCTTGATGCCATTGCCCTGACTGTGAATGATTCTGGCTTGGCCATTGACTTCACCGGCACGGCAGCTGCTTTTGCGGACAGACATGCCAGCGCACCAGGCGAAGCTGTACGCGATCTGCTTGATCTACAACGCATTTCCGGAACCGACCTGAATGGCATGGGTTGGGACGGCTACGGGCAACTACGTGGCTGGTTGGCCGACACAGTTGTCAGTACTGACCCGACCCTGAACGCTACGTTAATTGCAGCTCTCGGCGACTTCGGCTATCCGGGTCTGCAGACCGACGGCAGCGGCACCAACGCCAGCGAAGCAGTGATTGGCGATGATGCCGGTGCAACGCTTAACGGTGAAGGGGGCAACGATCTTCTCCTCGGTGGCGACAGCAACGACACTCTCAATGGCGGCAGCGGCAATGATGTACTCTATGGCGGCACCGGTGACGATACCTATCGCTTCAACCTCGGTGACGACAACGACACGATTGTCGAAAGCGCAGGTAATAGCGGCAGCGATACCCTTGAATTCGGCCCCGACATTCTCGCTGGAGACATCAGCATCAGTGTCGAAGGCGACAAACTGGTCTTTGCGCACAGTAACGGCCAAGACCGTGTCTCTGTCGCCAACTGGTTTAATAGCCTCGACGATTCTGCTCACCGCCTGGATACCGTGCTTTTTGCCGATGGCAGCAGCTTTGATCTCAATACGTTGCAACTCGGCACCACCGAGAGCGACACCCTCACCGGTACCGATGGCAACGATATCCTCATCGGTGACGCTGGTGACGACACTCTGGACGGCGGCAACGGCAACGACTGGATCGACGGCGGCAGCGGCGCCGATCAGATGACCGGCGGCGACGGCGACGATATCTATGTGGTCGATAACAGCGGCGATGTTGTCACCGAAGCAGTCGATGGCGGCATCGATACCGTTGATAGCAAGATATCCACTACGCTCAGTGACAATGTCGAAAACTTGCGCCTGGCAGGTGTTGCCGGAATCAGCGGCACCGGCAATGAGCTGGATAACACCATCAGCGGCAATGCTGGTAACAATGCCCTGTACGGCATGGTAGGCGACGACACTCTCCTTGGCAACGCGGGCAACGATACTCTCGATGGCGGGGTTGGGGCCGATACCATGGCAGGCGGTAGCGGCGACGATACTTACCTTGTTGATGACGTGAATGACAGCGTCAGTGAAGCGGCCGGAGAAGGCAACGATACGGTTCAAAGCGACATCGACTACACTTTGGGCGAAAACGTCGAGAACCTGACCCTGACCGGCGCAGAGAACCTGACCGGTACAGGTAACAGCCTGAACAACGTCATCACCGGCAATGCAGGCGATAACACCCTCTCCGGGTTTGCCGGAAACGACACCTTAAACGGTGGCGCGGGTAGCGATACCATGATGGGCGGCACCGGTAATGATACCTACGTGGTGGAAAGTGATGGTGATACCGTCGTCGAAGCTTTGAACGAGGGGATCGATACCGTCGAATCAAGCATCACCCGCAGCCTCTCCGACAACGTCGAAAATCTGACTCTGACCGGTTCTGCCAATATCGACGGCATCGGCAATGAACTTGATAACGTCATCACCGGTAATACAGGCAGCAACACTCTCGATGGCCTGGAAGGGAATGACACCCTTGATGGCGGTGCGGGCGCTGATACCATGTCCGGCGGGACGGGCAATGATACCTACATCGTCGACAACGCCGGTGACACAGTCATTGAAGCCGAGAGCGAAGGGATCGATACCGTCCGCTCAAGTGTGACCCGCACCCTCTCCGACAATGTCGAAAACCTCACTCTCACCGGCGGCCTGGCCATCAACGCCACCGGCAACGAACTGGATAACGTGCTGGTCGGTAACAACGCCGCCAACGTGCTGGACGGCGGAGTGGGCGCGGACCACATGGCCGGCAGCTACGGCAATGATACCTATATCCTCGATGACGCTGGCGATACGGTCAGCGAACTGTACGGCCAGGGTACCGATACGGTGGTTGCCCCCTTCGATTACACTCTGGGCGACAATGTCGAGAATCTGAATCTTACCGGAACAGCTTTGACTGGTACCGGCAACAGCCTTAACAACGTGATTACCGGCACCGACGCAGATAACCTTCTGACCGGTCTCGATGGTAACGACACCTTGAACGGCGGTGTGGGCTCAGACACCATGGTCGGCGGTCGTGGCGACGACACCTTTGTGGTGGAGAGTGACGGCGACACTGTGGTTGAAGCAGCAGGCGAAGGGATTGATACGGTCCAGTCGAGCATCACGCGCACTCTGTCCGACAATGTCGACAACCTGACTTTGACCGGCACTGAGGATATCGACGGCACGGGCAATGAGTTGAACAATGTGATTATTGGCAACACAGGCACCAATACACTGACTGGCCTGGAAGGCGATGACACCCTTGATGGCGGCACAGGCGCGGATGCCATGTCTGGCGGAATCGGCAACGACACCTATGTCGTGGACAATGCCGGCGATGATGTGATTGAAGCTGCGGGTGAGGGAACCGACATCGTCAAAGCAAGTATCGATTACACCCTGACCGATAACGTTGAAAACCTCACTCTCACTGGTAACTCCGCAATCGACGGCACCGGCAATGAGCTGGACAACGTGATCCTCGGTAACAGCAGCAGCAACACCCTGACCGGCCTGGACGGCAACGACACCTTAAATGGCGGCGCAGGCGCTGATACCTTGGTGGGCGGCACCGGCGACGACAGCTATATCGTCGATAATGCCGGTGACACGGTGGTTGAGAATACCGGAGAAGGCATTGATACCGTCAACGCAAGTGTTTCCCACACCCTGAGTGATAATGTCGAAAACCTGACCCTGACTGGTTCCGGCAATATCAACGCCACCGGCAACGCTCTGGATAACGAGATTTTTGGCAACAGCGGCGCAAACATCCTTGATGGCGGTGCCGGTGTCGATATGATGGCTGGCGGTGCCGGTAACGACACTTACGTGGTCGATGAGAGCACGGACGTGGTGGTCGAACAGGCCGGTGGCGGAGAGGATAACGTCCTTTCCTCTGTTGATTATACGCTCTCCGACAACGTCGAACATCTGACCTTGACCGGCACGGACGCCATTGACGGTACGGGCAATGCTTCTGACAATACCATCACCGGCAATGAGGCGAATAACATCCTCTCCGGCCTTGCTGGCAATGACACTCTGGTCGGCAATGGCGGCGACGATCTGCTCAACGGCGGTGTTGGTGCCGACGTTATGACCGGTGGAACCGGTGGCGATACCTATATCGTTGATAACGAAGGTGATGTTGTTAACGAAATCGAGGGGGAAGGCACTGATACCGTTGAATCCAGTATCAGCTACACCCTGGGCGATACGGTAGAAAACCTGACCTTGACCGGTACGGAAGCCGTTGACGGCACCGGTAACGAATCCGGTAACGTTTTGACCGGCAACGCCGCAGCCAACACCCTTTCCGGTCTGGAAGGTGACGATACCTTGGCTGGCCAGGGTGGCGATGACCTGCTCGATGGCGGCCTCGGTGCCGATGCCATGGCTGGCGGGACGGGCGACGATACCTATGTGGTCGATGATGCCGGTGATGTTGTTGCGGAACTGCTGGATGAAGGCAACGACACGGTCGAGTCGAGCATCGATTACACGCTGACCGATAATGTCGAAAACCTCACCCTGACCGGCACGGAAGCCCTCGACGGTACCGGCAATGAACTGGACAATACGCTGACCGGTAACAGCGCCGCAAACACTCTCGATGGCGGAACCGGTGCAGATACCATGGTCGGTGGCGCGGGCAACGATTCCTACCTGGCTGATAACGCCGGTGATACGGTGGTTGAGAATTCCGGCGAAGGGACCGATACAGTCATTGCCAGTGTTGACCACACTCTGGATGACAATGTCGAAAACCTCACCTTGACCGGCACTGAGGATCTCAATGGTACCGGTAATGCCCTGTCGAACGTGATTACCGGCAACAGCGGCACCAACGTTCTCACCGGCGGTGCCGGCAACGATACCTACAATGTGGATCGCACCGATGACGTGGTGGTGGAAAATGTCAACGAAGGCACTGACACCGTCAATTCATCGGCAACCTACACCTTGTCAGAGAATGTCGAGAATCTGAACCTGACCGGTAGCGAAAATATCGATGGTACTGGCAACGCCCTGAATAACACCATTAACGGCAACAGCGGCGACAACGTCATCGATGGTGAAGCCGGAGCCGACACCATGTCGGGAGGAACTGGCAACGATACCTACATTGTCGATCATACCAGCGACAGAGTGGTTGAAGGCTATAACGCAGGAACCGATCATGTTCTTTCTTCTGTGAGCCACACCCTCTCCAGTAATGTAGAGAACCTGACGCTGACCGGAACTGCCGACATCAACGGTACCGGAAATAATCTGAACAACGTGATTATCGGCAATGTCGGTAACAACATTATCAACGGCGGCAGCGGTGCAGACGCCATGGCTGGTGGTGAGGGCAACGACACTTACACCGTCGATAACAGTGGCGATACGGTAAGCGAGAATGCTGGCGAAGGGATCGACACGGTTAACTCAAGCGTGTCCCACACCCTGAGCGACAATGTCGAAAACCTCAATCTAACCGGATCTTCTTCGATCAGCGGTACCGGTAATGATCTGGACAACGTGATCGTTGGCAACTCGGGTCATAACACCCTCTCCGGTCGGGACGGCAATGACAGGCTGACCGGCAACTCCGGTAACGATATTCTGGACGGCGGCACGGGTGCCGACAGTATGGCCGGTGGTTCTGGTAACGATACCTACGTGGTTGATAACGATGGCGATCTCGTGACTGAGGGTTACGGACAGGGAACCGATACGGTCAATTCAAGTATCACCTACAATTTGACTGACAACGTCGAAAATCTGAATCTGACCGGAGCGGCAGCGATTGACGGTGTCGGCAACAATCTCAACAATGTGATCAACGGCAACAGTGCCGATAACGTCATCGACGGCGCTGCGGGCAACGATACTTTGAACGCTGGTAGCGGTGACGACACCCTGATCGGCGGTGACGGCAACGACACCCTGAATGGCGAAGCTGGCAATGACGCGCTTTATGGCAATGCTGGTAACGACCTGCTCAATGGCGGCACAGGCGCTGATGCCATGGCAGGCGGCACTGGTAATGATACCTACATCGTTGACAATGCCGGTGATCTGGTCACGGAAAATCCAGGCGAGGGCACCGATCTGGTCAACTCCAGCATTACCTACACCTTGACCGACAACGTCGAAAATCTCACTCTGACCGGTTCGGCAAACATTGACGGAACCGGCAATGAGATCAACAACATTGTCACCGGTAACAATGGTGCCAATGTTATGGACGGCCAGGCCGGTCACGACACCCTCTACGGCAATGCCGGCAACGACACCATCTCCGGTGGCGACGGCAACGACCTGCTCAATGGCGGCACGGGTGCCGATGCCATGGACGGTGGCACGGGCGACGATACCTACATTGTCGATAACGCTGGCGATACGGTCGCAGAGAATACGGGCGAGGGGCTCGACACGGTCAACTCAAGTGTTTCCAACACCTTAAGCGACAATGTCGAGAATCTAAACCTGACTGGTTCCGCTTCGATCAACGGTACCGGTAACGATCTGGATAATGTCATGGTCGGCAACTCCGGCCATAACATTCTTTCCGGTCAAGATGGTAACGACACGCTGACCGGCAACTCCGGTAACGACACCCTCTATGGCGGTAGCGGTGATGACACCCTGACCAGCAACGCGGGTAATGATCTGCTTGATGGTGGTACCGGCGCTGACGTTATGGCTGGCGGCACGGGCGACGATACGTATGTCGTCGACCATGATGGTGATATCGTGACAGAGGCCGCCGGGCAAGGAACCGATCATGTCAAAGCTGACATTACCTATACTCTGACCAACAACGTTGAAAACCTGACCTTGACTGGAACGGAAGCGATTGACGGTACGGGAAATGTGCTCAATAACCAGATTGTCGGAAATAGTGCTGACAACGTCCTTGATGGCGCTGCCGGCAACGATACCCTGCACGCTGGTAGCGGCGACGATAGCCTGATCGGTGGTGACGGCAACGACACTCTGAATGGCGAAGCTGGCAACGATGCCCTCTTCGGCAATGCTGGCGACGATATGCTCAACGGCGGCACGGGTGCCGACAGCATGGCCGGTGGTTCTGGTAACGATACCTATATTGTTGATAATGCCGGTGATCTGGTCACGGAAAATTCAGGAGAAGGCACCGACCTGGTTAACTCCAGTATCGATTACACTTTGACCGACAACGTCGAGAATCTCACTCTGACTGGTTCGGCAAACATTGACGGCACCGGCAACGAGATCAACAACATTGTCACCGGTAACAGTGGTGCCAATGTTATGGACGGTCTGGCCGGTAACGACACCCTGTACGGCAATGCCGGTAACGACACCCTGTACGGCGGCGAGGGCAACGACCTGCTCGACGGCGGAAGCGGAGCCGATGCCATGGCCGGCGGTACGGGTGACGATACCTACATCGTCGACAACGCTGGCGATACGGTCGCAGAGAATGCGGGCGAGGGGCTCGATACGGTCAACTCAAGCGTTTCTCACACCTTAAGCGATAACATCGAGAACCTGAACCTGACGGGTTCCTCCTCGATCAACGGTATTGGTAACGATCTGGACAATGTCATTATCGGTAATGCTGGCAATAACACTCTCTCCGGTCTTGACGGTAACGACACTCTAACCGGGAATTCCGGCAATGACGTTCTCAACGGAGGCAGTGGTGCTGATACCATGGCTGGTGGGGCGGGCAACGATACCTATGTGGTGGACGCTGAGGGCGATGTTGTGATTGAGGCGGTCAACGCCGGCACTGACACTGTTCAATCGAGCATCGATTACACCTTGACAAACAATGTCGAGAATCTGACGTTGACCGGTTCAGCAGATATCAATGGTACAGGAAACTCTCTCAATAACCTGATCACCGGCAATAGTGGTGCGAACATCCTTGATGGCGGATCAGGTGTGGATACCTTGGCAGGTGGTGAGGGCGACGACACTTATATGATCGACAATTCTTCCGATGTTGTGGTGGAAGCGGTCGATGGCGGTACCGACACAGTGTACTCCAGCGCGAACTACACCTTAAGTGGCAATATCGAAAACCTGACCCTGATCGGTTCGGCTGCGCTCAGCGGTACCGGCAACGCGGTGGATAACGTCATCACCGGCAACACGGGCAACAACACCCTTTCCGGTGAGGGCGGTCATGACATCCTGCTCGGCGGCGCTGGCAATGATGCCTTAAACGGTGGCAGCGGTGCTGATCAGCTGTTCGGTGAAGCGGGTAACGATACCCTCAATGGAGGTTCGGATGCGGACGTCATGGTCGGTGGAACCGGCGATGATACCTACGTGGTGGATAACGCGAGCGATGTGGTTACTGAAGCTGCTGGAGAGGGTAACGACACCGTTCAGACCACGATTGACTATAGCTTGGGCGACAATGTCGAGAACCTGACCTTGACCGGCTCAGCTGCGCTCAGCGGTACAGGTAACGAACTGGATAACGTAATTGCCGGAAATGGCAACGCCAATGTCCTGAACGGCCAGGAAGGTCATGACACCCTGATTGGAAACGGTGGTGACGACACTCTCGACGGTGGTTCAGGTGCCGATCTCATGCAGGGCGGTACGGGGAACGACACCTATCTGGTGGATGATGTCAATGATACGGTTGTCGAGTTGGCTGGTGGTGGCTTTGATAGCGTGTTGACGGGCCTGAACTATGTCTTGCCCGAACATGTCGAGAAACTGATGCTCTCTGGCCATGTCGACGTGAGCGGTACCGGCAACAGTCTGGCCAACACCATTATAGGAAACGATGGCGCTAATACTCTGGATGGTGGTTCGGGTGCCGATACCTTGGCTGGCGGCGCTGGCGACGACACCTACATCGTTGATCATGCTGGCGACACCGTGGTGGAAGCCGCCGGTGAAGGAACTGACACCGTACAGGCAAGCGCCAGTCACACCTTGGAGGCTAATGTCGAGAATCTGCTTCTGACCGGCAATGCGGCTATCAGCGGCACCGGCAACGAGTTGGACAACGTGATTACGGGGAACAGTGCTGCGAATGTCCTCGCTGGAGAGGGTGGTAATGACACACTCGACGGTGGCTTTGGCGCGGATATCATGGCGGGCGGAACCGGTGATGATACCTACATCGTCGACAACGCAGGTGATACCGTGACAGAAGCTGCTGGCGAAGGGCTCGATACTGTTTACTCAAGCGTCAGCCAGACCTTGGCAGCCAATGTTGAAAACCTGGTTCTCACCGGCACTGCGAACACCAACGGCGTCGGTAACAATCTAAGCAACAGTCTGGTTGGTAGCGCTGGTGACAACATCCTGAGTGGTGGCGGCGGCAACGACCAACTTGAGGGCGGTCTGGGTAGCGACACTCTGTCTGGTGGCGCTGGTGACGATCACTATATCTTCCGCCCCGGCGATGGCAATGACACGATTGTTGACGCCCTGGGCAATAACTCCATGTATGTGGGCGGCGGCCTCACCGAATTCGATCTGGAAGCGGATCGCGTCGGCGACGATATGCTGGTCAGAGTGCTTGGCAGCACGGAGTCTTTCCTCCTTTCCGACTGGTTCGCGCAGAGCGCAAGCGATGGGCTCAACGTCATGACGTTTGACGACGGTACCGTGCTGGATCGTGACGGCATTGAACTGCTGATCAATCGTCCGCCGGTTGCCAACACAGATTACATCACCACCTATGAGGACGGTGGATCACTCAACTTCCCGGCCAGCACCTTGCTTGCCAACGACACCGATCCTAACCCTGACGATATCCTGACCGTCCTCTCGGTTGGCGAATCGGGGGTCGGCGCTTCGGTCTTCCTGGTTGATGGTGAAGTCTCTTACGATATTGGCGATCAGTTCCAGGAGCTTGCACAAGGCGAAGGCCTCAAAGATAGCTTTTCTTACACGATCAGCGATGATAAAGCTGCACAGAATACCGGAACTGTCGAAGTCGAAATCATTGGCGTTAACGACGCGCCTGTGGTGATGGCGGATGAAGGGCAGACCGTCGAAGATCTTATGACCTCAACCAGCGGCAACGTCCTTGAGAACGACACCGATATTGACAACGGAACCGTCCTCACCGTCGCGGATCATGGCAATCAGGTTGGTGAATACGGTACCTTGTCTGTGGCGGCCGATGGCAAGTACACTTATGCTCTCGACAACGAAGATGCCGTCGTTCAGACGCTGGGCCGTTCCCATGAAAAGACAGAGACTTTTGCCTACAGCGCGACGGACGGTATTGTAGATGTCGCATCTACGTTGAGCATTCAGGTCAATGGCGGCAATGATGCTCCCATTTTAGTGGCGCCCTTGGCAGATCAGGACTTTACCTTCCACAAACCGTTTGAATGGCAGATGCCTGCCGACAGCTTTGTCGATATCGACCAGGGCGATGTTCTGGATTATTCCGCAACCTTGGCGGATGGGTCACCACTGCCTGACTGGATCTCTTTTGACCCCACTACCCAGACCTTCTCCGGATGGACACCAAAGATGGTCGGTTCCATAGATATTTGCGTGACGGCAACGGACCGGGTGGAGTCAACGGGTAGCACAGAAGGTAGTTTGTCTGCTTCCGATGTCTTTACCTTCTCGATCAGTCACAGTAACCAAGGGGTGGGCAATGGTGAGGATGCTGCCCCCCCGGGCCAGGATACCAACTTCAACGATGGTCCGGGTACGTCGCCGGGGGGCCCTGGTGCCAAGGACAAGAAGACTGCTGTTGCAGCCAAAACGACGGTTACTTATCTCGACCTGAGTCAGGTGAACACCTTGATGGGAACGTCCGCCGTGCAACCAGTGGCAACTGCAGAAGGCGAGATATTTGCTGGTTGGCAGAACATGCAGGCTGCCGTAAACGATGACTCTCTGTTGTATGACAAGGGTGCTTGGTCTGATGATCGCCAGGGCGCTGATGTGTCTTCAATGAATAAAGCAATGAGTGGCCTTCTGTCGTCAACGCAGCCTTTTGGCCTGGATGGTTCAGAATTGACACCGTCCAACAGCACGTTGCTGAAAGTTAATAACGGCAAGAAGTCCTAGCCACGAGAGGATAGGGCTGGTGTGGCGGGTGAACTCCCGTCGCATCAGTCCGGAGACGATTGCATGGATAATGATTTGCTCGATTTCTCACCAGCATTGTTGCTCCTGCAGGAAAAGCCGCCTAACCCGCTAGGGCAGAAAGTCATATGGGTCTTGCTGGCCTTGCTAGGCGCCTTGCTGGTCTGGGCGATGGTGGGGCAACTCGATATCGTTGCGGTTGCCGAAGGCAAACTGGTGCCGCACAGTTACGTCCAAATCGTGCAACCATCAGAATCAGGCATTGTCAAAGAGATCCTGGTCAAGGAAGGGGACACGGTGCTTGCCGGTCAGGTTCTGATGCGCATGGATACCCTGGCTACTGAAGCTGACAGCCGCTCCCTGGAGGCTGAGTTCCAGAGAAAAAGTTTGCTGTTACGTCGCATCAACGCAGAGCTTTCTGGAAACGTATTTACAACCTTGCCCGATGATCCGCCTGAGCTGGCTAGCGAAGTCGATGCACAATATCGTGCCAACCGTGTTTCCCTGGAAGCAGCACTTGCAGAGGAAAGCTCACGCCTGGTCAAGGCAAAGTATGAGCTGCAGGTCGCAGAACAGACACAAGAAAAATTAACTGAGGTGCTGCCACATTTTCGGAAGCAGGAACGTGCCTATGCTGATCTGGCTAGAGAAAAAATCGCCGCGGACCTTGTCGCCGGTGAAAAGCGCATGGAACGTATTGAAAAAGAACAGGAGCTGCTGACTCAATCGCATCTTATCGGTTCGGCGAAAGCGAGTATTAAACAATCCGAGAAGAGGCTGGCGCAGATCGAGTCCGATTATTTTCGACAACTGCATGTCGAGCGAAATGAATTTCAGGGGCAGCTCGAAAGGCTCACCGAGGAAGTGACCAAACAGAGACATCGCAGCGAACTCATGGAGTTGAAGGCCCCACAGGACAGTATTGTCAAAGAGTTGACCACTCATACTGCCGGAACTGTCGTGCAACCTGGTATGGTACTGCTTACGCTGGTTCCCAAAGATGATATTTTGCGTGCTGAAATCTGGGTGTCCAACGAAGATATTGGTTTCATCCGCAATGGTCTGCCAGTGAAACTCAAATTTGCTGCTTTTCCTTTTCAGAAATACGGCATGCTGGAAGGGACTGTTGAGCATGTCAGTGCTGATGCTGCCGATGAAGATGCTAAAAAGGCTGGAAGTTCATCTCCCGATCCGTCTGGAAACAGCCAGTCGTTAGGTTACCGGGCTCTGGTGAAGCTAAATGATCTGGTCTTGGAAAACGACGGCAGGCGTTACCCTCTCTCTCCTGGTATGGTGACACATGCGGAGATTCATCTTGGCGAACGTACGGTGATGGAATACCTGCTCTCTCCGGTCAGGAAGGCCTGGCATGAGGCTGGGCGGGAGCGGTAAGCGCCGTTCGAATTGTTGTCGGTAAATTCACAGAGAGCACTCTCATGGGACAGCTTTTGCGTCTCTTCGTTTGTGGGGGTATATCAGACCTTTTTGTATGCGACCGTACTTCGTTGCCTGATTGCTAGAAATCATCATCTACCGGTGGTCTGTGCCCGAATTTGTTGAGGAAGCAGAGCGGCCTTGTCCCTGATCAAGGCATGAGTCAATTGGGTCAGGATACTGACGAGGCAAGGATACGATGCTCGGGCAAGTTTCCGGAAGTGCCTAAATGACAGCCAGCAATTTGTGCCAATTTTGTGCCACCAATCCTCAATACCTGTCCTCAAATTGCAACCAGGGGTGACAGGTTACAACAAGTTAATAGGAGGCAAGGCTTGATTTAAGTATTTGAAATTACTAGTTTGATTTTGTTTTTACTTGTTGCGTGTTGTTGTGGATTGCAGGGGTTGGAGAAGTAACTTATGGGACTTAAAATCCCTCGGCGGTAACGCTGTACGGGTTCGACCCCCGTCCCGGGCACCATTTGATAGTTCAGGAAGGTCCAGATTGATACAGGAAACCCGCAAAATGTGCGGGTTTCTTGTTTTGTGCTGACTTCTTTTGTCCGGGGGGATCCATTGATATCGAGGAGTTTTGACGGTATTTTTGACGGAACCGGGATACAGCAAAAATAGATACCGTCAAAACGGAGGGAATCCATGCCAAAACAAGTTGTGCCGCTGACTGACAGGTAGGTCAGTACGGCAAAACCAGCCGGATGGGATTACAAGCTTTCTGGCGGTGGCGGTATATATTTAATGGTCACCAACACAGTCGGTGCCCTCTTAAGGGACATAGACCCCTCAAAGTCGGGTGCTCGACAGGGAAGGGGAAGTCAGCGGCGGGTCGTGGAAGGCCCGGTGGGTCAAATGGGGGGGCATGAAGACGAAAAATATTGGTAAATTCATGGAGAACAGAACCGCGCTGGACCTGGCCGGACGGGTGGTCAGGGGGATCCGCAAGGATCACTGCGTCGGGCATGCGGCCGAGATTGCTTTTTTCTTCCTCTTTGCGCTCTTCCCCTGTCTTCTCTCTCTGACCAGCCTCCTGGCCTATCTGCCGGTGCCGGATCTGGTCCAGGTTTTACTGAACCTTTTTGACAATTTCCTCCCGGACGCCGTTCTCTCCCTGGTGGAAAAAAATCTCCAGACCCTGGTTCAGGTGCAGAAGGGAGGACTTCTCACCTTTGGAATCCTGCTGGCGCTCTGGTCCGCATCAAAAGCGGTGATCGGGTTTCAGGCTGCCCTGAATGACGCCTATGAGACGGAGGATCAACGCCCCTATTGGCAGGTGCGTACTCTTTCGGTGGTTCTGGTCATCGGCTTCATGGGTTTCCTTATCGCCTCCCTCCTTCTGCTCTTTTTCGGCCGGCAAATCGGTGTCTGGATCGCTTCACTGACCGGCTTCGGCCCTGCCTTCACTCTGGGTTGGAACCTTCTGCGCTGGCCGGTGATTTTCGCTCTGATGATTGCGGCCCTCTCCGCACTCTATCGCTATGCACCGGCGCTCAAGGTGTCATGGCGGGAGACCATCCCCGGCGCCGTTTCGGGGACGGGGGCGTGGATCGTCATGACTTTGGCCTTTTCATTTTATGCCAACAATTTCCGGTCCTATGACCAGACCTACGGGAGTATCGGTGCGGTCATCGCCCTGCTTTTCTGGATGTACGCCAGCGCCTTCGTGATTCTCCTTGGCGGAGAGATCAACGCTTGCTTGCGGCAACGGCGGGGTCAAGAAGGGATGGGAGGGAAAAAGGAAGTGTAGGCACCCTCACCCGTCTGTTTGTCAGATCCGGGAGAACGTCACCATCTGCGTCGAACTCCCAAGGATCGGGTCCCTCTCGCCGATATCGTCAAACCTGGTCCGGTAGCCGTGACGCCCGGCGACCCCTTCCGCCCAACTCCTGAACTTGGCCCGGGTCCATTCGAAGCGATGGTCAGGGTGTCTGAACGCTCCTCCCGGTACGCCATGCAGCACGTTGTATTCGTAATTGGGCGTGGTGATGATCACCGTTTTCGGCCGGCATCCGGCAAACACCGCCTTTTCCACGGCCGACAGACGATGGGGCTCGACATGCTCGATCGTCTCCAGCAGGACCGCCGCGTCAAACCCGGCCATGTCGTCGTCAAATGAGGTGAAGGACCCCTGGTAAAGGGAGACTTTGGATGCGTTTTCTTTTCGTGACAGGAGGTGCCTCGCCTCCGCCAGCGCCTCCCCGGAGGTATCGAGACCGACAATTTTCTTGAATTGGCGCTCGTCGGCCAGGCGCAGCAGGAGATCGCCGGGGCCGCAGCCGAGATCGAGAACGCTCTCGGCCTGACTTTTCCGTAAGGCCTGAATGACTCTCTCCAGCCGTTCGGTATGCAGGTCGGTGGCCATTTCCGACTGCCGGTCCGGATGCCTTTTCATCAGTCACCTCTGTGTCTTCGTTGGTTCTTGAGTCACTTGATTTTGGTTCCGATGCAAAGAGCAAGATTTGCCACTAAGGCACCAAGACACCAAGTACACCCTTATTGGTTTTGATTTCCTTGGTGACTCCGTGTCTTGGTGGCTGAAAATTCTGTTTAAACGTTACTTTCTGATAAGGGGGCGCCGAAAGAGTGTTTTTGCATCATTTTGTGCGCTACCAAGTGCTAGCGCAGCAGAAGGAGGGGGATGGTCGATTTGCGCAGCATCGTGGTGGTGGTGCTGCCGATGAGCAGGTGGCGGATCCGGGAGTGACCGTAGGCGCCCATGATCATCAGATCGATGCCGTGCTCCTGTTGGTATTCGCCGAGCACGCTTTCGGCCTCGCCGGGGAGGATCACCGCCGGCACATCGAATCCGGCCTGTTCGAGAATCTGCCGGGCCCGGGAGAGCTCGGTTTGCGCCTCGGCGCTGTCGGTTCCGACCATGACCAGATGGCACGGCAGTCCTTTGAACAGGGGACTCCCGGCGACCATCTCCAACCCCTTGCGGGCCGTGGCGCTGCCGTCGAAGGCGAGCATCACCCGCTGCGGAATGCGAAACTCGGCGGTGGTCACCAGGATGGGGCGATTCAGGGTGCGTATGACCCGTTCCAGGTGGCTCCCCAGGTGCTCCGAGGCCACCTCAGCCTCCTGGCCCCGTTTGCCGAGAACGAGCAGGCGAATTCCCTCTTCCAGCTCGATCAGGGTTTCCACCAGCCCGCCATGGCGGTGGAGCCCCTCGGGTGCGGATATTCCGGCGGCGCGCGCCCGTTCTCTGATCGCGGCGAGGATCTGTCGGCCTTTTTCCTGGGCCAGTTTGCCACGTTTTTCATCGAGCGCCGCCAATTCTTCCAGCAGCGATTCCCGGGCGCCCAAGCCGATACTGCCGCTCAGGTCGGCCGGGGGAGAGCTCTTCTCCTTATGCAGCACGTGGAGGAACTTTAACGGCGCGTTCATCCGCAGGGCCGCCCAGGCGGCAGCGTCGCCAACGGCGGTCGAATAGGAGGACCCGTCGATACAGGCGAGTACGAGCTTTTCCATGGCGTTTCTCCCTTAATGGCCCATCAGGGCGGTGACGGCGTCCGGCTTGTCATGGACCGCAAAGCGATCGACCATGGTTTCGCTCGCTTTGTTGAGGCCGACGATTTCCACCTCGGTCCCTTCCCGACGGAATTTGAGAATGACCTTGTCGAGGGCGCCGACGGCGGTAATATCCCAGAAATGGGCGCCGCTGACATCGATCTGAACTTTTTCCACAGCCTCCTTAAGGTCAAAGGAGGTGATGAAACGCTCGGCCGAAGTGAAAAAGACCTGGCCGACGACAAGATAGCGGCGGATCAGGCCATCGTCGGAGAGGGTCGAGCCAACATACAAGATTTTGCCGATCTTGGCAGCAAAGAACAGGGCGCTGAGCAGCACGCCGACCATCACCCCCAGCGCCAGATTGTGCGTCGCCACCACCACGATTACGGTGGCGGACATGACCACGGTGGAACTTTTCGGGTTCTTGCGCAGGTTACGGATCGAATCCCAGCTGAAGGTCCCGATGGACACCATGATCATCACAGCCACCAGGGCCGCCATGGGAATGCGCGCCACCCAATCTCCGAGAAAAACCACCATCAGCAGGAGAAAGATCCCGGCGAGGAGGGTCGAGAGCCGTCCTCGTCCGCCTGATTTGATATTGATGATCGACTGGCCGATCATCGCGCAGCCAGCCATGCCGCCGAGAAAACCCGAAGCGATATTGGCCACACCCTGGCCAACGCATTCGCGGTTTTTATTGCTGGTCGAGTCGGTGAGATCGTCGACGATGGTGGCGGTCATCATCGATTCAAGCAGGCCGATCACGGCCAACATGACCGCATAGGGGAAGATGATTCCCAGAGTGGCGAAATTCAGCGGCAGGTCGGGGAGAAGAAAAACAGGGAGACTGTCGGGGAGCGCCCCCATGTCGCCGACGGTGCGCACATCGACGCCGAACATCATGGTGAAGGCGGTCAGCGCGACAATACAGACAAGGGGCGAGGGGACGGCCTTCGTCACATAGGGGAAGAGGTAGATCAGGCCGAGCCCGCCGGCCACCAGGGCGTAGACCGGCCAACCGACGTGGGTCAGTTCGGGAAGCTGGGCCAAGAATATCAGTATGGCCAGGGCGTTGACGAAACCGATCACCACCGAGCGCGAGACAAAGCGCATCAGCGAACCGAGGCGGAAGGCACCGACCAAAATCTGCAGCATGCCGGTGAGGAGAGTCGCCGCCAGCAGATATTCCAGGCCGTGGCTTTTGACCAGGGTCACCATCAGCAGCGCCATGGCGCCGGTGGCTGCCGAGATCATACCCGGGCGGCCGCCGACAAAGGCGGTGACCACGGCGATGCAGAACGAAGCATAGAGACCGATCTTGGGGTCGACGCCGGCGATGATCGAAAAGGCGATCGCCTCGGGAATCAGGGCCAGGGCAACGACGATCCCGGCGAGGGCGTCGCCTCTTACGTTGGAAAACCAGTCTTGGCGGATGGTACGAAAAACGTAGACCATGAATATCGAATCCTTAAAAAAATAGCAGTCCAGCGCACGGTACGCCAATAACCGGCGCAACGGCCGGCCCGAGGGACAACCCCGCACAACAATCAGCAACGGTTGGCCGGTAGCGCAATAATCGGATTGGCGAAGGGCGAAATGAAATAGCGGAGGTTGAGGTCTGCAGGTGAACAGCAGTCACGGAAATGGTGACAGTGGAACGAGGGACTGCAAATCAGGATGGATTGAACGGCAAGGGTGGATTTTCAACGACGACGGACAGTGTGACATCGGCCCGGTTGGGAAGCACAGACCAGACCTCCCCTGGCGAAGGGAGTTGCAACCATAAGGGAAACTGAACCACGATACAAGGTAAAAATTCATAAAAAAGGTATGCGCGGCGCCCATGTTGACGCCATTAAGGTGGGGCCAATCAAGGGATCGCGCCGAATCGCTCATGTCGTGCAGGCGCGTCAACGGTCCTCCTTCCCGTGCAAAAGGATGCCAGGTCATCGCGGCTAAAGACGCTCCTACAAATAACCGCCTGATCTAGGAGCCCCGTGGTTCAGCCGCGGCGCCAGGTGTGGAATTTTTCCACCCAGCCGAGAAGCTTCTCCGGGAGATGGGCCCGCTTCCACTCGCCGGCGGTGGACTTGTTGGCTTCGGCCAAGGTCGGGTAGGGGTGGATGGTGCCGAGGATCTTGTTCAGGCCGATGTTGTGCTTCATTGCCAGAATGAATTCGATGAGGAGGTCGCCGGCGTGGGGGCCGACGATGGTCGCTCCGAGGACCCTGTCCTTCCCCTTCGGCGTGATGACCTTGATCCAGCCCTCTTCTTCTCCTTCGGCGATCGCCCGGTCGAGTTCCCTGAGTTCAAAGCGGGTGACTTCGAAGTCAAGCTTCTGCTCTCTGGCCTCGCTCTCGTTGAGTCCGACCCGGGCCACTTCGGGGTCGGTGAAGGTGCACCAGGGGATGACCCGGTAGTCGACACGGAAGGTCTTGAAGGGGCTGAAGAGGGCGTTGACAGCCGCGTACCAGGCCTGATGGGCGGCGGTATGGGTGAACTGGTAGGGTCCGGCGACGTCGCCAGCGGCAAGGATATTGGGGATGTTGGAGCGCAGAAAGGGGTCGGTCTCGATCGTCCCGCGCGGGGTGAAAACAAGGCCCAGTTCTTCCAGTCCGAACCCTTGGGTCCGGGGGCGGCGGCCGACGGCGACCAGGATGGCGTCGAAGGGGACCTCGACCCGCTCTCCCCTGTGCTCGCAGACCAGGATTTTCTCGTCCCCGCGGATCTCGACTTCCTTGGCCGCATGGTCGGTGAGGACCCGGACACCCTCGGACTCGAACCGCTCTCGGATGAACTCGGCAACATCCGGATCTTCGCGCCCCATGAGCTGCGCCGCCATTTCCACCTGGGTGACCTGGCTGCCGAAGCGGGCGAAGGCCTGGGTCATTTCGCAGCCGATCGGTCCGCCGCCCAGGACCAGGAGACGTTTCGGCAGTTGGCGAAGGGCCCAGAGGTTGTCCGAGGTCAGGTAATCGATTCCCTCGAGACCGGGAATCGGCGGAACGAAGGGGGAGGCGCCGGTGGCCAGGATGATGCTGCGGGTGGTCAGGGTCCGGCCGTTGACCTCGACGGTGTAGGGGGAGGTGAGTTTCGCTTCGCCGTGGAGGCACTCGACACCGAGGCTCCTGTAGCGCTCCACCGAATCGTGGGGTTCGACCTTGGCGACGACCCGCTGCACCCGCTCCATCACCTCCCCGAAGTCGAAGTCGATCTCGGTGCTCTTGAAACCGAACTCCCGGGACCGGCGACCGTAGGAAAGGATCCTGGCCGAACGGATCAGCGCCTTGCTCGGCACGCAGCCGGTATTGAGGCAGTCGCCGCCCATCTTGTCCTTTTCGATCAACGCCACCTTCGCCTTCACTGCGGCGGCGATGTAGCTGGAGACGAGCCCGCCGCTGCCGGCGCCGATCACCACCAGGTTGTAGTCGAAGCTCTTCGGGCGGGGAAAGCGTCCCCGGATCTTGTACTCCTTGAGCAGGTCGAGCCCCTTTTTGGTCACCAGGGGGAAAAGGCCGAGGAGCACGAAGGAGAGGAGCAATCCGGGGGAGAGGATCCCCGAAAGGCTCTCGAGTTGGCCGAGCTGAGTCCCGGCGTTGACGTAGACCGCCGTGCCGGCGAGCATGCCGATCTGGCTGACGCCGTAGAAGGTCCAGGCGTTCATGGGGGTGAGGCCCATCACCAGATTGATGATGAAAAAGGGGAAGATGGGGACCAGGCGCAGAGAAAAGAGGTAGAAGGCGCCTTCCCGCTCGATGCCGGCATTGACGGCCTTGAGGCGCTCGCCGAAGCGGGCCTGCACCCAGTCGCGGAGGAGAAAACGGCTGACGAGAAAGGCCAGGGTGGCGCCGAGGGAGCTGGAAAAAGAGACGACGATGAGCGCCGGCCAGAAGCCGAAGAGGGCGCCGCCGGCCAGCGTCATGACCGCCGCGCCGGGGAGGGAGAGGGCGGTGACCAGCACGTAAAGGAGAAAATAGCCGGCCAGGGTCAGCAGCCGGTGCGCCGCGTAATAATCCTGAAAGGTTTCCTGCTGCGCCTTGAGTTCGGCCAGGGTCAGATAACGCTGCAGACCGAAGGCGAAGAAGAGCCCGATCAGCACGCCGATCCCGACGACAATAAGAGTTTTTTTCCAGCGACCGGACATGTCGGCCTCCCTCGGAGACAATAATTTTATGGCAATTTTACTCGGCCGGCGAAAACCCTACCACAAAAATCGAAGAATTTCCCGCAAGTTCCCTACTCACTGGAGCAGATTTCTGGCACACTGTCCTGATCGATCGCCCCTGAAGGGGCTCCTACGATAAACGGATTTATTTGTAGGAGCTGACTTCAGCCGCGATAGGTGTCCACAGTTGACCACCGACCCAAGGGAGGCGCTAAAGATGAAGGAAACGTCGAAGACGATGCAAATGGAACTGATCGCCGAAATCGAACGGTTCGTCCATCAAAGCCCTGCCAACCTTCAGGAGGATGGCGTCACGGCGTACTTCGATAAGCCGCTGGTCGGTTTTGCTGCGGCCGCCGACCCGCTCTTCGACCTCTACAAGGAGATCATCGGCGATTTTCACCTTACCCCCGGGGAGCTGTTGCCGACAGCGGCCTCCGTCGTCTGCTGGGTCCTGCCGGTGTCGGAATCGGCCCGCGCAAGCAACCGCAGGGAAAACCAGTTCCCTTCAAGGGCCTGGGCCCGGACCCGCGATCGAGGGGAGGCCTTCAACGTCCGACTGCGGCAGCATCTGGTCGCCTGGCTTGTCGAGCGGGGACATCAGGCGCTTGCCCCGCAGCTCTCCGAGCTGTGGCAGGGGGTCGAAGTGCCGGGTACGGGCCCGGCTTCCAACTGGTCGGAACGCCACGCCGCTTATGCTGCGGGGCTCGGGACCTTCAGTCTCAATGATGGGCTGATTACCGGCAAGGGAATGGCGCACCGTCTGGGGAGCCTGATCACCGACGCCGACTTTCCCGCAACTCTTCGCGTCTACTCCAACTACCGCTCCCATTGCCTGCGGTTTCGTACCGGCGGCTGCGGCGCCTGCATCCCCCGGTGCCCGGTGGGGGCCTTGTCCGACCAGGGGCACGACAAAAAGAGATGCCGGGCCTACGTTTACGGCACCGTTCCCGAGGCGGTCGGCATCGAGTATCAGGTCAAGGCCGCCGGGTGCGGACTCTGTCAGACCGGGGTCCCCTGCGAACACCGCATACCGACAGGTTCCTAGTTAGATTCGGCGGCGTTTATCCCTTGAAAATCGCAGCGGCATCCACTATCGTTCCCGGGGGTCGGTCAGCGTTGGCCGGCCCTTGCCGCGTCTGCGGGGAAGAGGGGAGGGGGACCATCATGCTCGGCGCTCTTGCGGGAGACATCATCGGTTCGCGGTTCGAGTGGGCCAACCACAAGAGCAAGGATTTCGACCTCTTCACCGAAGAGAGCCGCTTCACCGACGACACCGTGCACTCCGTCGCCCTGGCCGAATCCCTCCTCGACGGCCGTCCCTACGGCGAGCTCCTTCGGACGTACCATCGCCTCTACCCCGACGCCGGGTACGGCGGCCGCTTTGACGCCTGGGCGAGAGGGGGAGATAACAGACCCTACGGAAGCTACGGCAACGGCTCGGCGATGCGCGTCAGCCCCGTCGCCTGGTTTTATGACGATCTCGAGGCCGTCCTCGAGGGGGCGCGGAGAAGCGCCGTCGTCACCCATGACCATCCCGAAGGGATCAAGGGGGCCCAGGCCGTTGCCGCCGGGATCTTTCTCGGCCGCAGCGGCGCAGGAAAACAAGGGATCCGCACCTTCGTCGAGGAGCGCTTCGGTTACGACCTCTCTGCCTCCCTCGACTCCATCCGTCCCGGCTACACCTTCGATGCCACCTGCCAGGGTTCCGTCCCCGAGGCCTTTATCGCCTTTTTCGAAGGGGAGGACTTCGAGGACACCCTCCGAAACGCCGTCTCTCTCGGCGGCGACAGCGACACCCTCGCCTGCATCGCCGGCAGCCTCGCCGAGGGATTCTACGGCGCCGTCCCCGAGGCCATCGCCGGGGAAGTCTGGGGGCGGCTCGACAAGCGCCTGGCCGCGGTGGTCCGGCGCTTTTTGCGGGCCCTCTGAGGGACCGCCTTCGGGTGGCTAACCTGAAATCACAAGGATTGCCTCACGCGACGCCGGAACGACGCATCGTTTTCAGGTCAAGGGCACGGTTAAGGGCACGGTTCTCGTGGCGTCGTTGCGTCGTTGCGTGAAACCGACCTTGGTTTCTCTTGAAACTCGGAGAAAAATTGTTCTGGACCCACGAACCTGAAATCCGCAGATGACGCAGATGGGCGCAGATGCAGATCACAAAGAAGGGCTGGCATTGAAAGGGGATGAACCATCTGTGTGAATCTGCGTAATCTGCGGATAGTTGAAGTTTTTAAAGTCTTCGACGCCATCCGTAACATTTTTGGGTTACAGGGTACTTGGTCTTCCTCGCGATCTGGCAGCTTTGCTTAAGACCGACTTTGAGGTATATTCACTCCCCCCCTTTTTTCTCCCCTATGTTTTCAGGAGTTTTTTTGCATGAACCGCCCTTTGACCGATGACGACATTATCGCGGTCTGCGGACGCATCGGTTTCGACCGCGGCCGCCGTTACCACGATGAAGGAAAAGTCCTCGGAGTGGAATGGGACCCCGCCGAGGAGTTGATCCTCGGCACCGTCTCCGGCAGCTATCGCAACCGCTACCGTCAGGAGATCCAGCTGACCCTCGAAGAGGAGATCTTCCGCTTCGAGGGGGAATGCACCTGTCCCATGGAGGACAACTGCAAGCATGTCGTGGCCGTCGTCCTCGAATGGCGCCGCAAATTCGGCTCACCTCGTGCGCAGACGCTCTCGCGGAAAACCGGGCACAGCGACGTCCTCCTCTGGCAGCAAAACATCCTCGGCCTTCTCGACAGCAAGAAGAGGTCGCAGCATCACCCCCTTCCCGGGCAGGTCCTCCTTTATCGACTGAACCTGCAGGTTTATCGGGAGCATACGACCTTTTTTCTCCAGGCTTTCAAGAGTCGCCCCCTGAAAAACGGACGCTGGGGGAAGGCGGCTCCTTTCAATCTGCAGCAGCTCACCGGCTATTATTACCCTCCCTCCTGGGTCGATGCCGGGGACGTGACCATTGCCGAGCTGGCCCGGCAGACCACGACGCCCACGGGAACGGCGGTCCTCTCCGGAGACGTGGGGGCCCTGCTCCTCAAGCGCCTGCTGCAAACCGGCCGCTGTTTTTTCGAGAAGGAATTCGAGACCCCCCTGACCCTCGGTCCCCTGCGGGAGGCGCATTTTTCATGGCTGGAGGAAAAAGAGGGGGGCCGCCGTCTGCGTCTGGACCTCGATGGGTGCGATGACTCCTGTCTGCCGATTCCCACCGATCCCCCCTGGTATGTGGATCCGCTGAGCCATCAATGCGGGCCGATCGCCCAGGACCTGGCTCCGGAACTCTTCCACGCCCTCTGCCATCTGCCGCCGCTGGACAAGGGTGAATTGACCCCTTTCAGCCAGTTCCTCTCCCTTAACCTCCCTCCCGATGTCCTGCCGCTTCCGGCCCCTCTGGACTATGTCGTCTGGGATGATCCGCCGACGCCGGTTCTGCAGCTCCGCGGAGAAATCGGTTCCAAGGGCAACCTCATCCATGTGGCGCGGTCCCGCTTCGCCTATGGCCCCTGCCTCCTCCCCCCCCGTGCCGAGGACGCTCCCTCCCAGGAGTTGGTGCGCCACGGGGAAGGGGAGTTGCTGATTCGCCGCGACCTGGCCGCAGAAGAGAGGCACCTTGCAACGCTGCTGCTCTTCGGTCTGGTTCCGGCCTCCCTGGTCGGAATCGGGGAGGCCGGGGAGCGGGACATGGTCATTACCGCCGAGACGGCGGCCGGTTCGGCGGCACGCTGGCGGAACCTTCTCCAGGCGTTGCCGCAGCTCGAGGCCGATGGCTGGCGGATCGAACGGGACGAGAGCTTCAAGCTCAATTTCATGACCGCAGGAGAGGTGACGGCGGTCATCGACGAGTCCGAGGATACGGGCTGGTTCGATATCGGCCTCGACATAGAATTCCAGGGGCGCACCGTTCCCCTTCTCCCCCTCCTCACCCAGTGGCTCGAAGAGGGGGAGAGTGAAGAGCCGCTCTTTGTCGACATCGGCGCAGGGAGCTGGCTCGAAGTCCCGCGCAGCGTTCTCAAGCCGATTGTCGGAACCCTCCTCGAACTCTATCAGAAGCAGTCCGTCGGCGAAAATGGCCAACTGCGCCTCCCCCGTCAGCAGGCCCCGCTGCTGCAGGTTCTCGAAGAGCAGCTCTGCCGGGAGGGGGGACGCCTGCGCTGGCAGGGGGGCGCAAAGATTCGTCGCCTGGCCGAAGAGCTGCGCAATTTTCAGGGGGTTGAGGCCGTCCCGGCCCCTCTCGGACTCTGTGCCACCCTGCGTCCCTACCAGGAGCGGGGATTGGCCTGGCTGCAGTTCCTTCGCGGCTACGGGTTCGGCGGCATTCTTGCCGACGACATGGGGCTCGGCAAGACCGTTCAGACCCTGGCCCATCTCCTCGTCGAACTCGAGGCCGGACGCCTGGAGCGGCCGGCCCTGGTGGTCGCCCCGACAAGCGTGCTGAGCAACTGGCAGAGCGAAGCCGCCCGCTTCGCTCCGGAACTGCGGATCCTGGTGCTGCACGGCTCGAAGCGCGCCGAGCATTTTGCCGCTCTCGAGGGCTACCACCTGGTCATCACCTCCTACGCCCTCCTCCCCCGGGACGTGGCGACCCTCGTCCGCACGTCCTGGCACAGCGTCATTCTCGACGAGGCCCAGTACATCAAAAACCCCAAATCCCGGGCCGCCCAGGCCGCCTGCGCCCTCCCGGCGGCCAACCGGCTCTGTCTCACCGGTACCCCCCTCGAAAACCATCTCGGCGAGCTCTGGTCCCTCTTTCACTTCCTCATGCCCGGCTTTCTCGGTCAGGAAACCGCCTTCAATACCCTCTTCCGCTATCCCATCGAAAAACGCGGCGTCGGCGGCCGCCGTCAGCAGCTGGTGCGCCGCATCGCCCCCTTCATCCTCCGCCGCGACAAGGTTCAGGTGGCCACGGAGCTGCCGTCGAAGACGGAAATCATCCAGCGCGTGGAGTTCGACAGCGCCCAGCGGCGGCTCTACGAGAGCATCCGGGTGGCCATGGCCGACAAGATCGGAAAAATTCTCAAGGCCAAGGGGCTGGCCCGTTCGCACATCGAGATGCTCGATGCCCTGCTCAAGCTCCGCCAGGTCTGCTGCGACCCGCGGCTGGTCAAGCTCGAGAGCGCCCGCAAGGTCAAGGACTCGGCCAAGCTCCAGGTGCTGATGGAGATGCTTGAAGAGTTGATGGACGAAGGGCGCAAGGTGCTGATCTTCTCCCAGTTCGCTTCCATGCTCCTTTTGATCGAAGAGGAACTCCAGGCGCGGCAGATCAAATACAGCAAGCTCACCGGCCAGACGCGCAAGCGCGATGCCGCCATCGCACTCTTTCAGACAGGCGAGGTTCCCGTCTTTCTGGTGAGCCTCAAGGCCGGAGGGGTCGGCCTCAACCTCACGGCCGCCGACACGGTGATCCACTACGATCCCTGGTGGAATCCCGCCGTTGAAAACCAGGCCACCGACCGTGCCTATCGCATCGGCCAGGACAAGCCGGTCTTTGTCTACAAACTGGTCGCCGCCAATACGGTCGAAGAAAAGATTCTCCAGTTGCAGCAGCGCAAGCAGGCCCTGGCCGGGGATATCTATCAGAAACGGCAGGGGGAGGAAGACAGCGTCTCCGGCCTGCGTGCCGAAGATTTTCTCGGATTGTTTGACGGATGAGCAGGAGGCCGAAGGTGGGGGAAAAGGGAGGAATCGCCGTCGTCCATTACCAGAAGTGCCACCGGCTCCCCTGCAGAACGTAGATTCCCAGAGCCAGATTGGCGACGGCATGGGAAAGGGTGCACTGGGCGATGCTTCTGGTGTGATAGAGGAGGAGATTGAAGGCGAAGCCGGCCATGACGCCGGCGAGGATGTAGTGGTGCTCGAGGCCGAAGAGGAGAGCGGTGATGAGAAACGAAGGCCAGGTGAAGAGACCGACCGCAACCTGGCCGAAATCCTTGTCGATCAGGTAGCGCAGCAAAAAGGAGCGCCAGAAGAGCTCTTCCATGACCGGAACGACCAGAACCGCGCCGAACAGTCGGCTTCCGATCAGCACGATCCGCAGGGTGGAATCCTCGATAAGATCCGGATTGTACCCCGGCGGCGGCGACGGGGAGAGGACGGGGCAGTCCATGTGGATCCACAGGAAAAAGATCAGCGCCCCGACGCCGATGCTGAGGGCGGTGTGTCCGAGCCGCCTGAAGTCCTTGAACCGCCATTCGTCATAGTGTTTGCGCAGCAGAAAGAGAGCCAGGGCGACCGCCAGGGCCTTGAGGGGGTAGAGCCAGGTCAGGGTCGCTGCTTCGAGAGGGAGCCACCCCTTGGACCGAAGTACAACGGCCGTCTGTTCGATGGCGATGAAGCTCATGAAGAGGGCGAAGGGGATAATCCGGGGAAAAGCTTTTTGGGTCATGACGAGGATCCCCTGCCGAAGGTGTTGCCTGGAATTGCCGTAAAGGGTGGCACAAAAGATTGCGATTGCAACCCTCCACCGACTTTGGCCGGGGTGTCGGAAAAGCTTACATTGTCACCGAAGGGGCTGGTGTGGGACCGGCGGCGTGCAGGGGTGCGGTATTTTCAGGAGGATTTCTCACCCCTGTCTTCAGGCGATTCCGTCATTTTGGGAAGAAAGGTCCCTGGGCCGGATTGCGCGGACCGCTTTTGGCATTTTAATTGCTTAATGTTTTGCAGTGTCAGTCGCTGGTGGGGCGGGCGGAGAAGACGTTCTTCCGGAGCCGTTCACGTCCGTTTGTCCGATCGGGGGAGGAGAGGGGAGGGCCGCGGCAAAATGTACAGTCCCGAATTCCTTGAGCGCGATCTCGCCATTCTTCAGGAAATCTCCCGCGCCATTGTCGTGAGCGACGACGTCGGCACCATCGCCCGTCTCATGCTCGATCTGGCCATTCGCCATACCGGTGCCGAGAAGGGTTCCCTGATGCTTCTGGGCGACAATCAGGAACTCTCCATCCTCGACTCCAAGGGGATCGACCCCTCCTTGGCGACCACCTACCGGGTCAGGGTCGGCGAGGGGATCGCCGGAAGGGTGGCCCAGAGCGGCGAGGCGGTTCTGGTGGAAGATATCCGCACCGATGCGCGCTTTTTATCCGTCGGCCGGGATCGCTATCGCACCCGCTCCTTTATTTCCTGCCCCATTGTCGGTGAGCTCGGAGTCCTCGGTGTTCTCAACCTGAACGACAAGACCAGCGGCGAACCCTTTACAACCCTCGAATTTTCCCTCCTGAAAATCATCGCCAGCCAGGCGGCGATAGCCTTGAAAAACGCCCATCTTCTCCAGCGATTAAAAAGCAAGGCGGTCGAACTTGAAGAGGTCAACCGCATGCTGGTTGAGTCCGATATCGTCCGCACCGAATTCATGACCCGCATTTCCCATGAACTCCGCACCCCCCTCAATTCGATCAAGGGGGCGGTGTTCCATCTGCAGAATTCCGAGCGCTTCCCCGCTGACGATCACGGCGAGTTCCAGCGCATGATCGACACCGAGACCGATAAACTCATCGCCATTGTCGAGACGCAGCTCGATTTTCTGCATTTCGGCGGGAGCGGCCGGACGCTGAAAAAAACGATTTTTCCCTTCGGTTATCATCTTCTGGAAACGCTGCGCTCCCGGGTTCTCGGGGAGGTCATGGCCAGCAAAAACCTCACCCTCCGGGTTGAACCGGGATCGGGTCCGGTGGAGGTGGATGGCGATTTCATTCAGGTGAACCAGATGCTGGTGAATCTTATCGAAGGGGTGATTCATTATCTCGAAGACGGTTCGGCCATGACCTGTTCCCTGGAAAAGGGGGAACAGATCGAGCTGAGCCTGATCTCCTCCTCCCGGTTGCCGGAGAGTGTCCTGAAAAACCACTTTACAGGCGATTCCTTCTACTATGACGACCAGTCCTCCGGGTCGATCCGACTCCATCTCGCCCTGAAAACGGCCGAGGCCCACGGCTGGAAGTGGCTCGGAGTGTCCGATGACAGCGGTTTTCGGATCACCCTGCAGATACCCCATGCCGCCAGTTGTTCTTCCGAATCATTGACCTGAAGCGTTTTTCTGTGATTCTTCAACGACGAAAGGGCTTTTTCATGGTCCTTTCATTGCTGGTGATCCAGGGTTCATTTTTACCCTCACGGCCTTCCCCGGGCGCCACCGCCTCCGCTAAATACCTGCAATCCTTTGCGTGCCAAAAAAAAGCGATGCTTCGGCGTCGCTTTTTTGTCCCCAGGAGCGGCATTTCACTGGGCAGGATCTCTGTGGCAAATTGAAAAAGCTCTAACTCTTGGTAAGATAGACACAACTTCCGGGGGGAGATCGTTTGGCGAAGGACCACCGACTCATTCTTTTATTTCAATTCAATTGGGGGGGCTCGATAATTGGCCAGGCATATTGTCGAATTCAGGGTCGATCGGCACCTCGCTGTTCAGGGGGACGAAGGCCGGGGCGGCATCGTAAGGAGTTGGGAGGGGATTCCCTATTACGAAGTTCTGCCGCGGATCATGGTCGATGACGGCGATGCCGTGGGTCAGGTGCTGAGGAGCGGGCGTCCGCTGAAGATTGAGGGGTATCATTTCGGCTGCCTCTTTGAGGCCTTTACCTCCGATATTGCCATCCGCCCCCTTCTTTCCCGCGACGGGGAGGTCACCGGTGCCGAAATCTCCTTCGAACTCCCCGCCGAACTCGGTTTGCCGGGGTACGGCAGTCCTTTCCGGAATCTGATCGATATCGGCAAAAGCGCCTCGTTTCTGGCTCACGGGGTCCGCAATCCCCTGAACGCCATCAAGGGGGCGGTGGTCTATCTGCGGAGCCGATTTGCCCACGAGCCGACCCTTCTCGATTTCACCGGCATCATGGAAGAGGAAATTACCAAGCTTGACCGGTTCATCGCTGGATTTTTGAGCGGATCCTATAGCCATGCTGAAACAGAAGGGGTCGACATCCGTGAACTGCTGAAGAAAATCGAGACCTTCACCCTTCTTCAGGCCCAGGCCAAGGGGGTGTCCGTCACCTTCGGCTGTTCCGCTATTCTCCCCATGAAACTCAATCTTTTCCAGATCGAGCAGGCCCTGCTCAATGTTCTCAACAACTCTCTCCAGGCCGTTCTCCCGGGAGGAGAGGTCCGGGTCGAAGCCCGGGAAGAGGAAGGGTCCGAGGGGTCGAAGGTGGTGATCGAAATAACCGACAACGGCCCCGGGTTCATCGACCGGTCTGCGGAGATTTCTGATCCGGCCCGCCAGGAGAACGGCAATGGTCGCGGTTTCGGCCTGTTCATTTCCCGGGAAGTCATGAAGCATCACGGCGGAACTCTGGAAATCAAGAGCACCAGGGGACGGGGAACCTCTGTCCGGCTCTGTCTTCCCCGTTTATTGGAAAGTGAGGGGTAGTCGATGGCAGATATCTCGAGCGGTCGTGTGCTGGTCGTCGATGACGAGCCGAATGCCTTGAAGGTCCTTTCCTCCATCCTTTTCGAGGAGGGGTATGCCGTATCCCAGGCTCCTAACGCCTCCGAGGCCTTGGACAAGGTTCGGAGTCAGGATTTCGATGCCGTGATTACCGACATGAAGATGCCCGGCCGGGATGGCATGCAGCTTTACGATGATCTTAATACCCAATTCCCCGATATCCCTGTCATTTTTCTCACCGCCTATGGAACCGTCGAGTCGGCCGTTCGCGCCATGAATCGGGGGGCGTTCTACTATTTCATCAAACCTCCCGATTATATGAGCCTCAAGGGTACCCTGGCACGTGCGGTAGAAGAACGACGGATGAAAAGAACCCTCGGGGAGGGCCGATGTTCTGAAAACGGCTGCAAAATTCTCGGCAATAATCCCGGTTTGAAAAAGATTCTTGCCCAGGTTCATGCGGTACGGGATTCGTCAAGCAGCGTCCTTGTCCGGGGGGAAACAGGGACCGGTAAAGAATTGATCGCCCGGGCGCTTCACTACGGCAGCATCCGTCAGGGCCATCCCTTTGTCGCGGTCAATTGTGCCGCCATTCCCTCCGAACTTATCGAGGCCGAACTTTTCGGCCATGAAAAGGGGGCCTTCACCGGGGCGGTCGGGCGACGGGTCGGGCGGGTGGAACAGGCCGCCGGAGGAACCCTCTTCCTCGACGAAATCGGCGAGTTGAAACCAGCGGTACAGGCCAAGCTGCTCCGGGTGATTCAGGAAAAGGAGGTGCAGCGGCTCGGCAGCAACCACACCGTCGCGGTGGAATTTCGGCTCGTTTCATCCACCAACCGAAACCTTGTTAAGGACGTCGCCAAGGGAACCTTTCGCGAGGATCTCTATTACCGGATCAACGTGGTCGAATTCGAAGTTCCGCCCCTTCGCGAACGCCGGGAGGACATCCCGCTTCTGGTCCACGCGTTTCTTGAGGAATTCTGTGCCCGGGAACACAAAGTCCTTTTCTTCGGCGACGAGGTCATGAACCAGCTGTGCCGTTTTCCCTGGCCTGGAAACATACGCCAACTGCGTAATGTCGTGGAAAGGGCCGTGGTTCTTTCCCGGGGGAAAACCATGACACTCCGCGACCTTCCCGGCGAGCTGACAGACTTCGATCGGCACGGGTCCGGCACGGGGGAGCAGCCGACTCTCAAGGAGCTGGAGGTCAGGACCATCCGCGACGTGCTTCGGTCCTGCGACGGCAACAAGTCGCAGGCGGCAAAAATTCTCGGCTTTTCCCGCAAGGCTCTCTACAAAAGACTCAAGGATTTCCCCCTCCACTAGAAACAGCCTCCGCCGACGGGGCGGCCCGCCCCGTCGGCGGCCATTCGTCTCCCCTTTGCCTCCTTTGCGAATTTCGTGAAGGAGGTTTTTTGTTGCCCAGTTCCTGACTGCAGCAATCGGGGGAAGGTGGGCTGGCAAACCTGCTGTATCCGATGGTTACAGTCCAGACTAACAATATCGGAGACTTGAACCCGGTGTTGCCATTAGATACAGCCAACAAAATGTGGGTGGTTCCAACGGCGACAACTCCGGGGATCGATTCTTGTATTTTTGAAAAATTAACATGTAAAAACGATAACTTATGTCGATGGAACGAGTATTGCTTAATTAGTTTTGCCTAAATGGTCGTTTCACCGGTACCACGGTTTAAAGGCCGCCTCTCTTAAAACCTTGATCCATCGAGAAGACTAAGGTGAACAAAAAAATTCTTATTTATGACGAAGAGAGGTTTGCCAAAGTCTGCGACGCCCTGTTGCAGCTCGACGGTCATCCTGCCGATTCGATCGTTCACGGGGTCGATCCTCTCCCCTTGGACGATTTGGACGGATTCTCCCTGGTTATCACCAGTTTTCCTTACGGGAGTGCCCTGTTTATTGCCCTGAAAAAAGCTCAGGTTCCGATTCTGGTTCTGTCCGATATCGTCTCAACAGATCTGATCAGCGCGGTATGCGAGATAAAAAACAGTTGCTGCATGATCAAGCCGGTTGATTTTGAGCAATTCTGCCTGTTTGTGCAGAGAGTCATGAACGGATGCGAGGCTGAATATGGAGAACTTTAGGATTGTCCGATTGATAACCTCCGCCCTTCTTGTTCTGGGGCTCTGCTCCTGCGGCAATCAGACCAAAGAAGAACTGCTCCTTGAGGGGAATCGTCTACTCAAAGAGGGGAACGTCCAAGGTTCGGTGGTCCTTTACAAAAATGCCCTGGAAAAGGACCAGAACTATTTCGAAGCCAGATATCAGCTGGCTGATGCCTACCTGCTGATGGGGCGCAACGAAAACGCCGAACGGGAACTGGAAAAGGTCTCCCGGCAGAATCCCGACTTTAGAGAGCTTTCCCTGAAGTTTGCCGAACTCTATATCCGTACTGATCGCACCGCGAAGGCCATCGATGTTCTCGAACGCTATCGGGCGAAACCTGGCGAGGAATGCAGGGTCCTCGATCTTCTCGGCAGAGCCCATGTCGCCGCCGGAGATCATGAAAAGGCCCTGGAACTCTTTGATTCGGCACTGAAACTCGATCCGGCCAATCAGAATGCCATGTTTCACCTGGCCCAACTCTACCTGAAGCTGGAGAACGAGGGCGAGGCCCGGGTTCTCCTTGATGCCCTGCTACGGATCGGGCCGCAGAACAGAAATGCCCTTTATCTGATGGCCCAGTTGGAAATCGAGGCGGGGGCCCCGGAAAAAGCGCTGCAACATTTCCTGCAACTTTTGGAGATGAATCCGGCGGATTTCCAGGCCGCTTACATGGCAGGGAGTCTTTACCTGGGACTGGGTGAGATCCAAAAGGGGTCCGTTCTGGCCGAGAGTCTCCTCCAGAGCTTTCCCGACAAGGCTGAAGGGCATCTGCTCAGCGGCATGGTTGCTTTTGCGCGCAAGGATTATGGCGCATCCGTTGTCGAACTGCAAAAGGCTCTGCGCCTGAGGGAGGCCCTCAACGCCTATTATCTTCTCGGGTTGAGTTACGACCGGCAGGGGAAGAATGAACTGGCTCTCAACCAGTTCCAGAAAGTGCTCGATCTGCAGCCCGAAGCGTTTCAGGCCCGCAACATGCTGGCCATGACCCTGCTGAAGCAGGGGCGGGTCGAAGAGGCCATCGTCGAAGCGCAAAGGGTTTTAACCCACGCCCCAGGAAACGGCCTGGCTCACAACCTCCTGGGAAGCGCCTTTATGGCGACAAGTCGCTTCGACGAAGCGATGGCCGAGTTTGAGCAGGCCACACAACTTGATCCTCAACTGGCCGATGCCTATCTGAAAATGGGATTGTTAAACCTGGCGACAGGAAATGCCGCACAAGCCGAGGAGGAACTGGTCAAAGGAATCGCCGCCGCACCTGAAGTGCTGGAGAACCGGCTGATCCTGGCCTCCCATTACCTGCGGCAGGAGAATTTTCAGGGGGCAATGGAGTTGATGAAACAGGGGCTTACCGGAGGGGAATCGGATGCCCTTCTCTACAATTACATGGCCCGGATTGCCTTCAGCCAGAATAAGACCGACGAAGGAATTGCCTGTCTGGAGAAGGCTCAGGCCGTCAAGCCCGATTACTTCTCCCCCTATTTCGATATCGCTTTTTACGAAACCGCCACGGGAAATTATTCCCGGGCCCTGGCGCAGTATCAACGGGTTCTCCAAATCGATCCGAAAAACCTCAGGGCTCTGCTGGCTCGCGGGTCGCTTCTTGAAGTGACGGGCAAATTAAATGAGGCCCGCGCCAGTTACGAATCGGCAAAAAAAACAGGGGAGCTGCAGGGGTATCTTGCTCTGGGGCGCTTTGCGCACGACAACAAAAAGTTCGATGAGGCGCTGGCGGTCGTTCGGGAGGGACTGGAAAGATTGCCGGCCAACCCCTCTCTGCTTGAATTCGAAGGAAAACTTCTTCTCGAACAGGGGAAGGCCGACGAGGCCATCAGGGTCTTTGAACATCTGGAAAAGATCGTTCCAGGACGGGGGATGGCCATTGTCATCGAGGTTTATCTGAAACAGGGAGCGAACCATAAGGCCATTGCCAGGGCAGAGGCCGTCATGTCCAGCCAACCGGACCATCCCGCAGGTTATCTGTTGCTCTCCCGCATCTACGAGAATCAGGGAGAAGCCGCCCGGGCTCTCGACCTGCTGCAAGGGGCTCCTGCGACCTGTAAAAACCGGGAAATGTTGCAGATGCGCATGGCCGGCGTCCATGAAAATTCGGGGAGCATGTCCATGGCCATGGACATCTACCAGGAACTGGAGAAGACGCGCCCCGACTTCTTTCCGGCGGTATTCGCCCTCGGGCGTATTCACGATCAACGTGGCAATAAAGTCGAAGCTCTCAGGTGTTATCAAAAAGTTCTGGAGAGGGCGGGAAATTTCGTTCCGGCCTTGAACAATCTGGCCTATCTCTATGCCGACAATTACGGAAACAGGGAAGAGGCCTTGAAGCTGGCCATCCGGGCCTTTCGCAATGATCCGGAAAACCCCGGAGTCATGGACACCCTGGGCTACGTTCTGCTGAAAAATGATCGACCTGCCGACGCCGTGAAAGTCCTGGAAAAGGCGGTCGTGCAACTGAAGGATAACCCGACGGTCTGGTATCACCTCGCCCTGGCCTATGAAGCTCTTGGAAATCGTGGGAAAGCCATCGAACTTTTGAGCCGGGCGGTAAGCACAGGGGATTTCCCCGAAGCGGTTCAGACCCGGGAATTGCTCAAGAAGCTGAAGAGTTGAGGACGGGGAGGGGGGAATGGTCAAGACGCTGCTGATATTAATGGGAGGGGATGCGCTGATGGCCGTTCTTGCCCTTTATCTGGGCGCCCTGCTGCACCATGGCTCCTGGATTATGCGTGATCCGGAACTGGCTGCCGATCCTTCCAGGAGCCTGCTCTTTGTTTTCATCCTTTTGGGCACCACCTACTTCTGCGAGCTCTACAGCAGGGATCAGCGCTACCGAAAAGGCGAGGTTTTCAAGCGCATTGCCGGCTCGCTCCTGCTGGCCTTCGTTGTCATGTCCGCCCTCTACTATCTCTGGCCCCAGGTTGTCCCGGGACGCACACCCCTGCTTGTGGCCCTCCTTTGTTTTGGACTGGCCCAGTACCTCTGGCACAACCGATATCCGCTCCTGTTCAAAATTCCAGGGGTCGCCCAGAGGGTGTTGATCCTCGGCGTCGGGCCTCTGGCCCAGCAAATTGCCGCGGCTCTCGGCAGCACCAAACACAATTACGTTCTTGCCGGTTTCGTGCAGCCGGACGGGGAAGTGGCGTCGATGCCCCGAAAAATGCTCAGGGGGTCGGCCAGTTCTCTGGCAGAGATCGTGCTGAATGAAAAGATCGACAAAATCGTGATCTCCCTATCGGAGCGCCGGGGAATTCTGCCGGTGGCGGCCCTGCTGCAGTGCAAATTCAACGGCATCGAAATTGTCGACGCCATGTCCTTTCACGAACAGGTGGCGGGAAAACTCCTCATTAAACATACGACCCCCGGCTGGTTCATCTTCTCCGACGGCTTTCACATCACCCCGACCATCAGGATGGCCAAGCGCGCCCTGGATCTTTCCTTTGCCGCCATCGTCTCCCTGGCCGCCCTGCCGGTTATTCCTCTGGTCATTCTGGCGATCCGCCTCGATTCTCCCGGACCGATCCTCTTCCGGCAGAGCCGGGTGGGGGAGCGGGACAACTCCTTTCTTCTCTTCAAGTTTCGCACCATGCGCCCCGATGCCGAAGCGCAGACCGGAGCCGTCTGGGCCCAGCAGAACGACCCGAGGGTGACGGCCGTCGGCCGCTTCCTGCGCAAGACCCGCCTCGATGAAATCCCCCAGCTCTACAACGTACTCCGGGGCGACATGAGCTTTGTCGGCCCCCGTCCCGAGCGCCCCGAATTCGTCGCCAATCTCCAGGAAAGTATCCCCTATTACTCCAAGCGCCACTGCGTCAAGCCCGGCCTGACCGGGTGGGCCCAGGTCAACTACCCCTATGGCGCCTCGGAGGAAGATGCCCTGGAAAAACTGCGCTACGACCTCTATTACATCAAGCACTACTCTCTCATACTCGATCTGTTGATTGTCCTCGAAACGGTCAAGGTAGTGCTTTTCGGCAAGGGAGGGAGATAACCGGCTATGAAACGTATTATTTTTGCGTTGCTGTTTGCAGTGCTTCAGGGCGGGACCGCCGCTGCGGGAGACTATGTCATCGGTGAAGGGGACCTGCTGCAGATTTCCGTATGGGGCGTTCCCGAGCTGAGCGTCGAGGTGGTGGTTCGGCCGGACGGCAAGATCACCCTCCCCGCCGCCGGGGATGTCGTCGCCGCCGGCCTGGAGCCGACCGCCCTCAGCCACAGGCTCAACGGCATCCTCACCAATTTCGTCAAGAAGCCGATCGTGACCGTGACCGTGTCGCAGATCACCAACAACCGGATCTATCTTTCCGGCGGCGGAGTTAAACCCGAAGTGATCAATCTGGCAGGGAAGACCACCCTCTTCAGACTGCTGTGCGGACTGGAAAACCTTGAAAACGGCGACCTGAGGCATGCCTATGTCCTGCGGGGCAAAAAGGTCGTCAGGGACGATTTTCACGGTCTGTTCATCAATGGAGAGTTCGACAAGGACATCGAGCTTCAGGCAAACGACATCATCTTCATCCCCAATAACGAGCAGAACAAGGTGTATGTCGTCGGGGCCGTCAATGAACCGAAGTACATCATCTACCGGGAAGGGATGAAGGTTCTCGATGCCGTTCTGGAGGCCGGCGGATTAAACGAGTTTGCCAAGGAAAGCGAAATCAAAATCGTCAGGAAAAATCAGGTCGACCGGGCTGTGGAAATCAAGGTCAAGATGAGCAAGATTCTGAACGGAAAAGACGTTGCCCAGAACATACAGCTCAATCCCGGTGACTATATCGTCATCAATGAAGGGATATTCTGACCATGGCTATTGATATTTCAAAAAAAAAGAAATTGGAACCCAGCGACTATCTGGGCATGGTCGTCCGCCGAGCAGCTCTGGTCGTTTATGTGGCCATTGCCGTCATGACCCTGGTCCTGATCGTCGGCTATAACCTTCCCAAAAAATACAACGCCGACTCGACGGTATTCATAGAAAAAAACGTCCTCAACACTCTGGTGAAGGGAATTGCCTTCACTCCGGAGATGGGTGACCGTATCCGGGTTCTCAAATATGCGCTCCTCAGCCGGGATATGATATCGAAGGTTCTGGAAGAAATGGATGCTGATGTTTTTGCCAAAGGAAACTCCGAGGTTCAAGAATTTATAAGTTCACTGCAAAACAGGACGAATATTAAAGTAAAAGATGAGGATTTATTTATTGTTTCCATTACGGACAAAGATCCCAAATTCGCCCAGGACTACATCAATACACTCGTTCAGAAATATGTCGAAGAAAACATTTCAGCCAAAAGAGAAGAAAGTTACGGCGCCAATCGGTTTCTTGACGAGCAACTCGAGATCTTCAAGGTCAAGCTCGACCAGGCTGAAGATGCCATTATCGAATTCAGAAAGCGCATGGGTATCTACCTCTCCATCGACGAAAAAACGATCATGGAAGATATCCGTCAGTATCGGCGGGCCATGGAGGAAATTGATCTGAATCTTGATTCATTGAATGCCAAGAAAAAGCATTTGAAGGTTCAACTTAAATCCATCGAGCCCACAGTGACCCTGTTTTCCGAAAAACAGAAGGAAGACCGGATCGCCAATCTTGAACGGCGGGTCAGGGAGCTTTTGGTGACCTATACCAAAAATTACCCGGAGGTCCTCAAGGTGGAAGCGGAAATTCAGGCCCTGCGCAGCCGGACCACCCCGGACAAGAATGCCGGAGATGGAGAAACGGAATTTCGTTCGGCCAACCCGGTCTTCCAGGAAGTCACCCAGAAGTTTCTCGAAACGGAAACGGAAATCAGTTCCATGCAGGGGCGGCGCGCCAGGTTTCAGGAAATGATCCGTGAACGGGAGGCCGAGCTGCGCAGCGCCCCCGAAAGCAAGAAGGAGCTCGCCATTCTGACGCAGGAGCGGGATTCGGCCCGCAAGATCTTCGAAGAAATGCAGATGAGGGTGAATCAGTCCGAGGTGTCCAAGCAGATGGAAATCGGCGACAAGGCCACCACATTCCGCATCGTCGACCCGGCTATATTTCCGACCAAGCCGACATTCCCCGATAAAATCCAGTTGATCCTCTTTGCGCTTGTGGCCGGCCTGGGAGCCGGTGTCGGCAGCGTCCTCCTTCTGGAAAACCTCGACGGCTCCATCAAGGATGTCGATCAGATCCAGGGGATGGGCCTGCAACTACTGGGGGTCATTCCGGTTATCCCCTGCGCTGTCGAGGAGCGGCGGCGAAGAAAAGGGGTCTTCTGGGCCTGCGCCACGGGCTCGGTCTACCTGTGCGGAATCTTCGGCCTGCTGGCTTATGAAGCGATAAAGCGCCTGACCTGAGTGCCGTCTGGTCTCACGGTGTGCTGGATCCGGACGGCAGGGTGACCTCTTCCTGAAATGACTGGAGTTAGCAACCCTTTCCCCGAAAAGAGATGCTCTATGAGCCGAATAGAAAAAGCCCTGGAGAAAGCCTCCCTGCTGCGTGAAAACCAGGCCCTGGAGAAAGCCTCGCTGCGGCGAGAATACCAGGAACGGCCTCCCGTCCCGTTAGAGGCTGGTCCCCGTGCTCCGGGGCACGTGGCGCTGAAGGTTGCACCGCTGCCGGTCAACAGCCCGTTTCTGATGAGCGCCGGGAATTGTCAGGCCGGAATCGCCGAGGAGTACAAAAAGCTCAAGTCTCTCGTGGTCAAGTTGACGCGGGCGGAGGCGTTTCGCAACACCCTCGCCGTCACCAGCACACTTCCCGGCGAAGGCAAAACCGTGACGGCGATCAACCTTGCGCTGACGCTGGCCCAGGAATACGACCATACGGTCCTTCTTGTGGACGCCGATTTGCGCAAGCCGATGGTTCACAAATACCTGGGGATCGAGCCCGAGGTCGGATTGGCGCACTGCCTCCGGGACGGTGTCCCCATCGAACAGGCCCTGGTCAAGACCGGGCTCGGCAAGCTGGTGGTCCTGCCGGCCGGGGATGCGATCTCCGATCCCGTGGAGCGTTTTGCATCCCAGCGCATGAAGGAGATCATCACCGAGATCAAGAGCCGCTATGGCGACCGCTACATCATCTTTGATCTCCCTCCGGTGCTCCCCTTTGCCGAAGCCCAGATTCTCGGTGCCGAAGTCGATGGGGTGATTTTCGTTATCCGTCAGCGGCAGGTCAAGGCGACGGAGGTCCAGGAGGCGCTGGAGAGTCTCAAACCGGTCAATATGCTCGGAGTCGTCTTCAACTGTGTGACGACCCCTTCGAAACTGGGACGATATCGCTATTACTAGGCGGCCCGACGCCGGCGGAAAGGAACCCCTTGCGCACATTTGCCCTGATATCCCTTGGCCTGATGCTTCTTTTTGGGGCCCCGGTGCCAGAAGCCCTAGCCGAGCTGACGGTGCATCCGCGTCTCGACCTCCGCGAGGAGTACAACGACAACATTTTTCTCGAGGCCGCCGACGAAGAGGATGACTTCATCACCATCGTTACCCCCGGGGTTGCCCTGGCGTGGAAGGCACGACATCTGACCCTTGACATCGATTACGCCTTGAAATTCATCGACTATCTGGATCATTCGGAAGAAGACGAAACCCGCCTGAGCGACGTCCAGCGCCTCCTGGCCGAACTCGAACTCTTTCCCGGGCGCGATTTCACCCTGTCCCTGCGGGACGAGTTGACAAGGGTCGTCGTCGACGAGCGCCGTCCCGTGGTGGAGGAGAATACCCTTGTTAATAAGAGTAATCTGAACCGCTTCCAGGCCAACCCTCAGTATCGTTTTCATCCCGGCAGGAAGGTCAGCACAACCCTCGGTTATCTCTATGAACTCCTTTCCTATCAGGCTCCGGAAGGGGACGATGCCGAGAATCACACCGGCACTATCGATCTGGGATACGAATATTCGAGGCGGCTGCAGCTCACTCTCGGATATGCGGACTGGTTTCACAACGCCAAGAGGACGGAGGATTTCAACAAAAAGGACCTCGTCGCAGGCTTCAGCTACCGCGTCGGTCCCCGCTTCACCCTCGAAGGGGCCGGCGGCGCGACCTGGATCGATTTCGAAGAGAGGAGCGAGAACAATCCTTCGGCCATCTGGCGCGGGAGCGCAGTGTACCAACGCTCCGAAGCTCTTCTTATGGAACTCGGTTATGCGGACAACTATTTCGTTTCGGCCAACCTGGGTCTGGTTAAAAACCGGGAGGCGTACGGCCGGATCGCCTACAGCAGTAAAGTGATCTCCGAATTCCGGATCTTTGCCAGGGAGGGGATCTATCAGACGATCGAAAGGGAAGACCGCGCCGCCGGAGGGACGGTCTCCGCCGAGATCCCCTTCGGACAACGCTTTTACTTCGGCCTGCGGGGCCACTACACGTACTACCGGTTTTTCCCCGAAGAGGAAGATGTGCAGCGCTACGGAGGCCTGGGGAGTCTTGGCTACCGCTGGCAGCAGTGGCTGGCCCTCTCCCTGGGATATTCCTGGACGGAAAACAATTCGGATTTTGCTCTCAACGATTATCGCAACAACATCGCTTTTATCGAAGGTCAACTGAGGTTTTAGGGATGTACGAGCAATTTTTCAATCTTGAGCAAAAGCCCTTTGAACTCCTGCCGAATCCGGGATTTCTCTATCTCAGCCGCTCCCACAAGAAGGCGCTGAGTTACCTGGAATACGGAATCCGCGAAGGGGCAGGCTTCATTCTCCTCACCGGCGAGGTCGGCTCCGGCAAGACCACGCTGATCCGCAATATCGTCAAAAAACTCGATGCCAGAACGACCCTGTCGATGGTCTTCAATACCCGCGTCACCCCCGAGCAGCTGATCAATCTGATCAACGACGATTTCGGGCTCGATGTGACCGGCAAGGACAAGGTGGCCCTGCTACGCGACCTCAACAGCTATTTTCTCGCCCGGCATGGCGAGAACATCCGGCCGATCATCATCATCGACGAGGCCCAGAACCTCTCCTCCGATGCTCTGGAGGAAATCCGGCTCCTTTCCAATCTCGAACGGGAAACCTGCAAACTGGTGCAGATCATTCTCGTCGGTCAGCCTGAACTGAAGACTCTGATTGCCCAACCGCAGCTGCGGCAGTTGCGGCAACGCATCGGCATCAACTGTCATCTCGAACCCCTGCGTCCCGAAGAGACCGAAGAGTACATCTATCATCGCCTGGAGAAGGCCGGCAACCGCGAGGCCGTACACTTTCATGATGGGACCTTCGAAGTCATCTACCGCTACAGCCTCGGGATTCCGCGCCTGATCAACGTCTTCTGCGATTTTCTGATGCTGGCCGCCTTTGTCGAAGAAACGCGGGAGCTGACTCTCGAGCTGGTGGAGGAGGTGGTGGGCGATGTCGCCGGCGAGACACCGGAGGTCTGGCGGGAGGAGGGGGGAGCCGACCCGGAAGAAGTCTTCAACGCCGTCTGGAGCGCCACCGCCGTAAAAAGTGGGGCAGGCCTTCCTCTTCCGTCCGTCGGGGCGGCTTCCGACCCTCTCATCCGGCGTCTATCACTGCACGAAGATGCCCTTAAAACGATCATGGAAAACCAGCAGGAGGGGAACCACCGTTTCGAAGGGTTTCTCGAGACGATTGCTCGCAGCCTCGATGAATTGCGAAGTTTCGTACTGCACAAAAAAGATCAAGGAAAGGAAGGGGAAATCAACTGAAGGCGCCCCTGGAAAACGGCAGACGCCACCCGTCTCCCCATGAAGGACGATGAGATGATCAATGCCCTGACCATCGATGTCGAGGATTACTTCCACGTGTCGGCTTTCGAGTCCGTCTCCGCTCCGGACTCGTGGGACGGCCGTGAATTGCGTGTGGAGCGCAATACGGAAAAGATCCTCGCCATTCTCGACGAGACGGGCGTCAAGGCGACTTTTTTCGTCCTTGGCTGGGTTGCTTTGAAGCTGCCGCAACTGGTTCGGGACATCGCCGCTCGGGGGCATGAGGTCGCCAGTCACGGCTTCGGCCATCGCCGAATTTGTTTTCTCGGTCAGAAGGAGTTTCGCGAGGACATCCGGCGCAGCAAGACGATTCTCGAGGACCTGACGGGGTGCGCCGTACAGGGCTACCGCGCCCCGAGCTATTCCATATCGGCGGAGACTCCCTGGGCCTTCGACGAACTCTGGGCGGCAGATTTCCGTTATGACTCAAGTGTCTTTCCGGTCCGTCACGATTTTTACGGATTGACCGACTGGCCTCGGTTTCAGGGGAGGGCGGTACGTTTTGAAAACGGTACCTGGGGTCCGGCGGCAGATGCGGCGCCGGGGCAGGCCTCCCTCATGGAAGTCCCCATCTCGACCCTCGAGTTCGGCAGTCAGAGGGTCCCCATTGCCGGTGGCGGATATTTCCGGCTCTACCCCTATAATTTCACCCGCTGGGGGCTGAGGAGGATCAACCGGATCGACAGGCGGCCCTTCATCTTCTATCTCCACCCCTGGGAGATCGATCCCGATCAGCCGCGGCTCCGGGGGGCAGGGCTCAAAAGTACGTTTCGGCACTACCTCAATCTCCACCGGACTGAAACACGCTTCCGCCGTCTGGTGCAGGATTTCCACTTCGCCCCGGTCGCCGAAGGGCTGAAAGGATGGACGGCATGAGAATCCGCCGCCTGGGTTCCGACGAAAAACAGGCCTGGGACGACTATGTGGCAGCCCACCCGCAGGCGCTTCCCTACCATCGCCATGCCTGGAAGGACGCAGTGGAGGCCGCCTACGGCTTCGAAGGAATCTACCTGGTCGCCGAGGAGCAAGGGCGGATCGACGGCGTTCTTCCCCTGGTTTTATTCTCCTGGCCGCTCCTGGGACAACGCCTTATTTCCCTCCCCTACTGTGATGCCGGGGGGATTCTGGCCGAAAACGAAAGTATCGCCGCCCGTCTCCTTGCCGGTGCGAGAATCCTGGCCCAAAGGCCCCCTTTCAGCGCCCTAGAGATCCGCTGCAGGCATCCTTTGTCGGGCCAGGAGACAGGGGGAGGAGGGATCAATAAAGTCCGCATGGTCCTTGACCTTCCGCAGGGGGGAGACAAGCTGATGTCAGGCCTGAAGGCCAAACTGCGCAGTCAAATCAAAAAACCGGAACGCGATGGGCTTTACGCCCGTCTGGGCGGCGGCGAACTTCTCGCCGAGTTCTATGCCGTTTTCGCTGAAAACATGCGGGATCTCGGGTCCCCCGTACATAGCCGCCTGTGGTTTGAGGAAATCCTCAAGGCCTTCGGTCAACAGGCGGCCATCGGGGTGATTTATTCCCCGGAGGGGCGTCCTGCCGCGGCGGGAATTCTCCTCCGAAACGGCAAACTCGCCTGTGTCCCCTGGGCTTCTTCCCTCCGCTGTTTCAAACACTTGAACCCGAACATGCTTCTGTACTGGACCTTTCTCTCTTTCGCCGCCGACAACGGCAGCGAAAAGTTCGATTTCGGCCGCTCCACCCAAGGGGAGGGGAGCTGGCGCTTCAAGAAACAGTGGGGGGCAGAACCCGAACCCCTTTACTGGGAAACATTTTCCGCCGAAAAGCGGTGGGCATCCAATGCGGCCGCCGGAGGGAAAAGCAGGCGGTGGGCCGAAGCCGTATGGCGTCGGTTGCCCCTCGAAACAACCAGTTATCTGGGACCTAAGGTCAGGCGCTTCATCAGTCTTTAACCTTAAGAGGCATGCGCATGCGCATAGGACGAACCCTGCCGCCGGCCGCGGCGCCGATTCATTTCCGGGATCTCCTTTCCGGAATCGCCGGGATCATCCGCGGCCAGCGGGAAACCGAGCGCTTCCGGGACGAACTCAGGGACTATTTCGGAGTCCCTCACTGTTATCTGGTTTCCTCCGGGCAGGCGGCGCTGACCCTTATTCTGCTGGCCCTGAAAGAGGTCGCCCCGCAACGGGATGAGGTGCTCATCCCCGCCTTTACCTGTTACTCCGTCCCCGCCTCCATCGTTGCTTCCGGACTTAAGGTGAGGCTGTGCGACATCGATCCGCAAACCTGCGATTTTAACTTTGAACAGCTCCAAACGCTTCTTGAGGGGAAACGACTGCTGGGCATCGTGCCGACCCACCTTTTCGGCCTCCCTGCCGACGTGGCGCGGCTGAAAAAGATCACCGAGGGGAGGGGGGTTTTTCTCGTCGAGGATGCCGCCCAGGCCATGGGGAGTGAATGGGAGGGGGAAAAGCTGGGGACACTGGGCGATGTCGGGTTTTTCAGCCTGGGGCGAGGCAAGGCGCTCTCCACCGTTGAGGGGGGTGTTATTCTCACCCGTTGCGACAAGCTCGGGCGGCGTCTCGACCAGGCCTTCGCCAGGATCGAAGAGTACAGCGTCCTGCAGACCCTGACTCTCTTTATCTACGCCCTCGCCCTGACTGTGCTGATGCGTCCCTGGCTTTTCTGGTTGCCGAAAAATCTCCCTTTTCTGCGACTGGGTGAGACCGTCTATGAAACGGACTTCCCGCTTCGGAAGCTGACAGGGCTGCAGGCCGGCTTGGCTCGCAACTGGCGCCACAAACTGAAGGGATTTCAAAAAACTAGGTGTGCCCGGGTGTCGGAATGGCATTCCTTTTTTCTCCCCTTCAGTTTTTTAGTCCGTCTCCCGGCGTCGACCCCTTTGCTGCGTTTCCCGATGATTTTGCCGACAGCAGATAGCGCTCGGATGATTCTGGCATCCGGGGCCCGCCGGGGGCTTGGAATTGCTCCTTCTTATCCGAGCGCAGTCCATCATATCCCCGAATTGGCGTCCGGGTTTGTAGGTCAGGAATTCCCTGCAGCCGCAGAAGTTGTCCGACGGTTGATCACAATTCCCGTTCATGGCTACGTTGGTCGCAATGACCGGAAAAAGATTTTTTCGCTGTTTTCGCAGGTCAAGGATGGGCCGCAATGAAAATCGTGACCCGAAACGTCAAATGGCAAATGACCATTCTTTTACTGGCCTGGGCTACGGCTTTTTTCCCCATTATGCCCGCGCTGGTCGAGATGTGGTTCAGCCACTCGGACAATTCCCATGCCCTGCTGGTTCCGCTGGTCGCTCTCTACCTCGTCTGGCAAAAGCGCCGGGATCTTGGCCAGGTCGAGATTGCCGGCTCGATCTGGGGCGGGTTGTTCCTCGTGGGGAGTCTGGCCTTTTATCTGCTCAGCTATGCCGGAGGGATCGCCGTCTTCGCCCGGCTGATGATCGTTTTTTCCCTCTTCGGCCTGCTCTGGGCCTGTCTGGGTTGGCAGGCGGTGAAGGTCCTCGCCTTCCCCATCGGTTTTTTGATCTTCATGATACCGGTTCCCGATACCGTTCTTGGTCTCGTCGCCTTCCCTCTCCAAATGCTGGCCACCAAAATTTCCGCCACTGTGATTGCCCTCTGCTCCATCCCCGTCTACCGGGAAGGGAATATGCTTTATTTCATCCAGACTCAACTCGAAGTGGCCGAGGCCTGCAGCGGCATTCGCTCCCTCATGTCCCTGACCATGCTCGCCGTGCTCTTCGCCTACCTCTCCGGCACCGGTTGGTGGCGTAAGTCAGTTTTGATTCTCTCCGCCATACCCATTGCCATGCTTGCCAACATTTTGCGGGTCAGCGGTACCGGTATTCTTGCCCATTTTTTCGGCGACCGGGTTGCTCGCGGGTTTCTCCATGAATTTTCCGGGCTGGTGGTCTTTGCCTTCGGTCTGGCCGTGTTGTTTTTGGTTTTCACCTTACTGAATCGCGTCGGGGCTCGCCGATCTGTTTTGCTGCCCTGACTGAAAAAATGAGGAGCTATGCCGAAGACGCCTTTTTATTTTTCTCTGACAATTTTGCTTTTAACCCTGGGGTTGGTCCACGAGGTCGGCTCCCGCGGGGTGCCGGCCGTGCTGCAGACCAATCTGGAAAACCTGCCGATGCAGATCGCTGGATACGAGGGGCGCGAAGATACCTTTCCTCAGGGGGTATACGACGCTCTTCCGGCCGATTTGCATCTCTATCGTCACTACCGGTCACCTCAGGGTTCCGAGTTGAGTCTCTATATTGGCTATTATGGCACCGCCAAGGGGGGACGCAGCAGCCACAACCCTTATGCCTGTCTGCCGGGAGCAGGGTGGGGAATCGTCGAAAGTGGCACCGTGGAGGTCCACCACGTCTCTGTCCCGCAAGGGGTCAAGGTCAACTACGTGGTCGCCAGCAAGGATGGGGTCAACAACGTGATGCTCCACTGGTACCAGACGGCCGGCACACGGGTGCTGGCGACGGGGTTTCAGCAGAATATCGAACGGTTCAGAGGACGCATTCTGCACAACCGAAATGACGGGGCGTATGTTCAGGTGAATTCCCTTGCACCAAATAAAGGAATTTCGGAAGTCAGAGAGGAAATAACGAAATTCGTTCGAAAATTGATTGAACTTTTGCCTGATTACTGGCCGTTGGAAGGGTAAGTTTTGGCAATAGAATTACTGAAAGGTCATTGATTGAGGGATATTTTAATCTCCAAGAGGTTGTCGAGAATCTTCCATGAAATATAAAACAGAAATTATTGATTCATTAGATTCGTGGATGCAGTCACATGTTGATTGGAATAATTTGCTGAAAAATTCGATATCCAATACCGTTTTTTTGACATGGGAATGGCTCTTTTCGTGGTCTGAGTGCTATTTGAATGAAAATCGCAGGCTGTTCATTATCTGTATTTATAAAGAATTCGAACTTATAGGTATTGCCCCTTGGTATATTAACCATACTAAGTACAAGTTATTAAACATGAGACGAATAGAATTTCTTGGATCCCCTGAAGCAGGATCTGACTATCTCGATGTGATTGCCAAAAGGGGAAGGGAACAGGAAGTCGTCTCTTCTTTATATCAATTCCTTTTTGACCAGGGGCGTTCGTTCTGGGACTGTATGTTATTGAGAGAACTTCCCTCGTCTTCACTTTTTCTCCTCTATTTTTTAAACAAAATCGAGGTGGATGGAAAGTATGCAGAAATCAGGCACGGTTCTTACTGCCCGGTGGTTTCGCTCCCTGCGGATCGTAACGATTTTCTCTTGACGCTTTCATCAAACAGGAGGGAACAATTCAGGCGTCATTGGCGCATGCTGAATAGCCGCGCCGGTATAGAATATAGGTCCTTTACCTCAGGGGATTGCATCGGGGCTTTAGACGAGTTGTGTAAACTTTTTAAAGAAAAAAACAAATATTACAATGAATCACTTAGCCAGTTCATACAGAAATTCGCCGCACAATGCAATGGTAATGATTGGCTCCAGATAGATTTACTGACTTTGAATGGCAGAAACATAGCAGCGCTTCTCCATCTCAGATATCAGGACGAATTGAGCATGTTTCTTATGACTGTTGATAAAGATTTTGATCCCAAAATAAGTATAGGTAATGTTCTTGTCGGCCTTTCGATACAAAGAGCCGTAGAACAGAAATTAACATATTATGATTTTTTGAAAGGAATAGAGGACTATAAGTTTCACTGGGCTGATAAAGGAAGACGTTCCCTTGACATTATTTTTTGCAGAAAAAAACTATCTCCTATTATGTTTTTGACAGAACGTTTCATGAAATATTCAGCAAAAATGATATTAAAATAAAAAGGATATTTATAAAGTGAAAAATTATGTTCCAATAAAACTTAAAAATATTCTTAAGGTCGTCAAATTTGACATCCTTTATTATTTTATGCGTGCCAATATTCATGTAAATAAAGTGGCGATTACTGTCGAAAAAGATCTTTCATCCTTACGTCCGATAAATGATTGGCTGGAAAATGCCGGTGTTCAACTTGTAACGATAACGCCGGAGGCATTAACACAGAATACAAAATCACAGCAGTCGTTGGTCTATCCTGACGAAGAGAGGCAGAAGAAGGCCATGAAATACCTTGAAAAAGGATATCGTGGCGTCGCCGTGGTCAGTGGAAATGAAGTGAGTGGGGACATCTGGTATACCAGCGCCTGCCATCAGAAAAAGGGAACAGTCCATCCCGATCTGAAATGGCTCAAGATGAAGTGCGGGGACAAGGATGCCTATGCTTTTGATATGTATTTGCATCCGGGCAAAAGGGGAGGAAATCTGGCCAATCTGCTTCAGAATGGGGCCCTGCATGAAATCAGCAAAAGGGGGTATGTCCGTGCCTTGGGATATTACTGGGCCGAGAATATTCCCGCGCTTTGGGTCCACCGAACACTGCAATGGAAAGAACTGAGAAGAGTCAAGGTCACGCGATTTCTATCTCTGCGTTATTCTTATTAAATGTTTTTTTTGATGAAAGGAAAAACATGATGGTCACAAAAGAAAAAATAAAAAATTTCATAATCACTGAATTGATTTCAGATGGAAATATGACAGAACTTGCTGACACGACTCTTCTTATAGATTCAGGGATCATTGATTCTCTTGGCATCATGTCTTTGCTTGGCTTTTTGGAAGCCAGTTTTTCGGTCCAGATTTCCGGTGAGGATTTGATCCCTGAAAATTTCGCCTCCATCGCATCGATCAGCGACCTGATAGCGCAAAAATCCAGTTTTGGTTAGGAGGTTGCTGTGGACTTTGAGTTAACTGACGAGCAAAAAGTCTGGCGCGAAACGGTCATAAGGTTCTCACGGAAAGAATTGGCTTATGACATCGCGGACTTCGAGAAGAGCGGTGATTTCCCCTGGGATGCCTGGCGAAAATGCTCCGATATGCAGCTCATGGCCTTGCCTTTCCCCGAAGAATATGGGGGGTGCGGGGTCGATTTTTTAACGACCGTGCTCACGTTGAACTCCCTGGGATATGCCTGCAAGGACGCGGGCCTGGTCCACGCCCTCGCGACCCAGATCCTCTGCGGATTACAGCTTTACTTTTTTGGCAGCGAAGAGTTGAAAGCGAAATATCTGCCGTTGCTCTGTCGTGGGGAAAAAGTTTTCGCACAGGCCATAACCGAACCAGGCTCGGGGTCCGATGCCTTTTCGATGCGGGCCCGGGCGGAAAAAAAAGGCGAGGGGTATCTTCTCAACGGCAACAAGGTTTTTATTACCAACGGCCCCATGGCCGATGTCGTTATTGTTTTTGCGGTGACCGATCCGGAGAAAAAGACCCTGGGAGGGATATCCTGTCTCGTCGTCGACGACGGCCTTGCGGGGTTTGATAAAGCCAAGCCTCTTAAAAAGATGGGTTTGAACACCCTTCAGAATGGCGAACTTTTTTTCAATAATTGTGAAGTTTCATCGGACCGACTTCTGGGGAAAGAAGGGCAGGGCGCTATTATTTTCAACGAATCGATGGAATGGGAACGGAGCCTTCTCCCTGCCGCACACCTGGGTACCTTGGAAAGAATATTCGAAATTACATTGAAATACGCCAAGGAGCGCAATGCTTTCGGTAAAAACATCGGCAGTTATCAGGCGGTGTCAAATAAGATTTCTAGCATGAAAATGAATATCGAACTGGGGAGGGGAATCCTTTACAGATGTGCCGTTTTAAAAGACTGTAATAAAAGAGCGTCACTTGATGCTTCGATATGTAAATTATTTATAAGTGAGAGTCTAAAACAGGCTTGTCTTGACGCAGTTCAAATTCATGGTGGATATGGTTTTATGTGTGAATATGAAATAGAAAGAGATCTTAGAGACAGTATCGCTTCTACAATTTATTCAGGCACATCAGAACTTCAACATAATATTATTGCCAGATTTATAGGGTTATGAAAACTATGAATCCCTTTTTGCTCCAACATTACCTTAATGATCAATTATGTCGGGATCCGGAAAAAACTGCGGTCACCGATGGTGATCGATCCATCAGTTACCGTGAATTGTCTATTTCCAGCAATAGTGTCGCGCACTGTCTTAAATCCATGGGGGTGCTGCGGCAGGATCGGGTAGGCATCTTCCAGCAACGGTCGGCCGATTGTGTGACGTCAATTCTGGGCATTCTCAAGGCAGATGCCATCTATGTCCCGATTGATCAGAAGGTACCGGTTGAGCGATTGGCCTTTATCATTGAAGATGCCGCGCCGAAAGTAATTATTTGCGACAGCAAAACAATCTCAGCGGCGCATGTTGCTCTTTCCAGCTATGGGGTAACTATTCCGATCCTGGTGATTGGCAATGAAAGCAGAATTCAGGAGAGTATTTTAGTAAAATTTTTGGATCTGGAGAAAGAAAATAGTATTGACAGGAACGAGCCCACATATAGAAATGATGAAAATGACATCGCTTATATCCTGTATACCTCAGGGTCAACGGGGCGGCCCAAGGGAGTCATGATCTCTCATGGGAATGTTAAATCCTACATCGATTGGGCTGCCCGAAAGTTCAATGTCAATGACTGGGACAAGATCCTCGGCACGGCGCCATTTCATTTCGACATGTCAACTTTTGACATTTTTTGTGCGCTGAAGACCGGCGCGACACTCTGTATCGCCGCTGAGATTTTGACCCTTTTCCCTGAAAAATTAGTCGACTTCATTGAACGGCAGCAAGTTACTCTCTGGAAAGGTGTTTCCTCGCTCCTCATGTATATGGCAAGAACCGGGGCTCTCAGGCCAGGGACTATGCAAACGCTGAAGCGAGTCCTTTTCGCCGGGGAGACTTTGCCGACTCAATACCTGATCGACTGGATGACCGCTTTTCCCGAAAAAACTTTTTATAACGCCTACGGACCGACCGAGGCGACAGGTGTTTCCATCTGTTATTGCGTCGACAAGATCCCGGAGGGACCGCAGGTGCGCATACCGATCGGAACCCCCCGAGACGAAACCGGGGTTCTCCTCCTTTCCGAAAACCATGCTGAGGTACCGCCTGGCGAGCCAGGGGAGGTCTGTATCTCTGGTCGTGGGTTGGCCAGGGGTTATCTCAACGACCCTGTGAAAACAGGCAATGCGTTTATTGTCAACCCGTTGAACTCCTCCGGCGAGCGGATCTATAAAACCGGAGACTTGGCCCGTCTCATGCCGGACGGAAATCTCGAATATCTCGGGAGGAAGGATCGCCAACTCAAATTCATGGGTTATCGGATTGAAGCTGGGGAGATCGAACAGGCGCTCCTTGCCATCCCTCAGGTCAAGGATTCGGCTGTTGTGTTGATGGAATCAAAATTGGGTGAGGGCACCCCGGAGTTGGCGGCTTTTTGGGAAGCGGAAGGAGATCTCGATGTGACGATGATCTCTTCGGAACTTAAAAAACGGTTGCCGACCTATATGATCCCCAAACGCCTCATTCGTGTAGGGAAAATACCGCGTTGCAGTCGCGGAAAGATTGATTGGCAGGTCCTTAAAGAGAAATATCAGACCGTCTGATCGGGGATAAAATGGATAAATATTCAGTACAAAAATCCATTGATGCTCTTAAAGAGCTAAAGGGTTCAAATACATTTTACGACGTACACGTTCACCCTTACGAGGTCATGTTTGATGCTTGTCAATACCAGCCTTCGGCCCAGTCCGGCGGTTTGTTCAGCGCCGGAGCGGCGAAGTATCTGGCCCCGGAACTCGGTGACCTAAATCTGAACCCGACAGCGGTTGGCAAAGGGAAGGAGCTCGAACAAAAGCTGAGGGCGATGGCGTGTCTTCTCGGTGCGAGGCGTTCCTACAGCCATACGGGACCGGTGGTCTTTGGCGACCAGATGAACTTGAGCGGAATCGACAGGGTGCTGCTGCTGCCCGTTGTGAGGGAAGCTGAGGGGGGCGACGGCCAGTTAAAGGCCATGTCGGAGATGTTTGGTGGTGATGAAAGGTTTTTGTTCGGTTACTGCATGCCAGGTGACATCAGCAACGACCAGATTGAAGCTGCCATGCGGCGTGCCGTCGCTGAATACGATGTCAGGGCCGTTAAAATCCACCCGAGTGTGACGGGGATCAACCTCGGGTGCCGGGCGGGGGTTGAGCGGGTCGAGGCGATTCTCGCTGCCGCCGGGAACAACCGACTGAATGTGGTAATTCATGGCGGCCTGAGTCCGGATTGTCAAAACCAGCAGGCTGTTTCCTACGGAACTGTCGCTAACCTTCGGCATGTCGACTGGTCGATCACACCGGGAGCGGTTGTCATCGCTCATGGCGGCTGTTTCGGACATTCATCTGGCGATGCCTGCGCGAACGTCATCCCGGCCATGGTCGGATTGTTCGAGCGGTATGACAACCTTTCATTTGATACTTCGGGTGTCGGCTATGAGGTGCTCTGCCGCCTGTTGAAATGTTTTGATCAGGAGCGAATTCTGTTTGGTTCCGATGCATTGTATGAAAAGCAGTGGGCGGCTTTGATGAAGTTGTGGTGTGCGTTGCGGAAGACTCAAAAATGGCCAGAAGAAGCCCTGGTGGGCATTGCCGCCCTTAACCCGGGCAGATTGTTTGACCGAAAGCATGGCCCTGTTCAAGCCGCCTTGGCTGGAGTTTCCGCTCCGCCTGTGCAATTCCGTCGTGAGGGACCTTTGAAATGAAACTTATAATTACCATCGACACTGAGGAGGACAACTGGGCGCGGTATTCAGCCACCGACAACTCGGTTGAAAATATCGCGCGGATCGTTCCGCTGCAGAAGATGTTTGACGAATATGGGGTTCGGCCCACTTATCTGGTGACGTATCCGGTGGCGACCAATCCTCGGTCGGTGGCGATTCTGAAAAGGATTCTGGAGGAGGGGAAGTGTGAAATAGGCACGCACTGCCATCCGTGGAATACTCCGCCGTTCGACGACAATGGCGGATTCCAGAAAGCTCATTCCATGCTCTGCAACCTGCCCGCTGAATTTCAGCAAAATAAATTGGCGATGCTGCACGAAGTTATCACCAAGAACTTCGGTTGCCTCCCTGTTTCATTTCGCGCCGGACGGTGGGCCTTGGGCCTTTCCGCGGCACAGTCGCTCTGCAAGTTGGGTTATCGGGTAGAAACCTCTGTGACTCCCTTTGTCAGCTGGAGCCCTTCCTTTGGGCCTGATTTTTCAAATTTCGGCCCTGAGCCTTTCCGATTCTCTCCTCCAGGGGAGCCGAAGTGGTCGTTACTGCAGGTACCGACCAGCATCGGATACCTGCAGAAAAATTTCCAGTTATGTCAGCGACTGAGCAGGGCTTTGGACAATCCTTTCAGCAGAATATCCCGGGTTAAGGGAATCCTGGACCGACTCGGTCTCGTCAATAAGGTCTGGCTTTCACCTGAGCTGGCCGATGCCGATGCCATGATCGCTTTGGCAAAACGTATGGAAATCAACAACTTCCCTTGCATCAATATGACCTTTCATTCGGCCAGCCTGTTGGCCGGCCTGAGTCCCTTTGTCAGAATCTCCCAGGACGAGCAGGTGTTTTTCGGGAGAATCAAAAAATTGCTCGAGGCGGCCCGACAAGCGGGATGGAAATCGATGCCCCTTGCCCAATTCGAGGCAGTTTATGAAGGGGTGTCTGAACCTGGTGGTGTTGCTCTCCTCGATGGCCAGGGGCAGATGGCCCGACAACGCCAGACCGAACAGATGCGAGCCCTGTTTCGGAACCAAGGGGCGCGGTTGTGAAGATCGTCGACCTGAAAAAGCTTCTTCCCCGTTCTTTCAAACGGGCCGCCCCGCGCGCGCTGAGGAGTCTCTGCGATTCTGTCGCCTATCGGCTAGTTCGTCAGTTGAGTGGTGACAGAGAATTCAGGCGAATCGTTTTCGTCTGCAAGGGGAATGTGTGCCGGAGCCCATTTGCCGAGCATTACCTGAGGTCGCTGGGGGTGGGGGCGAATGTCTGGATCGATTCGTGCGGGCTTGAAGTTGACAAGAAGGGAGGCTCACCCCCGGAGGCAATTCGAATCGCGGAGGAGTTCGGTTTGGATTTGAGCGCTCATCGCTCCAAGGGGATGAGCGAATGCGATCTGCAGGGGGCGGATCTTATCGTGGCCATGGAGTACTACCAGTATCTCCGGTTGAGAAGTATGTTCCCGGAGAAAAAGGGCAAGGTGCGACTTTTGCGGGATTTCGCCCCTTGGCCGAAGAGTCTAATTTGTAACATTTACGACCCTTACGGATTGGGAATCGATGAGTTTGAAAATTGCTTCAAAAAGATTCAACGAGCTATAACAGAGTTAAATAGCAACCTGGCTTCTTTTGAGGTTATAGAGCCTCAGATAAGTCTTGAAGATGATTCAACGATGAAGTCTTCTGGAACCGGATCACCTAAACGCAGATATGAAAAAATATGATGACTGTACCAATTTCTAACCTCTATAAATTACAACATGGTGCCATTTGGAAGGCGATCAAGACTGATAACTTCGCCTTTTGGATGTGCTGCGCGTATCTGTTTTTTGAATATATTCGACCTCAAGCCATTTGGCCGTTATTTGATGTGTACCACTACTGGGCCAGAAGCTTTATTATGCTGGCGTTTATTGCTTGGTTTTTTGATCCTAATAGACAATTTGTTTGGACCAAATTTACTACTGGTGTTTTTGCTTATCTAGTTCTTGTTGTTATTTCTTCGCGGTTGGCTTATTGGCCTGAAATATCAAGTGAATATTTTATGGATTTTTTCAACTGGGTCGTCGTTTTTTTTGTGCTAACACAAATTACAACCACAAGGCAGCGCCTGTATATTTTGCTTTTGATATTCATGATCGCAAGTTTCAAGTTGTCTCTGTATGGAGCAAGAACTTTTGCAATGAGAGGATTTGCCTTTGCAGATTGGGGGTTGGCAGGTCCACGTGGATATTTTCAAAATCCAGGTGAACTTGCGATACAGATGCTTATGTTTGCGCCCATGAGTCTTTTTTTCATTCAAGGGATAAAGAAACATTTAAAAAAATGGCAAGTCTATACTCTTTACTTGATGCCGATAACGGCAGTGTTAACAGTGATCGGTACTAATACCCGTGGTGGCCAGATCGCCCTTGCAGCTCAAGTGTTGGCTTTGGTGATGGTGTCAAAACACCGATTCAAGATGCTGATAGTCATCTGTGCTATTGGGTTTATTGGTTTTCAACTCTTGCCAGAAGAGCAAAAGACGCGTTTCAAATCATCGGGAGAGGATTTAACCTCTGTTCAGCGTCTGCTTTATTGGGAACACGGTTGGCAGATGATCAAGGACCATCCATTTATTGGCGTTGGTTATTTTAATTTTCCTGCATTTTACACCAATAACCACTCGGAAGATATCGTGCTAGAAATGTTAAAGGAAAAGGGTGCAGAATTTCCACATAACATATTCATCCAAGTGGGTACTGACACCGGCTTTTCTGGATTAGCTGTATTCGTTGGGTTGATGCTGGGGAGCTTTTTGACAATGCACAAACTACAGAAAGCTGCTGAAAAAACCGGCGACAACTTTGTTTTAAATTTGACAAAAGGGATGAATGTTGCCCTGGTTGGTTACATAATATCTGGTCAATTCGTGACAGTGGCCTATTATCCGTTCTTGTGGATACATCTGGTATTTGTCGTATCCATGACCACTTTTTGGAAGAACGAAAAGTCAGCAGAAGACATTGATAATCACAGTTCTAGGGGGATGAAAGTTTATGGACACTAATTGCATCTTGATTCTTGCCGATGTCTCCGGCATGGGTCAAAACTATCATGTAGGTGATGAAGCCATGGCCGAAGTTGCAATCGCGCGCCTGGCAGAGACATTCGGACGAGATAAGCTGGTCTTGGTTTGTGCTTCACCCGTAAGCGCGGCCGAGACCTACGGCATCAAGGCAATTCCCCTCTACAGCCGCACTCGCAAGCAAAGAAGGAAGGCCCTCGTTACTCAACCTCACTCTGTTGCGATAGAACTTGCAAAAATTATTTACTATTTGAAAAAAAGTGATCTTGTCTTTGTGTCTGGTGGTGGCAACCATACAAGCGTATGGCCGCATGTGCTCGAGTCCCGTCTATTTTTCTATAAACTTGCGCAGCGTTTTAATAAACCCATAGTGTTTGCCAGCCAAACTTTGGGCCCGTTTTTAGAGGAGCACCGTGGCCATTGCCAGCAGGCGTTTGGCTCCGCCGCTTGGGTAGGCGTTCGTGACAGGGATTACTCAGCAATCCAGTTAGATGTCCCCGTTCACTTTGCCGTGGATGATGCAGTTTTTTTGCCAGGGGAGCATAACGCCCAAACAAAGGCTATTTCCGTCAAACACCCAAACCTGTTTGGCCTGTCGTTGCGGGGCTTCAGGGGTGCTACCGATCAGCAAAGAGAAAGCTTTTGCATCTCTTTTGCGAACATAGCCCGTAAGTACTCCGCCGGGACTGTATTTATTCCACATCATGCTCCGGGGAGGATGGGAGACCTCGATATTGCGCAAAAGATTTTACCTCTGTGGCCAGATAATTTTCCCCTTGAGGTTCTGGATCCAATACCGTATGCAACGGCTGTCAGGGCCTTGACGGAAAATTGTTCACTGGTTGTAACCATGCGCTATCACCAGCTGGTCTTTGCACTTTCGGCCGGAGTGCCGGCCATAGGCATATGCGTCGAAGAATACACCAGAGCCAAGCTTAACGGCGCTTTTGAACAGTTCGGGCTTGCGCCGCGGCTACTGTCACTGGAAGAAGCGCCTCAACAGATCGAGGCGCTGATAGGTGAAGTGTTGAGGTCGAAGGATAGCTTCGTGGAGGCTGCGACGAACACCGTAAAAAATTCTTTGTGCCAGAATATGGCACCTTACCGAAGGGCGGCTGAGCTTGTCTTTAGCCCTCGCCAAAAGGTGAAGGCGTTGGTTTAACGGAATTCGAATATGTTTATTGTTTTAATGGCTAATTAAATTTATTCGGTTGGTATCCGGGAGCACTGAGGGTAAAAAATGTCTGGAATCTTGGTTTTTTTTCATAATCAGTCAAACAGTGGTTTTGCCTCTAAGAGGCACGAAATCACGTTTACCAAAATGGCCTACCGACTGGTTGGCGATTATAATAAAATTCATTTTGCATATAAAAATCTTAATCTTGGGCGATCAAAAACTTTGCCAAGCGAAATAACAAATGTAATTGAGTTCGATTCGGCTGCCAAATGCTATAAAAAGATGAAAATGATCAATGATTACATTTTTGACAATGATATAAAGATTGGTTTCGGCTTCGACCAACCGGTAAGGCGGCCAGCGTATAAGTGTTTGCGCAAGGCCGGAATGCGCTATTTGATCTCTTATTTCGGCTCACCTATGAGCGGAATAAACTCAGGTTTGAAATTATTCGCTAAAAAACTCGATGTTGCGTGTTCTCTCTACCGTCCCGACCATTACATATTCCAATCTGAAGGAATGCGCAAAACAGCAACCCACGGAAGAGGTATCCCTTTCCAGTCTACGAGTGTGGTGTTGTCCGGCACTGATACGGAATTGTATCGCCCTGCGGAAACCATGGACTGGTACGCGCACGATACTTTCGGCATTGCCCGGCAGCGAAAAATCATTTTCTTCTCCGGGAACATGGAGGAACGCAAAGGGGTCGATGTCATCATCAGAGCCGCAGATGAGTTGGTCAACGTGCGGCAACGCCGGGACGTGCATTTTCTCCTGGTGGGTAACCGCTGGGACCAGGAAAAACGCTTTCTCCGGATTGTTGAGAATTCCACCGCTGCTGACCATGTCACCTTTGGTGGATACAGGAGCGACATCCCGCAGATCTTAAAATCATGCTACCTGGGGATGATCGCTTCGACAGGCTGGGATTCGTACCCCATGTCCGCTGTCGAGATGGCGGCGACGGGCATGCCCGTCATTGTGTCAGACCTGCCGGGTTTGCGAGAAGTCATTACTGAGGATACGGGTTTTCATTTTCCCGTCGGCAACTATTTGCTTGCCGCTGATCGCGTAGCGCAGTTTCTCGATGACCCGCACCTGAGGGCGAGAATGGGGCGAGCGGCTCGCGATCGTGTCCTGCAGGAGCAGACGATAGAACACCAGGTTGCCGGTTTGGAGCGGGTGATACGGAGTGTCGCTGGCGATCTGTTGGGCGGGTTATAGGCGGTCAACTTAGCCATTTGAGGTCAGGACGTGACCCAGCAGTCAAAAAAATCAGTAGCCCATCGGCTTCTTGGACACGCCGGCATTTACGCCATGGGCAACATATTGAGGCAGCTTGCAGGCTTTCTCATGCTGCCAATCTATACTAGGTACCTAACCCCTGCCGATTACGGGGTCGTAGGACTGATGATCTTTGCGATCAGCCTGATGGAGTTGGTCTTCGGTGCCCGGCTTTACTGGGCCATACCTAAATATTACTTTGACACTAAAGACAAGAAGTTACAGGCCAGCCTGGTTTCAACGGCGATGATCCTGACGGGTGCCATCAGTGCCGCTGCTGCAATTGCAATGGTTTTTCTTCGTCAGCCCATATCGAAAGGCTTGTATGGGACCCCTGAATTTGCCAGTATCGTAGGTTTCTTTTCTGTCCTGCTGCTGACCCAGTCGCTTGAGGAGTATGCCCTGGTCTATCTGCGTCTCCAGCAACGTCCATGGTTTTATATCACCGTGAGTTTTTTCAGATTGGCGATACAGCTCGGCCTAAATGTCTGGTTCGTAGTGTCTCTTGAAATGGGGGCTATGGGGGTAGCCGTCAGTTCCATGATTTCCTCGAGCATTTTCGCCCTGCTGTTGTTGGCCTATACGCTGCGCCAAGTAGGGTGGCATTTTAACGGCGCGATAGCAGAAAAGATGATCCGTTTCTGTTGGCCATTATGGTTGGGTGGCTTTGCTGGACTCTACATCGGGTCCGCCAACCGCTATTACTTGCGCATTTTCACATCACTGGATGATATCGGTCTGTTCGAGTTGGCTGTAAAGTTCAGTACAATAATTACAGTATTGATTTGGGGACCTTTTGCAACCTACTGGCAAGTGGAGCGATTCAATTATTACAGGCAGGGCAATGCCGAATCCATTTTCCAGAACGTATTCTATTTCATCAGCACCCTGATGGTTGTTGCGGCCATTGGAATATCGATTTTTGCCGGCCCTGTGATCAGGATAATGGCTGCCCCCACTTTTTACCGGGCCAGCGAAGCAGTACCGTTTCTGGCGTTTGGTGCTGTTTTCGGCAGTCTGGTTATTTTTTCGAACTTCAGTTTTCTGGCAAAAGAAAAAACCGGCTGGATCAGTCGAAACAACTATCTGACTGCTGCTGTCGTCACCGTTCTCTATCTTTCGCTGATTCCCATGGCCGGGCATGTTGGAGCTGCCATGGCCCTGATGTTGGCACAGGCGGTCCAGTTCTTCGTAGTTCACCGCGCCTCACGGAGTGTCTATGACATGGGGATATCGCTCCGACCGCTTGTCGGGATGCTTTTCATCTCTGCGGTGGTCTGTTTTCTGGCGAATGTGGTGTTGACTAGTGATAGCCTGCTGCACGATCTGGCTGTCAAGACTCTACTTTATGCTGTTGCGTGCGGTATCATTCTTCTCCCTCATTGGCGGAATGCTGAAACCAGGCGTTTGTTGCACGAGCTTGCACCCCGTTTTTTTCCTAAACATGCGACAGATATTTAATGTTGGTCTATGCGGTTGCTTATCGAGTTGCTATCCTGCTGGACTGAGGAAAAAATGTTCTCAAAAAAGAAACTAAAAAAATGGATTGCTGTTACTGCCGATGCCGCTGGAGTGTTTCAACTTATTGCTTCGACGCGGAAGGGAATGGCAACCGTTTTTATGTATCACCGGGTATTGTTGTCACAGGCCGAAGAGCCTGTTTTCGTTCAACCTGGTATGTATGTTTTGGCAGAAACGTTTCGATCCCATATCCGGTTTCTCAAGAGTAAATTTCATGTTCTGCAATTATCCGAATTGGTCGAGCGGTTTGATGCTGGCGAAAATGTCGATGGCTGCTGCGCAATCACCTTTGATGACGGTTGGTTAGATAATTATGTCAATGCTTTTCCAGCCCTTAGGGAATACGAAGTGCCCGCCACCATTTTCCTGGCCACCGGTTTCGTGGGCACGGATCACCTTTTCTGGCCGGAGGAGTTCACTTTTTATCTAAAACAGACGGAGGCGAGAGCGGCGCTCGGGCAGTGGCAGAACTTCGATAAGCTGTCGAAGAGAACAGATGGCAACTGCGGTGGGGCGGCTTGGCTCGACGATGCAATCATGGAGCTGAAAACCTGGCCTGTTCATGAACGCGAAGATGCCCTTTCCCGTTTGCGCACTTTTGGCAGAGCTGATCAACCTCAACGGCTGTTGATGGATTGGGATGAAGCCAGACAGATGCAGGCGAGCGGCCTTGTCAGCTTTGGAGCCCATACTGCCAACCACATCATTCTGGACCAGGTCACAGCGCAGCAAGCTGAGGAGGAGATCGTTCAGTCGCAGAAGGATATAGAACAAAATCTCGGAATCTCACCTGAGTTCTTTGCTTACCCGAATGGAAATTTTACTCCGGGAGTGAAGGCAATACTCAAGCGGTATGGTTACAGGGGGGCGGTGACCACCCGCAAGGGCTGGGTGGAAAAGGGTTTTGATCCGTTCGAGATATCGAGGATCGGCATGCATGAAGATGTCAGCCGGTCGATCCCGCTGTTTCTGGCCAGGATTTACCTCAGGGGATTTTGATGGGAATAAAAGTGCTGGTCACTGACGGAGAAAACCGTTCCGCCCTGGCGGTGACTCGCTCCCTGGGGCGCAGAGGGTGTCGTGTGCTGGTTTCGGGAACGGCAAGCAAAAACCTAGCATCCTCTTCTAAGTATTGCCAAAAGGGATTTCAAGTCTCTGATCCTTTGAAATCGGCGCCCGAGTATGTAAGGCAAATCATTGAGTTAACCGAAAAGGAGGGGGTTGAGGCCATTTTCCCCCTGACCGAAGCGTCTATTTATCTGCTCAACGAGGTTCGCGACCGCTTGCCTGAAGGTGTGATACTAGCCTGTCCGAGTGCGGAGAAGATGAGGTCGGTGTCCGACAAGTCGTCATTGTGTCGACTTGCGGAAAGTTTGGGAGTTTCAATCCCGGAAACGCAGTATCTCACTTGCGCCGGAGATATTACCGGCGCTATTGAAAAAATTGTCCGGTATCCGGTGGTGGTCAAGCCTGCCATGTCCCGGATTTACGAGGGGAACGGGTTCCTCTCCGGAGGAGTCACGTATGCCCGCTCTAGAGAAGAGTTGGAGCATCTCTACCGGACGCGGCCAGTTCTTCAACACCCTTCGTTGATTCAGGAAAAGATTATTGGGCCGGGAACGGGGTTGTTTACGCTTTTCGACAAGGACAGGCACCTGGCGCTGTTCTCTCACCGGCGCTTGCGGGAAAAACCACCTTCGGGGGGGGTGAGCGTGGTATCGGAGAGCGTTCCACTTGATGAGGAGATGGTGTCAGCTGCCGAGCGTCTTTTGTCTGCCGTCGGGTGGGCCGGCGTTGCGATGGTGGAGTTCAAGCGAGATCAACGGGATGGCAAGGCCAAATTGATGGAGATAAACGGCCGGTTTTGGGGGTCCTTGCAGTTGGCTGTTGCCTGTGGGATTGATTTCCCGGGACTGCTCCTGGATTACCATCGAGAGCAAAAACCCACAGCGCCCCCGGGAGAATATCTAGTAGGCCACAAGCTGAAGTGGTTTTTGGGAACGCTTGATCATTTGTTGATTCAGTTGCGAAACAGCAGTGAAAAGCTAAACCTTCCCACGGGATCAGCACCAAGAGGCAGAGCAGTTATCGATTTTTTGAATTTTTATGAAAGGAATATGTCTTTTGATGTGTTTGACCGGAACGATATGGGGCCGTTTCGGTATGAAATTAAAGAGTACATTCGGCAGATGATGTGAGGACGGGAATGATAAAGGTTCTTCATACGATAGACACTACAGGCCCTGGAGGGGCAGAGACGGTTTTTATTAACTTGGTGAAAGGGCTTGATGCGACAAAATTCAAGTCGGTAGTTGCAATCCGAGGGCCCGGATGGGTGTGCGATACTCTGCGTGGCCATGGGATTGAGCCTGCTTTTGTTCAATCTAGTGGCGGTTTTAATTTTTCTTATTTGAAAGAGTTGATTGATATTATTCGTGAACATAAAATCGACGTGATTCAGGCCCATCTATTGGGTTCAAGCCTCTATAGCAGCATGGCAGGGTTGATATGCCGCGTCCCAGTCATCTCAACAATTCACGGATTTGTTGACACCAATGAAAAAGAACGCTTGATGTCGTTGAAAACGAAAATAATCAACCTAGGTTCCAAAAAAAATGTATTTGTATCTAATCAATTGCGTGAATATTTTGTCAAAAATTTTGGCTTTGTTGCCGAAAAATCAATGACCATCTACAATGGTGTGGATACGACTGTTTTCTATCCAAGGAAAGATGACAGTATAAGGAGGGAATATGGTATAGGACCGGAGCATACAGTTGTCGGAGCTGTAGGTAATATCCGTTCTGCCAAAGGGTACGACATATTTCTTAAGGCGGCAAAGATTATTCATGAGCAGCATCCTGAATCTCGTTTTATTGTTGCAGGGCAAGGGTCGGGCAAGTTGTATGATGAGCTTATACAATTGCGCCGATCATTAAAACTTGAGGAGGTCTTTCATTTTATTGGGTTTCAAAATGATGCGGCCAAGGTATTTAACAATTTTGATATTTTCGTGTTGCCGTCAATATCAGAAGGATTCTCTATATCAACGATTGAGGCAATGGCATGCGGATTGCCTATTGTCGTGACGAAGAGCGGGGGACCGGAAGAAATTTTACAAAACACTAAAACAAATATTATTACAGAGAAAACGTCTCCTATAGATATAGCAAATAACATAACCAAGTTTATAACCAAAATAAATAAGAAAAATCTCAAGATAGCCATTGTTGATGAATCATGTGAAACTAAATTTTCACTAAAAAAAATGGTAAGTTCTTATTCTTTATTATATGAAGAATTGACAAATATTATATAAAAAAATAGTCAAAAAAGTACATTTATTCATTTTTAATATACAAATATAAGGAATTTAAAATGTTGAATAAAATATATTTAAAAAGTCCCTTACTTATTCAGAATATGGCAATTACAATTTACGGCGCCAAGATGTATTACGAACGTTTTAGAGGAAAAATTCCTGAAATTTATGATAACATTGATATAATTAATAATGAACTAACAAGTGAACAAATAAATAAACAAGAAAAAAGATTTAAAATGCTTATTGCTCATTGCATAAAATACGTACCGTACTATAAAAAATATTTAAATGAATCCGATTTAAATAATATAACTACTTCTAACGTAAAAAATTATTTACCAAAGTTAACAAAATTGGACATTATAGGTAATTATAATGATTTATTATCAATGGACCCAAAATATAAAAAAAATACGTTGAAATTGAATACCAGTGGAAGTACAGGCACACCATTGAATATAATTTCATCTTATGAGGCAAGAAGATTAAATTACTATTTTTATGAACGAATTCTGAATAAACACAAAGTATCATACAGACATAAAAGCACAACGTTTGCGGGAAGAGTTCTTTGTGGGAAAAATGAAAAAGATATTGCTAGATACGATAAGTTTAATAATACACAATATTTGTCAGCCTACCACATTTCATACGAAAATATTTTTAAATATATAACAGCTCTTAATAAGTGGAAGCCGGAATTTATTGATTCATATCCGTCAGCCCTAGTCGAGATCCAGCAGTTGGCAATACAAAAAGATTTAAAGTTAGAATTTAGCCCGAAGTTTATTCTCACATCAGCAGAGACGCTAAATTGGAAAGCGAGAGAACAGATAGAATCCTTTTTTGGTTGCAATGTTGTAGACCATTATGGATGCACGGAGATGGCGGTATCCGCTTTTTCATTCGGGGGTAAATATTACGTAAATCCGCTATGTTCAGTCCTTGAACTAGAGCATTTATATGATGATAGTTATTCTTTAATTGCCACTGGTTTGCTGAATTATGCAATGCCTCTCATTCGCTATGAGATTGGTGATTGCGTTACGACGGGCCAACCACAAGTACCTTATATTTTTGATAAAGTAGAAGGCAGGGTGGATGATGTCATTATTACACCTGAAGGAAGGAGGGTCGGAAGAATAGATCCAGCGTTTAAGGGTGTTGATGGTATTGAATTGGCCCAAGTCGTCCAAGAAAAAATAAATAGAATAAACGTAAAAATTGTTACAAACGATAAATATTTTAAAATAAATAATGAACGTTTACTTATAGAAAATATTAAAAATAGAACAAGTCACAAAATGGAAGTAAATATCACTTATCATAAAAAAATTGAGAAAGAAATTAATGGTAAATTTAAAAGTGTCCTAAGTAACATAAAGTAATAAAAAAATTTAACAGTAGTAATTTTGGTAAGGGCGCGCCATAATGAAAATAATGTTTGTTGGTGATCTTAATCTTGGAGAATACTATTTATCTTTCGGTCATGGGCCTGGAACCTTTGGGAAATATGAAAATGTATTTATCAATGTTGAAAATCTTTTTGTAAGCGCAGATATGTTTGTTGGAAACCTTGAGGCTAGTATTACTAATTTTGATCTTGATCCTTTCGACCCAGAGAAAATGGTACTAAAAGTTGACCCAGAACTAGCTTGCCAATTTAAAAACGCAAATTTCAAGATTCTTCAAGTTGCGAACAATCACTCAATTCAGCATGGTACTGGCGCTTTTCAACAATCACTTGCTATTCTCGACAAATTAGAAATTTCACCAGTAGGGCTGAATCAACAAAAACCAGTGGTTTTTTGTCAAAATAACATATCTATTGGGTTTCTCGCTGCCTCAGATGTTCCTGATAATACAAATAAATTGCAAACAATCTATCAAAGGTTCGATGATGAATTTTTTGATTTAGTTGTTCGTAGTGTCAATATGTTTGATCATCTGATTGTGATGTTACATTGGGGATTGGAAAGTTCAACAACACCCCTTCCCTACCAAAGAGAAATTTCAAAAAAACTTAAAAATTGTGGCGTTAGAGCTATAATTGGTAGTCATCCACATTTATTTTATGAGATTACAATTGAAGACAATTTTATTTGTGCCTATTCCCTAGGAAATTTTGTTTTCGACCTTTGTTGGGACAAGCGATTGACAAAAACGGGGATTCTTGAACTAGAATTTAGCAAAAAAAAAGTAGAAGGAAGAGTGTGGCCTGTCGAACTGAAGGAGCATGGGTGTTTGCCGGTAATTTCTGGTGAACCAGTACCATTAACTAATAACGTTAAGCTTTACAATCATGGTTCAAATTTAAAGTGGCAACAAACAAAAAAACTTAAATATTTTCTTTTTAATTTTAAAAAAGGAAATACATCATTAAAAATTCGATTTTTTAAAAAAAAATGTTTAAATTTTGGCAAAAAATTTCTCAATAAACAATCCTTAAAAAATAGGTCATGACTATGGTTACCTCCTTTCCGTTTGTTTCAATAGTAATACCTGTCTTCAATGAGGAGCGTTATCTTGCCGATTGTTTAAATTCATTGATGGAGTTAAGTTATCCAAAAGAAATGTTCCAAATAATCCTTGTTGATAATGGGTCTTCAGATGGGACCATTGACATCGCCAGAAGATACCCAATAAATATTTTTGTAAAAGAGAAGTCCAAAGTTGGGGGTGTTAGGAATTTTGGAGCCACAAAAGCTAAAGGTGAAATTCTAGTTTTTCTTGATTCCGACTGTTCTGTTGATTCGAATTGGTTAACAAATGGTATCGAAAAATTTAAAGGTGGCGAAGGTCTTGTTATCGGTGGCCAATACTTGACTAGAGATAATCCATCATGGATTGAAAAATATTGGGTGTTAAACAATTCAAAAAAAATTATCCATCAAACTACGTTAGTTGGCGGATGTATATTTATTCCAAAAGAAATATTTCACAAAATAAATGGTTTCGATGAAACGCTTAACTCTGGAGAAGACAGTGACATAACTTATAGACTGAGACTAAAAGGGTATATTGTAAAAATTGATCCATCTCTTAGTGTCGTCCATCTTGGGTATCCGACTACCTTGATTTCATTTATAAAAAGACAAATTTGGCACTCTGCAGATTATATAAAAAAAATTCCATCTTCGTTGAATGATAAAATTTTTCTGCTATGTTGTGTATTTATATTTAGTATTTTTGGAAGTGTAATTTCTTTTATATTTAATTTTTACGTATTTTTTATGTTTATTGCTGTGATAATATTTGCGCCAGCATTATTAAGTTTTAAGCGGTTAAGACGAAGTCGGGCTCACATTGATGGACTGTATGGTTTAATTTCTGTCTATTTTGTAGATTTTCTATATCTTATCGGTCGTTCTATAGGTGTCGTCAACGGCATTAAAAACCTATTTATTCAAATTCCTGAAAAAAAAATAGATAGACGGTGATCTATCCCAAAAGCCCATGGCAGCGCTGCATGGAGCATTTCTACCGCAACGTGTTCGGCGTGGTGCCGGCCAAACAGATTCACGCCCCCGAGGATCCGCGTCTCGATTACCGAACCCCTGACCTATTACGATTTTTCAGCTAACATCGCACACAGATCCACACCAATAACGCCCTAGTGTACTGTTTGGTTAGTCCTGTTCATTAATTTGTTTCTTTGCTCTTTCAACTGAATCGATGATCACGGCTGCGCTTTTGGACCATTTGAACGGTTTTGCAGTCTCGGCGTTATGAACCTTGATGAACCGGTGGATCTCGTCGCGTAGTTCCCCTACGCTGGTGAAGACGCCCCGGTAAATGGCCTGGCGTTCCAGTTGCGAGAACCAGCCTTCCACGGCGTTAAGCCACGAAGCGCTGGTTGGCGTGAAGTGCAAAATGAATCGCGGATGGGCGGTGAGCCACTTCTGAACGTCCGGCGTCTTATGGGTGCTGCTGTTGTCCAAGATCAGATGCAGGTCCAGCTCTTTGGGGGTTGAGCGATCAATCTGTCGCAGGAAATCGAGAAATTCTTTCGCCCGGTGTTGTTTCGTCGTTCGGCCAATGACCTTGCCCGTCAGGATGTCAAAGGCAGCGTACAAGCTCGTAGTGCCGTGGCGCTTGTAATCGTGGGTGCGGCGCTCGATTTGACCGGGCCTGAGAGGCAACATCGGTTGTGTGCGATCGAGAGCCTGAATCTGGGTTTTCTCGTCCACCGACAGCACCAGGGCATTGTCGGGAGGGTTCATGTATAAGCCGACCACATCCACGACCTTCTCAGCAAATTCAGGATCGTTGCTGATTTTGAAGGTCTTGAGACGGTGCGGCTTGAGATCGGACGCTTCCCATATCTGCCGGACCTGCCAGGTGGTGATTCCGGCAGCCTTGGCCATGAGGCGCACACTCCATTGGGTGGCCTCCCTGGGGATGCGCTCCACCGTGAAGGTTAAAACCTCCTTGATTTTAGCCGCTGAGAGCTTCTTGGGTTGACCGGAGCGCGGCAGGTCGTTGAGGCCATCAAGACCCTCAGTGTTGAAACGGTTGCGCCACTTGTACACTGCGCGCGTGGAGGTGCCGAGCGAAGCGCCCACCTCTTCCACGGTCTGTCCTGCGCCACTAAGCAGAACAATCCGGGCCCGCAGTACAAGACTTTGCGCCGTTTTAGGAGACCGAAGCAGCGCTTCGAGAGCCTGCCGGTCTTCTGCTGTCAATTCGAATTTTTCGTGTGTGCGTGCCATAGTCGGCAATATATCACATACGAGAATTAATAGAAAGAACTAACCGCACGGGCCACTAGAACGGATCATGAAGGAAATCCGTTGGTGCACCAAAGTTGTCAGCGCCTTCCCCGATGGAGACACTCGGCGCTGATGCTGTGCGAGGCCCGACTGCGGCATATTGCAGGGACTCAGGGGGGATCGAAACGCTTTCTGAACATGGACCTGGTAAGAGTAGGTAGATTCAACTCGTAAGTGCACCACCCGCGAGGCTGGCTAAAAAGCAGGACATGATGGGGTTTCTGGTAGTGTTGGAAGTGCGAGCAACCATCCCACCAGAAAGGATCCCACCATGCCCTACACGCATCTTACTCCTCAGGAACGGTATGTCATCAGTCATTTGAAGGTAGCAAAATACAGCCTCCGGGAAATCGCCCGCAGGCTGGGCCGAAACCACACGACCATCAGCAGGGAGATCAAGCGCAACGGGCCTACCTACCCAGGTGGGGTCTACTGGTATTACGTCATCGACCCAATGGTCGAGAAAAAACGGCACAAAGCCAGAAGCTACCGGCGCCAGAATCATGCGCCCCTCGTCAAATATGTTGAGGACAAGCTACGAAGCGACTGGCCCCCCGAGGTGATCGCAGACCGGGTGCGTGCCGACCATCCGCATGACGAAAGGATGCGGGTGAGCCACGAAACAATTTACCGCTGGGTGTCTCAAGATGCGGGTCAGGGCGGAAGCCTGTATCAGCACCTGCGTCGCAGACGCAAGTATCGCCGGCGGCAGAAACGCTACGGGGCCGGACGTCGCTTCATCCCTGGCCGAGTCGGCATCGAGGAACGTTCCGAGGAGGTTGCCCAACGTTGTCGGTTTGGCGATTGGGAAGGCGATTTGGTTCTCGGCCGAAAAGGGATCGGGGCTATCGCCACCCATGTCGAGCGCAAGAGTCGGTATCTCATAGCCACTCTCTTGGCGGATCGCAAAGCCGACACGTTCAACGCAGCGGCAATTCCAGTCTATCAAGATTTGCCGAAGCACCTATGCCGGACGCTGACGCTGGATAACGGCAAGGAGTTCAGTCAGTTCAAAGATCTGGAGACCAAGACAGGGCTCTCGGTCTATTTTGCCGACCCCTACGCAGCTTGGCAGAGAGGGACAAACGAGAATACCAATGGATTGCTACGCTTCTACTTCCCCAAGGGAACTAACTTTAAACGCATATCAGCAACGGCTTTGCAAAAGGCCGTAGATCGGCTCAACAACAGGCCAAGAAAGTGCCTTGGCTACCGGACTCCCCAGGAAGTTTTCGCGGAAGCCCAAAGTGGTGCACTTGCAATGTGAATCTGCCGTACATGAACTGGAGTCGAGGATGGTGACCGAAGCAATCTAACCTGACCAGAGGCATTGCCGAAAAAAGCGAAAAACTCTATACAGTACTGAGTTTATTTTCATAAATTCTGAGAGAATTTTTAAAAAAATATTCAGTTGCTTGTAGTTGAGATTACTTCAAGATTATCAGGTGGAGAGATGTATTTTACGTTTGGTAATTTTTCACCAATATAATTTGTTGAAAAAGTTACATCATCTATATAAATATCAGTTTGTTCAGCAAACCCTGAGTTTGACCAGCCCATTAAATATCCATTTTTTAAATATGGGGCGTCACATAAGTTGAGATTGGTATAAGAGAATTTTTTGATACCATCAACCCAAAATTCTATAGCTCCATTACCGCTGCCAGTGTCGGGCTTGAATCGCCACTCAAAGCGTAGCCACTTGCCAAGATCGCTTGGTGTAAGGCTCCATGAAGTGGTTAAATTCCCTTCTCCTATGGGGCCGCATTCCCATTGTTGAGCTTCGGCAAAGATATTTGATAAATTGCCTCTCATAGCCGATGCCCCGATTTGGCCAACATCACTATAGGTTTCAGTCCACAATCTTATGAATTTGTTATTGCTCGGGCTGTCAATGCGATGAAGGTAATTCGATGGAAATTTTATATAATATTGAATATAAATATCTGTTAGACCAAACCCAAGAACAAATCTTTGTTCGGCGTGTGCGTCAGTGCCAGCCGCAGAGCCAATAAAACGAAATTTAAGTGCGTAGTTGCCTGTTCTTCCTTCCCCAGGGACAACGGATGTATATGTCGAGCCAGCCCAACCTGTTCCGTCTGTTGTGTGGGTTAAATTACCAGACTCAAAACTATCACTGAATAATTCAAGTGCGTTTGCAGCAGATATGGCTGAAAAAAGGGGCAGCAAAATCATTAAAAACGTGATGTAAATTTTTTTTGTCATTTTATCCTCCGGTCTTTTTAGCATTTAGGTAGAACCCTAGTGCTTGCCTATGCTGAGGCGTTGGTTGGTGTGTTTAGCAAGATGGGCGCCAGAAATTTTCACTTTATTATGTTCCTATGGGTGCTTTGGAGTTTTTCGTTCATTTTGAGAGAATTCTTTAGACGCATGGCAGAATAACTGCGAATCCTCGGGGTTGGGATGGGGTAGGAGACATGCTCATATTTGTGCCAGAAGTATACTGATTTTATGTTGATAAAGGGCGCAACAAGCGATTGGTGTTCCTCACCAACCATTTTGAGATTGCGGCCACAACGGTTTCCGACATCAACAAGCAGCGTCGGCAAGTGGAACTGTTTTTCAAATGGATTAAGCAGCACCTGCGAATCAAAGCGTTCTACGGAACTTCTATCAATGCGGTGAAGAGCCAGATCTGGGTAGCCCTTTGCATGTATCTGCTGGTGGCGATCGCCAAAAGGCAACTTGGCATTCAATGCACGCTTTACACTTTTCTACAGATCCTGGAGGTCAATCTGTTCGGAAAAAAGCCCATTTCATCGCTGGTTGCGGAGGCGCTCAAGCAGATTCAAGACCCTCATGAAATCAACCAATTGAATTTATTCGATTATTAACCGGACAGTAGTGACCCGAAAAGTTTAATCGACCGGGGAACCGTCACCAATATTAAACCATATAGCACGAATTTTGATGAATTGCGGCTGATTAATCTTGAAAACCTTACGAACTTGTGACCAGTCCTAATCGCAAGTTATTGATCGACCGCTACTTTGTCTAATATGCGAAGCCTATGCCAATATTGGAATTTTATTCCCTCTCAGTGTGCATAGTGCAACACCCCTTATGATTTGGCCAGTTTAGCCCCGCAGAAAATTTCATCGAAAAATTAACCAATTATCGCCTGTATCAATTCCCTGACACTTTTTGCCATAGAGAGTTGCCGAATAGCCACAACCCACCTTCAGGCCAGGGGTAATTGAGGTTCGCCACTCAGCCTTTCTAGGCATCCGTAACTTCTGTGGTAGAATAAAAACTGCTAATTTCCCCAGTTTTTTCTTCTCCTTGGAAGGGTAGTAATCTTTATGCTACGGGTCTGTCACTTGATTTCTGGAGACCTATGGGCCGGGGCAGAGGTGATGGCTTGTCACTTGCTCAAGCAGCTCCGGGCCCTCCGCAATATCGACCTGACGGTGATTGTTCTTAACGAGGGCCGGCTTGCTATGGAGTTGCGGGCCGCAGGACTGTCGGTGCAGGTTGTGGACGAGAGCCGCCACTCATTTCTGCAGATCGCCAATGCCATTCGAAAAATCCTTGCTCAGCACCCTCCCGATATTCTTCATGCTCACCGATACAAGGAAAATTTCATTGCCTTCCTGATCTCCCGATTTTACCCGAACGTATGCCTCATCGCCACTCAACACGGCCTTCCGGAAACCCACGACCACTCCGTTTCCTGGAGCGGTCGGCTTAAATCCAAGGTAAATTTCTTCCTTCTGTCCCGATTCTTCCAGAAAGTTGTCGCAGTCTCCGGGGATATCCGTACCTTTTTGGTCGATAACTTTGGTTTTTGCGCGGCGCATGTCGCCGTCATTCATAACGGTATTGAAGTCCCCCGGGCTGTCAGTGGCAAGGCCGAGGACGATTCCTTTATCATTGGCTCTTCGGGCAGGTTATTCCCGGTCAAGGACTACCCTTTGATGATTCATATTGCCCAAGATTTGGCGAACGTTGGAGAAATACGTTTTGTTCTGGCCGGCGACGGCCCGGAACGGGGTGCACTTGAAAAAGCTATAGGTGAAAGCTGCCTCGCCGAACGGTTTGTTCTTAAGGGGCATCTGGAGGATATGGATTCCTTCTATCAAGGTTTGGATCTTTATCTGAACACTTCCGTGCACGAAGGAATCCCCATGACCATTCTGGAGGCTATGGCCTGGGGTCTACCTGTGGTTGCTCCAAATGTGGGAGGGATCCCGGAGGTCATTAAGGACGGAGTGGAAGGGTTCCTCCTTCCCAACCGCGACCCGGGTCGGTTCGCTGAAAAGTGTCGGCAGTTGCAGGGCGACGCGGGTTTGCGTGAACGCATGGGGCGTGCGGCCAGGAACAAAGTGCAGAGTGCTTTTTCGGCTGGAGCGATGGCTCAGAAATATGAGCAAATTTATCGGGATCTTGCTGCTGACGCCTCAAACCCTCGGTCCGTACTCCGTGAAACCGAAGCATCCGTCGAACAAAGGAGATGATTACGATGCCGGAATTGTTTGTCATCTCTCTGTTTCTGGTGTTTTTCGCTTATTTCGGCTATCCCCTGACCCTCGTTCTCATAGGCCGATTTCACAGGAAGGTGGTCAACAAAGCGCTTTTTTATCCTTCTTTGACCCTGATCATCACCGCGTATAACGAAGAACAACGTATTCGGGAAAAGCTTGAAAACACTGTAGCTCTCGAGTATCCACGGGAAAAACTTCAGGTTATCGTCGCCTCCGACGGCTCGACGGACGCAACCAACGACATTGTCGAAGAGTATGCCGGCCGGGGTGTGGAACTTCTGCCGGTGACCAGTCGAGGCGGAAAGGAAAATGCTCAGAAGGAGGCGGTGCAGGTGGCCATGGGAGATGTGCTGGTCTTTTCCGATGTGGCGACGCGACTGGACACCGATGGTTTGGAAAAAATTGCAGCTAATTTCGCTGACCCCGGGGTTGGCTGCGTCAGCAGTGTGGATCGCGTAATTGGCAAAGATGGGCGCCCGGGAGGGGAAGGGGCCTATGTGCGGTATGAGATGTGGTTGCGCGCGCTGGAATCGCAAGTCCATTCCCTGGTCGGGTTGAGCGGTTCTTTTTTTGCCGCCAGAAAGGAGGTCTGTCGGGATTTTTCAGCGGATATGCAGAGCGACTTCCGAACGTTGCTCAATAGTATGCGGCTAGGTCTGCGGGGGGTGAGCGATCCCGAGGCAGTGGGCTACTATCTCGATATCGCCGACAGTCGACGAGAGTTCGATCGCAAGGTCCGCACGGTGTTGCGCGGCCTGACAGTCTTTTTCCGCAACCTGGAGTTTCTTAATCCGTTTTGCTACGGAACCTTCTCCTATCTGTACTTTTGTCACAAGCTGCTACGCTGGCTGGTACCGTTTTTTCTGCTGTCGGCTCTTCTTCCTAATATTTTTCTGGCCGTGGGTTCTCCATCCTACTCGTTCCTTCTTCTCCTGCATTGCGCCTTTTATGCGATTGCCCTTTTCGGGTTGTTTAAGGCTGTCTCCGTGGACCGGACGATCGTAAAAATTCCCCTTTATTTTCTAACGGTCAATGCGGCGATTCTGGTTGCCTGGTTCCGCTATTTTTCAGGCCGCCGCATGGTTATGTGGACGCCATCCCAACGATAAATATGTCAGCGATCGGTCGAAATCGACACTTAGGAATCCGGGTATTGCCTGTCGTCATTTTCGTGACCTTTTTCCTTCTTGTTGGCGCTTATATCACCGGGCCAGCCGTACTTGAATGGTTTCTGGTTGTAAAAAGTCCGATGACCAAGGCTGATGCGCTGGTGGTGATGGCGGGGAGCCGTTACCAGAGACTGCCCGCCGTTGTTGAACTTTATCAACAAGGACGGGCCCCCAAAATTTTTTTGACCAATGATGGGGTAAGCGGAGCCTGGTCGAAGAGATATCAGAAAAATCTTTACCTGGTCGAGTGGGCAAGGGAATACCTGCAGGGAAAGGGTGTGCCCGATGAGGCCATTGTGCTGCTCAATTTTAGCAAAAGCGGCAGTTACTATGACGCGTTGAACACGCGAGATTACGTGCTTACCAACGGCACTGTCCGCAGCCTGCTGGTGGTGACCTCCGATTATCATACCCGGCGAACTTTGTGGACGTTCAACCATGTTTTTGCCGGAACAAATGTTAAAGTTGCCGTATTCCCGATTCCGAAAGACCCAGCTTATAAAGGGCGGCGCTTGCGCGTCATGACAACAGAGTTGGTGAAACTGGTATATTACCTGGTGCGATACGGGCTTTTCCCTGTGGGGTGAGGAGAAAAAGGAGAGCAGGGTGCCAGTCTCTTCTCTCGCAACCTGATTTCTTGGAGTCGAGTGTTCTCTTATGATTCAGCTCGTCACCCTGACTCTCGCCACTCTTCTTGCCGCCGCCTATACGGCCTATGTCCTGTTGCGCCAGCGACGAAGTTTGAATAATTTTGCCGTCGCGGCAGGCCTCCTTTGTTTTTCGCTCCTCGAGGTCTTCGATTTTCTGGCACTGAAAAACCCGGATTCGTACTTGACCTGGAAAAAACTGTCATTGATTTGCGAATCCCTTTTGCCGCTCTTCTGGTTCACCTTTTGCGCAACCTTCGCCGGCAACCACAGATCGGCAGGAATTCCACGTCCGACCCGAATTTTTCTTATACTGACTCCAGCTTTTCTTCTCTTTGCGCTCTTCGTCGACCTTGATCGCTTCTATATCTCTCCCGATTTTGCCGAGGAGCACCTCCTCTTTCTGGGGCAGGCCGGGTATGTCTTTTACCTTGGGCTTCTCCTTTCCCTCACCTTCTGTCTGGTACAACTGGAGTGGACGTTTACCGGGCTGGGCCGTTCGGATCGCTGGCGGGTGAAGTTTGAACTCCTAGGCGTCGGGACCCTGCTGACTATTTCGGTTTTTTACTACAGTCAGGGGCTCCTCTACCGGTCTCTGGACATGTCGCTTCTGCCGGCCAGGTCGCTGGCCATGGTTATCGGCGTCTCCCTGATGTTCTTTTCGCGAATCCGCCGCGGAATGCCGAGCGGGTTGCAGGTGTCGAAAACCCTGGCCTACCGTTCCATTGTGATTGTCGCCGTCGGCCTCTATCTGATCGGCCTGGGCTTGGCCGGCGAAGGGATGCGCTATCTGGGGGTCTCCTCTCAGCGGACCATTTTCGCCGTCATCGCTCTTCTCGGCGGGATTGCTCTTTGTGTCGTTTTTCTTTCGGAGAGGTTGCGGCGCAAGGCCAGGGTCTTTCTGCACAAAAATTTCTACAAAGCCAAGTACGATTACCGCAAGCACTGGCTCGATTTTACCAAAGGGTTGACTTCGGCCCGGGACGAACAGGCCTTGCACCTGGCCATCCTCGCATCCTTTTGCGGCGCCTTCTCCATTCGGGGTGCCGCATTGTTCCTGAAGGATGCCGAGGGTGGCGATTTTCGTTGTGCCGCGGCCCATGAGCTGTCTCCCCCTGGTGAGGTTCGCAAGGGAAATCCGCTGGTAGCCTATCTTGAGAAACATCGCTGGGTTTACTGCCGGGAAGAGGATCCGGCACTTCTTTCGGATAACTCAACTGGCATGTCTCTCGGCGGAATTCACTTCGGCGTCCCCCTTTTCTTTGAAGAGACCCTTGAAGGTTTTATTCTTCTCGGGCCTCCGATGGATCCGGGCGAGATGTTCATTTATGAAGATTTCGACCTGATGAAGGTTATGGCCCGGCAGGCGACTTCGGCTCTCCTTAACCTCAAATTCGCCGAACAGTTGTCAACGGCTCGCGAGATGGCGGCCATCGGCAAGGTGTCCGCCTTTGTCATGCACGACTTGAAAAACTCGGTTTCGAATCTGGCCCTGGTGGTGGAGAACGCCCGCAATAACATGGATGATCCCGATTTCCAGAGAGAAATGCTCGAAACCCTGGACAACACCGTAACGAAGATGAAGGGGCTGATCGCCCGTCTGCGGAACCTTGAGGAGAAGGCGGAGCTGAAACTTGAGGAATGCGATCTGGCCGCATTGGTCGCCGAATCCGCCGAGGGCCTGCCGAAAAAGAGCATCACCCTCACCGGCGGACCGGTTCTCTGCGCTGTAGATCGGGTGGAAATCGGAAAAGTGGTGTTAAACTTGGCACTCAACGCCCTCGATGCGACGGCAGGGGAGGGCCCCGTGCATCTGGACGTCGGCACCGATGGCATGGCCTTTATCCGCTGCCGCGACCAGGGGTGCGGCATGGCTGAAAAATTTCTTCGTGAGCGTCTCTTCAAGCCCTTCGAGACGACCAAGCCCAAGGGGTTTGGCATCGGCCTTTACCAGTGCCGTCAGATCGTCGAGGCCCACGGTGGGCGAATCGAGGTGCGGAGCGCCCCGGAACAGGGGTCCGAGTTTACTGTTTATCTGCCGCTTGATCTGCCTTCTACCTGAAAATCTGCGTGCTATTGAGGATTTACCGTGGAAAAATTACTGATCATCGACGACAACGCCGAGATCCGCAAGCAGCTCAAGTGGGGCCTGGGGAAGGAATACCGAGTTTTGCTTGCGGGGGATGCAACGGAGGCCCTGTCGATCTTCAAGGCGCAGGGGCCGCAGGTGGTTACCCTCGACCTCGGTCTGCCGCCGAATCCGGATGGAGCAGAGGAGGGACTGCGCTGCCTGAGGGAGATGCTCACTCTCGATCCGGCGGTGAAAGTCGTCGTCATTTCGGGAAACGAGGAGCGGGCCAATGCTCTCAAGGCGGTGGGGCTGGGCGCCTACGATTTCTACCAGAAACCGATCGAGCTCGGTGAACTCAGAATCATCCTGGCGCGTGCCTTTCATCTGGCGGCGCTCGAGGCCGAAAATCGGCGGCTGCAGAGGGCCATGATGGCGGACACGCCTGCGTTTCTCGGCATCTTCGGTCATTGCCCCGAAATGCAGACAGTCTTCAACACCATCCGTAAAGTGGCAACCTGCGACGTGCCGGTGCTCATCCTCGGCGAGAGCGGCACCGGCAAGGAACTGGTGGCGCAGGCCATTCACAGCGAGAGCCGCCGTCGGTGCGGACCGTTTATTCCCATCAACTGCGGCGCCATCCCGGAAAATCTCCTGGAATCCGAGCTCTTCGGCCACGAGAAGGGCTCCTTCACCGGGGCGCAGGCTCGGGTGCAGGGAAAGTTCGAATACGCCGACAAGGGGACTCTGTTTCTCGATGAGATCGGGGAGTTGCCGCCGGTGCTGCAGGTGAAGATCCTGCGCTTTCTTCAGGACCAGCGGATTCAGAGGGTGGGGGGACGGGAGGATATCGATGTTGACGCGCGGATCATTGCCGCGACCAACATCGACATGGAAAAGGCCATCCGGGGAGGCTCCTTCCGCGAGGATCTCTATTACCGCATCGGAGTGATCACCATCAATTTGCCCCCTCTGCGGGAGAGGGGAGAGGACATCGTGCTGCTGGGAAACCTGTTTCTCGGCCGCTTCTCCGAAGTCCTCAAAAAGAGGGTCCGCGGGTTCAGCGTCGCCGCCCTGGAGGCGTTACAGGACTACGGATGGCCCGGGAACGTGCGGGAATTGGAGAACAAGGTGAAAAGGGCGGTGATCATGGCGGAAGGGGCGCTCCTTGAGCCGCAGGACCTCGGTTTCGCCACCATGGAGTCCTCTGCGCCTGCAGGGGATGACGCCGAGATGACTCTGAGAGCGGCGAAGGACCGTGTGGAGAGGGATCTGGTGACTGCGGCCATCGCCAAACAGAACGGCAATATCCTCCGGGCGGCAGAGATGCTCGGAATCAGCCGGCCGACAATCTATGATCTGATGAAAAAACACGGACTGCAGAACACGCTCCCTACCAGTTGAATTTCTGTCGGCAGTCTCTATAAACCAAGGCCAGGCCCGCACAGCGGGCCTGGCCTCGATTTTTTTTAGGAGGGAGACGTCCTGTTTACAGGGCGTCGGTGGTGAAGGAGAAGCGCTGGCTTTCCACCCGGTTGACTCCGTCGTCGACGACGACTTTCCAGTAATAGGTGGTCTCCGGTTCGAGGTCGTAGGCATCGTAGTAATTATCGCCGAGATTGGAGACGACCACGGTGTAGAGAGCCGGGGCATCGGTCGGCGGGTTGGTGGTATCGGTCGGAGGGTTGGTGGTGTCGACGATTGTCCCCGGGACGGTGAGCGGGGTCTCTGTGCCGTCACCGCCACCGCCGCAGCCGTTGAGCAACATGGTTGTGGCGAACAGAACCATGACGGCCATTCCTCTGAAGGTGCGGCTTCGGGTGAAGGCGGCACCGAACAGGCCGAAGAGGCAGATTCCGGCGGTCAGGGGGGCCATCCCCGGAGCGGCGGTCAGGGGGGCGGAAGCCAGGGACCCCGGATCCAGATTCGGATCGGTGCCGTAGTAGAGGGTATAAGTCACCCCGGTGGTGATGGCCGGCTCGCTCCAGTTGAACTGAACCGGCATCGGCGCCGCCGCCAGGCCGTTGTCGGGGTAGTAAAGCTCGGGGAGCCACTGACCGGGGGCGGGGGGGGCTGTGGGGATGGCGCTGGCCACCACGGTGGAGTAGCCGCTTTCGGCGCCGGTGGTGTCGTAGGCGGTCACGGCAAAGTAATAGACGACGTCGTCCCGCAGGCCGCTGAGGGTCGTGCTCGTGGCGCCGCCGATGTCGACCGGTGAAGCCCCTTCGAGGGCGTCGTTGCCGCTGAAGGGGGTGGCGGAGGAGACGGCCTGGTAGTGGATCTTGTAGCCGGAGACTGTGGCTTCGGGACTGGCGTCCCACTGCAGGGTGATATTCTGGGCCGAAGCCAGGGGGGCTAAAAGAAGCCCGAGCAATAGGGATAGGAGGGTGAGTTTGATGGTTTTCATGACGTTGCGATCTCCAGTTTTTGAATGTTTGGCGGAACCTTGCCGGCAGTTTCTTCGGGCGAGGTTTCCGGTGCTGTAGAAAATCTGGCGATAAATCAGTAGTTTTTGAATACGGTTGGCCCATGTTGCATTCCGCATGCCGATAAAAAGTGCCCTTTTCCCAAGTTATTGAAAACAGGGAGGCGAGAGAGGAGGAAATTCTCTCTACCTGGGTTGTTAGTGGTCCAAGTGTCTGAAAACGAGTTGTTTTTGAAGGGGGGAGCGAGGAGGGGAGGGCAGGGGTGATTGGGGAAATGACGAACGAGGGGTGCCGTTTTTGCGCCGAAGGGAAATTTTGCGGTTAAAGAGGCTGAAATTATTGGGATCTGTCAACTGCCTTCGGCAAGGGGGAGGGAGGGGACAGGTTCTCAGCGGCGGGAAAAATGACGGAGCAGATGCAGGCGGGAGAGAGTTGTAAGGGGCAGGAAATATTGGTGGAAGGGGGTAGGGGTATTATGAGGAATTGCGCATGGCTGCGACCGTTTTCCTCAAAAGGTCAAAAGCCGGACAACACCCTGTGGCTCAACTGCCACAGGGTGTTGTCCGGCTGCCTCGGGAGAGATCGGGTCTTCTACGGGCGCTGCCGGACAATTTCTTCGACGATCCGGGGGATACAGTTTTCGGCCAGATCCTTGATCGAAACTTCGATAATCGTCGATTCTCTGGTGCCGAGGTCGTAGAATTCCAGGCGGTAGCCGACGTCCATGATGACCCCTCGGGCCGGTGCGATAATCGTTTTCCGGTGGAGGATGGTGCCGAAGAGGAGGATGTCCGGGCGTCTCTCCAGGGCGAGGTCGCTCTTGATCTGTTCCGGGCTTTGGTCCCTGAGTCCCTTGGCTGTTTCCTCGAGGCGGTCGAAGTCGCGCTCGATGAAGAGGCGGGTCTGAATGACTCCCTGCTCCTGCAGTTCGGCGGCAAAGTTGGCAGCATCCTCCCCGCGGCTGATGTAGAAGGCCTTACTCGTTTTGGCAAAGGGGCCGTAAACCAGGAGGCTCCCTTCGGGGCGCAGGCTGGTCAGACTGCCGCTGGTCACTTCGAATTGGCTGATCCCTTCGCTGGCCTTCATCATCTGACCGATGATGGGACCGCAGGCCGACAGGAGCAAAAACACCAGCAGAGTGAGGACGATTCGGTAATTCATTTCAATACCCCTGGGAGAGTTTGTGGCATTTGAGACAATCGTCGCCGGATTTGTGACGGCGTATCGCGCTGACGTCGTGGCACCCCTTGCAGTCCTGTGCCAAACGGGCCGACTGATGGGTTTCGCTGGCGGGGAGGCGGGGGGAATAGAGGGGAATTCGCCCCTCGCAGGCTGTCAGCATTGGCAGGAGGAGGAGTGCCGGAAGGACCCGTTTCATGTTCACCATCCTTTATTTGGGGGAGGGGAAGTCCAGAGGGATCTGGACAGTCTCTCCCCTTCAGCTTATACTTCGAAAACTTACCATCCCGCGGCTGAAATGAAAGAAATAATTGCCGGTTTTTCTTATGTCTCCGATTATTTTTTCCAAATTCGCAGCCTCTGCCATCGCCCGTGCCTGGATATTCTGCTGGGCCCTTTTTCTCCCCCTCCTGGGGGCGTGTGCCCCTGTTTCGACCCCCCAAGGGGAATGCGTCGGGACCGCAAACCTCACCGTTGCCATCGGCGGATTCCGCAATTCGCAAGGGGTGGCCCTCGTTTCCGTCTTCCGCTCATCCCGGGGGTTCCCCGATGAGACCTCCGAGGCCGTCGCCAACCGCAGGGCGATGATCGCCAATCGCCGGGCGATGGTTGTCTTCGAGGATCTCCCCTGCGGGATCTATGCGGTCACTGTCCATCATGATGAAAACGACAATGGGCGGATGGACAGAAACTGGCTGGGGATCCCCCGGGAAGGGCATGGCGCATCCAAGGACCCGCAGGGGTTATTCGGACCGCCGAATTTTCCCGAGAGCAGCTTTTTACTGACGTCCGAAGATCTCACCGTCAAAATTTTCCTCCGTTATATCCACCGCAAGCGCTGACTCTCCTCCCCGTCGGCCCCGGTCCCAACGACCCTGTGGGCTGTGGAACGGTTGTAATTTCCCCCCGGATATCTTAACCTTGGCGGCGCCTCCGCAGCGAAACGGCTGCTCCCGTTTCTCCCTTCACCGACCGAGGATGGAACCGATGTCCGGCCTGCGCCTCTTCACTTCGAACCGTCTGGAAATTCTTGCGCGGGAGATGGCCCGCGAGCTCTCCTTCCCCCTCCTGTCTCCACTGACCCCTGAAGTCATCGTCGTGCAGAGCCAGGGGATGGAGCGATGGCTTTCCCAGACCCTGGCGTCGACCCTCGGGGTCTGGGGGAACGCCCGCTATCCTTTTCCCAACATGATCCTCAAGGAATTCTTCGAGGCGGTTCTTCCCGGTCGCACCCTCGATTCCTCTTTCGAGCCGGAGGTGATGGCTCTGCGTCTGATGGGGCTCTTTTCCGCTGACCGGGGGGGGGCATCCCTTGCGCCTCTGGCGCATTATCTCGGTGAGGCCTCCGGCGATCTCAAGGAGTATCAGCTGGCGCGGCGTATCGCCGACACCTTCGATCAATACGGCGTCTTCCGCCCCGAACTCCTTCTCGAGTGGCAGGAGCAGGGGGGAGGGGGGTGGCAGGGGGACCTGTGGCGCGCCCTGGTCCGCGGCCGCGAAGGAGGACACCGGGCGGCGCTGCGCCGGGATTTTCTGCAGCGCGTCAAGGGCGGTAGCGTCGATACGTCCTCCTTGCCGGCGCGAATCTCCGTCTTCGGCATCTCCTATCTGCCACCCTTGCACCTCGAAGCCCTTGAGGCCCTGTCCCGGCATATCCCCATCACCCTCTACCTGATGAACCCCTGCCGTGAATACTGGTACGAGATCGCTTCCGAACGGGAGCAGTCCGGGCGGGAGCGCAGGGGAGGGGGGGCTGCAACCTCCGGGGACCTGCACTGGGAAGAGGGAAACCCTCTCCTTGCCTCCCTCGGCCGGCAGGGGCGGGATTTCCTCGGCCGGGTCTCCGGCGGGATCGAGGACGAGGTCCCCTGCTACCGGGAGTCGAATGCCGGGAGCCTTCTTCACTCCCTGCAGGACGATATCCTCACCCTGCGCCATCCCCGGGAGGCCCCCCGCAGAAGACTGGACGCCGCCGACCTTTCCCTGCAGGTCCACTCCTGCCACGGACCGATGCGGGAGGTGGAAGTTCTCCACGACCAGCTCCTCGACCTTCTGGAGCGTCTCCCCGGCCTCGAGCCGCGGGATATTCTGGTCATGACCCCGGATATCGAGGGGTACGCCCCCTACATCAGCGCCGTCTTCGATGGTGTCACCGACCCGGCGCGAAAAATCCCCTTTTCCATCGCCGACCGCAGCCTCCGGAGCCAGAGCCCCCTCATCTCGGCCTTTCTCGCCATTCTCGGGCTGCCGGGGAGTCGTTTTGGCGCCTCCCAGGTTCTCGATATCCTCGAGGTTCCCGCAGTTCTCCGGCGCTTCGGGCTGAACGAGGCGGATCTCGAAGTGGTTCGCCGCTGGATCGGGGAGACCCGCATCCGCTGGGGGATCGACGCCGAGGATCGGCAACGCCAGGGGGTTCCTCCTTTTGGCGAGAACAGCTGGAAAAGCGGTCTTCAGCGCCTTCTCCTCGGCTACGCCCTGCCGGGGGAGGGACGCCGCCTTTTTGGGGACATCCTCCCCTTCGACGATGTGGAGGGGAGCGAGACCCGGGTCCTCGGGGCCCTGAGCGCCTTTGCCGGCGAGCTCTTCGCCGTCGCCGAGTCGCTGGAGGCCCGGCGTCCCCTCGCCGAGTGGGGAGTCGCACTTTCGACTGTTGCCGAACGGATCTTCGCCGAAGACCCCGAGACGGAGCGGGATCTGCAGCTGCTGAACCAGACTCTCGGCGAGCTCCCGAGGCTGCAGGCTTCCTCGGGGTATGGCGAAGCGGTCGATTTTCGCCTGTTGCGGACCTGGGTCGCCGAGCGCCTTGAGAGGGGCCCCCAGCAGACGGGATTTCTCGTCGGCGGCGTCACCTTCTGTGCCATGCAGCCGATGCGCAGCATCCCCTTTCGGGTGATCGCCATGATAGGGATGAACGACGGCGCTTTCCCGCGGATCGCCCGCCCCCCCGGTTTCGACCTGATCGCCGCCCATCCGCAGCGCGGCGACCGCTCCAAGCGCGACGAGGACCGATACCTCTTCCTCGAGGCTCTCCTGTCGGCCTGGGACCATCTGCATATCAGCTACTGCGGCCAGAGCGTGCGGGACAACAGCAGCGCTCCCCCCTCGGTGGTGGTCAGCGAACTCCTCGATGCCGTCGAGCTCGGGTTTGAGGCTGCCGGGGGACCGGTTCTCGACCGGGTGGTGATTCCCCATCGCCTGCAGGGGTTCAGCCCCGCCTATTTCGACGCCGCTCCGCTCCTCTTCAGCTACTCGGCGGAGAACCTCAAAGCCCTGCAGGCCCATAGCTCCGGTGGGGGGACGCCCTCTCCTTTCTTCGCCGGGGTCCTTCCCCCCTCCGAGACTCCCGGGGAGACCGTCACTCTCCGGCAGCTGCAACGCTTTTTCGACAACCCTTCGCGCTTCTTTCTGGAGGAGCGTCTCGGCGTCACCCTCGGCGGGGTGGCCGTTTCTCCCCGGGACCGCGAGCCCTTCGCCCTCGATTCCCTGGAGAAGTACCTTCTGGAGCAGGAGCTGGTCTCCCGGGTCTTGGACGGTGAGACCCTGGCGGAGGGTTATCCCCTGATGGCAGGTGCCGGGATTCTCCCGCCGGGGGAGCCGGGGGCCGTCCTCTATGGTCGTCTCAGCCAGGGCGCCCTCGCTTTTGCCGGAAGGGTGCGGGAATTCCTTCCCGGGGATGCCGACCCCGCCGTCGACATCGATCTCGATCTGGCCGGCCTGCGCCTGGTCGGACGAATCGAAGGGGGACGGCAAGGAACCCTGGTACGCTACCGCTATGCAAAGGTCAAGGCCAGGGATCGGCTGCGTCTCTGGCTCGAACATCTTCTCCTGGCCGCCGCCGACCCTGGTGGGGAGAGCCTGCTCATCGCCAGCGACCGGATCGTTCGCTTTCGCCCGGTGGAGAATCCCCGCCCCCTCCTTGCCGCCCTGCTGCGGCGTTACCGGGAGGGGCTCTGTCGCCCCCTGCCGCTCTTCGGTCAGGCCTCCTTCAAGTATGCCGAAGCCGTCGCCAGGGGGACGGAGGAATCTTCCGCTCTCTTGTCGGCGAGGAGCGCCTGGCAGGGGGGGGATTATCAGCGTGGCGACGAGGACGATCCTCATCACCGTCTTTGCCATCGCCATGGCGACCCCCTGGCAAGTCCCTTTGCCGAGCTGGCCCTGGAGGTCTTCGCTCCGCTCTTCGAACACCAGGAGGAAGGGTGAGATGAAGCATTTCGATCTCGATCACGGCCCGATCACCGGGCGCCACCTCATCGAAGCCAGCGCCGGCACCGGCAAGACCTTCACCATTGCCGGGCTCTTCGTGCGCCTGGTCCTCGAACGGCGCCTGGCGGTAAAGGAGATTCTGGTGGTGACCTTTACCGAGGCCGCCACCGAGGAACTCCGGGACCGCATTCGCCGGCGACTCCGGGAAGCGCTGACGGCCCTTGTCGCCGGGGAGAGCGCCGATCCCTTTCTTGGGGCTCTCCTCGGCAAAATCCCGAAAACCGAAGAGGACGCGTCCCGGGAGGTGCTGCGCCAGGCACTCAACGCCTTCGACGAGGCGGCGATTCACACCATCCACGGTTTCTGCCAGCGGGTCCTGTCGGAGAGCGCCTTCGAGTCGGGATCCCTCTTCGATACCGAGCTGGTCATCGATGAGCGCCCCCTTCTTCAGGAGGTGGTGGACGATTTCTGGCGCATCCGCTTTCATGGCGCTTCGCCCACTTTTCTCGCCTATCTTCAGTCGAAGACTCTTCAGGTCGGAGGGCGCAGCGAGGCTTTTTCTCCCGAGGCCCTGGCGCGTTTTGCCGCCCCCTTCCTCGGCAAGGGGGTCCTGCGGGTCATCCCGGAGACGGCGCCCCCGGATGTGGCGGCGCTGGAGGAGAGCTGCAGCAAGAAGTTCTCCCGTCTGCAGGCGGAGTGGGCTCGCTCGGGGGGTGAGGTACGCTCCCTGCTGCTCGGGCAATCCGTTTTGCACAAGGGGAGCTACAAGCCTGCCAATCTCCCGGGGTGGATCGTCGGTCTCGAGGATTATCTGGCCGGCGACCTCGTCCTGCCGCCTTTCGAGAAATTCGACAAATTTCGCGCTCCGGCCCTGGCGAAGGGGACCACCAAGGGGAATCAGGTCCCCACGCACCTTTTTTTCGAACTCTGCGAGGACCTCGGCGCCGACCTGGAGCGCCTCGAAAAGGGGTATGACGGCGCCCTGCTGGTCCTGAAGCGGGAGCTCCTCGAATACGCGGCCGCCGAGTTGCGCCGGCGCAAGAAAGAGCAGAACATCCGCTCCTTCGACGACCTCCTTTTTGACCTGCAGAGAGCCCTTGACGGATCGGGCGGGAAGGAGTTGGCCCGCACCCTGGTCGGCAAGTACCCGGCCGCCCTCATCGACGAATTCCAGGACACCGACCCGATCCAGTATCGGATCTTTGGCAGCATCTATCCCGGACCCGACGCGACCCTCTTTTTCATCGGCGATCCCAAACAGGCGATCTACAGCTTTCGCGGCGCCGACATCTACGCCTATCTCACCGCCGCCCGGGACGTGGAGGGGTGCCACAGCCTCGGCACCAACTGGCGCTCGACCCCGGATCTGGTTGCGGCCGTCAACACCCTCTTCGGCTGCCATCCGCGCCCCTTTTATCTGGAGGGAATCCCCTTCCAGGAGGTGAACGCCGCCGACAGAAATCGGGAGAACCGGCTGGTCCTCCCTGACGAAATGTCTGCGGCGCCTCTGCAACTCTGGTATGCCCCCTGCGCAGGGGAGGGGAGTTTCATCGGCAAGGGAGAAGCGGACGAATTTCTCCCCTTGGCCGTGGCCGGCGAAATTGTCCGGCTGCTTGAGGCATCCAGGGCGGGCACGGCCTTCTTCCGGGACGGCGCAGAAGGGCCCAAACGTACCGTGGTGCCCGGAGATATGGCCGTGCTGGTGCGCACCAACCGCGAAGCACGCCTGCTGCAGGAGGCCCTGCGCCAGGTGCGGGTGCCGAGCGTTTTGCAGAGCGCCGAGAGCCTCTTTGCCTCCCGCGAGGCAAGCGAGCTGTTGCAGGTCCTCGCCGCCGTGGCTCAGCCCGCACTCGAGGGGGGGGTACGGGGAGCGATGGTGACAGAAATGCTCGGGGTGACGGGGAACGGCCTGGCGGCGCTGATCGCTGACGAAGGGGCCTGGGAGGAGCGGCTCGAGCGGTTCATCGAATACCACGAACTCTGGTTGCGGCACGGCTTTATCGTCATGGCCCGCACCCTTCTTTCCCGTGAGGGAGTGCGGGAGCGGCTCCTGGTCTTTGACGACGGCGAGCGTCGGGTCACCAACCTCCTTCACTGCCTGGAGGTGCTGCACCGCGCCTCCCTCGAGCAGGGTTTGGGGGTCGACGGTCTGATGAAGTGGTTCGCCCGCCAGCTCGAGGAGCGCTCCGAGCGCGAGGAGTACCAGATCCGTCTCGAAACCGACGCGCTGGCGGTCAAGCTCGTCACCATTCACAAGAGCAAGGGGCTCGAGTATCCCATCGTCTTTTGTCCATATTCCTGGAGGGGGACGCGGAGCAAGGGGGGGAGCGCGGTCTTTCACGATCCGAGTCAGGCCGATGCTCTGACCCTCGACCTCGGTTCGGAGGATCTCGAATCGAATTGCATCCTGGAGGAAAAGGAGATCCTGGCGGAGAATCTCCGTCTTCTCTATGTGGCCCTGACCCGGGCCCGGCATCGCTGCTACCTCGTCTGGGGGTCTTTCCGGGACGGGGAGACGTCGGCTCTCGGCTATCTTCTTCACCCCGGTGCGGACGAAGACGCCCCGCAGGGGTGGACAGCGCGCCTGAAGGGGCTCGACGAACAGGCCCGGCGGCGCGAACTCGCAGCTTTGGTCGAATCTTCCGGAGGCACCCTGGCTCTTTGCGACCTTCCTGCACCCTCCCCGGCGCCCCTGGGGCGTCTCGAGAATGCCGGAGCGCAGCCGGCCTGCCGCACCTTTGCCGGGACCATATCGAGCGACTGGCGGATGACCAGCTTCAGCGCCCTGGTTTCGGGAACCTCCCATGGCGGCGAATCCCCGGTGTGGGACGAAACCGGTCCGCCCTCTCCGCAGGCTCCGACCGGTCCTGCCGGCGGCTTGAGTATCTTCGATTTTCCCCGCGGCGCCCGACCCGGCAGCTGCCTGCACGAAATATTTGAAGAGCTCGATTTCAAAAACTCCGACCCTGCCGGTCGCAGAAGGGTCATTGAGGAAAAACTTGCCGACTACGGTTTCGACCTGAAATGGGGCGAAGGGGTGCTGGAGATGGTGGACAAAGTCCTTTGCGCTCCCCTTGGCGACGATCCGACCCTGGCCCTCCAGAATCTCGGGACCGGTGAGCAGGTGGCCGAGATGGAATTTACCCTCCCCCTCGAACCCATTACCTCCGGCGGCCTCGCCGCGATTTTTTCCCGGTTCGGAGCCGATGGGGTGCCGCCCTCCCTCCCCGGGCAGATGGAGAGGCTCGGCTTCGTTCCCGTACGGGGGATGCTGCGCGGCTTTATCGACCTGGTCTTCATGCACCAGGGGAGGTATTACCTTCTCGACTGGAAATCGAATCACCTCGGCGACCGGATTGAGGACTATCACCAGGGGGCCCTCGAGCAGGCGATGCTCCGCGAACATTACCATCTGCAGTACCATCTTTACACCGTCGCCCTGCATCGCTATCTCTCGGGACGTATCCCCGGTTACGACTACGAAACGCACTTCGGCGGAGTCTTTTATCTCTTTTTGCGCGGGATCGACGGCGGGCGGGGACCGGACTTCGGCATTTTTCGGAATCGTCCGCCGCAACTCCTGATCGAAGGGATTTCACAATACCTCGGCGGCCGGGTTGAGGGAGGCAGTCATGGGTGAGAATACCCGGAAGACCCTGGAGAGCTCCGGGCTCTTCAGCGCTCTGAGCCTGCACTTCGCCCGCTTTCTCCGCACGCTGGACCCCGGGGGGGACGACGCGCTCTTCCTGGCTGCGGCACTGGTCAGCGAACAGACCTCGCGCGGGGATATCTGTTTGAATCTCGACGCGGTCGCCGGCCGGCCGCTGACGGTCGGTGGGGAGGCGCTCCCTGGTTTTTGCGCCCCGGAGTTGCCGGAGTGGACGGAACGGCTGCGCTCCTCGACGGTGGTCGGGAGCCCCGGGGAATTCACCCCCCTGGTCCTCGACCGCCGCGGACGGCTCTACCTCTACCGCTACTGGGATTATCAGGGCCGCCTGGCCGGGGAACTCCTGTCCCGGGGGGGGAGAAAAAGCGTCGTCGACGAGGTTCTCCTCGGCGAAGGGCTCACCCGCCTCTTCGGCGCCGGGGAAAAAGGGATCGTCGACTGGCAGAAGGTAGCCGCCCTGGCCGCCGTCCTCGGGAATTTCGCCGTCATCTCCGGGGGTCCCGGAACCGGGAAAACCTCCACGGTGGTCAAGATTCTCGCTCTTCTCCTCGAACAGGCCGACGGCGCTCCCCTGCACCTTGCCCTGGCGGCCCCGACAGGCAAGGCGGCGGCCCGGCTGCAGGAGTCGATTGCCGCGGCGCGTCAGATGCTCCCCGTAGGAGAGGGGGTTCGGCGGAGGATTCCCGATCAGGTGTCCACTATCCACCGGCTCCTCGGCACAATCCGGGGGTCATCCCGGTTCCGTCATGATCGCAATAATCCGCTCCCCTGCGATCTGGTGGTGGTGGATGAGGCCTCGATGGTCGATCTCCCCCTGATGGTCAAGCTGGTGGAGGCGATACCGAAGCAGGCGCGCCTGATTCTCCTCGGCGACCGGGACCAGCTCGCTTCCGTTGAGGCGGGTGCGGTTTTGGCCGACATCTGCGCCGGCGGCGGACGGCCGCGTTTTTCTCCGGAGTTCGTCCGCCGGGCGGCCGAAATCGCCGGTCTGACTCTTCCCGCCACGTCCGGGACGGGGGGGCTCGAGGACACCCTCGTCGTCCTGCAGAAAAGCTACCGTTTTGCTGCTGACAGCGGCATCAGTGCCCTGTGCCGGGCGGTCAACGCCGGCGACGGTCCCGGGGCCCTGGCTCTTTGCGACGACCCGGCGCAAAGTGATCTCCGGTTCTCTCCCCTTCCCGGAGCCTCCGGGATGGGGGCGGCCCTGGCCGCCGAGGTCGTCGCCGGGTACGGAGCGATGCTGCGTGCGGCGACGGCGGAGGACGCCTTCGCCCAGCTCGGGCGCTTCATGATTCTTACCCCCTTGCGCCGCGGCCCCTGGGGAGTCGCGGGACTCAACGCGACCGTCGAGGGGATCCTGCAACGCGCCGGGTTGATCAGGGAGGGGAGCCGATGGACCCCGGGGCAGCCGCTGATGATCACGTCCAACGATTACCGTCTCGGACTCTTCAACGGCGATCTCGGACTCATTCTCCCCGACCCCGACTCCGGCGGCCAGCTCAGGGCCTTTTTTCCTCGCGGCGCCGGTGTTTACAGGAAAATTGCCCCGGCGCGCCTGCCGGAGCATCAGACGGCCTACGCCATGACGGTGCACAAGAGTCAGGGGACGGAATTCGACCGGGTTCTCCTTTTGCTGCCGGGGGAAGAGGACGGGAATCTGGCAAGGGAGCTGATCTATACGGGGATCAGCCGGGCGCGCCGCTCAGTGGCCCTCTGGGGCGGGCGGGAACTCTTCGCCGCGGCGGTGGCGCGACGAACCGTGCGGGAATCCGGGCTTTCCGAAGCCCTTCGGGGAGAGGCGGCGCAGGGAGAAGAGGAAGAGGTTGATTGAAGTTAATTATGAATCAGGTGCAATTAGTAATTGGCAAGGGCGCCACGGTCAGTTACTATAAGTACGCAAAATAGGGGGAAATCTCTTTTCCACGGACGCGGGTGTCCCGCGTCATTCGGAGAAGCCTGCACCCTCATCCCGATGACGAGGTTTTGACTTAAGATGGCGGAAACACTACGCAGCATACTGTTGGTTGACGCTGACCATCACGCCAGGGAAGGGCTGGCGGTGATGCTTCGGAAGGAAGTCGGGTGCCTGGTGCTGGAGGCAGCGAGTACCGTCGAGGCCGAGGAAATCATTCAGAGGGAAGATATTTCCGTTCTGATGACCGATCTCTTTCTGCCGCAGAAAAGCGGTATCGATCTGCTGAAAAAGGTTCATGCCGCCAATGCCGAAATCGTCACCTTCGCGGCGGTTCCCTTTAATGACCGGGAAAAAATCAACGAAGTCCTGAAGCTTGGCGTCTTCTTCTATATCCATGCCCCCTACGATTTCGATGAGGCGATCATCGCCCTCGCCCGAGGCTTGACCTATCATGACCTCCTGATTCACAAGGAGGTCCGCGGCCACAAGATTCGCAAGACCGAAGGATTCAACGGCATCATCGGTAACTCCGGAAAGATGCAGAACCTTTTCAACCTCATCGAAAAGGTGGCCGAGGACGACATCAGCACCGTCCTGATTCAGGGAGCCAGCGGCACCGGCAAGGAGTTGGTCGCCCGGGCGATTCACGCCACCAGTCCCCGGCGGGGAAAGAACTTCGTGCCGGTCAACTGCGCCGCCATACCCGAGGAGCTCCTCGAAAGCGAGCTCTTCGGCTACGTCAAGGGGGCCTTTACCGGCGCCAACCAGTCGAAGATGGGACGCGTGCAGTACGCCGACGGCGGCACTCTGTTCCTCGACGAAATCGGCGACATGAAACCTTCCCTCCAGGCAAAACTCCTGCGGGTCTTGCAGGAGAAGGAGTATGAGCCGGTCGGCGGAGTGAAGCCGGTCCCCGTCGACATCCGCATCGTCGCCGC